>NZ_JAKGBD010000003.1:0-567095 GCF_021532535.1 Pseudoalteromonas sp. DL2-H2.2 | reverse complement strand
TTTGTTTATCGTTTTAGTAACTAGGTACTGTGCCCATGAAGCCCAAATAACAGCTATAAACATAATAATATCTATAGTTTGAGCAAGTCTGAACCTTATCTCAACCTCATCAAAGGCCCCAAAGTTGAATATACCTTGCTTAAATAGTAGTGAATTAAACATCCCTAAAATTATATAAATCAAGTACGCAGCACCTAAATGCTTAACATACAACTTAAATGATGAACCATTATTGCCCATTGATAATTATCCTGTGATTGCTGAGTGTTTAAATGCCTAACGCCGCCATAAGCGGTGAGCGACTGTTGGCTATACTGTGTAGCGAAGCGAAACGCAGCCAACTGTTACGAACCCGACTTGATGGCCTTGTTAGCTTTAATTTTATTAGGAATTTGAAAGTGGAACTGAGCAAGGTTATCAAAACCACTATACGCATTTGAGCATAGATCTTTTCTAATTACTTCATATAGTTCTGTAAACTCAGGCGCTTTACCACCTCCAGCAAATTTACTAACAAACTCAACAACTTCTTGAGATGCATATAGGGGTAGCCTGTTTACTTCAACACAAAACTTCCTATTTGCTGAAATTGCATCTTCACTCTCCATGTCATTGTGGTGTGAAAACTTTATTGACACTGCCTCCAGAAACATGTGGTAGTAATCTTGTTTGATCTGTCTAGCTTCAGCGTCTCTTTGTAATTTGGAGTCCTTTAAATACGCCATTTCAGATGTTAATTCATCATTTTTAGCTTTCAACTCCGATTTGAGTTTCTCTATTTTTTCGGCATATTCATGTTTAACTGCGTTAGTTAGTCTTATTTTAATCAGATTCCTAAATAAGAAACCTAGAGTAGCTAAAAGAACTGATGAACCTATAGTCGTGTAAATTATCTCCATAACTTCCCTTTAAAGCTAACGCTTTAGTATTCATGCGTACGCATAATCGTTTGTTGAACTGGGCCGCTACCTGCACGCCGTTTCCGGCTGGTGTGGTTTATGCTATGGGGATTTGCTTTTGATGAGTAACTTTTGATTTGAACCGTTTGTGACTTAAACCGCTACAACCTGACTCATTCCCTGCCTGAACAACCTTCTTTATGGGTATCATTAAACCCATTTTTTCACTCTTTGGCAAGGCTATCTGGCTCTGGCACAGCCTGACTTGCTCCACCTTTCAACATCCTTTGGCAGAGTGACCATCACCGCTGTATTCATTATTCTGGCAACCGCATCAGGTTGCTATCTCGTTCGTACTGTCTCTCCTGCTTGTCCATTTTCTTTACGCTCGCCAGACGTGTCTGCCAGTAACACCGATATCAGATATAGCCGTCCCGTTTGGCAGCGCTTGCACTGCCAGCTCGGTGGGATGGTCCCTCGCTCCTCATTGCTCGCTTCTTCTGATACCTTGACCACTGCCCCACATTGGCCACGTATCATCGCCCGTTTTTTTACCCTGCATGCATTTGCCAGGAACCCATAGTGTCGTATCCTCACAAACCCTCGGGGCAGCACATGTGACAGGTAACGCCCGATAAACGCGTCATGACTCAACGTCATTATCCGCTGTTTGTTACCATTTGCCGAGTCACGATAGGTAAAGCGTACTTGCCCGTCGCAACTATCAACCAGACGAGATTCATGCAACATGCCTTTGCGGGTATAGCGAGCAAGGTAGCTGACCAGCCGCTCGCTGTATTTCAGGCACGCTTTGCTATACACACACCACTTTTTTGGCACATTCAGAGCCTTGTCATTGACTCCCAATTCGCTCAGTGCACTCAACATTTTGCCTCTGAACACCGCAGACAACGCTTTCACCGGATACAGATAACCTTTGCTTATCCCCTGCCACTTGTCACCCATCAGGCTGCCCGCCGGGATGAGGCAATGTAAGTGAATATGCTGCACCAGTGTTTGCCCCCAGGTATGCAACACTGCGGTCATACCCAGCTGACCATGACGCTTTTTGTGCGCAAATGCGCTGAGCGTTGCCCAGGCAGCCCTGAACAAGCTGTTATACACATCCGCTGAGCGATACCGTGCCAGTTCATTCAGTTCATGGGGTAAGGTGAACACCACATGGAAATAGTGGCAGGGCAACAGATTGTGCTGCTGTTTTTCTGCCCACACTTGCGTTACCAACCCCTGGCAACGCGGACAATGTCTGTCACGACAGCTACACCCAATTTCCTGCACCTCGGCGCAACTATCACAGGCCCAGCGTTGATATCCCAGCTTGCCGGTTCTGCACGCCATCAGATGTTCACATACCCGCTTTTGCTGATAGCTCAATGAATGCGTTTGCATGTAGTCCGCCAGACTTTCATTTAGAATGTCTGCAATATGTAAGTGGCTCATTTCACTAGCCCCGGGGCCAGTAAATCAACACCGCCATGGCCCAGCTCCGGCAACCAGTGCAAGTATCCTTCTGTGGTTCTGATATCCTGATGTCCCAGCTGGTGCTGCAACTGATGCAGTGGCATACCTGCCTCAAGCTGATGCGTTGCAAACGCATGACGTAGCGCATGCGGATGACCCGCTTTGCTCAGCCCGCACCGCTGTGCCAGCGCGCGCAGTGGTTTACGAAACGTTGACGCTGATATGGGTCGCTGTGGGTAATAAGGCGCATAAAACAACCAGTCCGTTGGTCTGTACGCACACCAGTATACTCGCAGCTGAGCCAGTACGCTCGGCGGGAGCACCACGTAGCGAGCACGCTTCCCTTTGCCATGCTCGATGTATAAGGTGTTGCGTTCACTGTCTATATCCGCCACTTTTAGCTGCAAGGCTTCGCTGACTCGCAAACCACACCCGTAGCACAGCATAATTAATGTTTTAACTCGCACATGGTCGCAAGCGGCGATCAGCGCCTGGATCTCTCCTCGGCTAATATACGCCGGCGCCTTTAACGGCGCTTTAGGCAAGGCAACATCCAGTGCCAATGGTCGCTTAAGAATGTGCTTATACAAAAACGCCAGACTATTGATGATCAGACTTTGGCTGGCGCGAGACAACCGCCGAATGGAAGGATCTTTAAAGATCTGGTTCAGTTCATCCATTGATACTTCATCCAGCGGTTTATTCACCAAACGGCTGACCTTTTGGAGCGCATCACAATAGGATTTTTCTGTCTTCGCGGAGTAGCCTCGATAGCCAATCTCCAAACGGACTTGTTCGATTAGGGTATTCATCACTTACCTCGGTGTATTGTCTGGGACTATTCCCAAGGTAAGTGTGACTCAGATGGTGTGGTGCTGGATCTCCGCGTAGCGGCTTAGTTCAACGCTTGCGTAAACGGCTAATTTTAGTTGGCTATAATGTGGAGCGAAGCGGGGCCAGCCAACTGAAATTTGTCCGGTTTAACGCACTTGTTAGCTCACTTTATTCCAAAATTTAATGATTGCCTATGCATTAAAAACAAGCCGTTTCTTTTCTTATCTATTATTTTTGTTTCTGGATCTACAAATACTTGAGTAATACCAGAATGGTTATACATTTCTGGATCTAAAGGTCTTTTTGCATACGGGTTATGGAATACAAATAAACCATCACGAATATTCTCCTTTGCAGCTTGTTTGGTTATAGGCGAACCTTCCTCTTCCGACCACCAGACGGTATTTACAAACCTCATGATATCACTATTACCTGACATACTCTCAACTTTACCCCAAGTGGCAGTTGTACTTAAAACAATCGCACTTATATCTGAAAGCTGGTCATCTTCAAATAACCCTAGCTGTATTTCAGCTCCGTTGTCCTTTTCAACAAAGCCTAAATTAACACCTGGTGGGCCATTAGGGTATAAGTGAGGATTGTCATTGTAAGCATCTTCATCGACATAAAAATCATATAACAGTGCCATAATGGGAACTTCACATTGTAAATTGAAGTGGGGCTGTTCGAACGGAGCTACAGCTATAACAAAAGGGTTTCCTTTGACATGTTCAAGCTTAGAGTATTTTTCTTTATACTTTCGATACTTTGAGATAATAGAATTTGAGAGTCGAATAATAGACTCCATATTCATTTCTTTAAATTTTGTTGGAGGTGACTCCATTAAGTCCTTTTCCCACTCTGGGGTTTTACCTGATGCAGCAGCAGCTATCGTAGCTTCAATAACAATTTTTTTACTATTATGTTCAACTAAAAAGTCAGGCGTAGAATAGCTCCACTCCATAGAGTGACCAATTTCTCGGAAAAGGGCGTAGAGATAGATTTCCCAAAAACTTGAATTAAAAGTTGTTTGAAATTCTTTTACAAATTTATTATCTCGATCTGGAAAACCCTCGCACCATCTAAGTAGCTCTTGTCGATCACCTTCCTTTGATTGTCGCATTATAGAGGTATAGTTTTTGTGTAGATCTTCTTCTTTCACTAATGGTTGAAATAATTCCACTGATGATAAACTCCTTGATGAGCTAACAGCTTATTAGCGTGAATACCGGTTAGATCCAGTTCCTGAAACCGTACAGATCCACAGCCAAATCATTTTATTCATAATAAGAACAATAACCTACCACCATTACTCTTGTAGCTCAAGCCAAAATGGCTTTGTTGAAACCGAGCCGTGATCATAGCGAGACTTGGGGGTCTCGTTATGTAAAACTACTAACCTTTTGAATCTAATAAACTAAAAATGATGGCTGGCTTAAACGAGACCTTCAAGCGTGGAGAAAACGAGAAATTTGACTTGATAATTGGCCGCATTCACTTATACCTGTATAAATAAACAGCACTTGGAGTCAAGATGTCTTATTCACCTTTTTTGGAGTCTGTGCGCGTTGAGCTCAGGACCAAGCACTACAGTCTAAAAACAGAGAAAAGCTATCTGTACTGGATCAAAGGCTACATTTTATTCAATGACAAAAAGCACCCTGCTAATATGGGCAACAGGGAAATAGAGCGTTTCCTCAACCACCTGGCCGTTAACCGGGCGGTGAGCGCTGCAACGCAAAATCAAGCGCTGTGCGCCATCATTTTTTTGTACCGTTTTATTATAAAACGAGACATAAAAGGGTTGAACTATTCATTCAGTAAGCGAGATGTCGCGTTACCCACTGTTTTGAGTGCAAATGAAGCGCAAAAGGTGATAGCTAACCTTCATGGCGTACACAAACTCATCGCGTCGCTTTTGTACGGCAGTGGTTTGCGTATCAACGAAGCTTTAAAATTACGTATTAAAGACTTAGATTTTGCCAATAAGTCCATTTTTGTTTTTCGGGGTAAAGGCCGCAAGGACAGATACACCTTGCTGCCTAAGTCATGCTTGCAGGC
Organism: Pseudoalteromonas sp. DL2-H2.2; assembly: GCF_021532535.1. Taxonomy (NCBI): domain Bacteria; kingdom Pseudomonadati; phylum Pseudomonadota; class Gammaproteobacteria; order Alteromonadales; family Pseudoalteromonadaceae; genus Pseudoalteromonas; species Pseudoalteromonas sp. DL2-H2.2. Next base: position 561,819 of record NZ_JAKGBD010000003.1, on the reverse strand, counting down.
ATTAGAAGAACAAATGGCCGTGGTTAAATCGCTTCACCTAAAAGATCTGAACGCTGGTTTTGGGCTGACTTCGCTGCCACCGGCTCTGATCCGTAAATACGGAAATGCTGTGAAAGACTTCTCCTGGCAATATCTGTTTCCTTCTTCCACTCGATGCGTTCACCCGACAGACGAGTATGTTTGTCGTCACCATTTACATGAGACAGCATTTCGCAAGCAACTTAGGGCTGCGGTGCTGGCTTCCAATATCACCAAACGCGTCAAAGCGCATACTTTCAGGCACTCATTTGCCACTGAACTGCTGCGAAATGGTGCTGATATAAGGACAGTACAAGAGTTGTTAGGTCATACAGATATCAGAACAACCGAGATTTATACTCATATCATGGGCGATAAGTTTGCCTATACAACAAGCCCGATTGATAAACTCTGATATTCGAGCGCGTCACTATTTGTCCAGATATTTAAGAATTGAGCTGCGGTAGGTCCCAGCTCGTAAGCGTCCGAGATAACGGAGCTGTTTGTTAGGTTTGTCTTTGTCGAGGAACTGCCGCGTTATATTTAAGTAGATCACGGCTCGTAAGCGTCCGGGATGTCGGAGCTGTTTGTCGGGTTTGTCTTTATCTCGAGGAACTGCTGTGTGGTGTTCAAGTAGATCCCGGCTCGCATGCGTCCGGGGTGACGGAGTTGTTTGTTAGGTTTGCCTTTATCGAGGAACTGCTGTGTGGTGTTCAAGTAGATCCCGGCTCGCACGCATCCGGGATGACGGTGCTATTTGTTAGGTTTGTCTTTATCAAGGAACTGCTGCGTTGTATTCAAGTAGTTCCCGGCTCGCACACGTCCGGGATGACAAAGTTGCCTACAGCTTGTCTGTAACGAAGCACAGCGGTGTGGTGTTCAGGTAGATCCCGGCTCGCACGCGTCCGGGATGACGGAGTTGTTTGTTAGGTTTGTCTGTAGTAAGGCACAACTTTGTGGTGTTCAGGTAGATCCCGGCTCGCACGCGTCCGGGATGACGGAGTTGATTTTCAGGTTTGTCTGTAATAAGGCACAACTGTGTGGTGTTCAAGTAGATCCCGACTCGTAAGTGTCCGGAATGACTGAGTTGCTTGTCTGGTTTGTCTGTAACAAGGCACAGCTGTGTGGTGTTCAAGTAGATCCCGGCTCGCACGCGTCCGGGATGACGGAGTTGTTTGTTAGGCTTATCTTTATCGAGAAACTGCTGCGCGGCTTGTAAGTAGGTCCCGGCTCGCAAGCGTCCGGGATGACAAGATATATACAGGAGTAAGAAATCTAATTCAGCGTTAAGCGACAGCTCAAAGCCCGTTCACTTATCCAATCCATAGAGTGCATCGGCGGTTTTGCGTAAGTCGACTTCGTCGATAAAGTCGTCGCTGAGCGTTAGAATGGCGTTGAGGTTGTTTTTGAGCTTTTCCTGGCTTAGGCCATTGGGTTTGAGCGCGGTTTGCAGCAGGTGTAGCGACATGTCTGCCAGCAGCAGTTTTTGCTTTTCTGTCCAGTTGTCGTCGCCCTGTTTGGTGCTGTCTTTTAAAATGGCCTGCTCTACTTCGTCGTGCATGCTCCAGCTTAGTTTGAGCAGCTCTCGGCGTGTTTCCTGATCCATGTTTCCCTCCGTTTTTAGGCTTTTTATCTTGTCGGAGGATGGGCCGATGTGCAACGTGCGTTTTGTTATATCTTAGTCGTAGATAGCTTAATTCAGCCCTGTGCAGCCTTTGGGTCTTTAGGATAAAAATGGTCTGGCTGGCGGGCGCATAAAGTAAATTCACGGGTGTTTTTGTAGGGCAGTTTCATAAAGCCTGCCACACCAAAGTCCTGAATACTCATGGCGTATTGCATAATTCGGGTGAGCAGAGTTTTAAACTCCCGCTCTTTGCTGGCATCAAGCAGGCAGTAGTAATGGTGTATTTTAAGGCGGTCGTTGAGCGATTCAAAGATGATACAGCCGGTATGGTGGATCTGGTTAAGCTCGAACACACACTGCACTATCTGCCGTGGTAATTGCAGCTGCTCGTCGGGGTCTTTGCCATCTTCAAAGTAAGAATGGGGGCGCGCAATTTCACTGGTGCCAATGTCCGATACTGTGTATTGCAGCTCGGGCACGTGGTCAAAAATAAATGCTCCGGTGCCGTCGCGCTGAAGTTGTATGGTTTGTCTGGCATCAAACAGGCAGCATTTAAACAAGCCCTTTTGTTCTATCCCCTGCGCCAGCATCACGGTGGCGTTTACGGCATCGGTAAACGCACTTTGCAACGACTCGTCGTGCAGTACCAGGCTGGACTCCACAAACAAAGAGGCATCCTTCCAGTGAAAACTCAGGCCACCTACCACCGGATATTTTGCCAGCCGGCTGATGGATGCCAGAAACGCTTTTTCGCTGTCGCCGGTGTCGAACAAGAACTCTTTATAGTAGCGGTCAAGCTGGGCGTCGTTTACGTCCAGCAGTTGCTGATTATGATCGGCACGGCGTAAAAACTGTTTGCGCGAGCTGTAGACCACGGTATCTGGCTCTTCGTCGATCTCATTAAACCAAAAAGGGATGCTAGCCTTACGAGGCGGTGTTTTTAGTTCGGGTAAATACATGCGTGCCATGGCCGGCATGTTACGCATAAAGTAGTCGCCGGCCTGATCTCGGGTGACTTTGTCTTTGCTCAGCATCGCATCTATCATTCTGGCAAAGGCTTGCGGCAAGCCTAAGCTGGTTGCCGGGATCACAGCCGCACCAAAACGGCAAGACTGGGCACTGGCCAGCGCGTAAATGGTGGATGCCACGCCCTGCTCGTCAAAGCGTGGCGAGGAGCGTGCGCCCGACATTTGCTCATCGCCAATAAAGTACACATCGCCCATCCGGGCATTGGTGCTGCTGATATCCGACGACATCAGATCCATAATATTACTGGCAACCGGCTCGCCATGGGCATCCAGCTGGGCATAGACTGAGCTGCCCCAGTCAACCAGAGAGAAGCTGTCTGTTGCTTCATCCCAGACAATATTCGATGGCTTAATATCGCCATGTACCACAGGCTGTGGCGACATGCCATTTTTGCGATTGCGTAAATCAACCAGCACGTTTCTGAGTTTATTGGCCAGGTGCACGAGCTCATGGGGCTTAAAACGACCGCGTTTAAGTGACCATTGCTCCAGATCCTGACCTTTGGCGCGCGCCATCATCAGGATCCCCTGCTTTTTTGCCCGTTCAAAGGCATAAAACTCGGGAACCATGGGATTTTTAATCTGCGACAGCATATAGGCTTCGTCTTCCAGGCGGTCGCGTACACTCTGCGCCAGGGTAATACGGGAGAATTTAAACACCCACTCTTTGCCCTGCCCGTCAACCCCGGCAAACACAAACCCAAAGGCACCGGAGCCTATTACTTCCACATCACGGTAGCCCAGTAGTGTCAGCTGCTTCTGACAGATATTGAGCCACTGACGGTGTTTTTTTGCGTCTTTATGAGAGAGCAAATAAACCGACTGCTGTTCATTGATGTAAAAGTTATGGATCGACTTTTCTGTCATGGGCCTGTCCGTTTTCGGGTATCCAGTGTTTCTAATGCAAATTATCAGATCAATTAAGAAGATCGGGCATGCTAATTAAAAAAGGCCGACATAAGCCGACCTTTTTATTTATTGTGCGTGTTAGGCGTTTTCAATTTTTGCCCAGGAATCACGCAGACCAACTGTCTGGTTGAAGGTCAATGTGTCGCGCTTGTTATCACGACAGTAGTAGCCCAAACGCTCAAACTGGAAGCCCTGCTCTGGTGCAGCGTCTGCCAGAGACGGCTCCAGCTTAGCATTGGCGATGATCTCCAGAGAATCTGGATTCAGCGTAGTCGCGAAGTCTTCCGCCGCTGCCGGGTTTGGCACATTGAACAGACGGTCGTACTGGCGTACTTCAGCCTCGATACAGTGGCTGGCAGATACCCAGTGGATAACGCCTTTTACTTTACGGCCATCAGCCGGGTTTTTACCTAAGGTATCGGCGTCGTAGGTACAGTAAATCGTAGTAATGTTGCCTGCATCGTCTTCTTCAACGCGCTCGGCTTTAATCACATAGGCATTACGCAAACGTACTTCTTTACCCAGTACCAGACGCTTAAACTTCTTGTTGGCCTCAACACGGAAGTCATCACGCTCAATGTAGATTTCGCGAGTGAACGGCAGCTGACGTGAGCCCATATCCAGTGTTGGATGGTTTGGCGCGTCCAGCATTTCAACCTGCTCTGCGTCATAGTTTTCAATCACGATTTTAACCGGATCAAGTACTGCCATTGCACGCGGTGCGTTTTCGTTCAGGTCATCACGGATACACGCTTCCAGCATACCCATTTCAACCATGTTGTCTTGCTTGGTAATACCAATGCGCTTGCAGAATTCACGGATAGACGCAGGGGTATAACCACGACGACGCAATCCAGCAATAGTTGGCATACGCGGATCGTCCCAGCCTTCTACCTGACCGTTGACCACCAGGTCATTCAGCTTACGCTTTGACATCACGGTGTATTCCAGGTTCAGACGAGAGAACTCGATCTGTTGTGGATGACACTCAAGGCTGATGTTGTCCAGTACCCAATCGTACAAACGACGGTTGTCCTGGAACTCCAGCGTACACAGTGAATGGGTGATCCCTTCCAGCGCATCCGAAATACAGTGAGTAAAGTCGTACATTGGGTAAATGCACCACTTGTCACCGGTCTGGTGATGGTGAGCAAAACGAATACGATAAATGATAGGGTCGCGCAGCACCATGAATGAGCTGGCCATGTCTATCTTAGCACGCAGTACACACTCGCCTTCTTTAAACTCGCCGTTCTTCATTTTTTCGAACAACGCCAGGTTTTCTTCTGGTGAGGTATCGCGGTACGGGCTGTTTTTACCCGGCTCAGTGAGCGTGCCACGGTATTCACGCGCCTGCTCTGGCGACAGGAAACACACGTAGGCAAGACCTTTGTTGATCAGCTCAACCGCGTACTCGTATAGCTTGTCGAAATAGTTAGACGAATAGCAGATCTCACCATCCCAGTTAAAGCCCAGCCACTGCACGTCTTCTTTAATTGAGTTTACGTAATCCAGATCTTCTTTTTCCGGGTTCGTATCGTCAAAGCGCAGATTACACAGACCCTGGTAGTCGCGAGCGATGCCAAAGTTCAGGCAAATAGACTTAGCATGGCCTATGTGTAGGTAGCCGTTTGGCTCTGGTGGAAAGCGCGTGTGCGTACCGCCATGCTTACCGCTGGCCAAGTCCGCATCAATGATGTTTGTTATAAAATTTGTTGGGCGATTTTCTGCTTCCGCCATAGGAACTCATTCCTCTGAAAATTTAGTACCAGTTAACTGAGGCATTATTACAAAAAGTTTGAGCAACGAACAGCGTAAAACTAAGGCGAAAACAGATTTACTTCGCAATTGTGGCGACCTGGGCATAAAACAGCCAAGTCAAAGGCAAAAAGAAGCGTCATTTTTATGACAAATTTTGTTCTAGCGCAATATATCCGTCACACGCTCGCTCTATCATGGGCGTCAACAACAGAGGTATCGCAAGGAAAAACCTATGGCATCAATGAATCTTCACCGCGTTTATATTCCAACGAACGCACGTAACAACCATTACATTTTGGCTGAGTTTAAACCCAGCGACGCATTCTTCGATTGTTTTGATGATGTGCAAAGCTGCTACCAACGCCTGGCCCGAAAGTTGTTTGCCATTTGCGACGAGCACGAATTATTTAACGTTCACGTCATTGCTAACGACAAGCTGCCCATCGTGCGCTATCACGACGAGGCACACAGCCTGCAAACGGATAAGCAGATTTTGTTCTTTTACAATCCAAAGTATCACGAAGGCCACAAGATACATTATGAGGCTGATCATAAAGCACGTAAAATTCGCTTATTGTTCCTGGCAACCGGTGATGAACTGCGCGCCAATGCGGCCAGTTTTCACAGCAAAGTAAAAAAGGCGTTGGACGATCTGAAAGAGCAATACGAGCAGCAAGGCTTGTCTTACAAAGTCCGTGACCATCAGCACTTAACTTATGATATTTTTGCTAAGGTAAAAGGCCACAGAGAAAGTTACGGCTATAAACTACGCAGCTTGTACCCGCGTTACCAGGCGCGTAACTGTACACTGCCAGAGCAGCACTCAGAGATGAGCTATGTGTCTTTCTCTATCCCTATTACCCGCGCTATCAAGACCGAATATCAAAGCCAGATGCGCCCGGGGGATTACACCCAGTTTTACCGCAGTATTGAAGACAGCTTTTTAACTTTGTGCGATCAGCTGCAACTGACCCATGTCGGCTTGGTTGCCGATGGCCGCCAGCCTCTGGTTCGCAGCAGTCAGATTGATAAATCAGACGCCAATCGTGAGTTACAAAAACTGAGCTTTGATACATCCGCTCCAGATGGTCAGGTACGCTCTATCTGGGACGGTGAACACCTGTGCGACACCATGCACTTTGTGGTGGTTGCCAGCGATAAAGACAAAAAAGACGTGGGTTACGGTAAATTTATGAACAACGCCGAAACCATGATCCGCCGTTTAACCGGTAAGCTGCCAATTAACCCGGAGAAGCAAGACGTTATTGTGCGCTTCTTCCAGCATATCAGCTATCAGGATTAAGCTTCTTCAGCGGGGGGCTCTCCTCCCCCGCTTTAACAGATTTTGCACTGCCCCGCAAAACAATAAGTTCTCATCTGACCATCTCCCCGGCTTGCTCGCAGCCCGCTGGTTCACCTCAAAATGGGAGATAAAATAACTCGATAATAGCAATAAGAATCTAGCAATGTACTAATGGATGTCTGTGCAGACATGTGTGTGCAGACATGTCTGCAGATATACCTTTGTGAGCATATGGCAAAGTTAAAAAGAAAAGGCGCCCTCAGGCGCCTTTTTGAAATCATTTTAATTGCTGGAGTAGTAGCATACATCACATACACGCAAGAACTGAATGTTATGTGTAATACGACTATTCCATTGCTGATTGTCATCCTGCCTGTAATGGGTATGCTCTCGCATAAACCAATACCCTTCCCTTTGTTTATATAGCAACTTAAAATTCAGTACATTTTTCTCAGTCTGCCCACTCAGGCATTCTGCATAGGTATCTTCGTTACACGACAGAATAAAACTCATACTGTTGTCGTCTTCCATCTGCCAACGGCCATTAGGGCCGGCAATACCGCCAGTATATATAATCGCCCTGCCATCAGACTGAGGCTCAAGTACCAGGTGTCGGCCGTTGTTATTCAAGTTTCTGGTATCGATGTAAAAAGTCCGCATGTAATCTTCCTGCGTTGGCTCAACCATGTTTGGCAGCTTTGCTATGCTTGCCAGAATAAAAGGCGAGTCCCCACCGAGCTCTCTTATAAAAGCAGTTTGGTTGTTGAAAAACTGCCCATATTTAACCGTCTGCGTGTATTTATCAAATGTATAGCTCAGTGTATCTTGCGTTCTGCTTAATGATACATCCAAACTGTGTTGCTCTCCCGTTACACCATCTGTTGCTTTATAAACTCCTGCTGTTGCAGAGGTGAATTCGAGCATTGTATTCACAGCATTAAATCTTCCTCCCGTCGGCAACTCTCCACCAAGAAGCGGCGAAAGTCCCAAGGTTTGACTGCCCGCAGGAAACTCAGGAATGTCCATCATCTCCAGGCCTCGGTATATTTTATAGCTGTGCCTGGGGGCCATAACATCGTTAAGCCCTTCATAATTGTTCCATTCAGCTTCTGGCACTAAGCCTGTATCAAATGTTGGCACCATTTCAAAACGATAAACAAATTCCAGAGCCACAAAGTCGCCCTTCGCGGCAACGATTTTTGCACTGAGAATGTTGGGGTCAAAGCTTAGCCTTTTGAATGTTTGTGTATTGGTATTCAGAAATTCTTTTACTAATGAACGACCAAAGATGTCTCGCTCCGGTCCGTCACTCAAAATTTGATAGTTATCTCCATCATAGTAAGGAGCATAATGAAACGGCACATGCTGTTTGTAGTCTTCATAGTCAACAGTCAGGGAACCGCCAATCAGGCTAGGCTCGCTGGTACTTGTGGACAGCTTGCTAACGTATACGTCATCAGATAAACGTTGTTCAATGTAGTAGTTGTATTCAAGTGACTTCACATCCCCTTTTGTTAACACAACCAGCTCGTAATCCTGCTCACTGGCATATATTTTTACCGCTATTTTATCGTCTTGTTGTGCAACAACTTCAATAGGTAAAAACTGAGGACGACTACAGTGCGCGATACATTCTGCTTCTCGTGTAGTCAGTTCAATATCATCCAGGTTGTTCCAGTCAAATGCGAAGCCCTTGTTCTTATAAAGCCCCAGCCCTTTATTATCATCCGTAAAATGAAATAGCACATCGCCAGATTGGTTAGACCAGGTACCCTGTACAACATCGTCGGACAAAGCTACCGTCTCTGAGGGATTAGATTCAGGATCTACTGTTACCTGAATAACGATAGTCTGAGCAGACGTATCTTTAGAATCAGACAGCACAAGCGCGATGTTATGAGTATCTACGTCAAAGAGATCTGGCTCGGCAACTAAAGAAAATGCTGTGCCGGTTTGTTCCAACTTCAGCCACTCAGGTAGGTTTTCTGATGAAACACTAACAGTATCCCCTTCTTTATCGCTTAATTCAAAGCGCTTAGTGCTCTGCATATTGGCAGAAATGACCCATGTACCCTCGTTTTTCTCCAAGGTTGGAGCCGTATTGTGAGCTGAACTTTGGCCACCCGGCGTGGCATTACCAGTAGATTCAGATGACCCGCCGCCGCAACCAGCGAGTAAAGCTATCACTAAAGATCCCAATAAAAATCTCATATAATTTCCTTTAAACAAAAAATAGCGACCTGATTGAAAATGATGTTTTATGCTGCTACCAAACAAGGTCAAATCACAATACTGAGACAGACACGGTTATGTAATTACCTTCTAAAACAAAGAGGTAAGGCAAGCAAAAAAATCGAACGGGGATTATACAGAAAAACAAATCACATTGGGCAATAAGCTATCAGAAGAATTGTAAAGAAAAGATCAAAAAAGGCGCCCTGAGGCGCCTTTTTTACAGTACAGGTAACGTGATTACCAGCCTGCTTTTTCTTTAAGTGCAGAACCGATCTCAGCTAGTGAGCGAACGGTCTTAACGCCAGCAGCTTCAAGTGCAGCGAACTTCTCGTCAGCTGTACCTTTACCGCCTGCGATGATTGCACCAGCGTGACCCATACGCTTACCTGGAGGCGCTGTAACACCTGCAATGTAAGAAACAACTGGTTTAGTCACGTTGTGCTTGATGTACTCTGCCGCTTCTTCTTCAGCTGTACCACCGATCTCACCAATCATTACGATTGCTTCAGTCTTAGGATCGTTCTGGAACATTTCCAGTACGTCGATGAAGTTAGTGCCTGGGATTGGGTCACCACCGATACCTACACAAGTAGACTGACCGAAGCCAGCGTCAGTAGTTTGCTTAACCGCTTCGTAAGTCAAAGTACCTGAACGAGATACGATGCCTACTTTACCAGGAAGGTGGATGTGACCAGGCATGATACCGATCTTACACTCGCCCGGAGTGATAACACCCGGACAGTTAGGACCAATCATACGAACGCCAGTTTCTTCCAGCTTCACTTTAACATCAACCATATCTAGTGTAGGGATGCCTTCAGTGATACATACGATTAGCTCGATACCTGCGTCGATCGCTTCAAGGATAGCGTCTTTACAAAATGCTGCTGGTACGTAGATTACAGATGCAGTTGCACCAGTAGACTCTACCGCTTCACGTACAGTGTTGAATACTGGCAGACCCAGGTGAGTTGTGCCGCCTTTACCAGGAGAAACACCACCAACCATTTGCGTACCGTACTGGATAGCTTGCTCAGAGTGGAAAGTACCCTGACCACCAGTGAAACCCTGACAGATTACTTTAGTATCTTTGTTAATTAGTACAGACATTATTTGCCCTCCGCAGCAGCAACTACTTTCTCAGCAGCGTCAGTTAGAGACTCAGCTGCAATGATGTCAAGGCCAGAGTTAGCTAGTACTTCACGACCCGCTTCAGCATTAGTACCTTCAAGACGTACAACTACTGGTACGTTTACGCCAACTTCTTTAACCGCACCGATGATACCTTCTGCGATCATGTCACAACGAACGATACCGCCGAAGATGTTAACTAGTACAGCTTTAACGTTGTCATCAGACAGGATGATCTTGAACGCTTCAGATACACGCTCTTTAGTCGCGCCGCCGCCTACGTCAAGGAAGTTAGCTGGCTTACCGCCGTGCAGGTTTACGATGTCCATTGTACCCATCGCCAGGCCAGCACCGTTAACCATACAACCTACGTTACCGTCTAGCGCAACGTAGTTCAGCTCGAAGCTTGCTGCGTGAGCTTCACGCGCATCTTCTTGTGAAGGATCGTGGAATTCACGGATCTTAGGCTGACGGAACAATGCGTTGCCGTCTACACCGATCTTGCCGTCAAGACAGTGCAGGTTGCCTTCGTCAGTGATTACCAGAGGGTTGATCTCTAGTAGTGCAAAGTCGTGGTTGATGAACATGTCAGCAAGACCCATGAAGATCTTAGTGAACTGCTTAACTTGAGTTGGGTTCAGGTTTAGTTTGAACGCAAGCTCACGACCTTGGTAAGCCTGTGGACCGACTAGTGGATCGATCTCAGCTTTGTGAATTAGTTCTGGTGTGTTGTGAGCAACTTCTTCGATCTCAACACCACCTTCAGTTGATGCCATGAACACGATTTTACGTGAAGCACGGTCAACAACAGCACCCAGGTATAGCTCATTTGCAATATCAGTGCAGCTTTCTACTAAGATTTTAGCAACTGGCTGACCTTTCTCGTCAGTTTGGTAGGTTACCAGGTTTTTGCCTAACCAGTTTTCAGCAAATGCGCGGATCTCGTCTTTGCTGTCTGCCAGTTTTACACCGCCCGCTTTACCACGGCCGCCAGCGTGTACTTGACATTTTACAACCCACTTGTCACCACCGATTTTACCAGCAGCTTCAACTGCCTCTTGAGGCGTGTCACAAGCGTAACCATCTGATACAGGTAAACCATATTCGGCAAAAAGTTGTTTTGCCTGATACTCATGCAAATTCATGATGCTTTATCCAATTTTTTATACTAAAAAAGCTGAATATTTATGCAAATAATCAGCTATCCCAAATTGCGCCCATAGTATAGATCTCAAGGCCTTGTATGAAAACCCCAGTAAGACTAATGGCGCAAAAAAAAAGCTGTATGCGGACATTATGCTCACATACAGCTTAATCTTTAATCTAGATGATTAAACGTCCAGAAGCAGACGCGTTGGATCTTCCAGAAGTTCCTTAATTGTAACCAGGAAGCCAACCGATTCTTTACCATCGATTTGACGGTGATCGTAAGATAGCGCCAGGTACATCATAGGCAGGATTTCAACCTTGCCATTAACCGCCATTGGACGCTCCTGGATTTTGTGCATGCCCAGGATTGAAGACTGTGGCAAGTTGATGATAGGCGTAGACAGCAGTGAACCAAATACACCACCGTTAGTGATAGTGAAGTTACCACCAGTCATGTCGTCAACAGTCAGCTTACCGTCGCGGCCTTTAAGTGCCAGCTCACGGATACCTTTTTCGATTTCAGCAACAGACAGCTTGTCACAGTCGCGTAGTACAGGTGTTACCAGACCACGAGGTGTAGATACTGCGATGCTGATGTCGAAGTAGTTGTGGTAAACGATGTCATCGCCGTCGATAGACGCGTTTACTTCAGGGAAACGCTTCAGCGCTTCTGTAACCGCTTTCACGTAGAAAGACATGAAACCAAGACGGATACCGTGACGCTCTTCAAATACGTCTTTGTACTGCTTACGAAGGTCCATGATAGGCTTCATGTTTACTTCGTTGAAGGTCGTCAGCATCGCTGTTGAGTTCTTCGCTTCAAGCAGGCGGTTCGCGATTGTCTTGCGCAGACGAGTCATAGGAACGCGCTTCTGAGTACGGTCGCCCATTGGTGCCGCAGGTGCTGCTGCCGCTGGCGCAGCTGCTGGTTTTGCCGCAGGTGCTTTCAGGAATGCATCAACATCTTCTTTAGTGATACGACCGCCTTTGCCAGTACCTTTGATTTGTGAAGCATCAAGGCCTTTTTCTGCAATCAAGCGACGTACAGATGGCGTTAGTACATCTGCATTGTCATCGCTTGCAGGCGCTGCTTCTCCCTGTGCAGCTGGCGCCGCTGCTGGTGCGCCACCGGCAACCAGTTTACCAATTACTTGCTCACCCAGAACGGTTTCGCCTTCTGCGTGCAGTTGCTCGCCCATTACACCGTCTTCAGGTGCAACAACTTCAAGCACAACTTTGTCTGTTTCAATGTCTACCAGGTTTTGGTCACGGCTTACCGCTTCACCTGGTTGTACATGCCAAGTTGCAACTGTAGCGTCTGCTACTGATTCAGGAAGTACAGGTACTTTAATGTCCACTTCTTTACCTTCTGCTGCTGGCGCCGCTGCTGGCGCTGCTGTTTGTTCATTTGATTGCGCTGGAGCGGCATCTGACGCGCCCAGCTGTGCGATAACTTGCTCACCAAGAACCGTTGCGCCCTCTTCTTCAGAGATAGCGACAATAACGCCGTCTTCAGGTGCAACGACTTCTAACACTACTTTGTCAGTTTCGATATCTACCAGGTTTTGGTCACGGCTTACTTTGTCACCAACGCTTACGTGCCATGTGGCCACTGTTGCATCGGCAACAGATTCAGGAAGAACAGGAACCTTAATTTCGGTCGTCATCTCTAATTCCTTATTTCTTAATAGTTAAAGCGTCAGCAATCAACGCATTTTGTTCTTTTGTATGGGTCGACATATAGCCACATGCAGGCGCTGCTGCAGCTTTACGACCGGCGTAAGTCAACTTCGCACCACTTGGGATAGCTTCCCAGAAATGGTGTTGTGAACAGTACCAGGCACCTTGGTTTTGAGGCTCTTCCTGACACCATACGAAGTCTTTAACGTGCTGGTAGCGAGCCATGATTTCGTCCATCTCTTTGTGCGGGAACGGATATAGCTGCTCCACACGAACGATAGCGACGTTATTCAGCTCTTGCTTGCGACGCTCCTGTAGCAATTCGTAATATACTTTACCGCTACAGAACACAACGCGCTCGACGTTTTCAGGATTGATATCATCAATCTCGTCGATCATGTTGTGGAAAACACCTTCAGACAACTCTTCCAGGCTAGACACAGCCAGAGGATGACGAAGTAAAGATTTAGGTGTCATTACAATCAGTGGACGACGCAGAGGACGTACTGACTGACGACGTAACATAGCATAAACCTGTGCTGGCGTACTTGGTACACACACTTGCATGTTGTGGTCTGCACACAGTTGCAGGTAACGCTCAAGACGCGCTGAGCTGTGCTCTGGGCCCTGACCTTCGTAGCCGTGTGGCAGTAATAAAGTCAGACCACACAGACGGCCCCACTTTTGCTCACCTGAGCTCAGGAATTGGTCGAATACCACCTGGGCACCGTTCGCGAAGTCACCGAATTGGGCTTCCCACAGTACCAGTGAGGTTGGCTCTGCCGTTGCGTAACCATATTCAAACGCCAGTACAGCTTCTTCTGACAGTACTGAGTCATACACTTCAAACAGACCCTGATCGTCACGCACGTTTTGCAGCGGCAGGTAAGTTGAAGCATCGGCCTGGTTGTGAACAACCGCATGGCGGTGGAAGAAAGTACCACGACCTGAATCCTGACCGGTCAGGCGAATGTCTGTGCCCTGATCAACCAAAGTTGCGTAAGCAAGCGTTTCTGCCATACCCCAGTCTAGTAGCTTTTCGCCACTGGCCATGGTTTTACGGTCATCGTAAATTTTCTTAACGCGCGACTGCGCTTTGTGGTCAGCCGGGTAAGTCGAGATTTTTTCGCTCAACTCTTTAAGCTTCTCAACAGGAACACTTGCCTCATAGGCTGTATCCCAGTCGTGACCAACGTACTTAGACCAGTCTGAAGAGTGCTTGGTCTCAGGTTGAATTTCTTCAACTACGATCTGACCGTTGTCCAGACCGTTACGGTAGTCGTCTGCCAGCGTCTTCGCTTCATCTGCGCTCATTACACCTTCAGATACCAGTTTATCAGCATAAATCTGACGTGGTACTGGGTGCTTTTTGATCTTCTGATACATCAGAGGCTGAGTTGCATTTGGCTCGTCGGCTTCGTTGTGGCCATGACGGCGGTAACAAACCAAGTCGATCACTACATCGCGCTTAAACTTGTTACGGAAATCAAGGGCAACTTGCGTCACGAACGCAACCGCTTCCGGGTCATCCGCGTTAACGTGGAAAATTGGCGCCTGAACCATCTTAGCGATGTCAGTACAGTACTCAGTTGAACGCGTATCTTCCTGGTTTGAAGTCGTGAAACCAACCTGGTTGTTTACCACGATGCGGATTGAACCACCAACACCATAAGCGCGAGTCTGAGACATGTTGAATGTCTCTTGCACTACGCCCTGGCCAGCGATGGCTGAGTCACCATGAATAGTGATAGGAAGTGCTTTAGAACCGCTCTTACAGTTTAGACGGTCAAGACGTGCACGTACCGACCCCATAACCACAGGGTTAACGATCTCAAGGTGTGACGGGTTAAACGCCAGCGCCATGTGAACGTTGCCGCCCTGCGTTGCGAAGTCTGAAGAGTAGCCCATGTGATATTTTACGTCACCAGAACCTGCAGATTCGCCGTACTTGCCCGCGAACTCGTCAAACAGTACTTGTGGGTTTTTACCCAGTACGTTGACCAATACGTTCAGACGACCACGGTGCGCCATACCAATGACCACTTCTTCCTGGCCACTTTCACCGGCACGATGTACCAGCTCTTTCAGCATTGGCACCAGTGCATCACCGCCTTCCAGTGAGAAACGTTTTGCGCCTGGGAATTTAGCACCTAAGTATTTTTCCAGACCATCAGCAGCGGTCAGGCCTTTTAGGATGCGAAGCTTAGTTTCTTTGTTGAATTTAGGCTGTGCGAAGGTAGATTCGATGCGTTGCTGTAACCAACGTTTTTCTTCTGTTGAAGTAATGTGCATATACTCGGCACCAACAGAACCACAGTAAGTGGTTTTCAGTGCGTTGTATAAGTCTTTTAACTTCATTGTCTCTTGGCCTGAAGCAAAAGAGCCAACGTTATATTCTTTTTCCAGGTCGGCATTGTCTAAATCATGATAGGCCAGGTCGAGTTCGCGAACTCGATCACGCTGCCATAGACCCAATGGATCTAAGTTTGCGTTTTGGTGACCTCTGAATCTGAATGCATTAATAAGTTGCAAAACACGAACCTGTTTTGCATCTGCCGCACCTTCTGCAGAAACGATTACTTCTCTGTGTTTGTTTTTAGCAAGGTCAGCAAACTGAGACTTAATCTCTGAATGCTTAACATCAACGTCAACGCCTTCTACCTTTGGCAGTTGATCAAACACTTCTCGCCATTCTTCTGGCACTGAAGCCGCATCATCAAGATACGCCTCATATAAATCTTCAACATATGCAACGTTGCCGCCGTATAAGTGCGAAGATTCCAGCCATGCCTTCATCACACCTTCGTGCATTTATTAGCCCTTTTTCTAGCGCAGAAACTTAAACGAAAACAAGATGGCATGCTGAGCATGCCATCTGTAGATTTAAATATGTATTAAACCGAACGATTTAACAACATAGATTTAATGTGTCCGATCGCCTTAGTAGGATTCAAGCCTTTCGGACAAACGCTTACACAGTTCATGATACTGTGACAGCGGAAGACGCTGAACGCGTCATCAAGGTCAGCCAGACGCTCTTCTGTCGCAGTATCACGGCTGTCAGCCAGGAAGCGATACGCGTGAAGAAGGCCCGCAGGACCGATAAATTTATCTGGGTTCCACCAGAACGACGGACATGACGTTGAACAACATGCACACAGAATACACTCGTACAGACCATCCAGTTTGTCACGCTCTTCAATACTCTGAAGACGCTCTTCACCGCCGGTTGGCTTGTCGTTGATCAGGTAAGGTTTTACCTTCTCGTACTGAGTGTAGAACTGGCTCATGTCGATAACCAGGTCACGGATCACTGGCAAACCCGGTAATGGGCGAACGATGATCTTGCCTTTGCCACCTTTTTGCAATGCAGATAAAGGGGTGATACAAGCCAGACCGTTCTTACCATTCATGTTTACACCGTCTGAACCACACACACCTTCACGGCATGAACGGCGGAAAGACAATGTTGGATCTTGTTCTTTCAACATTAACAGTGCATCTAGCACCATCATGTCGCGACCTTCTTCAACCTCCAGCTTGTAATCTTGCATACGAGGTGCTGAATCTACGTCAGGGTTGTAACGATAAACAGATAATTCTAAAGTTGCCATCGCTTAGCTCCTAGTATGTACGTGCTTTCGGTGGGAATGCTTCACGAGTCTTAGGCGCAAAGTTTACTTCACGCTTAGTCATCGTGTCTGACTCTGGGTGATGCAGAGAGTGGCACAGCCAGTTCTCATCGTCACGCTCAGGGAAGTCAAAGCGCGAGTGTGCACCACGGCTTTCTGTACGGAAGTTAGCAGCAACGGCTGTTGAGTAAGCTGTTTCCATCAGGTTATCAAGCTCTAAGCACTCGATACGCTGGGTGTTGAACTCAGTTGACTTGTCGTCAAGACGCGCAAACTTAAGACGCTCACGGATCTCTTTAAGTTCTTTAAGGCCGTCAGCCATTGCGTCACCTTCACGGAATACCGAGAAGTTAAGCTGCATACATTCTTGTAGATCTTTCTTGATTTGAACCGGATCTTCGCCTTTACCTTTCTCAGATGACTCCCAACGGTTAAAGCGCGCAAATGCCTGCTCAACATCGTCAGAAGATGCGTCACCTGTAGACTCAAAGCCTTGTAGGTAAGTACCCAGGAAGTTACCTGCTGCACGACCAAATACAACCAGGTCAAGCAGTGAGTTACCACCCAGACGGTTTGCACCGTGTACAGATACACACGCGATTTCACCAACCGCGAACAGACCTTCAATGATGCGCTCTTCGCCGTTTTCATTCACGTTCAGTACCTGACCATTTACGTTGGTCGGTACACCACCCATCATGTAGTGACAGGTTGGGATAACAGGAATTGGCTCTTTAGCTGGGTCAACGTGTGCGAATGTCTTAGACAGGTCACAGACGCCTGGTAGACGCAGGTTAAGCATTTCTTCACCAAGGTGGTCAAGCTTAAGCTTAATGTGTGTACCCCAAGGACCTTCACAACCACGGCCTTCACGGATTTCAGTCATCATCGCACGAGCAACAACGTCACGACCCGCAAGGTCTTTCGCGTTAGGCGCATAACGTTCCATGAAACGCTCGCCGTCTTTATTCAGAAGGTAACCACCTTCACCACGACAACCTTCTGTTACCAGCGTACCCGCACCCGCGATACCGGTTGGGTGGAACTGCCACATTTCCATGTCCTGCATAGAGATGCCAGCACGAACCGCCATACCAACACCGTCACCAGTGTTAATATGTGCGTTAGTAGTTGATGCGTAGATACGACCTGCTCCACCGGTTGCCAAAACAACCGCTTTAGACTTGAAGTAAACAACTTCGCCGCTTTCGATGTCGATTGCAGTTACACCGACTACGTCGCCTTTGTCGTTTTTAACCAAATCAAGCGCGTACCACTCAGAAAAAACGTTAGTTTTGTTCTTAACGTTTTGCTGGTACAAGCAGTGTAGCAATGCGTGACCTGTACGGTCTGCCGCTGCTGCTGTACGTGCAGCCTGCTCACCACCAAAATTCTTAGACTGACCACCGAAAGGACGCTGATAAACACGGCCGTTCTCGAAACGAGAGAAAGGCAGACCCATGTTTTCAAGTTCAGTGATTGCCTCAGGACCCGTTTTGGTCATGTACTCGATGGCATCCTGATCACCAATGTAATCAGAACCCTTTACCGTGTCGTACATGTGCCATTCCCAGTTGTCTTCGTGGGAGTTACCCAGTGCAACTGTGATACCGCCCTGTGCAGATACCGTATGAGAACGTGTCGGGAATACTTTAGAGATCAATGCACAAGTTTTGCCTGACTCAGAAATCGCAAGCGCTGCACGCATGCCAGCACCACCGGCGCCAACTACAACAGCGTCAAATTCACGAACATTATATTTCACTTAAACACCCCACAATACAAACAGGCCAACAGCAACATACGCCAGTGCCATCAGATTAAGTACAAAGCCCAGCACAGAACGCATCGTTGAACACTTAACGTAGTCCGTAAGAACCTGCCACAAACCAATGCGAGTGTGGACCATGATGCATACCAGTGTGATGAAAGTTGCCGCTTTAACGGCCAGGTTTGAGAACAAACCTGTCCAGGCTTCATAGCTGATTTCGGGCGTTAGCAGAAAATAGCCAACGATAAATACCGAATAAGCCAGGATGATTAGTGCAGTCGCGCGCAATGACACATAGTCTTGCACACCGTCGCGCTTCAGAGTTGCTTGATTTAAGACCATATCCACACTCCTGCCAGGATGGCTACGATTACCCACAGCGCCAATGCGATTTTTGCACTGGTGTTGCCCGATTCTAATTCTTCCCAGTGACCCATGTCTTGGATCATGTGACGTACGCCACCAATGATGTGGTAAGACAATACAGTCAGGGTGCCCCACGCAATGAATTTTGCAATAAAGCCAGTCATTAGCTCTTTAACAAATTCAAACCCTTCAGGAGAAGAAAGAGACTCAGACCACGCCCAAATGACAAAGGTCAATGCGAAGAATAACGCAACACCGGTTACACGGTGCAAAATCGACGCTTTTGCCGTAGGTGGCATAGATATAGTCGTAAGATCTAGATTTACAGGTCTTTGCTTTTTCACAGTTACTTGCCCATCTTGCTCACAAAGGAGCTCATCTACTTGTTTTTATAAAACCACTTGCGCTGGTTGCACAAATGGCACACTCTAGATATACCTGTTTAAACACTGAGCGGTTCACTTTGTGAAAATGCCAATGTAAAAATAGGTTTACCCACAGACGACACGGTATAAAACCGTAGATAGTATATAAGGCCGAGCGGCCTTTTACAATTCTTGTTTAGATTGAGACGCTTGCGAATTAGCCGATGGTATAATATTTAAACGGCGTAGAATATTTATCATACATTTCTGCATAATTCTCAGAAAAATTGACTTTCCACCCCTATTTTAAGTTAGAATGATCTGAATTTGCTTAACATTAGTATCACAACATAACAATCAGAATATTGTTATTTCATAGGAGATAAATAGATGGCAGATAAGAAAGCCACAGTCCATATCGATGGTCATGATCCGATCGAACTCCCGATCTACTCTGGCACTGCTGGCCAGGACGTAGTCGACGTCCGCACACTTGGCGCTCACGGCTTCTTCACATACGACCCTGGTTTTATGTCGACTGGCTCTTGCGAATCATCTATTACTTATATCGATGGTGCAAAGGGTGTACTACTACACCGTGGTTACCCAATCGAGCAATTAGCAGAGCAATCTAACTACATTGAGCTGTGCTACCTGCTTCTGAACGGTGAATTACCAGACGATGCGCAACTTGAAGAATTTGCAAAGAACATCACGCACAACACTATGCTGCATGAAAAAATTGCGTCTTTCTTCCAGGGTTTCCGTGTTGATTCTCACCCAATGGCGATGCTGTGTGGTGTGGTTGGTGCATTGTCTTCGTTCTATCACGACGACCTGGACATCTCAGACGCTGATCAGCGTATGCGTTGTGCAATCAAACTGGTTGCTAAACTGCCTACCATTGCTGCGATGGCGTATAAGTACAACACAGGCCAGCCGTTCGTTTACCCACGTAACGACCTGAGCTACGCAGAAAACTTCCTGCACATGATGTTCTCAGTCCCAGCTGAAGAGTACAAGGTTAACCCTGTACTGGCCAAAGCAATGGACCGTATCTTCATGCTGCACGCAGACCACGAGCAAAACGCGTCTACTTCAACGGTACGTCTTGCTGGTTCTTCAGGCGCTAACCCATATGCGTGTATCGCAGCGGGTATCGCGTCACTTTGGGGTCCTGCGCACGGTGGTGCAAACGAAGCGTGTCTGACCATGCTGGAAGAAATTGGTACTGTTGACCGTATCGACGAATACGTTGCAAAAGCGAAAGACAAGAACGATCCGTTCCGTCTGATGGGCTTTGGTCACCGCGTATACAAAAACTTCGATCCACGTGCGACAGTAATGCGTCAAACTTGTCACGAAGTTCTGAAAGAGCTGAACATTCAGGATCCATTGCTTGACGTTGCAATGAAACTTGAGCAGATCGCACTGGAAGACCCGTACTTCGTTGAGAAGAAGCTGTACCCGAATGTTGATTTCTACTCAGGTATCATCCTGAAAGCGATTGGTATTCCGACTAGCATGTTCACTGTGATCTTCGCTATGTCTCGTACTGTTGGCTGGATCTCACACTGGAACGAAATGCTGTCTCAGCCAGGTCACAAGATTGGTCGTCCACGTCAGTTGTACACTGGCTACACGGCACGTGACTACAAAAAAGAAGGCGACAGATAAGCAACGCTTAACTGACGCTTTGAAAAGGGTTGCCATTGGCAGCCCTTTTTTGTGCCAGCTCTTCAGACAGGCTTGCAAGCCAATATAAATCCGGTAAAATCCGCCTGCTCAGGCGCAGTAGGAGACCCTTTTGAACGATAACCCTTGCACACAACTTCGGCGTGATTTCCCTATCTTTGAGGTGTCGGTTGACGACCAGCCTTTGTGTTATCTTGACTCCGCTGCCACCACCCAGAAACCCAATCAGGTGATCCAGGCTGTAAAGGATTTTTACCAGTCTCAGAACGCCAATGTACACCGAGGTTTACACACGCTGAGTGAACAGGCAACCACAGCCTATGAGGCTGTACGGGGCAAATTAGCGCAATTTCTTAATGTGCAAAGCCCGGAAATTGTCTGGACCAGTGGTGCTACCGCCTCTTTGAATTTAATTGCGTATGGCCTGAGCGACAGCTTAAAAAAAGACGATGTAATTTTGTTGTCTCCTTTGGAGCATCACGCCAATATCGTGCCCTGGCAACTTGCCGCAAAGCGCACAGGTGCACGTATTGAGTTACTGCCTGTAGATGCCCAAGGTATTCTTCAGCTTGAACAAGCTAAAGCACTGATAGAGAAATTAAAACCCAAAGTGATGAGTATTTGCCATGCCTCTAATGCGCTGGGCAATATCAATGATGTAGCAGCGTTGATAGCGAGCAGTAAAAGCTCAGGGACGGTTACTGTGGTAGACGGCGCTCAATCTTTATTGCATTTGCGCCCGGATTTAAAGCAGCTGGATTGCGATTTTTATGTATTTTCTGCACATAAGGCGCTGGGTCCGACCGGTTTAGGTGGCCTGTATGGACGCTATGAGCTGCTCAATGCCCTGCCCGTTTATCAAAGCGGCGGTGAAATGATAGATACTGTCAGTTTTAGTGGCACCACCTTTCGCCCGGCCCCCGAAAAATTTGAGCCAGGTACGCCCAATATTGCCGGTGTTATCGGCTTTGGCGCAGCCCTGGATTACCTTATGACGCTTGAGCATGATTCTTTGTTCCAGCACGAACAGGCGCTTTATCGCGCTTTAGTTGAACAACTAAGCGAAATTGACGGGATCCGGATTTGGGGCGATACGGCTAATAATGTCGGCACCGTCAGTTTTAGCTACAAAAACGAACACCATTACGATCTGGCAACCTTGCTCAATACCCATGGTATTGCTGTCAGAAGCGGCCACCACTGCACACAACCGCTAATGGCGCATCTGGGCATTGAAGGCACCATTCGTGCCAGCCTGGCGTTTTACAACAACCAGCAAGACATCAGTCGGTTTATTGCAGCACTGAAAGACACCATCAGTTTATTAGAAGAGTAATTATGGACTTATCACACATAGAGCACTCCCTGGCTCAGCACGGTGCCTGGCAGGGCAAGTATCGCGAAATCATGCTACTGGGCAAGGCACTTCCGGCCATGCCAGATGCACTAAAAACGGATGACGCGCTGGTGAAAGGCTGTGAGAGTAAAGTCTGGTTACACCTTGACCTGGATGAACAGCGGCAACGTCTGGTACTGATAGCGGACTCAGACACCCGCATCGTCAAAGGTTTACTGGCAATTATTCTTGCTTGCTATAACAACCAGTTACCGCAAGAAGCAGGTAAACTTGATGCCTACGAGCTGTTTGACAAGCTGGGGCTTATCAAGCACCTGAGCCCGTCTCGCGGCAACGGAGTGCGCGCCATCGTAGAGCGTATTCATCAACAGCTTCAGGTGCTGCAATAGCACCTGAGATACATGCCGCAAATTAGCCCGCTTCGCGCGTACGCTTGTCCAGGTACTTGCGAATAGCCTTTGCCGCAGCAAAAAAGCCAAAGCTGCCCGTCACCATAGTTGCAGAGCCAAATCCGGTCGCACAGTCCATATTCTTACTGCCATCGGCCATTTGCTTAGCTTTACATACACTACCATCACCAGTTGGGTAAACCAGTTGCTCCGTTGAGTAAACACAGTCAACAGCAAACTTACGCTTCGGATTGGTAGTGAAGTTATATTGCTTACGCAGCAGGTATCGGACTTTTGCAAGCAAAGGGTCATGGGTGGTTTTTGCCACATCCCCATAGCAGATCTGACTAGGATCTGTCTGACCACCCGCACCACCTGTGGTGATCACTGGAATTTTTTGCCGTTTACAGTGGGCGATCAGCGCCGCCTTTTCTTTGACTGCATCAATACAGTCGATGACATAATCAAAACCCTGAATATGCTCTTTAATATTATCCAGGGTGATAAAGTCATCTATCACCTCAACCTGACAATCCGGATTGATGGACTGACAACGCGCCTGCATGGCTTCGACTTTAGGCTGGCCTATGGTCTCAGTTTTTGCATGCAGCTGGCGATTGATATTAGTGACACAGATATCATCCAGGTCAATCAGGGTAATTTTACCTATGCCAGTGCGCGCCAGTGCCTCTGCCACCCAGCTACCCACGCCGCCAATGCCTATTACACAGAAACTGGCTTCGCCAAGCCAGTTTAGCTCTGTATCACCATACAAGCGGCCGATGCCACCAAATCTTAAGGATGTATCTTGCGTCATATTACCACTCTAACTCTCTGGGCTTTGCCCAGCTTTGCATTACTTCTGTGTCTGCCAGCTCAGCAAACCGTGCTCCGCCCTGAGGCAAAGCATAAAATGTCATTCTTTCGTTGTCCCACTCAAAGCTCAAACAGTAGGCGTGCAAATAAACTCTGTCGGCTTCACTGCCACCATAGCTGACATCGCCGAGGATGGGCGCTGATAAGCTTTTTAGCGCAACCCGTAGCTGGTGGGTTTTGCCGCTGTAGGGCTTGAGCAAACAGGCTCTCAGGCCAGGCGCTATGCTGGCACTGTAAAAGCGCGTGACAGCCGGGTTGTCCTGACTGGTTAACAACTTATACGTGCCGCGCCGGGATTTAGCCATGTCGCCTTTAACCCAGCCTTGCTTCTTTTTGGGTTTGCTATCAATGAGCGCCAGATAGAACTTATCCACGGCGCGACTGGTAAACAACTCAGTCAGCCTGGCAGCGGCATCACTTGAGCGAGCCAGCACCAGTAAACCGGACGTTACCTTATCGAGTCGGTGTACCGGATAAAGCTGCTCGCCGAGCTGCTCTGCTAATAAGGCAACAAAACCGCTTTCCTGCTCACTGTGAAAACTCACCCCGGCGGGCTTATGTGCCACCACAAAGTCCGGGTGGCAGGCAATTACCTCAAAGGGCGCCATTGAGGTACTCTACGACGCGTTTTAAGTCTTCCGGTGTATCAACTCCGGCATAAACCGGACGACACGCCTTGGCAATTTTGATGCGGTAACCGTGGTATAACACGCGCAACTGCTCAAGCGATTCCTGACCTTCCAGCGGAGAAACCGGTAAGGCCAGGTAGGTTTTTATAAAACCGGCACGATAAGCATAAATCCCCACATGGCGCTGAAAATGCGCCAGTGGAATCTTATTCTCATCCAGCTCCATCATGCTGTCACGCTGAAACGGGATGGAGGCGCGGGAAAAATACAGCGCATTTTGGTGCGCGTCCTGAACGACTTTAACGGCATTGGGGTTCAGTACTTCCTGCACATCCGTCACATCAACGCTCAGCGTAGCCATCGGCGCTTCCTGCGCCTCATGTAGCAAGGTCGCCACCTGAGTAATGTTTTCCGGCGCTAACAAGGGCTCATCGCCCTGCACATTAACCACTAAGGTATCGTCGGCCAGTCCCAGCTGTTCAACCACCTCGGCAAGACGCTCAGTACCCGATTGATGATCTTCTCGGGTCATCAGTACGTTCTCTGTAAAGACTTTAGCGCGCTCAAACACCTGAGTGTTGTCGGTGGCGATATAAACGGCTTTGGCGCCAGATTTTTGCGCCTGCTCGAACACGTGCTGGATCATGGGTTTACCACAAATGTCAGCAAGCGGTTTGCCAGGCAGGCGGGTTGAAGCGTAACGCGCCGGAATAACGACTATGAATTCCACTTTTCGACCTCTTCAAGGGATAATTCACGCGCTTCGTTTTCCAGCAGTACTGGAATGTCGTTTCTGACAGGGTAAGCCAGTTTAGCAGCCGTGCTGATCAGCTCCTGATTGTCTTTGTCAAATCTCAGTTTTCCTTTGCAAACCGGACAAGCAATAATCTCGAGTAATTTAGTGTCAAAGGCCATGGTTGACTATCCCTTTTTGTTTTAATAACGAATTCAGTTGTTGTGTCAGCGCAGCACTGGGCTGGGCTTCTACTTTTAAATAATACCAATTTTCTTTGCCGAATGACTGGCATTTTACCGCGTCTTTTTCGGTCATAAAGACAGCCTGTTCTTCGCACCTGGCAAAGTCGGCTGCGCTGTATGCATGGTGATCGGCAAAATGCAGTGTATCGGTCAGTTCAATGCCATCTGAGCGCAAGGATTGTTCAAATCGCTGTGGGTTGCCAATGGCACTTACGGCAACGCCCTGCGCGGCGTTTTGTGCAACCGCCTGATTGTCTTTCACGCTGAAATAGCCACTGCGAGCCAACTCATAACCAACCCCGTCTGACTCTCCATTATAGACAACCAGATCTGTGTGCTTGAGACGCCCGGGTGATTCGCGCAGCGGGCCGGCCGGTAACAGCAGACCGTTGCCAAAACGGCGCTGTGCATCGACAATACAGATCTCGATATCCCGGGCCAGCTGATAGTGTTGCAGGCCATCGTCACTGACGATAATATCCGGCTTATCTTCTCGCATCAGCATTTCTATGCTGGCCTGACGGTCACCACCTGTCATCACCGGACAACCCAGACGTTTATATATCAGTAAGGGTTCATCGCCCGCTTCTGTGGCGCTGCTGTTGTCCGTCACTCGGTATGGCAGGCTGGGAGGCTTGGCGCCATAGCCCCGGCTGATCACCGCTACTTTCAGGCCCAACGACTCAAGGTAAGGCACCAGCCATAGTACGAACGGCGTTTTACCGTTGCCACCTATGCCTATGTTGCCAACAATAATCACCGGTACGGGCGCTTTATAGACACGCTTGAGACCCAGCTTAAACATTGCCCTGCGCAGTGAGCTCAGTAACCAAAATAAGCCTGACAAAGGCAGCAGTAAGATATTTAACAGCCCCAGGGGCTGGTACCAGCTGCGCTCTAGGCGATTCATGCCTGATCACCATACTGCATCTGGCAAAGCGCTGCATAAATGCCCTTTTGCTCAAGCAGTGCCTGGTGTTTACCTTGCTCGACAATGCGCCCCTGATCGAGTACATAAATACAGTCGGATTGCTCTATGGTAGACAAACGGTGTGCAATCACGATAGACGTTTTATCTTTCATCAGATTATCCAGAGCCTGCTGGATCAAACGCTCCGACTCGGTATCCAGTGCCGAAGTCGCTTCATCGAGAATCAAAATAGGTGCGTTTTTAACAATTGCACGGGCGATGGCGATACGCTGGCGCTGACCGCCGGAGAGCATGACACCGTTTTCACCCACCATAGTATTCAACCCCTCAGGCAAGTCTTTAACAAACTCCCAGACATGGGCCTGCTTTGCTACCTGCTCCAGCTCTTCCTGAGTATAAGCGCGCTCCAGTCCATACATAATGTTATTGGCAATGGTGTCGTTAAACAGCACCACCTGTTGTGACACCAGTGCAAACTGCTTGCGCAGCGACGACAGTGTGTAGTCCTGAAGTTTTACCCCATCCAGGGTGATCTCTCCTTCATCCCAGTCGTAAAAGCGCGGCAGCAGGTTCGATAAAGTCGACTTACCCGACCCACTGCGACCCACCAGCGCGATACTCTGTCCAGCCGGAATTTGTAATGATAAGGATTTAATGACGGCTTCGTCTTTGCCCGGATAACGAAAGGTTACGCCTGAGACTGCAATTTCGCCCTTAACGCTGTCCGCCTCAAGTTTACCGGTGTTCTTTTCCTGCTCTTTATCCAGAATTTCAAAAATACTGGTCGCCGCAGCAATGCCGCGCTGCAGATCGCTGTTCACATTCGCCAGCTGCTTAAGCGGTCTGAGCATCATCATCATAGAGGTCGTCAGCGACACAAAGGTGCCCGAAGAGATGGTGTCTATCATTTCTGGCATCGCGATGATAGCCAGGATCAATGCCATAGCGCTGGCTGCAATAATTTGGATCACCGACACACTCAGTGCGCGCGTTGCATCCATCTTTACACGTTGCTGGCGATTGCGGTTATTTACATCGGCAAAGTGAGTTATCTCTTTGTCCTGACCACCGAAACCGTGGATCACTTTATGCCCGGCCAGCATCTGCTCTGAGCTACGGGTGACTTCCCCCATGGCATCCTGAATATTCTTTGAAATTTTCCGAAAGCGCTTGGAAACCAGGTTCACTATCACGCCGACGATGGGAATAACCACTAAGAATATCAAAGACAATTGCCAGCTGGCGTTGAACATCACCACCAGCAAAAACAGCACAAAGGCCCCTTCGCGGATCATCACCTGTAAAGCACGGGTCACTGCCTGTTGTACTTGCTCAGTATCAAAGGTGATTTTTGAGATCATTTCGCCGTTGGAGTGTTGATCGTGAAAGCTCACAGGTAAGAACAGCATGTGTTCAAACAAAGACTGACGCAGTTTTCTTACTACCTGAGAGCCCACATAGCTCAGACAATACGATGCCATGTAGTTGAAAATCCCGCGCCCAATAACCAGCAACACCACCACTATGGGTGCCATTTTTAACACTTCGGCATTGCGATCTGTCAGGCCATCGTCAATAAACGGCTGCATTAGCTGGACGAACAGTGCATCCATGGCGGCGTAACCGAGCATGCCAATGATGGCAAACAAGGCCGGCACTTTAAAATCGAAGGTGTAACTCAGAAGCCGCTTGTAGATCTGCTTGGCGGATTGTTGCATAGTGTCTCTCTGGTACGTCATAACCCGCGTATTGTAGCTGTACTGATGGCAAAACTGAATGCATTATCTTAAGAACCAAAAACTTTTCCTGTCGCGGGCGGTTTCCAATTGAACTTCTGTCCCGGTTATTTTGAATCGAATCTGACCCGCTGTGGCAGTATCCAGCATCTGGCTGCCCGTCGATTGATAACGCGCTACCACCTCATCGTGTGGCAAGCGCCAGGGCGAGTGGTATCCTCGCGAGAACACCACCCATTTAGGTGCAACGGCAGAGACAAACGCCATACTGGATGATGTATTGCTACCGTGATGGGGAGCAAGCAGTATCTCTGCTGGCAGCTTTGCCCGTTGCAATGCCAACAGTGCCTTTTCTGCAACCTGTTCTATATCTCCGGGTAATAGCAGCTCGGTCGTGCCATCACTTATCCTGACCACGCAGGAATTGTTATTGTCGCTGTTCATTGGCTCAACTGGCCACAGAGACTCGATACTCAGTTTGCCCATTTGCACCGTTTTGAGCATGCATAGCGCCTTACCATCCCCCTGGTGGAACCGTTCCAGGGAGCGGCCACCGTCGTAGCGGTATAAATCAGCTAATCCACCATTATGGTCACTGTCATCATGGCTTATCACTGTATGGAGTAACTTAATGCGATGCGCCCGCAAATATGGCTTAATCACATTGTCAAACAGCGAATAACGGGAAAAATAATTGGCGCCGAGGTCAATCAGCGCGCCATTGCCCTGAGTAGTGACCAGTACCGCCGTGCCATGCCCGACATCAAAAACGTCTACCTGCCAGTCGGGTGGCCGTTCTAAGAGGCTGACCATAAGGGCGGCGGACACCGGAACCCAGGCAAATGGCCGGGTCAAGGTACTCAAACACAGTAATAACGCTATATAGCTCAGTATCACCAGCTCTGGTGCCATCGCGCCACTGTGCCACCAATGATAAGGAAATGCGTTTAACCACTGATAGGCCGAGTTGAGCATGGCATCCGGTACAGCTAAAACGGCCCAGCCCGCGGTCATGACGCTGAGCAGGTGTACTAACAGCAGCGGAAAAATCACCACCGACAACAATGGAATGACCACCAGGTTGACTGGTATGCTACTCATGCTAAAGCCATGATAGGAATAAAGGGTAAGCGGTAGCAGAGCCGCAAATAAGCCACATTGTAAATATAACAACAGCTTAACTCGGGACAGGCGCTGCGACTCACGCACTGTGTTGCGAAACACCACAAAAATAGTGGCCACCGCAAAGAAAGAAAAATACAGTCCCAGGTTAAGCACAGCAAAGGGGTTGGCAATTAAGATCACAGTCAGCGCATAGATTAGGGTTCGTGCAGGGCTCAGGTGCCGGGCAAACAAAAAGCAACATGCGCCCAGCAAGGCCATTAACCAGGCGCGCTGCGCCGATACCTGCATGCCACTGAGCCAGACATAGGCCCCGCTTAAGAGCAGCGCAAAGGTAAAATAACCCAGCTGATAATTATGATGCTGAGCCAAACGCGACCACATTAACACCAGGGCAAGCTTGCACAGAGCAAAGCTCAGCGCAAATACAATGGCCACATGCAGGCCGGAAATAGCCAGCAAATGACTAAGACCCAGCGATTGAAAGTAAGCTTTATCGGCTTGCGGTACCGCGCTTTTGTCTCCCGTCAGTATCACATAGTAAAACCAGCTAAAATGCAATCCACCCAGCGCCTGAGACACCCAAGTGCGATAGGCCGATTGCCAGCGTTCGCTATGAGCGTAACTTGCCCTCTCCACTGACAGGCGGCCTTTGTAGAATATCTGATTGCGAAAGGCATAAAGCTCAGCGTCAAATACCGAGAAATTTTTTCGACTACGAAACAGCTTGAGTGTCGCCATGCCTGTCAGTGTTGCCCCGTTTAGATCTGTGGGCAACGCGCCACTTAATGACACATTGGCACGAACACGACGATACCAGGGTACCTTGTAGTGGCCTATGCTTGCCAGCTCAAGGGTGACATAAAGATTCGCGCCTGTGCCAGCGCCTGTGCCAGCGCCTGTGCCAATGACTTTACTGACATTACCGATGACTTTCACTTGCTGCGCTAAGCCTTTTTCAGCAAGCGGTGGTGCATAAACCAACCAATAGTGACAAATCGTCACAAAAATACCTAAAATAAAACCTGCCAAAACACTCGAAAAAGTCTTAAAATACCCGCAGAGAAAAAGGAGCACGCCTGAGCAGACAAACCACTGCCACTGACCCAGATAAAATACTGAGATCAGGCACCCGCTGATCAGGCCGCAGCAGATCAACATCGATGTAAATGGTTGCTTAACATGCCAAAGAAGACGATCCAAAGGTTTCTACCCGATCACAATAAGATCAAACAGCAAAAGTCGCTGAAAATATTCGGTAGTTTGTTACATGATGCAAATCTTTGGCATTTAAATCGCCGCTCGGCGCGTGGGGCCTTTTCCGTAGGCCTGTTCTTTGCGTTCATCCCTGTTCCTTTTCAAATGGTTCTTGCAGCCGCCCTGGCCATTCCTTTTCGCGTTAATCTGCCCTTGTCAATTGCGTTGGTGTGGATCACTAACCCGCTAACTATGCCCCCTATTTTTTACGCATCCTATCAGGTGGGCGCATTCGCACTGGGTCAGGAAGAGCAACCATTTCATTTTGAGGCCAGCTGGAACTGGCTGGTCGAGAGTCTGTCAACCATAGGGCCAGCCTTCATTGTTGGCTCACTGATCTGCGCCTGTATGGCGGCTCTTTTGGGCTTTTTCGTTATTGATTTTCTGTGGCGTCGCTCTGTCAATAAAGCCTGGGCCGCCCGTAATCAGCAATCAAATTAAGAGTCAGATAAAAAGGCAACGTTAATCCTGGAAATAGCCGTGACATGCAAAGCATGCTACGGCTGCAATACTATGCGCTTAATGTTTGCTGCGTGCCTGGCTATCCAAGCCGTTCAGGCAATCAAATACTTCCATACTGGCACTTTCCATATTTCCCAGCATACTTAACAGTTCATCATTATCACCTTTTGCACTGGCCCGTAATGCAGCAATACCCGACTCATGCACTTTTGCATGTGGAGCTTCCAGTCGCCTAAAATCCGAATAAGCAGAAAAGTTTTCCTGCCCTTCTCCTTCATAATACCATTTACCAAGGCGACACTGATGATGATCGACAAACTGGCTTTCAGCATGAGCACCTTCGCCTTTGCGTATCGCTTTATAAATATTAACTTTCCAGACCAAGTGATCCAGCTTGACGGTTTGTATGAAGGTACTCAAACTGGCAGATGAAATCACCTCAGCCATCATTTTTGACGTCGAGGCCATACTGCCCACCGACTCGTTTATCTCCGACGCCGTCGCCGAAACCGTTTCAGTTTCTTCTGTGCTTTTCTTCACATGGTCAAATGCAGTACTGGTATGAGATGTAGTCACGTTCGTCAGGCTGGCAATTTTGTCTGCCGCTTCTGCCGAGCGGCTAGCCAGCGTTCGCACTTCATCGGCAACCACCGCAAATCCACGCCCTTGTTCACCCGCACGGGCTGCTTCAATAGCGGCATTCAAAGCCAGTAAGTTAGTTTGCTCTGCAATACTTTGTACCTGAGATACAAAGGAGTTTATTTCTGATGCCGATTGCGATAGCTGTTCAAAAGAGGTATTCAACAGGTCTGTCTGGCTGGTCAACCCACACAATACTTCTACACAATTCGTTAACCCCGCACTGATCCCCTGGAAATCCTTTAAACTACCCGACAAACGATCTTCTTCCCCTCTTAATAACTCAGCTGAATTAGCAACATCTAGCCGCACAGCATCCAGCATATCCAACGACAGAAAGAAGTTTTGCACAATGGTGCGTTCTGTCTCAACGGCCTTTGCTACCTCAGCAGATTCCTCATAGGCGGTATGAAGCCTTCCTTCAACCACTTCCAAACGTGCCTTAAGATCTTCATTTTCGGTTCTGAGCAATTGCAGCTCGACATTCTGCTCGGAGCTATTGGTGCGCTTTCTAAAAAACATGCAAATTCCTTGTGAAATAAATCTGACTAACGCCTGCTAAAGCATAGCAAAGCAGCAAAATTACGCCATTTTTAACCTTGGACACCGCAATTAAGACAGGCACTGTGCCTTTGGAGTCACCTACCACAAAAAAGACGATAAACGTGGCAACAAAATCAATCACAAGATAACGCTGGCTCTATAGGAAAAAAGAAAGCGCCTGAGGCGCTTTCTTTTGCCGTACTCGCTAATGTAAACGACTGCGATGTGCTGGCATATTAGGTTCCAAAAATTCCCGCTGCAACTTCTGTTGCAGCTGCGTTTTTCCATCACGCGGGGGAAATTGCAAGTGCTGATCCTTTTGCTCGACAGCCTTTGTCGCCTGAATTGCTTGTTGGCTATTCGTTCCAATCACTGAGCCTAATGGCGTCTGCCGATTCTGACACACCAAGCCGATACAGGTAACATCATCATCTATCGTCAGCCAGGTAATATCAGGGTTGTTTGTAACATCTAACTCTGTCAGGTCGGTATCTCCCGCCAGCAACGCTGTTAGCCTGTGGTTCTGCGACACAGTTTAATCACTAAAACCTGCCGAACAAGCTTAATCAATTAAATATTTCATAATGTTTTGCAAGGTACTGGTAAAAGCAAAAACCTGGTTGACTGAAAGGTGAGACCGATGAGAAGAGGCAGTGAAAAAATTCGCATGAGGAAAGTATCTAAAAAGCGGCAGGTATGCGTGGCCTGCCGCTTGATTCAACACACTTTCTTCTTTCGAAGATAAAGGAACATAAGTATGCGAATTCTTTTGTATTGGTTTTAGGTCAAAAATAAAATAAAACCGATACTTAAGCATTAATTTATCAGAGTCTGATCCCGCCGTCAATTTCTACAACACGACCGGTAAAGAAATCATTCTCGATAATATATTTTGCCGTGTGGGCAATCTCGCCAGCTTCACCCAAACGTCCAACAGGTTTCATTTTCAGCAGACGCTCTTTGGCTTCTGGCTTCATTGCGTCGGTCATTTGTGTGCGGATCACGCCCGGTGCGATGGCACCAACACGAATACCGTAACGGCCCAGCTCTTTCGCCCAGGATGTGGTCATAGCAACAACACCGGCTTTGGCTGCCGAGTAGTTGGTCTGACCCATATTGCCCGCACGTGCCACGCTCGACATATTGATGATAACGCCACCTTCCTGGCCCTCTACCATCTTAGTTGCCGCTTCACGGCCGCACAGGAATACCCCAGTCAAGTTGACATCCAGTACCGACTGGAACTGCTGTAGTGACATTTTATCCGTCACTTCACCGTCTTTGGCTTTTAACAGCAGGCCATCGCGCAGAATACCGGCGTTATTAACCAATACCGCGATATTACCCAAGTCTGCCACTATGGCGCTGAATACCTGTTCAACATCGCTCTCCAGGCTCACATTCGCCACATAAGTTTTTACTTCAACATCCAGTGTTCTAAGCTCAGCGGCTGCACTTTGCAGCTGCTCTTCCTGCATATCTACCAATGCCAGCTTGGCACCCATTTTGGCCATTTCCGTTGCCATCGCAAAGCCCAGGCCCTGCGCACCACCGGTGATCACCACCGTTTTGTTCTTTATATCCATGATATTTCAACCCTGCTTCTGTTACTGCTTTTGTGAATAGAGTTTAAAAATAGCACTAAAATCTTCACTGCCACTGCCCTGATTCTGCATCAGGTTGTAGAGATTTTTTGCCAGTGCCCCCATCGGCGTAGCCGAGTTTGTTTGCTGTGCCGCCTGCATCGCCAACCCTAAGTCTTTGGCCATTAAATCAACCATAAAACCAGGTTTATACCCATTTGACGAAGGCACATTCTCTAATACGTCCGGACACGGATTGTATAGCTCCAATGTCCAGTTGCGACCCGAGCTGTTGAGCATAATTTCGCTCAATACTTTTGGATCAAGGCCGTGGTCAACGCCCATTTGCAGTGCTTCACTGGTGCCTGCCATGAGTATTGATAGCAGCATATTATTACAGATCTTAGCGACCTGACCGGCACCCACTGCCCCGGCATGGAAAATATTCTTGCCCATGTCGTTCAGGACCGTCTGCGCTCTGTTAAAGTCAGCGTCGCTGCCACCCACGATAAAGGTTAGCGTGCCAGCCGCAGCACCTGCAACGCCACCGGACACCGGCGCATCAACAAATGCAATGCCAGCCTGCGCCAGCGTATTACCAACAAACTGCGCTGATTCTGCGTCAATGGTTGAGCAGTCAATCACCAGCGTCGACTTTTCAAGATAGTTGATCAATCCATCTTCGCCAGTATAAATCATGCGAACGTGCTTGCTGGCTGGTAGCATGCTTATCACAAAGTCTGCACCTGCGCAGACATCAGACACATTGTCCGCAGCCACAGCGCCGTGCGCTTCAAGCTGCTTTAACGCCTCAACGCTGAGATCAAATACCGTGACCTGGTGACCGGCTTTTACCAAATTGGCTGCCATAGGGCCGCCCATGTTTCCTAAACCTATAAATCCAATCTTTGCCATGTGTTTATTCCTTATAGATCAGCAAGGGGATGTTCACTCTCTTCCCAGCGTGGCGCAAAAAAGCTGTCAATCACTTTGCTATCTACGTCAGCAATGGTCTTAAATTGCCACTGTGGCTGTCCGTCTTTGTCAATCAGCAGTGCACGTACACCTTCACGGAACTCACCCACTTCACCGCAGCGAACCGACATCGCCAGTTCACGCAAGAAGCAGTCCTTCAGTGACAGGCCTTCTGCACGCTTTAGTTGCGCCTGAATTAACACTGCGCTCAAAGGAGAGCCATGCTTGAGGGCTTTTTGCGCTTTGCTCAGCCATTTATTCTCTGTGCTGTCCAGCGCCAGAATGTGCTCAATCTGGGCCTCCAGGGTGTCAAATTCAGCAAGTTGAGCAAAAGACTCAGCCAGTGGCTTAATTTCGCTGCGTGGTGGAATGTGCGATGCTTCATCAAGAGAGATAAGTAACTGGGTCAGCTTCTCGTGATTGAGCACATTGGTTTTGCCCCAGTTTACTTCGCTGAGATTAT
The DNA here is from genome assembly GCF_021532535.1 of Pseudoalteromonas sp. DL2-H2.2. Classification (NCBI taxonomy): domain Bacteria; kingdom Pseudomonadati; phylum Pseudomonadota; class Gammaproteobacteria; order Alteromonadales; family Pseudoalteromonadaceae; genus Pseudoalteromonas; species Pseudoalteromonas sp. DL2-H2.2. Next base: position 527,212 of record NZ_JAKGBD010000003.1, on the reverse strand, counting down.
GCAGCAGCATATCCAGGCGCTCGCCATCCATATAATGATCGGCCAGGCCAACAAACTTGGCATCGGTGGCATTAATGGAAGCACCGGTCAGGCCCAGGAACAAGCCAACGCCCTCTGGCATCTTGTTCAGGAAGTAGCTACCGCCAACGTCCGGATACAAGCCTATGGTGATTTCCGGCATCGCAATGCGGGATGATTCGGTCACCACACGGTGACTGGCACCGGCCATTAGACCAAGACCGCCACCCATGATGATGCCATTGCCCCAAAGCAGGACAGGTTTATCATAATTGTGGATGTGGTAATCAAGGCGATATTCCTCACCAAAGAAGACTTCGAGATGATTATTGCCATCTTCCGCAGCCATTGCATTGTACAGGCTAACTACATCACCACCGGCACAAAAGGCTTTTTCACCTGCGCCTTTGAGCAGCACCATAGCTATCTGCTCGTCTTCAGCCCAAGCTTTCAACTGTGGATCCAATAAGCGGATCATTTCCAGGTTCAGTGCGTTAAGTGCTTTTGGCGCATTGAGGGTGGCAACCGCCACCTTCATGCCGTTATTACAGTGCGCCAACTCAAATACCACTGGGGCATCTGCCTGGTTCAGTAACTGTAATTCAACCATTAGCCATTCACCCAGTTTGCTTTACGTTTTTCCAAGAAGGCATTGACGCCTTCTTTTTGGTCTTGTGTGTCGAACAATGTCACGAACAGCTCACGCTCAAGCGGCAATGCACTGTTGATGGTGCCAGTGCGACCTTTTTGGATCAGGGCTTTACAGGCGGTCACAGCCACCGGGCTTTGATCTTCTACTTTCTTAGCCAGCTCCAGTGCAGCTTCCAGCGCTTTGCCCTGCTCAACCACTTCTTCAACCAGTCCAATCTGCTGAGCTTTATCTGCTTTGAGGCGTTCACCACATAAGATCATGCGCTTCGCCCAGCCTTCACCGACCAGCCAGGACAGATTTTGTGTACCACCTGCACAAGGCAGCAAGCCCACTTTGGCCTCTGGCAGTGCCATTTGCGCCTGCGCTTCTGCGATACGAATATCACAGGCCAGCGCGACTTCCAGACCACCTCCCATCGCAAAGCCGTTGATGGCCGCAATAGACACACCGCGGAAATCACTCAGGGTTTCAAATGCTTCGCCAAATACGCGAGACATATCCGCCGCAACGCCTTTGTCGCCATCGGCAAACACATTCAGGTCGGCGCCCGCAGAGAAGAACTTTTCACCTTCGCCGGTGATCACCAAAGAGTAAATGTTTTTATCTGCGTTTAGCTCGTTTACCAGCTCTTTCAGACCGACCAGCGTGTCGCGAGTCCAGGTGTTTGCCGGTGGATTGGACATAGTCACAATCGCGATATGGCCTTGTTTTTCGAGTTTCAATTGTGCTGACATAATGATGCTCCTCTACAGTACGCTTGCTGCGCCTTCGGCTAGAATTCGGCGTGCAATGATCACCCGCATGATCTCATTGGTGCCTTCCAGGATTTGGTGAACGCGTACATCACGCAGGTGGCGCTCTAGTGGGTATTCTTTGATGTAGCCATAACCACCGTGGATCTGTAATGCATCATCACAAACCTTAGTACCAACGTCGGTCGCAAAGCGTTTAGCCATGGCACAGTAAGTGGTTTTTTCACTGTCGTTGCTGTCCAGTTTGAACGCCGCCAGACGGACCATCTGACGCGCAGCAACCAGTTCCGTGTTCATATCGGCAATCTTAAACTGCAGTGCCTGAAATGCAGCGAGGGGCTTACCAAACTGCTGGCGCTCCTGCATATATTCTTTGGCTGTGTTCAGTGCCTGTTGTGCAGTACCGATTGAACAGGTTGCAATATTAATACGTCCGCCATCCAGGCCCTGCATGGCAAACTTAAAGCCTTCACCTTCTTCGCCCATCAGGTTAGCCGCCGGAATACGGACATTTTCCAATGTTACCAGGCGGGTTGGCTGGGCATTCCAGCCCATTTTCTCTTCGGCTTTACCATAGATAACGCCCTCGGCATCTGCCGGAACAACAAACGCAGAAATGCCTTTCGGACCGTCTTCACCGGTACGTGCCATCACCACCAGCACATCGGTTTCACCCGCGCCCGAGATAAACATTTTTGACCCATTCAGGACATACTCGTCCCCTTCCAGTACCGCTTTGGTTTTCAGTGATGCCGCATCAGAGCCTGAACCTGGTTCGGTCAGGCAGTAAGATGCCAGTAGCTCACCCATCACCAATTGATCCATGTACTGATCTTTTACTGCCTGAGTTGCAAAACTGGCAATCATCCAGGTGGCCATATTATGTATGGTCAGCATTGCCGTTGTGGCCGTACAGCCCATCGACAATTGTTCAAAGATAATGCTTGAATCAAGACGCGACAGGCCCAGACCACCCGCTTCTTCTGGTGTGTATAGGCCACAAAAGCCCAGTTCACCGGCCTTTTTAATCACGTCTTTCGGGAAAATATGTTTTTGATCCCATTCAGCGGCATGGGGCGCCAGCTCGCTCATGGCAAACTGATAGGCGGTTTCGGCAAAAGCCTGTTGATCTTCGTTGAGATTAAAGTCCATAAAGACCTCACTTGTTGTCATTGCGGGCAAAGTGATGATTCTGCCCGGCGTTATTCTTATGTACCTGAGTCTCAGGCATTACTACGAGCGGCCCGGGCAAGTGCCGGGCCTGATAGGTTAACTGACTGGCGTTATCGCAGGTTGATACTCATATTTGGGCCCGTTACGGCCTCATCGGCAAACCAGCGTGAAGTAATGGTCTTGGTTTCGGTGTAGAAACGCACGCCCTGCTTACCATAGGTGTGTTGGTCGCCATAGAAAGAGTTTTTCCAGCCGGTGAATGAGAAGAACGGTAGTGGCACCGGAATAGGAATATTAATGCCCACCTGGCCTACTTCGATTTCATTCTGGAATTTACGTGCAGCTGCGCCGCTTGCCGTAAACAGAGACGTACCGTTACCGTAAGGGCTGTTATTGACCAGTTCAATGGCCTCTTCCAGAGTATCAACACATACGCAGTTCAGTACGGGGCCAAAGATCTCCTGCTTGTAGATGTCCATGTCTGGTGTGACGTCTGTGAACAACGTTGGACCAACCCAGTTGCCGTTTTCGTAGCCTTCAACCGTAAAGTCTGAGCCATCCAACAGACAAGTTGCACCTTGTTGTTTACCGCTTTCTATCAGCGACAGAATACGTGCTTTTGCCTGAGCCGAGGTTTGCGGGCCATAAGCCGCTTCAGGGTCGTTCCACACACCTGGACGTACTTTTTCAAGACCGGCTTTTAAGTCGTCAATCCATTCTTTGGATTTACCAACGAACACGGCAACCGAGATACCCATACAACGCTGACCCGCTGCACCGACAGATGCACCCACCAGGTTGTTAATGGTTTGCTCGCGACTGGCATCTGGCATGATCACCATGTGGTTTTTCGCGCCTACACAGGCCTGAACACGTTTCAGGTTCTCAGTGCCTTTACTGTAGATGTAAGAACCAACACCACACGAGCCCACGAAAGAAATCGCGCGCACTTCAGGGGCTGTCAGGATTTGGTCTACCTGCTCTTTGGCACCGTGTACCACTTGTAGCACGCCTTTTGGTGCGCCCGCTTCTTCGAACAGCTCTACCAAACGCATCGGTGTAAGAGGATCTTGCTCAGACGGCTTTAATACGAAGGTGTTACCACACACAATCGCCATTGGGAACATCCACAATGGGATCATCGCCGGGAAGTTAAATGGAGTGATCCCCGCACATACGCCCAGCGGTTGAATATAAGAATAAGTGTCAATGTTACGGGCAACGTTCTCAACCGTTTCGCCCATCATCAGCGCCGGCGCATTGGCCGCCTGCTCAACCACTTCAATACCACGCCATACATCGCCTTTGGCATCTTCAAAGGTCTTACCAAGCTCATGGCAGATGATAGTCGCAATCTCTTCCTGGTGTTCTTTTAATAAAGCCGCATAGCGCATCATGATACGCGCTCGTTCTGTTACCGGCACATTGCGCCAGGTTTTAAATGCTTCTTGTGCAGATGAAATCGCAGCCTGAACTTCTTCGTGCGTCGCGCACGGCACCTGTGCCAGCACTTCCTGATTGGCCGGATTGACGACATCCAGCCACTTCTCTGACTGAGACTGGGTAAATTCACCGTTGATGTATAATGGTACCTGGTGCATGTGCACTCCTCCCCCAATTAAAACGAAAAAGCGCCGCTTAATTATTGTCGTTGCGGCGCTATACTTAACTTAAACTTCGACGGCCAATGCCACCGCTTCGCCACCACCGATACACAGTGAGGCAATGCCTTTCGATAAACCGCGATTGCGCAGAGCATGAATAAGCGTTACCAGAATACGCGCGCCGCTCGCACCTATTGGATGACCCAGTGCACACGCACCACCGTTCACGTTTACTTTACTCTGTTCCAGACCAAGCTCGCTGATAGCCAACATAGTCACCATAGCGAACGCTTCGTTGATCTCCCACAGGTCGACATCGTCTTTAGACCAGCCTGTTTGCTCAAGCAGTTTATTCATTGCACCTACAGGTGCCACAGTGAACTCGGCAGGCGCCTGAGAGTGTGTGGTGTGACCAGCAATTTTACACAGTGGTGTTAAACCGTGACGTTTCGCTTCTGATTCGCTCATCAATACCAGTGCTGCTGCACCGTCAGAGATAGAAGACGAGTTCGCTGCCGTGATGGTGCCATCTTTTTTGAACGCCGGACGCAGTGATGGGATTTTATCCGGGCGTGCATTGCCGGGCTGTTCATCAATCGCTACTTCCACGTCACCTTTACGAGTAGCAATGGTGTGGGCAGCAATTTCATTATTAAAGCTGCCGTTTTCAATGGCGGCGTTGGCTTTGCTCAGAGAGCTCAGCGCAAACTCATCCATGTTGTCACGGGTAATGCCGTATTGATCGGCCGTATCTTGTGCGAAGCAACCCATTGCTTTATTGTCGTAAGCATCTTCCAGGCCGTCTGCCATCATGTGATCTTTGATTTCACCATGACCCATGCGCATACCACCACGCGCTTTAGGAATGAAGTAAGGAGCATTAGTCATGCTTTCCATACCACCGGCGATGGCGTTTTTAATGCTGCCTGCTTTGATCAAATCGTGCGCAAACATAGCGGCTTTCAAACCAGAACCACAGACTTTATTAATAGTCGTTGCGCCCGTTGAACGAGCCAGACCTGCATGTAACATCGCCTGACGCGCTGGCGCCTGACCTAATCCGGCTGGCAGTACACAGCCCATGATCACTTCATCAATACTGGCATCTGACAGGCCAGTCTCGGTCATCACCGCTTTGATTGCGGTTGCACCTAAGTCAGTAGCACTGGCACCTGACAGGCTACCCATGAATCCACCCATTGGGGTGCGTTTTGCGGCGACAATGACAACAGCTTCGTTACTCATTAAAAAAACTCCTGTTTACAAGCAAGTTGCTTGCTTTTAGTAATCTCTTACGTCGAGCATACCTAATATTTACGTTTACGCCAACGTAAATCTAAAATCAAGCAAATTGCGATCTCTGAAAGTGTAAAGTTAAGTTGCACATCGAGGTTGCCACTGGCGTGACTTCCGATGTGTCGTCCTCCTCGCCGTTCAGTCGCGGACAACGCGACGATACTGCTGTGTGACGTACCATCTGGAGTGCCTCAGCGGGTCTTCTGTAAGCTACACGAATACCTAAAGTAGACCAGTATGGGCGATTGCGATATGCGACCAATGGATGAAACAAACGCCATACTTTACCTTTACGTAAACTTCACTTATATTGGACAAATCAGTTTTGATGTAAGTGCGTAAACGATGCTAGACAACAAAGAACCAACTTATTCAATCAGCGAACTCGCCAAGGAGTTTGATATTACCACCCGAAGTATTCGGTTTTATGAAGATCAGGGATTACTTTCACCTGAACGCCATGGCCAGACCCGCATTTATTCCAAGCGTGACAAAGTGCGCCTGAAACTCATTCTGCGTGGTAAGCGATTAGGCTTCACCCTGGCAGAAACCGGTCGTTTGTTCGAGCTTTACGACGCCGATAAATCAAGCGCCAAACAGCTTCATACTATGCTGCAACTGATCGAAGAAAAAAAGGCCGATCTGAGTCAGCAAATGGACGACATTAAAGTGGTCCTGATGGAGCTGGTAACAGCGGAGCGCCGCTGTCTGGATACTTTAAAAAATTTAGACGAATAGTGATTGAGCAATGTAGCACTTAAAGCGAGTCGCGGCGAGTGCTTGATCAAGAATAACTCTCACACAGGATAACTACAGATGAGCACAGTATCACTTTATAAAGAACTTAACTTTGGCCTGGGCGAAACAGCGGACATGATCCGTGACCACGTCAACAGCTTTGCCAGCAGCGAAATCGCCCCACTGGCAGAAAAAACCGACGAAGAAAATGCTTTCCCGAATGAAATGTGGCCTAAGTTTGGCGACATGGGCCTGCTGGGCATCACAGTGCCGGAAGAATTTGGTGGTGCCAACATGGGCTATCTGGAACATGTCATTGCGATGGAAGAGATCAGCCGTGCCAGCGCCTCAATCGGCTTAAGTTACGGTGCGCACTCAAACTTGTGTGTAAACCAGATCAACCGCAATGGTAACCAGGCACAAAAAGAAAAATACCTGCCTAAACTGGTTTCCGGCGAGCACATTGGCGCACTGGCCATGAGTGAACCAAACTCGGGCTCTGATGTGGTATCCATGAAACTCAAAGCCGAGAAAAAAGGCGATAAGTTTATTCTTAACGGCAATAAAATGTGGATCACCAATGGTCCGGATGCCGACGTCTTTGTGATCTATGCAAAAACCGATTTAGAAGCCGGTCCGCGTGGGATCACTGCATTCATCGTTGAGAAAAACTTTCCTGGCTTTTCTACTGCTCAAAAGCTCGACAAACTGGGCATGCGTGGTTCGAACACCTGTGAGCTGGTTTTTGAAAATTGTGAAGTACCTGAAGAGAATATTCTGGGTAACTATAATGAAGGCGTTAAGGTCCTGATGAGTGGTCTGGATTATGAACGTGTGGTACTGGCCGGTGGCCCGCTTGGGATCATGCAGGCTTGTATGGATGTGGTTGTGCCTTATATCCATGAGCGTAAGCAGTTCAATCAGTCTATTGGTGAATTCCAGCTTGTACAGGGCAAAATCGCCGACATGTATACGCAAATGAATGCAGCACGCTCTTATGTCTATACAGTGGCGAAAGCCTGCGACCGTGGCGAAACCACCCGTAAAGATGCCGCAGGTGCAATTCTGTATGCCGCCGAGCTGGCAACTAAAATGGCGCTCGATGCAATTCAGTTGCTGGGCGGTAACGGTTACATCAATGAATATCCAACCGGACGCTTACTGCGTGATGCCAAACTGTATGAAATTGGCGCGGGCACCTCTGAGATCCGCCGTATGCTGATCGGTCGTGAGCTGTTCACCGAAAGCCGCTAAGGAGGCAGCATGACAGTACTAAACTCGACTGTTAATAGTCATGATCCGCAGTTTAAGGCAAACCAGGATGCGATGGCGTCTCTGGTTGCCGACCTCAATGATAAGGTCGCCACATTATCTATGGGCGGCGGTGAAGCGCTGATCGCCCGCCACCAGAGTCGCGGCAAGCTATTTGTCCGTGACCGCATTGAACATCTACTTGACGAGGGCTCTCCGTTTTTAGAGATCTCTCAGTTTGCCGCCTTCGGCGTGTATGAACAGGATATTCCCTGCGCCGGTGTAGTGGCCGGTATTGGCCGGGTAAAAGGCGTGGAGTGCATGATAGTGGCGAACGACGCCACAGTGAAAGGCGGTACCTATTTCCCGCTAACGGTTAAGAAGCACCTGCGCGCTCAAGAAATTGCAGAACGTTGCCACCTGCCCTGCATTTATTTAGTTGACTCGGGTGGTGCAAACCTGCCTGAGCAAGATGAAGTATTCCCGGATAAACTGCACTTTGGCCGTATTTTCTATAACCAGGCGCGTATGTCTGCCAAAGGCATCCCGCAAATTGCTGTGGTGATGGGCCTGTGTACCGCCGGTGGTGCATACGTACCAGCAATGGCCGATGAAAGTATCATAGTAAAAGAACAAGGGACGATATTCCTCGCGGGCCCGCCACTGGTAAAAGCGGCAACCGGTGAGGAAGTCAGCGCCGAGGACCTCGGTGGTGCCGATGTGCACTGCAAAGTATCCGGGGTTGCTGACCATTATGCGGAAAACGATGAGCACGCGCTGTCTATCGCCCGCCAATGTGTATCCCGCCTCAATCACCAACGCCCTGTTCGCCCCGTTCTGAAAGACTTTAAAGCACCAAGATACGATATTCGTGAGATCTACGGCATCGTCGGAACAGACCTGAAAAAGCCGTTTGACGTACGCGAAGTCATTGCCCGTATCGTGGACGACTCACAGTTTGATGAATTCAAACGCTACTTTGGTGAAACCCTGGTTACCGGCTTTGCCGAAATTTATGGCCATCCAGTTGGGATCGTCGCCAATAACGGGATTTTATTCTCCGAGTCGGCGCAAAAAGGCGCGCACTTTATTCAGCTCTGTGCCCAGCGTAACATTCCGCTGCTGTTCTTGCAGAACATCACCGGCTTTATGGTAGGTCAAAAATACGAAGCCGAAGGCATTGCCAAACACGGCGCAAAAATGGTTACCGCTGTGTCTTGTGCAGACGTGCCGAAATTTACCGTGCTGATCGGTGGCTCTTATGGTGCCGGTAACTACGGCATGTGTGGCCGAGCCTATGAACCCACCATGATGTGGATGTGGCCAAATGCCCGTATCTCTGTCATGGGTGGCGAGCAGGCTGCCGGCGTACTGACACAGGTTCGTCAGGACGGTCTGGCACGTAAAGGTCAGTCGATGAGTGATGAAGAAGTGGCAGAGTTTAAAAAGCCCATTGTCGAGCAATACGAAAAGCAAGGCCACCCCTACTACGCCAGTGCGCGCTTGTGGGACGATGGCATTATCGATCCTGCCGACACGCGTACGGTTCTTGGTCTGGCGCTTGAAGCGGCTGCCAATGCACCAGAGCAGAATTCAAAATTCGGCATTTTCCGGATGTAAGGAGGCCCTATGTCAGTAACCTTAAATATCACCAAGAGCAAAGTCGCCATTTTGGAGCTTAGCCGCCCGGAAAAGCACAATGCCTTCAATGCTGAGGTCATTGCCGAGCTAATTAAAAGTATTGAATACGCCAACGAGCTGGATATTCGTGCATTGGTTTTAAAAACTAATGGCAAGCACTTCTCTGCAGGTGCCGATCTGGTGTGGATGAAGTCCATGGCCGGCAATAACTACGACGAGAACGTCGCTGATTCTATGGAGCTGGCCAAACTGATGAAAGTGCTGGCAAACAGCCCGCATCCAACGGTTTGTTTGGTTCAGGGCGCTGCATTTGGTGGTGCGCTGGGCCTCATTGCGTGCTGTGACATCGCCGTTGCGACCCCGGATGCTAAATTCTGTCTGAGCGAAGTCAAGCTGGGGCTTATCCCCGCCGTGATCAGCCCCTATGTGATCCGCGCCATTGGCGAGCGTCAGGCACGTCGCTATTTCCTCAGTGCAGAGATATTTACTGCAGACAAAGCACTGAACATGGGCCTTATTCACGAAATCGCCGAAGACTTAGCCGGTGCCGAATCTCACTTTATTGAAACCCTGCTGAACAATGGTCCTGTCGCGGTCAAAAGTGCCAAGGCATTGATCGACGAGGTCGCAGGCCATGCCATTGATGACACACTGATTGCACACACCGCAAAACGGATCGCAGAGATCCGCGTTAGCGAAGAAGGACAGGAAGGCCTGAGCGCCTTTTTCGACAAACGTGCCCCCGGCTGGCAAAACGCGGCCAGCAAGTAAGGAGTACACTATGTTAAAGAAAATTCTGATAGCCAACCGTGGCGAAATCGCCTGTCGCGTCATGCGCAGCGCCAAGCGCCTGGGTCTGAGCACCGTGGCGGTTTACTCCGATGCTGATGCTAATGCCATGCACGTCCAACAGGCTGACGAGGCCTATCACATAGGTCCGGCACCAAGTAAAGATTCCTACCTGGTTGCTGAGCGCATTCTGGACGTTGCTAAGCGTGCCGGTGCGGATTGTATCCATCCGGGTTACGGATTCTTGTCTGAAAACGAAGCCTTTGCCCAGGCCTGTGAGCAGGCCGATATCGCCTTTATTGGTCCGCTGGCCAGTTCAATAGAAGCCATGGGATCAAAAACCCGCGCCAAAGAGATCATGGCCGAGGCCAATGTGCCTTTAGTGCCCGGCTATTACGGCAAGCAACAAGATACTGATTTTCTGGCTCAGGAAGCCGAGAAAGTGGGCTACCCGGTGCTGATTAAAGCCGCTTACGGTGGTGGCGGTAAAGGTATGCGCGTAGTGCGCGAAGCCAGTGAATTTATCAGCGCCCTTGAAGGCGCAAAGCGTGAGGCCGCAGCCAGTTTTGGTAATGACCTGGTGCTGCTGGAGCGTTTTGTCGATAAGCCGCGCCATGTTGAAGTACAAGTATTTGCCGACAGCCATGGTAATTGCGTGTATCTGGGCGACCGCGACTGCTCATTGCAGCGCCGCCACCAAAAAGTCATAGAAGAAGCCCCTGCCCCGGATCTGAGTGCAGAGCTGCGCCGTGAAATGGGTGAAGCCGCCGTGCGCTGTGCCCAGGCTATCAACTACCGCGGTGCCGGTACCGTTGAGTTCTTACTGTGTGGTGACGAGTTCTTCTTTATGGAAATGAACACGCGCCTGCAAGTAGAACACCCGGTGACGGAAATGGTCACCGATCAGGACTTAGTTGAGTGGCAAATTCGTGTCGCCAACAACGAAGTTCTGCCACTAACCCAGGACGAGATCCGTCTCAGCGGCCACAGCTTCGAAGCACGTATTTATGCCGAAGATCCGCAGGAAAACTTTATGCCCTGCTCTGGCGTATTGTCTCACCTGGGCTTCCCACAAGCCAAAGACGGTGTGCGTATCGATACCGGTGTACAACAAGGTGATGAGATCAGCCCATTTTATGACCCGATGATCGCCAAGTTGATTGTGCACGGTCGCGACCGTCGTACTGCGCTGTTAAAATTACGCAGCGCGCTGGCCGAGGTACACCTGGCCGGTCTGAAGAGCAATATTGCCTTCTTACATCATCTGGCAGGCCACCCGGCATTCAGTACCACAGCACCGGATACCCACTTTATTGACACCCAAACCGAGACGCTGACAGCATCTCAGGCGCCCAATGACTTGTTGGTTTGTCTGGCCAGTGCGGCCTATCTGGCGCATCAGCAGGCAGAAAAAGTCACCTCGCCGTGGCAGCTGTCGGGCTTTAAGCTCAACCAGCCGCGTCGCCAGGCATTGCCATTTGCCGACCATCTGGTGATAGCCGAAGCCAGTGGCAATCAGTGGCAAGTGTTTTATCAAGACCTCGACCATACGATGGATGTGCGCCTGGATGGTCACAGCCTGGTCGCTAATCTGGATGGTAAACGTTTGCTGGCGGATGTGGTGATCACCGAAGAGCAGATCACAGTGATGTTCGGTCCCTATCAATTTGATGTGGCGCTTAAGTCTAAGCACTACGTCAGCGAGCATGAACATCAGGAAGCACCATTGGCTGCGCCACTGAACGGCACGGTCGTGAAACACCTGCAAAGTGTTGGCGCTCAGGTGAGCAAAGGCGACCCTGTGGTGGTTATCGAGGCAATGAAAATGGAATACACCCTGAATGCGCCGTTTGATGGCACGCTCACCAGCTATTGTTTCGACGAAGGCGAGCTGGTCAGTCACGGCGCTATGCTTGCGATTGTTGAGGAGGCCTGAAATGGCGAACTATCCAGCCCAGGTCAAAATAGTTGAAGTAGGTGCACGTGATGGCCTGCAAAACGAATCCAGTGTATCAACCGGGGCGAAAATCGCGCTGGTCAATGCACTGGCCGACGCGGGTTTGAAACACATTGAGGCCGGGGCATTTGTCTCGCCAAAATGGGTGCCGCAAATGGCCGACTCCAGTGATGTGATCCAGGGCTTTGTGCGTCGTGAGGGCGTTGAGATCAGCGCCCTTACGCCAAATCTCAAAGGCGCCGAACTGGCGCTTGCCAATCAGGTTGACGAGTTTGCGATTTTCACCGCTGCCAGCGAAGCCTTTACACAAAAAAACATCAACTGCTCCATTGGAGAAAGTATTGAACGCTTTCGCCCGGTGGTTGAGCTTGCACAAAAAAACAACATCAAAGTCAGAGGCTACGTAAGCTGCGTGGTTGGCTGCCCGTATCAGGGAGAGGTCGAACCAAAGCAGGTGCTGTCGGTGTGTAAACAATTATTGGCATTGGGCTGCTATGAGATCAGCCTGGGCGACACCATAGGGGTGGGCACAGCCGATCAGGTCAGACAGCTGCTCACGTTATTACTGTCACATATCCCGGCTGAGCGCCTTGCCGTGCACTTTCATGATACCTATGGCCAGGCTTTGACAAACATACATACCGCACTGGAAATGGGCATTGCCACCATAGATTCAGCCGTTGCCGGACTGGGTGGTTGTCCCTATGCTAAGGGCGCGTCAGGAAATGTTGCCACTGAGGATGTTGTTTACTTGCTGCAAGGACTTGGCATTGACAGTGGAATTGATTTAGAAAGACTGGCAAAAGCAGGCTGGCAGATTTGTGAGGCGCTGGATAAAGCGCCAGTAAGCAAGGTGTCTCTGGCGCTGAAAAACAGCTGCCAGTCATAACAACCGAAAAACAACGAACAACTAGGAGTGGGCTAATGGCCGGTTTCGATAAAGTAGTTTCAAGCTATGAAGCAGCAATGGAGGGCCTCAAAGATGGCGATACCATTATTGCCGGTGGCTTTGGATTATGTGGTATTCCAGAAGGGTTAATTGCAGAAATTAAGCGCAAGCAAACCAAAGAGCTGACCGTGGTCTCTAACAACTGTGGGGTTGATGACTTTGGTTTGGGTATTTTGCTCCATGACCGCCAAATCAAGAAAATCATTGCTTCTTACGTGGGTGAAAACGCCCTGTTTGAGCAACAGCTGTTAGACGGCATTATCGACGTTGAACTGACGCCTCAGGGCACTTTAGCAGAGAAAATGCGCGCAGGCGGTGCAGGTATCCCGGGTTTTTATACCGCGACCGGCTATGGCACCCCAGTTGCCGAGGGTAAAGAAGTCAAAGAGTTCGATGGCCGTCCTTACATTCTTGAAGAGTCTATCACTGGCGAATTCGCCATCGTTAAAGCGTGGAAGGCTGATCGCTACGGCAACCTGGTATTCCGCCACACCGCGATGAATTTCAACCCTATGGCTGCAACGGCGGGTAAAATTACCGTTGCCGAGGTCGAAGAAATCGTCGAGCCGGGCGAGCTGGCACCGAGCGAGATCCACACACCGGGGATCTATGTTAATCGCGTAATTCAGGGTAGCTTTGAAAAACGCATCGAACGTGTCACAACCCGTAAGTAAGGAGATCACCATGGCTTTAAATCGTGAACAAATTGCAATGCGCGTGGCGCAGGAGCTTCAGGACGGTTATTACGTTAACCTGGGCATTGGTATCCCTACTCTGGTTGCCAACTACGTGCCTCAGGGTATCGAGGTAATGCTGCAATCTGAAAATGGCCTTTTAGGTATGGGTCCTTACCCAACAGAAGACCAGGTCGATGCAGATATGATCAATGCGGGTAAAGAAACCGTGACAGCAGCCACAGGTGCGGCTATTTTTAATAGCGCCGAAAGCTTTGCCATGATCCGCGGTGGTCATGTAGACTTGACGGTACTGGGTGCATTTGAAGTGGATCAGAATGGCAATATTGCCTCCTGGATGATCCCGAAAAAGTTAATCAAAGGCATGGGTGGCGCGATGGATTTGGTTGCAGGTGCACAAAACATCGTAGTGACCATGACTCATGCCAGCAAGCACGGCGATTCAAAGTTACTAGAGTCTTGTACTCTGCCGCTGACCGGCGTGAACTGTGTGAAAAAGATCGTCACAGATTTAGCTGTGCTTGAAGTGAAAGATGGCGCGTTCCATTTGCTAGAGCGCGCACCGGGTGTTAGTGTAGACGAAATTATCAGCAAAACTGCAGGCAAACTTATCGTCGATGGCGATGTTCCTGAAATGCAGTTTGCCAGCTAAATAAACACGGTCTGACACGAAAACACCAACTATGTACCGACCTCATTCCCAGTGCCAAAGGCGCTGAGTTACCCAAAATCCCTCGCAAGAGGGATTTTTTTTACCTGTTTTACCCGTAACTGGTGCGATTTTATTCAGTTAATAGCCCATTCATTTACTTTTATATTCTAACGCTTACACTTATAAACTAAGACTTTTCGGCAAGGTGGTACACATACCCCGTTTTGGTCGGTTTATCTTAATTACATCGAAACGTCTTTTGGACGATAAGAAGACGATTGTGATGGCAAGCCACTGGCGTGCCCATTACCGCTGTAACTAACATAAACCCATCGCATGCACTTTGCATCAAAGCCGGGTATTACAACTTTGCCATTTCATTTCTCAACTATGAGGTAACAATGGCAGACAATCACGATAAGTATAGTATCGATAATACTGACTATACGGTGGGCCAGGACAACGTACAAAAATGGGGGTTTGATGTTCACAACCCGGTTTTTGGCGTCAGTGCAGGCCTGATCTTATTATTTCTAATTGCAATCCTGGTCAGCGACGCCGAATCGGCAAAGGCAACACTGGATGGCCTGAAGTGGAAAATCATCGGCGCGTTTGATGCCGTCTTTATGTGGTCGGGTAACTTCTTTGTGCTGTTTTGCCTGGCCCTGGTGCTCTCTCCCTATGGCAAAATCCGCCTTGGTGGCGACGCGGCCAAACCTCAGTACACCACCCTCTCCTGGCTGGCCATGCTGTTTGCCGCGGGTATGGGGATTGGGCTGATGTTCTGGGGCGTTGCCGAGCCGGTGGCCTATTACACTGGCTGGTTTAAAACCCCGCTGAATGTTGTACCCAATACACCTGAAGCTGCGGAAATGGCCATGGGCGCCACTATGTACCACTGGGGCTTGCACCCCTGGGCGATTTACGCCGTCGTCGCGCTCTCTCTGGCTTTCTTTGCCTATAACAAAGGCCTGCCGCTGTCTATTCGATCTATTTTCTATCCTTTGTTAGGCGACAGAGCCTGGGGCTGGCCGGGTCATATCATAGATATTCTGGCGGTGCTGGCCACCTTATTTGGTCTGGCGACCTCGCTTGGCCTGGGCGCACAACAAGCCAGCGCCGGGATCCAGCATGTGTTTGGTATAGAGGCAGGTCTGGGACTACAGATCATGGTGATTGTGGGCGTCACTTTGCTGGCCATCATTTCTGTGGTGCGTGGCATTGAAGGGGGCGTTAAAGTGCTCAGTAACACCAATATGCTGATCGCGTTTGCTCTGCTCCTGTTTGTCATGCTGGCCGGCTTTGCCGTGGCGCTTGGTAATATTCCCACCACCATTATGGCCTATGTAGAGAACATTATTCCATTGAGTAACCCACACGGGCGTGACGACGAAGCCTGGTTCCAGGGCTGGACTGTGTTTTACTGGGCCTGGTGGATCTCCTGGTCACCGTTTGTTGGCATGTTTATCGCGCGCGTCTCTGAAGGCCGTACCATTCGCGAATTTATCATCGCTGTGCTGCTGATCCCGACTTTAGTCACAACCTTGTGGATGTCGGTATACGGTGGCATCGCCATTGATCAGGTGAAATCTGGCGTTGGAGCACTAGGTGAAAATGGCCTGACCCAGGTGCCACTGGCCATGTTTGAAATGTTTGAGCAACTGCCAATGAGCGATCTCTTGTCATTTGTCGCCATCGTACTCGTGCTGGTATTCTTTATCACCTCGTCGGATTCAGGTTCTCTGGTCATAGACAGCATTACGGCCGGCGGTAAAATTGATGCCCCTATTCCGCAGCGGGTATTCTGGGCCACAGTAGAAGGTGCTATCGCTGCGGCGCTGCTGTGGATCGGCGGCACAGAGGCCATACAAGCCTTGCAGGCGGGTGCCATCTCAACCGGTCTGCCATTTACTCTGGTACTGCTGCTGATGTGTCTGAGCCTGATCCTCGGGCTGCGCACAGAGCAGACCAAGCCCTGAATAAAGGTATATCTGTAACAGGATAGGGATTGGAAATGGCATGTTTTAAACATGCCATTTTTGTTTCTATCACATCCACAGCGACTTAATGTCTGTGTGCTGCGAGTAATGGTGCTGAAGTTGTGCCTGAAATAGCTCGGCCGTCGCCAGAGCATCACTGAGCGCGTGATGCGCCACATAGTAAGGCAGACCGTAACGTTTGCGACTGTCGGCCAGGCGAATAGACGGAATAGGCTGGCGTTTTATCCGCTGCCACAGCGTGAGCCGGTTGGTTTCAATGCGATGCTCCAGCGCCATAGTATCAATCAGCGGAAACTCAATCCCTTCGCTCAGCCGCTGCATCAGCGCCTGATTAAAAAACGGCCGCTCAATATGGCGGTAATGGACCACAATGACCTTGCCAGCAAGGCAGGCCAGCAGCTCTTCGAGTATGGTGTCCAGATCGGGCGCTTCACTGACCTGCGAATGAGTTATCTGATGCACCACCACAGATTCTTCGTGCAGTGGCGTAGCAGGCTTTAAGATCCAATGCCTGGCATCGCGGCAATAGGCTCTTCGGGCGTCAAAGGGCACCAGACCGACACTGACAATGTCATCGGTTTCATAATTCAGCCCGGTGGTTTCAAAATCCAGTGCCACGAACTGAGCCTGAGACACTGGCGTGTCGGGCGCCTGTACGCCCGCGGTATAAAATGCCCTGAGCCGCTCATCACTACTTTGCCGTGCTAAATGGGCGAACCGGTTAGGCCAGGATAAAATGTCGCCTTGCATTGCCATTACTTGAGTATCGCCTTGTTCTGGTAGCGGATCTTGAGGTAGCTTTGCGCTTTGTCCAGTACCGCAAATGCTTCTTTGAGGTTGCGCTGTTCAAACTCAGATAGCCGTTTTGGCAAAATATTGTTGTCGGGCTGTTTACCCTGCTCTATTTGCCGGGCCTGATGGCGAATACGGATCATGGCAATATACTCCAGCGCCGCCTCTAAGTCTTCTACTTTACCCGGGGGTAATAACTGCGCCTCTTTGATGTCCTCAAGGCGTTCAAACGAGTTTTGTTTACGAGAGCCGATGGCCAGGGCATGCACACGCACCAAATCGGATAGCGGCGCGGTGCCACGGCGCTTAATATTCAGTGAGTGTTTATGCTCACCGTCCTGCTCCAGTACAAAGTCTTTAAAAAAGCCCAGCGGCGGGGTTCTGCGCAGTGAGTTACTGGCCATGGCCGCTAAAAACCGTGGCGTGATCTTCGCTTTCTTTGCCACCAGCTCACTCAGGCGGCTGGCCAGCTGGGTGCGACCAAACACCCCATCCAGGTCGAAGAAAATAGAGCTGTGTAACAAGGCTTCCGGCTTGGGGTTATCCATCCAATCTTCAAACTGAGCCTGCCAGTCACTGGCACTTAAACGCCATTGCGGATTGGTTGCCATAATGCCCCCGTCACAGAGCTTATAGCCACATTGTGCCAGGCCGTCACAGACAAACTTGGCCAGCGCGGCAAAGTAACTGTCGTGTTTATCAGCCTCAAACGCATCATCCAAAATCAAGGCATTATCCTGATCGGTCACGATAAGCTGCTCATCCCGTGCCATTGAGCCCAGTGCAATAAAGCAGTAAGGCACCGGCGGTTCGCCCAGTTTATCTTCGGCCAGCTCCAGTAAGCGCTGCTTGATGGTACGGCCAATGACCGACATAGCCGTGCCCACCATGTGTGAGTTCGCATCTTCGTTCACCAGACGTACAAACACACTGGCCAGTAATTGCGCATAGTGTGCCAGGTCCTCGACACTTTGTTGCTCCATGATCCCTTTAACAAACAATAAGCTGCTCTGAGACTCATAGCGCAAAATATCCGACAGGGCTATCACACCAATGGGACGACGTTTATGCACCACAGGCAAATGATGCAGATTGTCTCTGAGCATCATCATCATGGCCTCAAACACGTAGGCATTGGAGTCGACTATGGTCAGCTCCCGGGTCATGATAGTGGCAACCGGCTGATTGGTGTCTAACCCCTCCGCTACCACTTTAATTCGCAGGTCTTTATCGCTCAGGATCCCGACAATTTGACCGTCATCATCCTCAGGATCGTCACTGACCGGTTTGCTTGGATCGTACACCAGCAAGGCGGATACCTGCTCTTCGGTCATCAGTTTTGCCGCATCGCGAATTGAGCGCGTCAGCTCTACCGACACCAGCTCGCGCAGTAACAAGGTTCTGACTTTGGCCGTGGTCAGGTCATTGCTGTCGGCCTGATCCGACACCGCCTGGATCAAACCACCACTGTCATCGGCCTCAAAAAAGTCCGCAAATGCCTCGTGCTCATCACAAAATGCTTCAAACAAGGCCACGGGAATACAGTAAACCAGGGTGTCTTCCAATGCCATTACCGGAAAACGTACTTTGCGGTTCATCAGCAAGCCGCGCTGACCAAACAGGCCCCCTTCTGAAATGCGGTTATAGAGCTCACCATTGCGACGATATACCTCCACCGAACCGGCGCGCACCACATACAAATTGGCAATCGATTCTCCGTAGTGCAGTATTTCACTGCGTGCACGGTAATAGCCAACCTCAACCTCGCTGGCAAGTTGTTTGAGCGCGTCCTCGGGTAAATCGTTAAATGGCGGATGTGCAGATAAAAACTGCATGATCTCAAAGTGTTCTATTTGCATAATGACCGTTTTATGACACTGATTATGACTATTGTGGGTAATTGCGCAGATGAACGCAAGAGAAGCACCTGAGTCGGCTTGCTCTACGCATATTTTGTCACACTAATTTTTTACCGTATGACTTGTAATAATGGTCGTTTGCCATCATATTCACAGCGTGCTTTGGAAGCTGACAATACTGCAACTAAGCCTATGATAAAACGTCGTGTTGAAGGAAATGGATCCCGCACGGCGCTGTAGGCAAACGTACGCAAGTAAAAAGAGTCCGACCGTGCAAACCGTGTTCTGTTTGGGCGCTCGGCAAACAATAAGTTGAGTATAAGCTTGAGGTTAAGATGAAACGAATCGTGCTATTTTTAATCACCAACCTGGCAGTCATGCTGGTGCTGGGGATTGTTCTGTCTATCGTCATGTCTGCGTTAGGTCTGTCTAACCGCAGTTATGGCGGCATGTTACTGATTGCCGGTGTATTCGGTTTTGGTGGTGCTTTTATTTCGCTGTTTATGTCGAAGTGGATCGCGAAAAAATCAACGGGTGCTTATATCATTGAGCAACCCCGTAATGAAAGCGAACACTGGCTGGTGCAAACCGTTGCCAATCAGGCAAAACAAGCGGGCATTGCCATGCCTGAAGTTGCCATTTACGACAGCCCTGAAATCAATGCCTTCGCAACGGGCCCCAGTAAAAACAACAGCCTGGTCGCGGTCAGTACTGGATTACTGCACAATATGACTCAGGATGAAGCGGAAGCGGTGCTGGCACATGAAGTATGCCACGTTGCTAACGGTGACATGGTCACACTGACCCTGATCCAGGGTGTCGTAAATACCTTTGTCATTTTCATTGCCAAAGTACTGGCGAATTTGGTGGATGGCTTTCTCAATGGTGACGAAGAAGATAATGGCGTGAGCTGGACGTATATTATTTTCGATATGATTTTCCAGATCCTGTTCGGTATTCTGGCATCCATCATTGTGGCTTACTTCAGCCGTCAGCGCGAATTTGCGGCCGACAAAGGCGCAGCTGATTTAGTGGGTGCACATAAGATGCGTGCCGCCCTTGAGCGCCTGCGCCATAACCATGAATCGCAACTGGAAGGGTCAATGATGGCCTTTGGTATTGCATCAGGCAAAAGCTTGTCTGAGATGTTCGCCTCTCACCCGCCACTTGAGCAACGTATTCAGGCGCTACGTTAAGTATAGTGTTCTAAAAAGAAAAGGCTTCGCAGTGCGAAGCCTTTTTTGTAGATTAAACTGTCTTTCAGATAACTGGTCAGAAAACCGATCAGATAACTACTTTTCTATCCAGGGCGTAACCGATACAACTTCGCTTAACGTATTAAAGCGTGCCGTGTCGTTTTCCCAGTCATCCGTTACCAGAAACTGGCAAACCTGCTTGTCGCAGCTAACACCCGGTGCTGACAAGTTAGGCTCACTGGCAAAGGTTACCTTGACGCCCTTTTGCTGTGGCAGTAAAAAGCCCATGAGCTTGCTGACAAAAAAGCCAGATAAGTCGGACAACAACTCATCAAATTCGTGGTGCAGCTGATACAAGCGTTGCTTGGTCAGATGTGTATTTGTGAAATACGCAGACTCAATTTGAAACTTGATCTGACAGTCGTGCTGCGGATTTTTTGGCTGTGCGACTATCACTGCCTTGTCTTTGTCGAGCTTCTCACTGAATGGCAGCAACAGCTGCGCCTCTTGAGTATAATTAAGCGGCTGCTCGGTGTTTTCTGTGACAATTTTACCTGACTGGATCTGACACGGTGCCAGTGACGCAATGTCTACCAGGTAAAAATTAACCCGGGCAAACTCAAACTCGCCCTTTTCTACCACCTTGAGGCGGTCATAAAAGCCATCATACGAAACCACAAACTCTTCTTGCGCCTGCACGCTACTTGCAGCCCCAGCCAGCCCCAGTAAAAGTGCCAACATCCTATTCTTCATCAAAATAAGCCTTGTTATGTCTGATCATATCGTTAAGTTCTTCAATATAATGCACGCCACGCTCCGAGTATGACAAGAGTCCTGCGGTCAATGCCGTGGCTTCAATCGGCTTTTTCTGCGCGCGCAGCTCAGCACGCGTAGCCCTGAGGTCTTTATAGGCATCATGGGTATTGATGTTTCTAAAATATGACTTAACCGATGCCCGAACCGACTGAAAGGCAGCCACTTCGTGAGCCGCTTCATCGTCACGGCGTTTTGGGATCATCCCGCAGCCCTTTCGATAACACCATTGACCAAAAAAGTTCAACCCGATCCGCGCAAACCGGGATGTGCCCCAGGCCGATTCATTGGCTGCCTGCATCAGCGCCAGCTCTTTGGGGATAATGTCTACCCTGCGCAGCGCCCGCTTGAGATTCTCAACAGAGATGGTCTCGTCCTCTATTTTGTAGAGTTTGAACACCTGTTCGATTCTTTGCTGCTGAATGTCGCTCAGTGGCTCTTCAAACTGCAGCATCATCAGTGCAATTTCAATGCTGGCACGTTGCTGCAAGATCAGCTCGTTCTCCGCTTCAACGTGTGGCTTGATGAAATCAAAGAAACGTTTTTTCTTGGTGGCAATATCGCGAATTTTGCCAAACTCCGGCAACTTTACCTTGTGCAGTGGCTTTTCCACTTCTTTAACCTGAGGTTTCGTCACGGTCACTTCCGGTTCGGGCGCAGGTTCAGTCGGGGCTGGGGGTTTGACGATAAATGGATACAGAATCGCGAATATTGAAATCGCGACAATAATAACTTTAACTAGTAAACGCATGATTCTCCTCACACTAGTACCAACTACCAATTCAAAGTGCTGAAAACACCCGAAAAATGGCGTGACTTCGCAGGTTTTCTGAAGATCCCTAACAGAATAACCCTGCTGTACTTTGCTCTTTCATTTTCAAATTAGCGGACAATGATACCAAAATTTACCACTGAACGCGAATTTCCGCATTCTATCGTAGCTGCCCCTGGCTGAACATCAAAAAATCACCTAGCGCTTTGATTAGTTTTTCTTTTTCCCGGCACGCTCAGTAGATATACTGAACACAATAACGTGTTTAATGAAGGACACCTATGAGCCAGTCTCCATGGCAGCAAAGACAGCTGGACCAGAAAAAACATCGCCCCAATGACAACCGCTCACCCTGGCAGATTGACCGCTCCCGGATCATTCATGCGGCAGCATTCAGGCGCCTGCAGTCAAAAACCCAAATTATGAGCATCGGCGTCAATGATTTTTACCGAACGCGTCTCACCCATTCGCTGGAAGTCTCTCAGATTGGCACTGGGCTATTACGCCATCTCAGAACCCAGCATCCGGATTTTACCTGGTTTCCTTCCTCCAGCCTGATGGAAACCATCTGCCTGGCACACGATATAGGTCACCCGCCCTTTGGTCATGGCGGAGAAATCGCCCTCAACTATTTGCTGCGTGATCATGGCGGCTTTGAGGGCAACGCACAAACGCTCCGGATCGTTACCAAACTGGAACCTTATTCCAAAGGGTACGGGATGAATCTGACTCGCCGCACTTTACTTGGCTTTATTAAGTATCCAGCTTTCATTGATGAGTTATGGCTCTGCCACCCGCAACCCGACCCAAACCAGCGTTTTATCTATGCTCAGCAATGGCTGCCCGCCAAAGGCGTCTATCAATGTGACAAAGACGTACTGGATTGGATCCTGCAACCGTTCAGCGCAGCAGATCGGGCGCTGCTGCAAAGCCACACACCCGTGAATGAGTATAAAGCCAAGACCCGCTTTAAATCGCTAGACAGTGCCATCATGGAATATGCCGACGATTTTGCCTATGCAGTACACGACTTAGAAGACGCCATTGCCACTGAAACGTTGAGCGAGCGGGAATGGCAGCGGTACGCCCTGCCAGAATTGCAAAAGATTGATTCCCCCTGGCTGGATAAGCACCTCGACAGTATCAGTGAACGCTTGTTCTCCCATGACGAGTCGCTGCGTAAAGACGTCATTGGCGAGCTGGTGAATCTGTTTATCGTCAACTGTGAGTTGGTTATTCAGGATCCCGCTTTTAGCGATCCGCTGCTGCGCCATACCGTAAAGCTCTCTGATGAGTTTGAAGCCATTTTAGGTGTGTTAAAGCAGTTTGTTTTTTCAAGGCTTATCCGCGACCCAAAAATGCAGCAAATTGAATTTAGCGGCCAGAATATGCTGATCGATTTATTTGGCGCGTTTCAGAGCGACCCTTTACGCCTACTGCCCCATACCACGCAAGCTCACTATGCGCAGGCAACAAATGAGACCGAGCAAATGCGAGTGCTGGCAGATTACTTGTCAGGCATGACAGATGAATATGCTCGTCGCTGTTATCAGCGCCTGTTTGGCAACAGTCCAATGCAAGCTCCGGTGAAAAGCGGCCCACATATGTGAGCCGTTTCTGTTATCCATCGCAGTGCAATGACCCCTGACAGCAAAATGAGCCTAGTCTGAAAGTTTGGCTACTGGGGTCCCACCTACAAACATCTGCGTTACCGGCATACTTTGGCGCAGCGCAACTGTATTTGCCGCTGTATTACCTAAGAACACGGTCTGAGCTCCTTTTGTAAAACTATCGTTGTGAATACACTGAGGCCGGATTGCCAATGCACTGCCATTGTTAGGCACTTCAAATACAGTAAAGTGGAACTGCTCCGTGGTTACTGTACGGTAGTACCCATCCTCCTGAGTATTATCAAGTCGGCGCCCAAGTAATATTCTGGACACAGTCGGCTCTTTGAACGCGGGGTCAATGCCTGTTGCTGGCAACCAAATATGTGGAAAAGGGTGATGTTCCACAAACAATCCACCCCCTTTAATTGGGCTAAATTCATATTCCGTGATGTACTCAGGGAGTTTTTGGTCATATTGAATACCCCATAAGTCCTGGGTAAAACCCAAATCAAACCTTTCACCAGGTTCAAGCAAAGTTCCGCCATAATACGCCAGCGTTTCGAGATAATTGTTGCGCTCCTGTTCTGTAGGACCAAACTGTAAAAGTGGGAACTTGAGTTCTACTGGCTCTTTGGCACAAGCTGGGTTGAGAATAAGTTGCCCCGTACTCCCGAATACGTTAGATGCGCCATCCAGCCCGGCAATACCTGCACCATCGGTTGCAGCGGTCCAAAAGCCACTTATGGCAAGCGCGTTTTCAGCCACCGGCAGTTGACCTGTTCGCTCGTGATGATATTGGTTCAGCCGTGTGATCAAGTCGCCATCAGGGTTCAATGGAGCCCGCTCACTTTGCACCACCAAGTTCTCGGCACTCGGGTCCAAATGTACGATGGTACCAGTACGAATTGGACCAAACAGACCTGTGGTGGTCTGCAGTAGTTGCCCTTTAGCCTCACGATTGAGTACTGCACCATTGAGAAACTCAAAGTTGTTCTTCAAGTCTGCGTCAGAGACACCTTGCCTGACAAGTTTCCAGCGCTGCTCCTCCATCTGGCGTGTACGATATTCAGACAGTGTTTCTCCCCTAAACCCCTGACTCTTTTTAATGTGACGTGTGACATTTGCTTGCTCCTTAACTTGATTTGCTCTGCGTATGTAGGCGCTTGATTGCCCCCTTGGTCAGTAGAGTCTAAAAATGCCGTTTTTGCCATTACGGTTGATTACCTGAAAGTGAATTGAGACAGAGGTGTATCTTTGCTATCGGTTCTTTTTTGATAATGATGCCTAGAATATGAGAAATACAATACCGGAAGCTTGGACTTTGGTATGGTTGGTGGATACTGTGGTGGTACTGGCGTTTATTGTTGGTTTGTAGATCATGAAGATATACAGATACTTCAACCCGTTCGAACAGGCTGATCAAGACAGTATTGATCTTGTACATCAAGCCGGCTCACATTGACCGGCTTGATATATCGTCAAAGTGCATAGGCGATTATAAACCGAACACCACTTTTTCACTTTTCAGCATTCTACTGCTCAGGTAAGTAAACAGCGCAAACAATGCCAGCGTTAGCCCCGAAGCTAGCCCCAGTGGTGCAAGCGGTAAGGCATTGCCCTTGATCAGCTCTATCATCGCGTATTGCTGAGCGGCGATCGGCAGCCACTGAATGGTCTCTGTGGCGATATCATAGCTGGTCATCATACTCAGACCGACGGGCACCATCAGCACCATAGTGACGTAAGACTGCGCCTCTTTAAACGACTTAGCCATAAAAGAAACAAAAATCAGCATACTGGCCGACATCAGCGCAATGGGGATCCCGATGAGCAGGCTGACTAAAATAAAACGCAGATCCAGGGTGATGCTAAAACCCAGTTGCTCCCAGGCCACCATGGCATAGGCAAACTTTGACACCACCAGTACCAATGCCAGTCCCAGAATCGAGAAAGCGGCAATCGCAGCGACCTTGGCCAGCACAATCTGCACACTACTGATGGGGTGGCTAAGCAGCAGCGCCAGTGAATTACGCTCACGCTCACCGGCACTGGTGTCTATGCCCAGGTTCATGGCTGAATAAAAAATCGCAATGATGATAGACAAAGTGACGATACCAAGAAATAACCCGCCCTTTGCATCGGGCGTGGCCTGATCCTGCGTCTGTACATCCAAAGCACGCATCAGGCCCGGGTCGATACCGCGCGCTACCAGGCGCAGCCCGGCCACTTCGCTGTTGTATCTGAGCAACGCTGTTTCCAGTCGACGGACCGACTTGATCAACTTACTGTCAGACTTATCTGCCACTATCACCACAGTGGCGCTGCGGCCTGTTGCCATATCCTGTTGAAAAGCGGCGTCTATTTCGAGCTGGATCGACTTAGCTTCGGCATCATCGCTGTGGCTTATATCGACGCTGTCCAGATACTGCACCAGATTTGGCGCGCGCTCGGCACCTGAAATGGTGATTTTCAGCGCCTCTGGCGACGCCATTTGCTGCAAAAGCACCGAAAAAAGCAAGCACATCACAATGGGCGCACCAAAGGCATAATACAGCCCGGCCATCACCGAGCGCTTATCTCGATACGCATCCAGCAGCTCTTTTTTAAACAAGATAGTAATTTGCTTCATCATGCTGCTATCCCCTCATCACTGCCGATCAGCGCGATAAACGCTTCTTCCAGGCTTGCTTTACCCGTTTGCTCACATAGTTGCAGTGGTGTGCCCTGCGCAACCACTTTCCCTTTAGCCATCACCACAACGTGGTCGCACAATGCGGCTACTTCCTGCATTACATGGCTGGAGAATAACACGCAATGCCCCTGCGCTTTGAGCATCAGTAATAACTCTCGTAACACGCGGGTACTCATGACATCCAGGCCGCGGGTTGGTTCATCAAGAATGATGTTGCGTGGCTGGTGAACAATGGCCTGAGCCAGTGCGGTTTTCATCCGCTGCCCCTGAGAAAAACCCTGACAGCGACGGTCGGCAATGTCCGCCATTTTCAGCTGCTCAATGACTTTGTCTGTGGCTGTCTGAGCTTGCGAATTGGCCATGCCGCTCAGCTGCGCATAAAACTGAATATACTCTCTGGGCGTCAACCGCTCATACAGGCCACAGGGGTCGGGAAATAACCCCAGCTGCTGCTTGGCCGCCATGGGATCTTCGTGCACCTTAACCCCATCAATTTCGGCATACCCCTGATCAGCCTGTAATAATCCAAATACCGTTCTCAGGCACGTTGTTTTACCTGCACCATTGGGGCCAAGCAGCCCGGTGATTTTGCCGTTTTCGGCGCTGAAGCTCAGTCCATCCAGCGCATTTACCGATGCAATTTGTTTTTTAAGATTATGTACTTTGATCATGTTATGGCTCCTGGCTTGCCACTGCGGGGCCATTGGGGTTCATAAAATAGCGTCTGACAGCGGCTTTCTCCAAACAGCTGGCATCCAGTTCTTTAGGCTCTGTGTGGTTAATAAACTCAGCAACCAGTTTGTCGGCGCAGCTTTGCGCAGCCACACCATGGGTTGCTTGTTCAGCAACTAAGTGCCGTGCATTTTTCATTTTGACCATAGCCAGCTCGGCCCAGCCTGGCGGCGTCGCGGGGTCGAGTCCGCCAGATAGCAACAGGGTTGGAATATCTGTGCTGAGCGGCTGATAAAAATCTTTTCCGACGGCTTCAACCTGCCAGACAGGGCAGCTGGCATCCAGGGATTCAATCATCATGCGGCCAAAATAACTCGCTGAAAAACGCGCTCTTGCTTGCTCCGTTAATAGTGGCCAGTCCTCAGCGCAGACAATCGCACTGTGCATACCCATCGCCAGCGAGCCAAACCCGGAATCACTGCCCATCAACCCGACCAGAGGTAAATAATTACCTTTTGCCGCCTCGCTGATGGCCAGCGGCACCAGGGCGCGGGTGGTATGGCTGTAAAGCGCCATACGGATGGCTGAGCGTACTTTGCTCTGCGTGAGTACCAGTGGGATAGTGTTGTGGGTTCTCGGATGTGGTACCTGAACGCTGGCAGGTTGCGCCTCAAGCTGGGTTAACAGCATTTGATATTGCTGTTCCAGCTGCGGATACTGACCGCGGCAATTCGCTTTATTGGCACAGTCGCTAAAAATGGCCTGCAATGAATCATCAATGGCGTCGCCAATAGCAACTAAGCTTTGCTGCATCGGCACGACCCCATCCAGTGTGGCACTGGCCACAGCTTGTGGGTAGCGACGCATATACTCCTGGGCAATACGTGTGCCATAGGAAGCACCAAACAGATGTAACTTCTGGTAACCCAGCGCCTTGCGGACCGCTTCAAAATCGCTGGCGGCGGCAACGGTGGTAAAGTGACTCAAGTCGGTATTGAGTTTGCTTTTACACTTTTGGGTTTCTTCCCGGCTGTATTCAAAAATGGGCAGCGCATCGTCATTAAAAGCAAACTGCGCCTCAAGAGGATCCATATCACACTGCAACAGAGTGGACTTTCCGGTACCGCGCTGATCCACCAAAATAATATCCCGCTCTTCTCGGGCATAGCGCAACACCCGTGCAAACACGGCAGCAACTTCAATAGCCGACTGCCCGGGGCCGCCGGCAAATGCCATAATGGCCTCAGTTGGGTGCACCTGCTTAATCGCTGGGATCACCGCAAAGTGTATGCTGATTTTTTCGCTATTGTTTGCCGATAAGGGCTGCTCAACACTGCCGCACATCAGCCTGTCCGCCAACCCCTTGGTATAGCAAGGCGTCAGACCGGCTGTGTCTGGACTGGCAGCATAACTCCCTGCGCTACTGAGCAGGCCCAAAGCAATCGCACTTTGCCTGATCAGTGACCGCAAGTGTCCACGTTTTTTTATCATTGTATCGTCCTTTTTTACGCCACAGCGGGCATTGGATACGTTATTTGGCCCAAGTATATCATTGTTAGAAAAGCAGTTCCCTAATCAAAAACTTTCGATTAATCCCCTAATCACATTCACTTATCTTTAAGAGTGATTTATTTCGTTGTTCTTTTTTTGTGTTTTAGTTTAAAAATTCACTGTGACGAAACGTTACACTAAACACAAAAGGAAACATCAATGAAACTATTTTCAGCCCTGGCGAGCTGCATTTTAGCCGCTACTTTAACTTCAACTTCAGTCGTTGCTGACGATACGCAACTGCAAAGTGCACCAGCCAGCTTAGTTGCTGAGCTGACACAAATGTGTGTTGAATGGGCTCAGGATGACGAAGTGACAACCGATGCGCTACGTCAATACGTTTTGCAGTGTGTTAACGAGGAGCTCTCTGCCGGCGGCTACGTGGCCGTGACAGAAGTAGACATCTGATCTCTAAGATCGAAAAAGGCCAGCAATGCTGGCCTTTTTGTTATCGGTTACACACTAACCGAAAGCGTATTTAAGATTTTGCGCTTTTGCGCTTTTTCTCTTCCTCAACCCACTTGCCGTTGACATAGGTCGCTTTCCAGCCTGTGGCTTTCCCTTCGACTTCTGTCATCACGTATTGTGACTTGGTTTTACGGGAATATCTGACAACAGCCAGATTGCCATCGCCATCCTGCTCAGGCGCATCTGCCAGATAGTAAAACTTAGGCGAGATACGATCTCTGAAGCGCTTAAGCTCGGCCACTTTAGGCGCACGCGTTTCCCGCGATTTCGGGAAAGTATGTGCCGCCAGGAAAATACCCGATGCACCATCACGCAGCACAAAATAGGCTTCTGATTTCTCACACGGTAATTCTGGCAAGTGTACCGGATCTTCTTTTGGTGGCGCAGGCTCACCGCTTTTCAGCAGTTTACGCGTGTTTTTACAGTCTTCACTGGTACAATCGAAGTACTTACCGAAGCGGCCAGACTTAAGCTGCATGTCTGAGCCACATTTATCACACTCGATCACCGGGCCGTCGTAACCCTTGATCTTGAAGCTGCCTTGCTCAATCACATAGCCACTACAACCCGGGTTGTTACCACAAACGTGCAGCTTACGCTTTTCGTCTATCAGATAAGAGTCCATCGCGGTTTCACACTTTGGACAACGCTTCATCTGTCTCAGACTTTCGGTCTCCGCGTCTTCCACATCGGCATCAACCGCTTCATCGCCCGAGATCAGGTTCATGGTGGTAGTACAGCGCTCTTTTGGCGGTAAGTTGTAGCCCGTACAGCCCAGGAATACCCCGGTAGACGCGGTGCGGATCCCCATCTTACGACCACAGGTTGGACAGTCGATGTCGGTCTCAACCATGACATTCTGACGCATGCCACCTTCAGCTTCCTCTTTACCTGCCAGTTCCAGCTGACTCGAGAAGTCGGCGTAAAACTTATCCAGTACCTGCGTCCAGACACGATCGCCCTCAGCAATTTCATCCAGACGATTTTCCATTTTGGCGGTAAAATCAAAGTCCATCAGTTCATCGAAGTTTTCGATCAAACGGTCGGTGACAATTTCGCCCATTTTCTCGGCGTAGAAACGGCGGTTTTCAACTCGCACATAGCCACGGTCCTGAATGGTCGAAATGATAGACGCATAAGTTGACGGTCGGCCAATGCCGCGCTTTTCAAGCTCTTTAACTAAACTTGCTTCGCTGAAACGTGCCGGTGGCTTAGTAAAGTGCTGCTTTGGATCCAGCGCCTGCAACTGCACGGTATCGCCCACGGCAACCGCTGGCAGTGCCTGCTCTTCTTCATTTTTCTTACGTACCGCTGGCTGCACACGTGTCCAACCATCAAAACGCAATACACGACCGCGTGCTTTTAGCGTGTAATCGCCCGCACCGACTGTGATATTGGTCAGGTCGTATTCTGCCGGTGTCATCTGACAGGCAACAAACTGACGCCAGATCAGCTCGTAGAGCTTCTTGGCATCGGCGTCTACGCCTTCTACATGGCCAGACAAAATATTTACGTCTGAAGGACGAATCGCTTCGTGCGCTTCCTGAGCGTTATCTTTTGCGCTGTATTTAATCGGTGCACCTGGCAGGTACTTATCGCCAAAGTTATCATGAATATAGCCACGTGCCATTTCAACCGCATCATTTGATAAGTTGGTTGAGTCGGTACGCATATAGGTAATATAACCGGCTTCGTATAAACGTTGTGCCAGCATCATGGTCTTCTTAACACCATAACCCAGGCGAGTACTGGCGGCCTGTTGCATGGTTGACGTAATAAATGGTGCGCTGGGCCGACTCTTACTTGGTTTCTCTTCAACCTTAACAACCTGATACTGCGCTTTTTGCAGTTCAGTAACGGCTTTGTTGGCTTGTGCTTCGTTCAGCGGCTTAAACGCTTCACCCTGATACTTAGTCACAGCAAAACGAACGTCCTGCTCTGCCAATGCAGTATCTGCGTGAATATCCCAGAATTCCTCCGGAATAAAGGCTTTGATTTCACGTTCACGTTCAACCAGTAAGCGTACCGCCACAGACTGAACACGACCTGCTGACAAACCACGTGCGACTTTTTGCCACAACAAAGGTGACACCATAAAGCCCACTACACGGTCTAAAAAGCGTCGTGCCTGCTGCGCATACACCATGTCTGTGTTTAACTGACCTGGCGCCTCAAACGCTTGTGTGATGGCATTTTTGGTGATTTCGTTAAATACTACACGTTTGTATTTGCTTGCATCGGCACCAATCACTTCTTCTAAGTGCCATGCGATGGCCTCTCCCTCTCTATCCAAATCGGTTGCGAGATAGATGGTGTCGGCATTTTCTGCGAGCTTAGCCAGCTCCTGAACCACTTTTTCTTTACCGGGCAGCACTTCATAGTGCGGCTCCCAGCCTTTTTGTGGGTCTATCCCCATGCGGGCAACCAGGTTCGCATAATCTTTCTTTTTTCTGTACTCAGCTTTTTCCTCAGGTGACATCTTTCTCACTTCAGCAGGAGATTTAGTTGCCAGGCCTTTGGTTTTGCCTGCGCCTGAGGTAGGAAGATCACGGATATGACCGACACTGGATTTCACAATGTAGTCTTTACCCAGGTACTTATTGATAGTTTTTGCCTTTGCGGGAGACTCTACGATTACTAGCGATTTGCCCATAGCTGCCTATTTGACTTCTGTCTGGTTGTTGCCCTTCATTGGGCGCGATTAAATATAGGTATATCCACAAATACCAATTGTTACAAGCTTTTCATTCGATCTTTTCGCCAAGCAGTGATTTTATGAACAATTGCTGCTGTTAATTTACCCAGGCGTATAGATTGCTTGATGGAAAGGGCGAATATAGCGGATATAAAAGGAATTTCAAGGGGTAAAGGTAAAGAGGGTAATTTAGGACGAATTTAAGCGAGCTAGTATGGACGAATTTTGGTGCCATCGAATAAAGGCCAGAGTTCCCTCTGGCCTGTACAAATTAGGTCAAGTTAACCTGCATCTTTAACGGTCACCGTATAGGTTATTATTGAGCTTTCCCCCCCCTCAAAGGGACTTGGGATAGTAAACTGAACGGTTAGATTGCCAATGTCCAGACTGTTTGCTGCTTGCTCTCTTGATATTGTAACCGTCGCGCTCTGAACGCCATCATTTGACGCTCTGGACACGGTACCCTGTAACCCACTGACCGTGGCGACGCCGTTATCCGTGGTGATTTGAACTTCTGTTCCTTCTGGTAGCGAATTGCCATAAAGATCTGAGTAATACACAATGAACGTAACATTATCGGTCGCAGGCAAAGTAGGATCTGTTAAATCAATACCAGTAAAATCACAATATGCGTCATCATCTGATACCTCTAAACCCGTCACGCCTACTCTTGGAATGTCGCGCCCATTTGCATCTTTTGCGTTTTCACAACTGGATACTTCAAAGGCAATCTGTGACACAAATGTTGGGCAATTATCGCTATCCAACGCAAGGTAGTCGCCACCCGCGTCTTCCACCAAGGTTGGTGCTCCTGTATTAAGCAAACACTCATTACCCAAATTCTGCACGCCAGGTACTGTGTCTTGCGTCGGAAAAGTGGGGCAATTAGTGTCGTCTAACAAGATATTGTCATCATCATCCAATGTCGGCATACCTCTGAAAAATGCACAGGTCTCCCCAGTTCTAAATTGATAAGTCACATCAGATCTGCTCACCGTAAACCTGACATAAGGAATATTACCAGAAGCGATTATTTCAAACTGTTTTCTCACCTCAACCAACTCACGCGAACAATAGGGGCCACCTTCTGCGTTCATCGCTTCTTCAGAACAAAGTAGACCGTTATAGATGCCATCCCCGTTATCATAGATGCCATTATTATTGGCGTCATTGAATGTTTCGTTGTGGCCTCCTCTGGTGTTATTTGGTTCGCAGGCTTCACCATCACACACTATCGGCTCTCCACAATTATTACCATCGACGTCACATAAAAATTTCCCGTCTTCGTTATGGTCTACAAAGGCTTCTGGCAAGTCAAAGGCGCTGTAAAATTCTCCCTGATCAAAACGACCATTACGTCGCTCTATTAATACATTACCGTCATCATCAAGGGTACTGGGCCGGTCAATAAACGTTTCCTGTCCTTTCGCAGTCACCAGAACGGATACTCTCCCGCCTCGGATCAATATGTTTCCATCTTTGTTTGTTTCCGGCCAGGTACGACATGGCGCAGGCTGGCCATTATACAGATCACAAACGCGGTCTAACGTATTACCCCACTTAGGATCTGTAAACGGCATATCACCCTGACTACGCCACTGAACGGTACATCGTCCATCCACAGCCAAACACTCATAAGTGTTTGTACCACCCTCACCATCTATATTACCGACAATTCCCGCCTCTACCTGCACATTTGCAACGATATTGTCACCAGTTAACTGGTTGAACTGATCACCAAAAAAGATGCTAATGTCATTGGTAAAACCCAATGTATTAAGTGCATTCATATAATAGGTGGCGGCACCGGCATCGAAACTATTTTGATCCGGTACGCCAGAAGACAAGACGATGCCAGACGAAACAGCATTGATCTGTTTATCGGCGGACAGTAAACGAAGGGTCTTACCATCTGGACATTGATCATTCGTTGGATCCGCAGTACATACGTCAATACGCGATTGCCAACAGGTGTAGTCCTCTCCATCAGGTAAGGTTGCTAATTCCTCATCGGAGATGTAACACGCTTCTACTATGATATCTCCAGGAACAATACCCGATCGGATCGTAGTTTGCGCAACGCCTTCATTATCTGTGCTGCCTGTATAAGCAGTTAACAATGCGTCACCAGTGAGATCTGATATTTTGAAGTCAATTCTTTTCTGGTTGAGAGGACGACTATCACTATCTATCAGTTTAAATCTGACTGTAGACGTTGTAGGCACGCCTCCGATGCCAGGAGGAAGACCAATGAAGCTTTGACTAGCATCCAAAAACTGAATTGCCTGAGCTTCAGCCTCTGAGACCGCAAAAGTTATGTTTGCGGGCTGATTAACACCACCACCCGAAACCACAGTTGCAGTCACAGTATCTAAACCGCGACAACCATTCGCTCTATACGTCGTATTTGCCTGACCTTCTTCAGAGCTGACAGACTGGTCAATAGTAGCCAGTCCTTCATCTACGCAGTTAGAGGTAAATTCGACATCGATAGGGTTGAGGTAAAGCGCAGATTTAAACTCATCTACATACACATTTGCGGAAATCACCATGCTTCCGCCAGCTTTCAATGGATTTTCTTCTGACGCGGTTGCCGACAACTCTACAAATAAGCTTTGCAGGCCGACGGAGAAATTTACTCTCCCGTCTTCCCCTTTATATTGTGCGGTGATAGTGCCTGCTCCTCCGGAATCTCCTGGCTGGAATTTAAGCAGAGCGATGCCAAAACGGTCTGTTAAAACACGCCCCTGAGCAGGTAGTAGCTGACCAATATCAGAGGTAACCTCGATAATGTCATTTTCAATATCCTCATCGTCTTTATCTGTGACCTTGATAAACACATCAACCGTATCTGAGGACTCTAACTGGTTAGTGTCGGTACAATTTGTCGACGGCAAATTCGGGTTCAGTTCAATGCTATCGCGCTCACTGTCCCAGCCAGGTAAACAGCCGGTTAGAACTCTGGCATTGATTCGATACTCACCCTCATCGTTCTCGATACCGTCAGAGTGGAACAGAACACCTGCACTTTCAAATACTTCACCCGCCTCGGAAGTATATTTAGCCTTGATTATACCGATACCTTTTTCCTTAGTGGGATTAAGGCTTATTTCGGCGTCGCCATCCTCATTAGTTTGTGCCCGACCATCACTGGGGCTGAGCGTCGCAATAGGCTCTACAGTGAATTCAACTAATACTTTTTCCAGCGGTTTATCATTTTGAAGGACTCTGGCAATAACAGTGCCTTTAGTATTGTCGTCAAGCTGGTTATCTTTATCGATGTTATTTCCGACGCTATCCTTAATACTTATAATTTGAATAGTAATGCCTTTTTCAACCGCGATGATCCCATCAGAATAGAAGCGACCATTTTGGGGCGAAAAACTTGGAATCTCAGGTAACGATACATTAAACGTGCCTAAACCTCCGTTGTCTAAGGCCTTTATATCGAACGAAGCACGACCACTGTCGTCTGTCAACGCCTTACCATTACCTCCGTCATCCAACTCCGCTAGTACCAGATCATTTACAGAAACCACTTGTCCCTGGAGGGCAACGCCATCTCGAGTAAGTGTAACTACAATTTTGCCTGTATTGGATGCACTTAGCGGGTTGCCTTCATCTATTGCATTACCCGGCCCTCTGTCTAGGACTTCAACAAGCATCTGTAAGCCACCATCTCCCGCGCCAACATAGCTGGCAACGGTTCTGGCTACTTCATTACCGGATACTGAGTAAGTTGCCGTAAACGCATCAAGTTGTTGCTCAATCGTCGCTGTTTCTGTCGCGAAAATCTGAATCTCGGCCAGACCATTGGCATTGGTTCTGACTGACTCTGTGGGTTTTGCAAAACGCGCACTGGCTTCAACAGATACAGCGACTTGCACATTGGCAACCGGTTGTTCATTTAAGGTCAGCTGAATTTTAGCCGTCAACGGGTTGGCCAGGGAGAGCTCGCTTGACGCTTGCTCAGAGGCATCAACCAACTGCACGCTCAACTCGTAGATTTCTTTGTCGTAAAACGGGTTACCTGCCGACTCAAAACCAATACGTGCACTGATATCTTCGTTGTATTTAACCTGTACATAACCTGCCCCAACTTTGTCTGTGGCGGCAATGATCAGGCGCGCAGCCCCGTTTGCGTCTGTTTGCACATTTGAGTTGCCATTGGTAACCAATAGGTCTTCACTGTCTACTTCTTTTGAGAACTCGAGTACCTGCCCTGATAGCGGCGTGCCGTTGTCAGTCAAAATTGCGGTCACAGTCGCAACTTCTGCACCAGAAATAGGGTTGCTGGCATCAATAGGCTGGCCATCCGACCCGGTAATACTCATCGCAATTTGGATACCACCGTCGCCGGTCGCGGCATACGGAACCGAACCACTCACAGTACTCTCGCCCACATCAGCGGTAGCCGAAATAGTACCTGCGCCGGCTAAGCGATTGGCGATAATCGTGACTTTCGCTTCACCGTTGCTGTCGGTCAGTTGTGAACTAACCGAGGCAAAATCAGAGAATTCGTCATTGCTAAAATTAACCAGGTTATTGGCAACTGGTGCGCCATCATTGGTAAGTTTTGCCGTGATCGTAATGGGGTTGCTGATACTGAGACTGCCACCACTGTCGGAACTGGTACTCAATACCAGGTCATAATCGGTCGTTGTACCGTCACCTCCCGAGGTGTCTTTTTCAATCGAACCACCGCCACCACAGGCGATCATCAGCAAGCTGAGCAAAGTAATACTAAACCAGCGCATCAGAGACATTTTCGATTCTCCCTTGCAATCTAATAATTTTGAGTTATTTTCACCATGTTAACCCAATTGTGGATCTAAAATCACAACTTTTTGATGGCCGTCATCGATTTTTT
This sequence comes from Pseudoalteromonas sp. DL2-H2.2, assembly GCF_021532535.1. NCBI lineage: Bacteria > Pseudomonadati > Pseudomonadota > Gammaproteobacteria > Alteromonadales > Pseudoalteromonadaceae > Pseudoalteromonas > Pseudoalteromonas sp. DL2-H2.2. The sequence continues at coordinate 491,055 of NZ_JAKGBD010000003.1, read as the reverse complement.
CTGTTCATCTTCAACTATCCTGTTAGGCTATAGCGATTTTGTAAAATATAAGCGTTAGGACGATGTCAAAGGCTATGTCACACAACAAAAAAATGAGCCTAACAACCCGTATCATGCTGGGCATGGTATTGGGTGTTATTCTGGGTCTGTTAATACAAACCATACTGGGCGATAAGCCCGAAGTTGCCATCCCGCTGGGCCTGTTCGATTTACCTGTTAAGGGCTTTTTTGTCGATGGGTTATTCCATATCGGCGGCCAGATCTTTATTGCCAGCTTAAAGATGCTGGTTGTGCCTTTGGTCTTTATTTCTTTAGTGGTCGGTACCTGTAGCCTGAGCGATCCCAAAAAGCTGGGCCGCCTGGGTGGTAAATCCATCTTACTTTATTTATCGACTACAGCCATCGCTATCACTGTTGCTATTTCACTGGCATTGCTGATTAGCCCGGGCGGTGGCGTAGCTATTCCAACCACGGCCACATTTGACGCACAGCAAGCCCCGACGCTTGCACAAGTCATCATCGGCATGTTCCCGACTAACCCAATCAACGCAATGGCCAGTGGCAAAATGCTGCAAGTGATTGTTTTCGCCTTGTTGTTCGGTATTGCCATGGCGCTGAGTGGTGAAGCGGGTAAACGCTGTGCCAAGGTGTTCGAAGATTTAAACACTGTGGTACTGAAGCTGGTGACCCTGCTGATGAACCTGGCGCCATACGGTGTGTTCTGTTTGATGGCCAAGTTGTTCACTACCATCGAAGTGGACCTGATTGTTGAGTTAGGCAAATACTTCCTGGTGGTGGTTGCAGCTCTGCTGATCCATGCCTTTGTTAATTACAGCATTATGCTCAAAGTTCTGACCGGACTGAGCCCGCTCACTTTCCTGGCCAAAATGAAAGATGCCTGTATGTTTGCATTCAGCACCTCAAGCTCAAGTGCAACAATGCCGGTTACGTTAGAAACGGCGACGAAAAAACTCGGTGCACATAACTCTGTAGCATCTTTCACTGTGCCGCTGGGCGCAACCATCAATATGGATGGCACCGCCATTATGCAAGGTGTTGCAACCGTGTTTATCGCCCAGGTCTTCGCCGTAGATTTAACCCTGAGTGACTATCTGATGGTAATTCTGACTGCCACTTTGGCCTCTGTTGGTACGGCTGGCGTACCAGGTGTCGGCCTGATTATGCTGGCCATGGTACTCAATCAGGTTGGCCTGCCGGTAGAAGGCATTGCCATTATCATGGGCGTTGACCGACTACTGGATATGACCCGCACCGCGGTGAATGTGACCGGCGACTGTATGGTCACCTGTGTGGTCGCTAAATCCGAAGGCGAGCTGGATATTGATGTGTTTAACGACGCAGACGCCGCCAAAGATCTGGAAGAAAACATGGATTTGGAAAAGCTGTCTAAAAAAGCTTAACTGAACGCATAAACAAAAAAGGCAGGTCGCCTGAGCGCCCTGCCTTTTTTAATGCCCGTTTAAGGGATTATTTTTTATCGTGAATTGCATCCAGGCGAGCCAGTAAACTGGAAGTATCAAAACGACCGCCCCCCAGCGCCTGAACATCCGCATAATACTGGTCAACCATAGCGGTCAGTGACAATGAAGACCCATTGCTGCGCGCTTCGTCCAGTGCAATGCCCAAATCCTTACGCATCCAGTCAACGGCAAAACCAAAATCATATTCGCCAGCAAGCATGGTTTTATAGCGGTTTTCCATCTGCCAGGAGCCTGCAGCCCCTTTGGCAATGGTCTCTACCACTTTTTCACCATCCAGCCCTGCCTGTTTCGCAAAGTGCAGTCCTTCAGCCAGCCCCTGCACCACACCGGCAATACAGATTTGATTGACCATTTTACACAGCTGACCCGAGCCCACTTCACCCAACAGTTGGCTAAAGCGACTGAATGCCGCCATAACAGGCTGCACACGCTCAAAGACTTCAGGCTCGCCGCCCACCATAACCGTCAATACGCCATTTTCTGCCCCGGCCTGACCACCTGATACAGGCGCATCCAGAAATGCAACGTTTTGCTCGGCAGCTCGCTGCGCAACCTCACGTGCTACCTTAGCCGAGGTTGTCGTGTGGTCAATCAAAACGGTATCCGGCTTCATACCAGCCAAAACCCCATTATCGCCATACACAACGGATCTCAGGTCATCATCGTTGCCCACGCACATGAATACCAGCTCAGCATCTGTAACGGCTTCTTTGGGAGTTGCAGCAAATGCGCCCTGATATTCTTGCGCCCAGCGCTGTGCTTTTGTGGTTGTGCGGTTGTAAACGGTCACCTGGAGACCTGCTTGTTGTAAATGACCGGCCATGGGATAGCCCATCACCCCCAATCCGATGAATGCGACTTTGACTGACATAAATTTGTCCTATTTGGCTGTTAAGCTAGAAAGATGGAGTTGTTATACCTGAGCCATCTAAGCATGGCAAATGAAAAATACCAGCTATGAATCAAGTGATTAAAAAGAAAAAACATCAAGGAGCCTGACAGGATGGAGAACATATATCGTTTCAGCGTGAAACTACTTAACGGCGAGACGCTGGCACTCAGATCCTTACAAGGCAGACCGGTGTTGATTGTTAATATTGCCAGCAAGTGCAGTTTTGCCCCTCAACTCAGTGCACTGGAAAAGCTCTATAAAAAGTACCACCCAATGGGACTCGAAATCATTGCTTTTCCTTGTCATCAGTTTGGCCGCAATGAGCCGCTGGAAAACGAAATGCTCAGAGAGTTTTATCAGTCGCATTTCAATTTAAGCTTTCATATCTCGGAAAAAGTCCTGGTGAACGGGCCTGATGCTCACCCACTCTTTAATTACCTCAAGGTAAACACCCGAGGAATAGCGCAAAACCGCGCGATTAAATGGAATTTTACTAAGTTTTTAGTAAACTCAGAGGGCGTATTGTTGTCCCGTTATGCACCCAGGACAAAACCCGAAACCTTAAAATCGATAATAGAGAGTCAAGTGTCCAATGAGAGTTGCCCTATTCAGTTCGCAAAAGTATGAGCTACCATTTTTTGAGCATGCACTTACCCAGTTTCCTGATATTGAGTTTGAATTTTTTGAGCAAGCACTGAATGATAAAACCGTTGCGCTGGCGCAAGGGTTTGATGCCATTTGCGTATTTGTGAACGATCAGGTTGATGCCAATGTGCTAGCCGAACTCGCTGAGCTGGGCGTTCAGAGTATCGCGCTGCGCTGTGCAGGCTTTAACAATGTTGACATAGAGGCAGCACACGCACTAGGGGTCAAGGTGGTACGCGTACCGGCATACAGCCCTGAAGCCGTGGCTGAGCATTGTATTGCCCTGATGCTGACACTGAGCCGTAAAACCCATAAAGCCTACAACCGGGTTCGAGAAGATAATTTTGACCTTAACGGCTTACTGGGTTTTAACCTGCACAATAAAACTGTCGGTATCATCGGCTGTGGTAAAATTGGTCAGGCACTGGTGGCCATTCTCAATGGCTTTGGTGCGCACGTGTTGGTGTACGACCCGAATATTGGCGAAGGCTCTTACACTCAGGTTTCTCTGGATATGCTGCTTGAGCAAAGCGACATTATCACCCTGCACTGCCCACTGACCGAAGCCACCCACCATCTGATCGACGACGCGGCTTTTGACAAAATGAAGCAAGGCGTAATGCTGATCAATACAAGCCGCGGCGCACTGGTAGACAGCAAAGCCTGTATCCGCGCCTTAAAATCCAGAAAACTCGGCTACCTTGGCCTGGACGTGTATGAACAGGAATCTGAACTGTTCTTTAAAAACCGCAGCGATGAAGTCATACAGGACGATGTCTTTATGCGCCTGGCCAGCTTCCAGAACGTACTTATCACAGGGCATCAGGGCTTTTTCACCAAAGAAGCCTTAACCGAAATCGCCCACACCACAGTGACTAACCTTAACGCCATTCGCACGGGGCAGATGCTGGAAAATCAGGTTTGATTAATTTCTGATACCTACAACAAAGCCTGACATCGCCAGGCTTTGTTGTATTCAAACAACTGCTGTTACTTAAAAAAAGCCACATTAGCAAAAACGGCTGTCATCAGCACTGGACAGACAAAGCGTACATACTGAGCAAACCAGTACATCTTACCACTGCATTCCAGTGCCAGCTGGTTACCACGACGCCATATCCAGCCTACCGTGATAAAATAGAACAAGCCCATCAGTGGCAACTGATAATGGGTTAAAATCTGGATCACCAGGCCAAACAACCAGTCGAAATTGAGGATAATAGCCCCTGAGCTTATCAACAGCACAAAGGTTACCAGCCAGGTTGCCTGAGCACGCTTAAAGCCATGATTTTCAACCAGGAATGACACCGGGATTTCGGTGGATGAAATCGTAGATGTCAGCGAGGCTATCGACATTAATATAAAGAAAGTCAGTCCAACGAACAGGCCTATTTCGCCCATGGTTGCAAACAGCTCTGGCAGAATCGCAAAGATAAGCCTGCCCTCGCCGACCAGTTTGCCATTTTGGAAAACTTCAACACCATTATTCTGTGCGATAAACAAAGCCGGGATGATCAAAAGCCCGGCCAGAAACGCCACACCGGTATCCAGCATTGCCACACTAAAGGTGAGTTTTGGCAGGTTTTCATTAGGTTTTAAGTAAGAGCCATAAATCATCATACAGCCCACACCCAAAGACAAAGAGAAAAACGCCTGTCCCATGGCAGCGATGATCAACTCTGGGTCGCCTATTTTGCTAAAATCGGGCACAAGGTACGCTTTAAACCCGGCCGCAGCGCCTTCCAGCGTGCCCATGTAGGCAATCAGCGCCACCAACAGCATAAGTAGCACTGGCATGAGTCGACGCGACCAGGTTTCAATCCCGGATTTTACCCCTTGCAAAATAATGCCAGCCGTCAGCATCAGCATCAGTGGGGTAAAAATAAAGTTCCGTAAGGTCGAATCACCGGACAGAAAAGCACTGGCTTCATCCCAGCCAACTAAGCGTGCAAGTGGCTCAAGCGAATGCGCCAACATCCAGCCGGCAACAATAGAATAGAAGCTGAGCATGACGATGGCACCGGCAAGGCCGATATAGCCCGCAGACGCACCGACTTTAGGCTGTTTTTCCTGCCAGGCTTGTTTTAACGCTTTAACCGGGTTGGCTTGCGCCTGATGCCCCAGATACAGCTCAGTGTACAAAGCGGGTAATGCCAGTAAGAAAATAACGATAAAATAGACCAGCAAAAAAGCACCACCACCGTGGTTTGCTGCCTGCGTGGGGAAGCCCCAAATATTACCAAGTCCGACTGCCGCACCGGCTGCCGCTAACACAAAGCCAAGACGGCTTTGAAAACCTTCACGCACTTGAGCCATAATCGAATGCCAAGTTAATTATTGTTGTAGACTGGCGATTATACGCACTTGTAAACAAATTGCGAGTGTCAGTTAGAGCAAATCGGAACAGCCAGAAATGGTAAGCATTTGCGCGCTCAAATCAGGGCGGTATTGTGCTTACTGACATGGTGTAGCAAACCCATAAACACCTCAGAACCTGGCTTAAAAACTCGAACCGGGCGTTTGCAAAAAAGCCAATTCTTCGGGACTCGACTCCCTGCCTAAAATGGCGTTGCGATGGGGATAGCGGCCAAACTGCTCAATGATCTTTTTGTGCGCCAATTCAAACTCATAATTTGGCAAGGACTTAAACAAGGCATCCGCCTGCTGATGTACTTTGAGGCTCTCACTGTGCATGAAAGGTAAGTACATAAAGGTGCGCTGGGTTTTCTCCAGCTGCTGGTCAAAGCCTTTTTCTATGGCGTGCTGTGCCAGGCATAATGCCAGTGGATCGCTGGCAAAGGCGGCGGGTGTATCACGAAACATATTACGTGAAAACTGATCCAGAACGATTATCTCACACAGCGCCCCCACCGCAGTTTTGCGCCATTCGGCCAGCTCTCCGGCCATGGCCTGCTCGTGTAACTGTGCAAATCTGGTTGTGATTTTATTATCAAACTGGGCTGATTTTTGCCACCAGTCCTGCTCCTGACATTCAACAAACCAGAACTGATAAATTTCCTGATATTCCATGGACACACCTGTGAGTAAAAAATTTTGCTTTCAGAGCGAGTATTACCCGCTCCGGGTGATGTGTCCAGCCAGACTTAGCCTGCGTCTGGTTTATGCAGCTTCCAATAAGCGACTATGGATCACCTGAACCACGGCATCTGATTCACCCTGCTCAACGAGGAAGCACAAGTTATGGCGACTCGCCCCATGGCAGATCAAACGAATATTAAAATCTGCCAGTACCTGCATCAGGCTTGCTTCGCCATGGCGCAACTGAATTTCAGAGCCAATCATAGCCACCAGGGTCAGGTTGTTCTCTACACTTACCTGACAAAACTCACCCAGCTCATCCAGACACGCCTGCGCCAGCTCCGGGCGAGTGGCATTGGGGGCATTATCGAGTGTCAGCGCAACACTGATCTCCGAGGTAGTAACCAGGTCAACTGAAATATTGTGTGCACTTAAAATAGTGAAGATGCGTGCCAGAAAACCACTGGCTAGCAACATCTCTGGGCTTTTCAGGGTCAGCAAGATTTGGTTCTTGCGCTGTGTGACCGCGCGAATACCCGGCTCAGAGCGGTTGTTCTTTTCAATCCAGGTGCCACCGGCATGGGGATCTCTGCTCGAGCCAACAAACACCGAAATGCCACTGCGACTGGCTGGCAAGATAGTAGCCGGGTGCAATACTTTGGCACCAAAGGTGGCCATTTCGGCAGCCTCATCGAAACTCAGCCGGGCAATCGGCCGTGCTTTGTGGCAAAGACGCGGGTCGGTGCTGAAGATACCTACCACATCCGTCCAGATATGGACGCTTTGCGCGGCAATGGCCTCCGCCAGTAGTGCTGCACTGTAATCTGAACCACCCCGCCCTAATGTGGTGGTTTGACCCTGATTATCGCTACCAATGAAGCCCTGAGTCACCACTACCTGCTCAGAAAGCTGCGGTGTCAGGTGGGCCATGGCTGCGTCGCGCGTTGCAGCCACATCGGGTACGGCTTTACCAAACTGGCGGTCAGTTTTGAGCACCTGACGTACGTCAAAACGGCCGCTGGTAACGCCTAAGTCTCTGAGAACCTGAGTGAACAAATAGGAAGAAAAACGCTCACCAAAGCTCAGCATTTCGTCACATTGCTGTGCATCCAGTGCGGGTAACTGAGCCAGCGCATAAAAAGCCTCTTTTGTGTCGTTAAAGCCCGATTCCAGATCTGCATCGAGTGTCAGGCATGCCAGAATGTCCTGCTGGATCTCCATCACAGACTGAAACAACGCCTCGCGCTCAGCCGCATCGACTTTTTGCTGTGTCAGGGTCACCAGGTGATTGGTTACACCGGCACTGGCACTGACCACCACCACGCGAACATCGGGATTATCATGGACAATAGCGGCGCATCGCTGCATGGCTTCGAAGTTTGCAACACTGGTGCCGCCAAATTTAGCAACGACATACTGGGAATTCATTTTATCTCCTTGGGATCACACGCGGCGATCAACATCAATAAGGAGAACTTGGCAATAGGATGGACTAACCATAAAGAAATGACCTCTGCCAGAAGCTCTCCACCTGAAAACGGTGACAGTCCCGAGGATTCAACCTCCAGGACCGAAAAATCATGCCGACGTAGCATGGTTTTCCTCGGCGAGTACCTCCCTCACTGATGGTCACGGGTTATCGTCACCTCACATCAGCTACCTAAGCATCGCGCCTCTTCTGCTTATTTTGCCGGGATTTAACTGAATCCTGGCAAAATAAAAGCCCGCATTTTGAGCGGGCTTGAAAAAGGTATCTTTTAGACGTCTAGGTGTCAAGTATAAAATTGACCCTGTCATTAAAGATTAAATAAATTGCCCCATAAAAAAGGCACCGGCATAACCAGCCGTGTAGGCAATTAACAAATATAGGCTCATTCTTAAGTAGCTCGTAAAGGTTAGAGCCTTTACTTTACTCATTGCAATGATCCCCGCCGCCGAGCCGATGATCAGCATAGAGCCGCCCACGCCTGTCGCATAGGTAAAGGTCAGCCATTGCTGCGGGCTCATAACGATGTCAGCTTTGAGCAAAGCGGCCGTCAATGGTACGTTATCAACTGCGGCACTCATCAGGCCCACCAGATAGCTGGCGTACTGAGGGTCAACGAACTCATACAGCTGAGTGAACATGTTAAGGACACCCACCTCTTTCAGCGCGCCAACTAATAAAAGTACACCCACAAAGAACAGCAAAGTGTCGTACTCAATTTCACGAATATAATCGATGATCTTTTTATTGACGTCCTTTTTGCGCATCAGAAACTGGGCCATCAAAAACATCACCGACAGGCCACAGAGGAAAGTCAGCATGGGCGGGACCTGGTATTGTACGCTCAGATACAGCGTAGTCAGTACGGTCGTCATAAAGATCACCGCGATCGTAATGTCCGTTTTCTCTATCCGGCGCAGCGCTTGCTTTTCAAATACCAGCTGATCTTTCATTCCCATAGACAGCATGGTTGCCAGCAAGAGTACGCTGACAATGGAAGGCGCCACCAGCAATAACAAATCTGGGATCGTGACCTTACCTGCAAGGAAAATCATCAGAGTGGTCACATCACCTGTGATCAAAGACACGCCGCCTGAGTTAACACTGAAGATGATCAATGTGGCATACTTGATAAGCTTCTTCGGATCGAGTTTCAGCGACATCACCACCGCCAGCGAGATAAGCGTTGCGGTAATATTGTCAGAAATCGAAGAAAACAAGAAAGCAAAGCCACCTACCAGGAACATCATTTTGCGTTCACTGATCTGGGTTGGCATTACCCGATGGACGATGTTTTGAATAAAACCTTTAGAGTTCAGATAGGCAACAAAGGTCATCGCAGCCATCAGGAATAACCACAAGGTGGCGATTTCAAGAATGTTGTGATCGAGCTGATGTTGTATAGTTTCTGAGCTTTCGCCATGAAGTGGGGAGATAAATAGGATAATCCAACATAAAGTGCCAAAAAAAAGGGTCGTTTTGGCCTTGTTTACATGGATAATATCCTCTATAACGATAAGCACAAAAGCGACCGCTATCAGGGTTAGGATAATGGGCGTGACCATATGCGTAAACAACCTGTAATCAAAAGTAAAAATTGTGAAAGGTAACGTTTTCGGCGCGGAGTCTATCACTTAGCAGCACACTGTGCCACGAGTAGTTACACATTATGACAATTTTCTTACCTGATACCGTCACAAAATTGATACACACTGGAAAGCTATGATCCCAGCCAAAAAAGTATTAAATACGCTGAATGAACACTGGGGCGTCCTGGAGCTGCTTTTTAAACGCTTTAAGATGGCCGATTTCAGCCTCAAAGATGTACAAAACATCATCAAAATGAAAAACCCCAACTGGTCAAGTGAGCGCATCTATAAAGAAACCAACCGCTTGCTTAATCAGGAAATTATTATTCCTTTGGCCAAATCTTCGCAGCTCGAAATTAACCGTGCCGTGGCCGACTTTGCTAGTTTCTTATTACAAGAAGAACATCTTGGCCTGGCCGAAGAGATCACTGTATTAGTCAAAGATCTGCAACGCCTGGGTGAGCGCCTGGCGCAGGCCGGTGATGAGGGCGATCACAGCGAACTGCGCCGTTTCAGCCGCATTATGGATGAACGGGTGCGTAAAATCGTCAAACTCTACCATCACAATGAAAGCGCCATCATGAACCTGGTCGAGCAGGCCAAGTCCGATCAGGGCAATCTGTCTTTGCAAAAACGCTATCGGGCTGTCATTGAAGCATTTGACGAATATATCGAACCTATGCTGGAAATGGTGGATATTCATGGCCCCTTTCAGGCCTGTTTCACCATCATTGAGCATCAGATCAGTGAACAAATTGCACAAATTGAACAACTTGGCCGGGGTGCACAGGACAAACGTATGCTTGAACAACTGCGTACCCGGATCCTCGATATGCACTTAATCGGCCGCGAAAGTTTAGGTAAAAGCGCCGATATGCTAATGCCACTGCGTGAAGAGCTCAGACGCAACACGCTTATTACCCGCCAGGCGGCCAAAGTGCTGGGCCTGATCCGTAAAAACGGCGTTGATAGCATGCTCGCGCCGGTGCAGCCGCATTTTGTTTCAGACATTCAGCGTTTCAGCCTTGGCCAGCAACGCCATATGGTGGCTTATATGGCTAGCCTCAGCGAGTTTGAGCACGAAGAATATCAGTTACCCGATCAGCAGGATGTGCCCGCTTACCAGAGCCCTAATATTCCTGATTATTCGGATGTACGTAAGTCGTTTAAAGGGTCTGGCAAAAAGCGCACCGCCCTGCTTGGCTTCCTGAGCGAGCAATACCCGTCACTGGAAGCCGATGAAATGCTGTTCCTGTACCAAAAACTGATCAGCGACCCTGAACTGGACATCGCCCAGGATGAGCAACAGCAAACGATGCAAATCGCCAACACCCGCATTCGACTTTATCCGTTCAGTGCAGCGGACAAGCAAACAGATAACCACAATTAGTAATCATCATGACACAGATTAATCTAGACGAACTCAGCCAGTTACAGGCGATCAATAAGAAATTGGTCAGTGGCTACCATATCAGCGAACAGGACACCACACAGTGGCAGGAGCTGGATCAGCATATCGAATCTTACCAGGCACTGTTCAACGCCCTTGGCCACGACCTGCAACACGACAGTCGGGGCTTTTATTATCTGGCCAGCGACGAAAGCACCCCCAACATGGGTAAGATCTCCCGGGCCATCGCGCTAACCATATTTATCCTGATCGAGCACTTTGCCAACCAGGGTAAAGATCCTTTGCGCGCCCTGTTTGACGAAGTATTAGACCTGGAGCTGATGCAGACTCTGGTGCAGCTTAACAAGCACCTGTTTGATCAGCTGGAAATTTTCTCGGGATCCGATCTGCGTAAAGACGTGTGTCTGCGCATGGTGCGCCTGGGACTGGCTCGCGAAGTAGAGCAAGGCTTTTCGCTGCTGGCACCGGTTTATCGTTATATCGATGCACTGATGGAAGTGAACGAAGACAATTACGACGCACTTGAGGATGAAGTATGAACAAGCTGTATGGTCTCAGTAAACTCGCCCTGCTCAACACCGCAGGTTATGCCAAGTGTGTGATCCCACTCGATAAAAGTGCATCTATCTGTGCCCCGAACAACACAGGTAAAAGCTCGGTTATCAATGCGCTTCAATTCCCGCTTATCAACGATTTACGCCTGACCGAATGGGATGGTCACGATCTGGAAGAAACCCGCAAATTCTACTTTTCAAGTGATCAGTCTTATATCCTGCTTGAAGCCAACCTGCCTCATGGCGACGTCGTCATCGGCGTCGCGGGCCTGGGCAAAATTGCCGGTTACGCACATCAGTTCTTTTGCTATAACGGCAAACTCAACCTGGATGACTTTACCCAGGGCAAAAGCATCATAAAATACACCAAACTGTTCAATCACTTGCAGGAAAAAGGCTTTAGCCCGGTTGAGTTAAAGGCCGCGGAGCTGAATGCATTATTGACTGGTGGTGCAACGCCATACGATGGCGACATCAACCTCAAGATGATCCCGCTGAATAATGTTCAGGATGCCGCAGTATATAAAGAAATCTTCCGTCGCATCCTGAACCTGCACAAACTGGGTGCCCATGACGTAAAACGCTTTATGCTCAAGGTATTTGAACGTCATATGTCTAACTCCAAAGTCGACTTTTATGAAGTGTGGCGTCGTGCGTTTGACAAAGTAAATCGATCTCGCCGAGAGCTAAACGCACTGGAGTCTATGCAGGAGCCCATAGCTGCGCTGGAGCAAATGATCGAAGGCGAAGCGACGCTCAAGGGCAAGCTTGCCGCTTATGCACCTAAGCTCGACAAAGCCATTGTGGAGTTTGATGAGTATCAGCAGAGCCAAATTGGCGAGCTCAATGATCAGCTTGAAAACATCGAGCAGGAAAAACGCGACTTTGAAGAAAAGCAACAGCTCTATGTGCAGCAGTCTCGCGATATTGAACGTAAACAAACTCAGATTGAGCAATGGTTTACCGACTATCACGCGCTCAAATCCGAGTTTGAGCTGACCAATCATGCCACGCTGAAAACCAACCTGACGCTGCTGAAAAAAGAGTACGAACAGCTATCGTTCTCGATTAACAGTGCTCAGGGCCAGAGCCTGCACACCCTGGATTACCGGATTGGCGAAACACAAAAGCAGGTTAAGAGCCTGAAACTGCAGATGAAAAACCTGGAGTTCAACCTCTTTACCCGAATGCGTGAAGACCTGTCACTCAAAGAAGTCGAAGAGATCTCGCGTATTCTTAACCCGGATATTTTATCTTTTGCCACCACAGGCAAGGGAGAAGTTGAGATCAGTGACGACGATGCCTTCGGTGATTTCCTCGCGCAGTTGTCCACGGCGGTCAAAGGCGGCGAACTTAAACTGCCCGGCGCCACCATCAAACTGAAAAAGCTGGCGCCGGTACAAATGCAAAGCGGCGAAAACAAAGCCCAGTTGCAGGCAAAGTTAGACGCATTACAGCAATCGTTACTGGAGCTGAAGCAACAGCGCGAAGTGTCTGCCAATGTGGCCGAAAAGCAGCAAGAGCGTGATGCCCTGTACGATGAACTGATGGCCACCGAAGCGGCTCTGAAGCGCTTTGAGCAATTCCAGACCATGGCGCAGTCGGCAGAAGCACAACAGGCATTGCAGGATCAGCTGCAGGCCGAACGTGAACAGGTCGACGACTATCTGCAAGATGTACAGCGTAATGCTGGCTCCATATCCGATCGTCGCTCTATTATCAAGAGCAAACAAGATTTGATCCTGCGCCAGGCGGATCGCCTTAAGCAAGTGAAATCGGAGCGCATCGACCACACGCTGGATTTGTATAGTGGTAAGCAAACCCCCTACCCGGTAGAGATCAATCTGGACTTTGACAACCTGGCGGAAGTGATCCATCAGTTCAACAAAGACTGTCAGGAGCTGCGTAACCTGGATGTCAATGTGCGCAATACCTATTTGCACATTTACAATGCCGGTATTACCAAGTTCGACAACGAAACGGACGACGCGACAAAATACGCCAAGCTGATCAGCGCCTATCACAACATAGACAACGAGCGTGATGCGGTAGAGCGCCAGGCACGGGTTGCACTGACTGAAGTTGCAGCGACCATTAAAGGCCTGCGTGAAGACTTAGATCGCTTGCGCCGGGAAATGAACAGCTTTAATAAGGGTATTAGTCAGCACCGCATCTCGAACCTCAAAGCGTTTAAGATCAATGTGATCCCAAGAAAAATGCTGGTCGAGAGCATAGATACCATTATCGCAACCTCCGACTTGTACGAGCAAGGCGAGAGCTTTGACTTACTAAGCGAGCAGCCAGCCGACAGTAATGCCGTTAACGAGGCCAAAGATCACATTATCAAGCTGGCTAGTGATAAAGCTGGTCTGACACTGACCGACCTGTTTGATATCCGCTTTGAGGTGGTTAACCGCGCAGGCGATACCGAGCACTTTGATAAGATTGACTCTGCCGGTTCGAATGGTACACGGATCACCATCAAGTTGTTGTGTGGTATGTTGTTTATTCGCTACCTGCTTTCCGATCAGGAACAGGCGATGTATCGTATTCCAATTTACATTGATGAAGCGGCCGACATCGACCCGCAAAACCAGAAGGCAATCATCGAAACCGCCCTCAGCTTTGGTTTCGTACCGATTTTCGCCTCAGTGAAACCGCAAATAAGTTGTGATTATCTGGTGCCAATCCGCAGCGTCAATCAGGGCAGTCAGAACTGGGTTGACGAAAAAGACTGGATCGAAGTCGAGCACAGTTAATATCGAAAGGGCACAATTGAGTGCCCTTTTTTGTGATGATCTTCCCACTTCAACTATCGTATACTAAGTTAGGCTTTAAATTGAATGCTTTTAAGGAGTAAACCATGCTGAACCAACTGAAAAAACACCTTGTCAGCACCCGGACCTTTGCCGTTGTGGCAAGTTTATTGATGCTCAGTGCCTGTGGCACTACACCGGATTGGGACTACGACAAGTCTGTTGAGTTTGCCAACTACAAAACCTATGCCTGGTCAGCTGAAGCCAGCTTGCAGGCACGTCCGCAAAACTATCAGGTCAACGGACTAATGGAAAAACGCATTCGTAACGCCATTACCGAGCAAATGGCCAGCCAGGGGTTCAAACTGGCAGACCCGGCTCGGGCCGATATATTGATCAACTACCACGTTGCCGTCGACAAAAAGCTTGAGGTAGATACCTTTAAAGTCAGCTACGGCGCGCGCTGGAATTATTGGGGCTGGGGCGTCGACCACCATACCACAGCACGAGAATATAAAGTTGGTACGCTGGTGGTTGATATCATCGACCGTACTTCTAATCAGTTAGTCTGGCGCGGTGCCAAAGAAAGCCGTTTGCGCGCAAAGCAAACCCCTGAGCAGCGTACCGAGTCGGTCAATAAAACCATCGCCGAGATCCTGGCCAACTTCCCGCCTAAAGTTCAGCATTGATTAGCTACAAAAAAGCCAGTGCCTCTTTCGATAGCACTGGCTTTTTGTACGCTTACACCGTCAATTAAAACTGATAGCCAAACTTCAGATACACCTGACGACCTAACGCGCTGTGAGTCTTGTTATCAATCCCCATAGATTCAGACGGAGCCAAAGGCGCCTCTTCATTAAACAGGTTTGACGCGCCTATAGTTACGGTCAGTTTGTCATAGCCGACATAGCTAACGCTGGTATCAACCGTAGTCCAGGAATCAATTTCATATTTATCCCCGTTGCTGTCTGCAAGATCAAGATTCTTGTCGACATAGTTAAAGCTCAGGTTGGCAATATAATCATCCATTGACCAGTCAACACCAGCCGTCCAGCGGTACTTCGGATGCTGATACTCACCATTGAGGTCTTCAACCACAGTGCTGGTATTGCCGTCATCATCACTTTCAAACGACTGCTCTTCGAAGTTCAGTGTATAAGTGAGGTTATAGTTGAAGCGCAGCTCACCCATCTCAGACGTGGTAAGCAGGTATTCGATGTCTAAGTCCAGGCCATCGGTTTCACGACCACCAATGTTCACAAAGGTATCATTGATTTCCAGAATACGGCCTAAGGTACTGCCCTGACTCGGAGCACGTACCACCAGGTTAGGATCGGTTCCACAACAGTCGACCAGCTTTTGCGCACCAATTTTTTTGATCAAGTCTTCCTGATCATAGTTCCAGTAATCCACGCCTATGCTAAAGGTATCCGTCGCCTGCCAGATCACACCCAGGTTGAAGTTTTCCGATTCTTCCGGTTGCAATAGCTTGTTACCGGCAACGATGGCGGTATATTCGGTTGGCGAACAATCGGCATCGGCGCCAGTCTGCTTACACCGCTCTTTATCGATTACGCTAGGCGATTCGTCGGTGCGGCCCAGGTGTAACTGAACAAGTGAAGGCGCGCGGAATGCTGTGCCCCAGGAGCCACGTACCACAACAGAATCGATGGGTGTCCAGCGAAAAGCCACTTTAGGATCTGTGGTATTACCAAAATCACTGTAATCTTCATGGCGCAGTGCTAACTGAAGTTCCAGGTTTTCCAGTAATGGCGCACTGAACTCCGCAAACACCGCTGTATTGTCCCGATCACCGTTCGCTTGTGTCGCTTCGGTACCAAAGATCTCGCCCCTAAGGTACTGGTTATCCGGGTTGTCTTCTATTTTTTCATAACGGTGCTCAAAACCGAACGCCGCCGACACGTAGCCATCGCCAAATTCAAACAATTCACCAGAAATAGTACCATCGAGTGATTGCATGCTGGATGAGCCGTAACGGGTTGTCGTTGTTTCAAAGAAGTCTAACCCTTCCTGTGTGTTAGTGCTAGGTTCGAATGGGTTCCAACGGCCTTCATCAATGGCTTGTTGCGCAAGACGTTTATTGGGGAAGCCATCAAAGCCTTTTTCAACCGCGCTGGAGCGAATGGCAGAGTAAGCAAACTCCCACTCCCAATCCTGCCACTGACCGCGCATACCCATAACCGCACGATAGTATTCTGAATCAACGTCTTTTTTACGGTTACCAATATCCACCGTACGGCGTCGCATTGAGATATCTACACCATGCAGGAAGTGATCGGGCTGGTTAGCCAAAGGATGGTTCGGGTTATCACCCGCCATGGTGAGTTCAGTAAAGCTTGGGCTGGCAGCGCCCTGAATAAAGGTCGAAGCATGCTGCGCCGAAAACTCTGCAAAGCCCTCTACGCCATCCATGATCTCCTGAACACCGTTGTAGTTAAAGGTAACCCGCTCGGTTGAGGGCACCAGACTCATATGCGGCGCATAGTCATAACGGCATATATCGCCGATTATCATATCAGCAGGACAGACATCATTGCCCCACACGTCAGCGAACAGGGTTTGACGAACCTGAGTGCCATCATCCTCAGTACGCACGACAGGCAGGCGTGCCCATTGCTCGTCACTCAATGACGCACGCTCCACTTCAATACTGCCCGGGAAGCCAGACGAGCTCAGTGAATTATTACCGCCGCGGAAGGTCTGATCCGCCGTGGCCGTGTAGTCCCGGTCTGAGTAAAACACATCACCGCGTTTGAAGTAATCAAGTGTAAAGTTGTGATGGCCTTTGTTGGTAGAGTTACCCCAAAGTAAGGTAAAGTTCTGCTCTTCACCACCACCATCTGCTGTATCAGAGACTTTAGCCGCAACTTCAAAACCGTCAATATCATTGCGTAGGATGATGTTGATAACACCCGCTACCGCATCCGAACCGTAAGTTGCTGATGCACCATCTTTAAGTACATCAATGCGTTTTACCGCAGAAACAGGGATGGTATTTAAGTCAACAAATGAGGTTTCAATGTCTTTTGCAAACGGGCTTACGGCGACCCGGCGTCCATTAATCAATACCAGAGTTGATGACGCGCCCAAGCCACGCAGCGCCACACTGGAGCCGCCGTTTGCTGTGTCATCGCTGGAGTTGCCCTGAGTACTGAAGGTACCCGTGCCCGCAACCGGGAGCTTTTGCAGCGCGCCAATCAGATCGGTTGAACCTGTAGCAGCCAAATCGGATGCTGAAATGGATTGAACTGGCGAGGGTCCTTCCATATCAGAACGCTTAATGTGCGAGCCTGTGACCTCGATGCGTTCGACTTCGCCTTCTTCTGCCAGGGCTGTCTGAAAGCTACCAGCAAGGACTGTTGATACTGCCAGTGCAGTGAGTGTAATCCCCTTTTTCATTCTTACTCTTCTCCATAGTGTTAATTATATTTGTAATTACCAAATATTTTATAACATATAGAAAACACTTTAAGAACACATAAATATACAAGGCAAGATGTGATGTTACTAAAAATACACATTTGAGTGTTTGGTACGAGCACAGACTCAGTATCTATGGCGCTTTGTCGGCCAGTGCGGAGAGATCAAAAAACCCGACACATCTGGCCGGGCTTTTATTGCATTATTTATTGCATTAATAACGGGTATTTAGATAGCCGTATTATTGATGTTTTTAATAAACTGCTTAACAGGTACATCATTGCACTTTAGGTTACGGGCCTGATGGCGGTATTGGTTCAGGCTAGACAGCCCTTCTTTGGCAGCTTTAAGACATAACTCAGTTGCAATCGTGTCATTTTTAGCTACTAGCTTCACTTTTGCCTGGCTGTCTGCAGACTTGGTGTCGGCCTGCTTGGCAAATGAACGAATGTCTTCACCGTTACACTCTAGTGTTTTAGAAAAACGTGATACGAATACACCGTGCTTCGCTCCATATGCACGTGCAGCACTCAGACCTTGCTTTGCCGCGATAGCACATACTTTCGATTCTGGTGAAGCGTCAGCGCTTACAACCTGTGCCCCAGAGGCAGCAGTAGCTGAAAAAGATGCAACCGAGATCAATGTAACAAGAGAGAGAGACTTAAACATAATTTACCCCAAATGAACGAATTGGTGCGCATTATATATACAAGTTTTACCGTGTAAATGGTAAAACTCAACTTTCCTGATCATTTAATAGGCTATTCACAACTCCCTAATCAGGCGCTTTAAAGCGGTTACAATTTTCGCGTTAATTAACAAAAATAGCGGATATAAACCGCCGCATTTGGCACGATAACGGGACCTAAAATCAATCCGATTAAAGGTCCAACAGGACGTGGGAAAATCACGCTTGCCCCTCCATTCACGCAGACAAAAATGATAGACTTAGCACCACTGACTATATGCAAATAAAGAACAACAACGATGAAAGTTATCTCATTCAATATAAACGGCCTGCGCGCTCGCCTGCACCAGCTACAAGCCCTGATCGATAAACACCAGCCCGATGTTATCGGCTTGCAGGAAATTAAAGTGCATGACGAAGCCTTCCCGGTCGCTGATGTTGAAGCGATGGGCTACCACGTGTATTTTCATGGCCAAAAAGCCCACTATGGCGTTGCTATGCTTTCTAAAAAGCCTGCAAAACAGATCCAAAAGGGCTTTGCGACAGACACTGAAGAATCGCAAAAACGTATGATCATTGGCACCTTTGAAAGCGACAGCGGTGAAGATGTCACTATCATGAATGGTTACTTCCCCCAGGGGGACAACATTAACCACGAGACCAAGTTTCCGTATAAACGTCAGTTTTATGCCGATCTCATGACCCATCTGAACAGCACTGCCGATAACGGCGAGCATCTGATTGTCATGGGCGATATCAATATCTCTCCGATCGATCTGGATATTGGTATTGGCGAGCCCAACCGCAAACGCTGGCTGAAAACCGGTAAGTGTTCATTCCAGCCCATCGAACGTGAATGGCTGCAAACATTAATGGACTGGGGTCTCAAAGATACCTTCCGCGAGCTCACGCCAGACGCCTGCGAAAAATACTCGTGGTTTGATTATCGCTCTAAGGGCTTTGATGACAATCGCGGTCTGCGTATCGACGTTGTTCTGGCTACAGAGTCTTTGATGGCCAAATGTGTTGAAAGTGACATTGACTACGAGCTGCGTGGGATTGAGAAGCCCTCAGATCATGCGCCAGTCTGGGCAACTTTTGACTTGTAACTAATATGTTCACCGCGCTTATCGCCATGGGCCTGTTCGCCCTGAGCATCAACAAACACCAGTATCAGACACTGCTACAGACGCCGGCAAGACAAACCGGCGTGCTGGCCAGTGCGCTGGTGCTGGCGCTGTTGTGGCAGATACAGGCAGGGATTTTACCCCAGCTATCTATTCATATTCTCGGGATCACAGCGGTAACGCTCACGCTTGGCTGGCATATGGGCCTGCTGTGTAGCACGCTGGCCACGCTACTGAGTTATTTCCTTGGCCCTATGCCCATCGACAATCTGTGGACATTTTGGCTATTCACAGCCCTGCTTCCGGTCTATCTGAGTTATGGCTTGTTTTTACTTTGCTATCACTTTCTCAGCCGCCACTTTTTTGTCTATATCTTTGTCTGTGCCTTTTTGTGCGGCGGACTGGTTGCTGCCAGTAAGATTATAATTAGTGCGCTTTATTACCTGAGTATCGGGCTGTATGACTGGCCTGTCCTGGTCGACAACTACATTTTTTATGCGGTCATCATGTGGTTCCCCGAAGCGATGCTGAACGGAATGGCCATTACCTTGCTGATCACTTACCGACCTCACTGGGTCAAAACCTTTTATGATAAGGATTACTTAGATAAATGACGCTGCATTATCGCTGCCCCATTTGCTCAGCACCTTTGACTGAACACAATAAAACACTGCATTGTGAGCATAACCATCAGTTTGATGTGGCCAAAGAAGGCTATGTTAACCTGCTGCCCGTCCAGTTTAAAAAGTCTCGCCAGCCAGGCGACAATCTGGATATGGTGCAGGCCCGTCGGGCCTTTTTCGCTACCGACCACTACCAGTTTTTACAATCTCACCTGGCTCAGGCCATTGCCGCTTTGCCCTGTCATGCGGTCATTGATATGGGCTGTGGAGAAGGCTTTTATACGCAGGCTATTGCCAATTCACTGCCCGCAACAAGCCAGGTGTTCGGTGTCGATATTTCAAAACCAGCTATCCGCTACGCGGCAAAACGCTACCCGCAGGTCCACTTTAGTGTGGCTTCAATTAAGGACACCCCCTTTGTTGCCGCTCAGGCAGATGTACTGCTAAGTGTGTTTGCTCCGGTATTTGCCGATGAAATGGCGCGCTTGCTCAAACCGCAAGGCCAGTTGTTGGTTGTAAGCCCGGGTCCCAAACATTTATATGAGCTGAAAACCCATATTTACGATGAAGTACGACTTCATGACGCCCCGGATTGCCCGCAAGGTTTTGTCGAAGCAGAGCAAACCCACCTTGAGCAGACCCAGCAGGTGCCCACAGACGTCATCAAGCACTTGATCAAAATGACGCCTTTTGCATGGAAGTTTAAAGAAAGTCACTACGAGGCACTAGACCAGGCCAGCCATCATGAAGTGACCTTTTCTTTTCTGATCACGCGCTACCAAAAAGCCTGACCAGCTTGCCTACCAAAAGAAAACCTCTGGTTTATCAGAGGTTTTCTTTTGCAAATGCCTTGTCCATTTTTTCAAACATATCTTTGAGCAATTTAGCCAGCTCACGATACTTAGGATCCCGTGAGGCATCGGCCTGATAGCCATTGGCCACCATTTTGTGATAGAGCTCTTTGTACCAGCTATTGAGGGCTGGATTAAGACGAGTGTCCGCCCGCTTTCCGAGCCATAGCAGGCCCTGCACCGGCAAAGACAAGAAGAATAAAGCGATGGTGATAGCCTGGGGTAAGTACGCCATTCCCAAGTACGTTGTTTGGACAAAAACCGAAATAATCGCCAACGCAGGCATTACCTGAAGGGCAAATTCAGTAGCTTTGATCACTCTGAATTCGGGAAATAACAGCGTCAATTCCTTGCGCATTGGCCACTCTTTGGCGTACTGACGTCCAAGTTGCACTTGTGAAATAAGACTTTTCTGCATCATAACTCCCGGGTGCAAGGGCAAATTGTTCACTCATTTATTATTGACCAAAATCGGCAACGGACAACTTACATTTAGTCCATTGAAGAACACCAGGCAACACCATTAACGCGTTGCTTACCTGTTATCGGCCAGCAGCCGTTTTGTGATCAATAAAACACTCAATAAAATACGATAAACCAATCGAGACGGCCTAACGTTTCTCAAAAAAATCGGGTAAAATTAACTTTATACTCGTCAATTACACCTTAGTCTAATATGTAGCTAAATGCGCCTTTTCATTTAGCTTAATACGCAATAACAGTTATTGTCAAAACGGATAGTCATTATGTCATCTACCCATGTTCTGGTACTCAATTGTGGCAGCTCCAGCCTCAAATTCGCAATCATAGACCCAAACACCGCTCAGGAACACCTATCTGGGCTTGCTGAACGCCTTGGCGAAAGCAATCCTCAGATCAAATACAAGCACCAAGGTCAAAAGCACACCGTCGCGCTTAATGCCGGTGAAGCCCACCAGATTGCCATCGACAAACTGGTCGAGCTGGTGAAATCCCTGGGTCTGGACAAAGAGCTGGTTGCAGTCGGTCACCGCGTAGTGCATGGGGGTGAACACTTCACACAATCGGCCCTGATAGATGACACTGTGCACCAGGCTATTGTCAAAACCGCCGACCTGGCACCGCTACACAACCCGGCCAACCTGCTTGGCATCGACGCCGCCATAAAGGCCTTTAGTCACTTGCCTCAGGTTGCGGTATTCGACACCGCCTTCCATCAAAGCATGGCGCCTACTGCGTATCTGTATGCACTGCCCTACGAGCTGTACAAATCCCATGGGATCCGCCGCTATGGCTTCCATGGCACCAGTCACTATTTCGTATCGACTCAGGCTATCAAAGCATTAGGCCTTGAGCAAAAAAGTTCTCGCATTATTACCGCGCACCTGGGTAATGGCTGCTCTGTTTGTGCAATCAAAGATGGTAAGTCGGTCGATACCAGTATGGGACTGACGCCACTGGAAGGCCTGATCATGGGCACTCGCAGCGGTGATATCGATCCGGGCCTGTTCTCCTACCTGGTTAACCAACTGGGTTATAGTGTAGAGCAAGTTGATACTTTACTGAATAAGCAAAGTGGTTTGCTGGGGATCAGTGAGCTGTCGAATGACTGCCGTACCATCGAAGAAGCCGCCGCAGACGGACACCCGCAGGCAACCTTAGCGCTGGACATGTTCTGTTATCGCCTGGCTAAGCAAATTGCCAGCTTTGCCGTGCCTCTGGGTGGCGTGGATGCGCTGGTATTTACTGGTGGCATTGGCGAAAACTCAGATGTTATCCGCGCAAAAGTGGTTGAGCAACTTAGCTTTTTGGGTATGGAGATTGATGCGCAGGCAAACCTGGATGCCCGTTTTGGTAAAGAGGGAGAAATTACCCGCTCAGGTAACACGACCAAAGCACTGGTGATCCCGACCAACGAAGAATGGGTCATCGCCCATGATGCCGCGCAACTGGCACAGGAGCAATAAGCTATGAGCCGTCGTATTATGTTGATCCCCATCTCAACCGGCGTAGGCTTAACGTCCGTGTCGGTTGGCCTGGTGCGCGCGCTGGAGCAAAAAGCCGTTGCGGTTAATTTTTTCAAACCTATCGCACAGCCTCGCAAAGAAGATACCGGCCCGGAGAAATCAACCCTGGTCGTACAGCAAGGCTCATCCATTTCACCGCCGACGCCTTTTGAGCTGAGCTATGCGGAGCAAATGATAGGCGATGGTAAAGGCGATGATTTGCTCGAAGAAATTGTTGAACGGTTTGAAAGCGCCATCAATCCGGGTGAAGTGGCCATCATCGAAGGCATGGTGCCAACGCGCCGTCAGCCTTATGCTGGCCGTGTTAACCGGGAAATCGCTCAAACACTGGGTGCGGATATTGTGTTTGTGCTGACCCCGGGCAACGATAGCAATGATCAGCTCGAAGATCGTCTGGAAATTGCCGCCGGTAACTATGGGGGTGTTGACCATGCGCGGGTATTGGGCTGTATCTTTAACAAGGTCAATGCACCGCTTGATGAAGATGGTCGCGCACGTGCCGATCTGGTCGATCAACACGAGCCGGAACAACTGGAAAACGAACTCAACCGATTGGCCTCTTTGCCTATCTTCCGCAAGCATCCATTTATGTTACTGGGCGCCATTCCCTGGGATTTTGATCTGGTTGCACCGCGTGTAGTTGACCTGAGTAACTACCTGGGCGCGGAAGTGATCAATGCCGGAGACATGGCACACCGTCGTTTAAGACGGGTCACCTTTTGTGCCAGAACCGTGTCAAATATCCTGAACCATTTTACGCCCGGCGCCCTGCTGGTCACGCCAGGCGATCGCTCCGACATTCTGGTTGCGGGCTGCCTGAGTGCCATGAATGGCACTAAGCTGGGCGCGATTTTGCTCACCGGCGGTTTTAAACCCGAAGCCAAGATCATGGAGCTGTGCGAGCAAGCGATGGCAACAGGCCTGCCGATTTTGGCAACCACAGCAGATACCTGGCGCACCTCTTTGTTGCTGCACAACTTCAACATGGAAGTACCAGCAGACGACGAACAACGTATCGACAAAGTCAAACAGCATAACGCCGATCATATTGACGCCGACTGGTTAGACTCGCTGGCTCAGGGCGTGGCGAAAACGCGCAAGTTATCACCTCCGGCATTTCGTTATTTGCTGACCGATTCTGCGCGTAAAGCCAACAAAACCATTGTACTGCCAGAGGGCAACGAACCTCGTACGATTAAAGCCGCAGCCATTTGTGGCGAGCGAGGCATTGCCAAAACAGTGCTGCTGGGAGAGCGCGAAGAAATCGAACGTATTGCCGCCCAACAAGGGGTGGAGCTTAACGACAATGTCACTATCCTCGACCCCCATAAAGAGGTTGAAAAGTACATAGCGCCTATGGTCGAGCTGCGTAAAAACAAAGGTCTGACCGAAGTCGTCGCGGCTGAGCAATTGCAGGACAACGTCGTGCTGGGCACTATGATGCTGGCCGAAGACAAAGTAGACGGCCTGGTGTCCGGTGCTGTCAACACGACCGCCAACACCATTCGCCCGCCGCTTCAGCTGATCAAAACGGCGCCGGACTCCTCTTTGGTCAGTTCAGTATTCTTTATGCTGCTGCCCGATCAGGTGCTGGTCTATGGCGACTGTGCCATTAACCCCGATCCAACCGCAGAGCAGCTGGCCGATATCGCGATTCAATCTGCCGAATCTGCCGCTGCATTTGGTATTGAGCCGAAAGTGGCGATGATCAGCTACAGCACCGGCACATCGGGCCAGGGGGCTGACGTTGATAAAGTGCGCGAAGCGACGCGCATTGCGCAAGAAAAACGCCCGGATCTGGATATTGACGGACCACTGCAATACGACGCCGCCATCATGGAAAATGTTGCACGTAAAAAGGCGCCAAACAGTAAAGTCGCTGGTAAGGCAACGGTATTTGTATTCCCGGACCTCAATACCGGCAACACCACCTATAAAGCGGTTCAGCGAAGCGCCGATCTGATCAGTATCGGGCCTATGCTGCAAGGTATGCGCAAGCCTGTTAACGACCTCAGCCGCGGTGCATTGGTTGATGATATTGTCTATACCATTGCACTGACAGCTATCCAGGCAGGACAAAACGACCAGTAGTCAGTCTGGCTTATCTGTCGCCCAATACGGGAAGCACACACGCTTCCCGTATTAC
This sequence comes from Pseudoalteromonas sp. DL2-H2.2, assembly GCF_021532535.1. NCBI lineage: Bacteria > Pseudomonadati > Pseudomonadota > Gammaproteobacteria > Alteromonadales > Pseudoalteromonadaceae > Pseudoalteromonas > Pseudoalteromonas sp. DL2-H2.2. The sequence continues at coordinate 466,299 of NZ_JAKGBD010000003.1, read as the reverse complement.
AACTTAACAGAGTGTGCAGCCAACGGAAAAAGGTTTATTTTGACCATGCTTGGCTATACTATGAAAGAGTCACAAGTGTCAGGACTCGGATATGTCGAAGCAAACATTGCAGGTATTGCCGCACAATTTTACCATCCATAGTCTGGATAGTGATCAGGCTGTGCCCGCAGCAGTGATGTCTGCCGAGATATTTTTTATTGCAAAAACCTCGGAAGAACTTTCAATTGTCTGCCCAAGCGACCTCAAGTTTGACAGTTTCGCCACCGAGCCACATTGGCGCGCATTGGAGGTGATTGGGCCACTAGGTTTTTCGCTGACCGGTATTATGGCCAATATTTCTGGCGTGCTGGCCGCAGCGAATGTGTCTATTTTTTCGATTTCCACCTACGACACTGACTATATTTTGGTTAAAGAAGCACAACTTCCTGATGCCATTAAGGCACTCAAAAAAGACGGATACTTGTTTGTCTGATGCACTTATCACAGCAGATTAATTACGCACCGATTGCGCAAATTGCCAATCCCATCATGCACATTGCCAGTCCCTTTACCGGCAAAGTACACCCCCTGAGCCAGCACCCGGAGCCTTTGTTTGCCAGCGGCATGCTGGGACCAGGCGTCTGTGTGAAATTAAATACCGCGATGATGCTGGCTCCCTGCCCGGCCAGGGTTGAAAAAATCAGCCTGCAGGGCTGCGAATTTATACTGCGGGCAAAATCCGGGCTGTTAATGCTGCTCCACCTGCTATTGCCAACTGAATATCGCAAAACCGAGCACCTCATTCAGCACAGTTATGGTAAAAAGCAGGTCGCGATGAACGACGTCTTATGTTATTTCGATGTGCCGGGCGATATTGAGATCCTGGGTACCCTGATACTGCTTAATGCAGATAAGCTGGGACCCTGTTATTATCCATTGAATCAAGTCACTGCGGGCAAAGATCCGCTTATTACACTATCCAGGGCATGTAATTTATGACCACTATTATGTACGGTATCAGCAACTGCGATACCATTAAAAAAGCCAAGAAATTCCTCGAACAACACAACATCAGCTATACCTTTCATGACTACCGCAAAGACGGACTGGACGCGCAAATGCTGGCTGAGTTTGTCGATGCGCTGGGCTGGGAAAATGTACTGAACAAACGCGGCACAACGTACCGGGCACTCAGTGATGAGGACAAGCAAAACCTTGACGCAGACAGTGCACAAAAGCACATGTTAGCCGCACCGGCAATGATCAAGCGCCCTATTTTGCTGCATGCAGGCCAGTATCACCTGGGTTTTAAAGCACCGCAATATCAGGATATTTTCTCGCTATGAGTGAGACTCACAGTGAAGTAGTGGCGCTCGCAAGAGCGCTCATTCAGCGCCCTTCGGTGACACCTGAAGACGCCGGATGTCAGGCCATGATCAACGCGCGCCTGAGTGCGCTGGGGTTTAACGTCGAAGAGCACTTCTTTGTTGACACCCTCAACACCTGGGCACGCAAAGGCAGTGAAGGCCCGCATTTTTGCTTTGCCGGTCACACCGATGTGGTGCCCGTCGGTAACGAGCGAGACTGGCGTTATCCGCCATTTTCAGGTGAGATACACGACGGCATGTTGCATGGCCGGGGTGCAGCCGACATGAAGGGTTCTCTGGCTGCCATGGTGGTTGCCACTGAGCGTTTTATCGCACGTTTTCCGAATCATAAAGGCTCGATCAGTTTTTTGATCACCTCAGATGAAGAAGGCCCATTTATCAACGGCACCACTAAAGTGGTTGATTTACTTGAAGCCAGAGATGAAAAAATAGACATGTGTCTGGTGGGCGAGCCCTCATCGCGGGACAGCCTGGGTGATGTAGTTAAAAATGGACGCCGTGGTTCACTGACCGGGCACCTGACCATCAAAGGTATCCAGGGCCATGTTGCCTACCCCCACCTGGCCAGAAACCCAATCCACCAGAGCACGCCGGCACTGACCGAGCTCAGTACAACACAATGGGACCAGGGTAACGCGTTTTTCCCGGCCACCAGCTTCCAGATCTCGAATATCCATGGCGGGACCGGCGCTGGCAATGTGATCCCAGGCAGCCTGGATGTTCAATTTAACTTTCGCTTTAGTACCGAAGTAACCGCTGAACAGTTAAAAGTTCGTGTCTGTGGGATACTCGACAAGCATGGTCTGGATTATGACTTACACTGGACACTCAACGGCCTGCCGTTTTTAACCGAGCCCGGGCCGTTATTAAATGTGACTCTGGATGCCATCAAAACGGTGACGGGCATTGATGCCAACCCGGAGACAACCGGCGGCACCTCTGACGGGCGATTTATCGCACAAACCGGCTGTAAGGTGATCGAACTGGGGCCAGTGAATGCCACTATCCACCAGGTGAATGAATGCGTAAGCACAGAATCACTCGACCAGCTTGCTGAAATCTACGAACTGATTTTGGAAAAGTTGCTTACATGAGCCAGCTCAGCACACTTGCATCCCAGGCCAGTGGCCTCTGTGACAACCATTTAGTCCCATTTGGGGGCTATGCGGTTCACCGCGCCATCCAGCGTGATCTCAGTGCGCTGAGTGAGGCCGCTGAGCGAGCCGGGTTTAGTTTCAGCATAGCCTCGGCCCATCGCGACTTTCATCGTCAGTGCCTGATTTGGAATAACAAGTTTCTGGGGGTGCGCCCGGTGTTAAACGCTCAGAATGAAGCTGTAGACTTATCTGTGTTAACCCCTGAGGCCTGTGTGCACGCAATTATGCTCTACTCAGCCCTGCCCGGTGCCAGCCGTCATCACTTTGGTACCGACCTGGATGTTTATGCCCGCAACTGCCTGCCTGATGGACAACATTTGCAGCTCGAACCCTGGGAATATGAGCAAGGCGGACCTTTTGCTGAGTTTAATGCCTGGCTGAGTGAGCACCTTGGCGAGTTTGGTTTTTTTCGGCCCTACCAGCGCTATCAGGGCGGTGTTGCCGCCGAGCCCTGGCATATCAGCCACAGGCTCAGTGCAACAAGAATGATGGAAGCGGTTTCTGTGGAAACGCTGGCTGCTGTGATCCACAGTCATGATGTGGCAGCCAAACACACTATTTTGCAAATGTTGCCGACGCTTTACAGCCAATACATCGACAACATTTGTGAGTAAATCAGCAATAGGCGTTCCCTATTGCTGCCGGTAATGTTCAAAAAACCGCTGCATCCTGGCCATGGCGGGTTCCAGTTCATCCATGTGGGGTAAAAATACCAGTCGGAAATGATCTGGTTGAGGCCAGTTAAACGCCCTGCCATGCACCAGCAGTATTTTTTCTTCGCGCAGCAAGTCCAGCATCATACGCTCATCGTTTTTTACATTGAAATGTTGCGTATCTATTTTGGCAAATGCGTACAATGCACCCATAGGTTTAACGCAGGATACACCCTGCATATCATTCAGCCCCTGCCATGCAATCTGACGTTGCTCATACAAGCGCCCGCCAGGCTCGATTAGAGCGTCGATAGACTGTACGCCACCCAATGCCTGCTGGATAGCAAACTGTGCCGGAACGTTAGCGCATAAACGCATAGACGCCAGCATGTTCAGACCATCAATGAGATCTTTCATCGCCGCCACTTTGCCGCTGAGCACCATCCAGCCCATCCGCAAACCAGCTGCGCGATACGTTTTGGCAAGCCCGTTAAAGGTGATGACAGGTAAGTCGTCACATAAAGACGCAATTGACCAGTGTACGGCTCCATCGTAGAGGATCTTTTCATAGATTTCATCGCTGAGCAGCAACAGGTTGTGCTCTCTGGCAATGTCGATCAGCCCCTCCAGCAGCGCTTTGCTATACACGGCGCCGGTCGGATTGTTGGGGTTGATTAGCACCAGAGCCCGGGTGTTAGGGGTAATTTTGGCACGAATATCGGCCAAGTCAGGAAACCAGTCGGCCGCTTCATCACATAAGTAATGAACCGGTTTACCACCTGACAACTTAACAGATGCCGTCCATAACGGGTAATCCGGGGCCGGGATCAAGACCTCATCACCGTCGTTAAGCAGCGCCTGCGTGACCATCTGGATAAGCTCGCTAACGCCGTTACCAATGAAGATGTTATCTACACTGATATTTGGCAGGTTTTTCTGCTGGTAATGCTGATACACAGCGACCCGGGCAGAATAAAGCCCTTTTGAATCACAATAGCCCTGAGCATCCGACAGATTGCGAATGATGTCTCGGTGCATATCTTCAGGCATATCGAAGCCAAATGCAGCCGGGTTGCCAATGTTAAGTTTGAGGACCTTAGTGCCCTCATCTTCCATTTTCTTTGCCTGTGATAGCACAGGACCGCGAATATCGTAGCACACCCCGTTGAGTTTGCTGCTTTTAGTAATTTTTATCATTATTTCTCCCTATTCAGGCCACTAGAATAACGCTCCAGCGACAGGAAGAAAAGCAGATTCCGAACAGAGAATGAAAGGAAGATTTTAGAAAAGAGTAACACTGAGGGCACCACAGTAATGTAACGCCTGCACAGCGAAAAACAGCTCATAACACGCTGAGCTGTAATGGACATTTACACTTGCAAACGAATACCAACCTACGCGTTGGCCATCAGCCATTGTTGCAGCTTGGCAGTAGAGCCAATCACTTGCTGAGATAAACTGCCCAACGCGTCTTTGGCAGCGTTAACATCACCCTGAAGCAGCAACATTTCTACTTCACGGGCACTGTCGGACAAACTCATTGCACCAAACTGGGCCGCATTCGACTTAAGACTATGCGCGTTGCGCGTCGCCGCCTCCAGATCAACCGGCAAAGACTCTCTTACTTCGCGCTCCAACCGCTCGAACTCACTGATGCAAAATACCAGGGTGTCTGAAAATTGCTCACCTAACAGGGACTGCATCGTATCCAGGCAAGCTTCATCAATCGTTACATTCATATTAGTCCTTTCACTATATTGGCTAACAAACCCACCAACAGCCTCACTTACAGTTAATGCTAGCTAAGAGGGCCCTAAACTGCAAACTATGATATGATCTGTGACAGAAAAAACAGTAAAATAATGCGATGAAACGTCCCCTTTGCAATCACTGCCAGTTTCCTGAGCAGACTTGTGTCTGCAAGTTCCTTGGCAAGCCGCTCAAAAACCACTGTAAGATACTGGTGTTACAGCACCCCAGTGAAGTCAAAGTCGCTAAGAATACGGTTCGCCTGTTATCATTGCAACTTAGTAACCTTGAGGTCGTTGTCGGTGAGTCTGAAACCGATTTTGCGCAAGTGCGCGAGCAACTTCAGTCAGTTCAATGCGCACTGCTTTACCCTTCTGAAAACGCTATGGCGCTCTCTCCCTCCCAGGAACAAGCAAATCGGCCAATCATAGAGACCTTGGTGGTACTGGATGGCACCTGGAAAAAAGTGCACAAAATGCTGATGCTCAACCCCTGGCTGATGACACTGCCCCATGTCTCATTCGCTCAACTGCCTGAAAATCAGTACCATATACGCAAAGCAGAGCAAGCCTTTAGCCTCTCAACACTGGAAGCAACAGCCCATTTTTTACATCTTTATGAGCAAGTCTCACCCGCGCCGCTATATCAGGCACTGGCTGGCATGATTGAACAACAAACCAGGCAAATGCCTGAGCATGTAAAACAGAGGTACTTACGTGACGAGTAATCGGTCGAATAATCGGTCGAGTAATAGTTCGAACGGTCGGTTAAAGCGGCAGTTTTTTCGTGACGGGCCAGATTATCGCTTCGGCGACCAGGCCAGCTTTGATGAAATTAAAGCCACCTTTGGCTTTAAGACCATTACCTTAGGTGCCTGGGTCAGTAAAGATGAGCAGCACATAGCCGCCAACTTACTCTACGATGCGCTGGCCGACCTCACCCAACTCCTGTCACTGCCCCCTTTTGCAATTGGCCTCAGAGGCACTTTAAATTTAGCTTTTGGTAGTGGTGGGCAGGCTGGTGTGCAGGCACATTACGACAGCACAAAACGCACTCTGGCACTGGCAAAAAATGCAGGAGGAGGCGCACTTGCGCACGAATGGTGGCATGCTTTCGATCATTACATTGCCAGGCACATGTTCAGCGAAGTGGGTGCGCATGACTTTGCATCGGCGCTGTGGCTCGTGCAACCACCTTTGCTAAGCCACCCGCTTAATCAACAGCTTGATGATCTCTTTCGCATTTTGTTTCTGGATAGCAGCACACAGGAGCCGAGTGATTATTTTAAACGTGCAGCGTTACTGGATAAAGCGCGCGGTAGTCAGTATTACGCCCGACCTCAGGAGCTCACTGCTCGTGCTTTTGAATGGGTCATAGCCAGTCAGCCTCAGATCCGCAATGCTTTTTTAGTGGATGATGTACTCGGCTCGGAACTCCAGCATCAGGGCGGTTTTCCCGATGCAGCGATTGCTGCAGCAACGCTCAACTCGACTATAAACTACTTTCAGATGCTAGGTGCTGCGTTATATCGTCAAGCGCAATAAACTGCGCTAACCAGTCTTGATACTGGGTAAATGGTAAGGGCCGGGAAATATAAAATCCCTGGCCAATATCACAGCCAAAGGCCTGCAACATCTGGTAACAGTGCACACTTTCGACCCCCTCGGCGACCACCATAGATCCCAGACTGTGCGCCATATCACAGGTGGCCTTGCAGATCGTCTGATTGGTAGCAGAGCTGGCTATATTCATCACAAAGCTTTTATCAATTTTTATCTCATCAACACCCAGCTGACTGAGATAAGCCAAAGATGAATAGCCCGTACCAAAGTCGTCGATGGCCATTTTAACGCCCAGGCGCTTAAAGCCATCAATGATCTCATTGAGATCCGCCTCATTGGCTAAAGTCGCAGATTCAGTGATTTCCAGCATCAGTTGCGAAGGCGCAAGACTAAGCTGGCTTATCAGCGTGATCAGTTGCACCGCCAGCTCCTTTCTGCCAATGTCTTTACCCGACACATTTAGGGACAACACATGCTGCGGATAGAGACGACACAACTCAGCCTGGGCAGATAGCGCCTGCTCAACAACCCAATCCGTGATCTCAGGGATCATACCAGAAGTTTCAGCAATAGGGATAAACTCATCAGGCGGGATCATTCCTAACTCTGGATGATGCCAGCGCAATAACACCTCTGCACCGAACACTTCCCCCTGTTGCAGCTTGACCTGAGGCTGAAAATACAAAGTAAACTGGTTTTGTGATATCGCATATTTCAACGACGATGCCACTTTGATCCGCCGTTCTAGTGACAATGAGTCATTCTGATCGAACAAATGCCACTTTTGAGTGCCAAGCGGGCGTGCAGAGATTGCCTGTAAAGCCCGCTGCATCAGCGCTTCTGTGGTTTGTGCATGAATGGGATTGCTCGCAACACCAATTTCGAGCTGATCGACCAGCAACTCGCCTTTAAAGTTTACTCCCTCTTCAAAAATGGAGGCCAATAAGCAGGCATATTGCTCTACCTGGCTCAGCTCCAGCTTACCCCGCAGTACAATAGCAAACAGAGCGTCGTCCAAACGGTAAATTTGGGTCTTACTGTTTGGCTCAGCCGCAATCGTCACCCGGCCATAGGTATCCAGTTGAAACTGCACTTTTTTTAACAAAGATTTCAGCTGCATCGCCGCATAATCCCAGCCCATATTTAGCCTGATCACCGTCAGTACTTTGGGCCTGAACATAATCAAAGTATGGTGCTGGTGGGTACTTTGCAGACCATCTAAGGCTTTTTGTAACATGTGTCGGTTGGGTAGTCCCGTTTCTTTGTCATGATTGGCGTAGCGTAGTAGCAGCAGCTTTTTCTGTCTCTCATGCCAGTAAACATAATAGCCAAGCAGCAATATATGCCCCGTCAACAAAGCATGATTAAGCACATAGTAATGTGAATTGGCAAACACACCTAACTGCCCCAACATCAAGATCACCAGTAAAAGCAGCGCAGGCATAAAAGCAAACGCCAGCAACCGGGCTTCATATTGATATTGTCGGGGCTGCATCCAGAGTAAATACGCGACATAGGCCGTAACCACCAACCCGGCCATCACCTGAAACAATAACTGATAGCTGGCATGCAATGGCGCACTGACACACACAACCAGCAACAAGGCCCACAATAATCGCCATACATAGTGCTTATGCTGCTCATTCAGCCGTTTTTGCGCGACAAAATAATGAAAAAAGCATAAAGCACACGCTAATGACAGCAAGAAAAACTGACTGCTATACGTTGCCAGTGCACCACTTACAACCGCTGGATACAGCAGCGTATTGATACCACTCTGTGCGCCACTGACAAAAGCAACCAGCAATACATATGCCGCAAGCGCCAGTAATCCTGGCCTGAATTGAGTCACTGCCATCATCAACAGAAACAATGCCAAAAAGTAGATGCTGCCCGCTTCAACACCCAATAAAAAGACTCGGCTACTAAAGCGTTGTACAAACTCGGATTCATTCTCTGCACTTATCGAGAGCCACTGAGGGTGGCTACCCTGCGCCTGAATATAAAGCTGCGCGCTGTATTTACTTCCTGGGACTTTAACATGTGGTAAGACTGCCTGGGCAGGTGACACGAGCTCTTTGGCAGGGGCAACCAGCGTATATTGAATTAACTTACCGGCGCGCTCCAGATAAAACTTTAGTACACCCTCAATGGGCTGAGTATAGATAACTTGTTCATGCTGTACATTTGGAGGAATATCGACCCGCACCCAAGTTGCGACCCCACGCTGCAGCTTGACGATCTGCTCTGTCTCTGTCATTTGTGTTGTGACTTGACGGATCTCAGCCAGGCTCAGCTGATTGGTTGCATCATTATAAGCTTTGAGGGACATTGCCGCCTGCTCACCTGCCAATAGCGCATCAGCTCGAGCATGGCTGTCCAGCAGCAAGGCTGTCATCATAACCAAAAATACCGCCATCATGCGTATCACGCCTGACCACATCCCAACCTCCTTGAGCAAGTGGCATAGTTCGATCAATCAGCGGGCCGGTTATACCAATTTCACCTAATACCTGTTCAATTTGACGGAGCAAATTGGTATTACAACAGTGCCCAGTGTTACTGGTTTCAGGGATTGCCAACATCAAGCGAACATGTTCAATAATGCACGCTGCGATGTAGCTTTGATGTTAAGTATGGAAGCTGAAGTTTGAATTGCCAGTATCAAGTTAAAAAATCTTCATTTTTGCTGGCAATTGAAAGGGAGGGCTTGGTGCTGTATGGCACGTACTTTCCCGGTACGTACCACACAGTTTATTCGGTGCAATATAAGCTTTTTTATTAGCGATTGTCGTCGCTTATCCGGCTCGCGATGGCGCTGTTCTGGCCTTTGTATTTCGCATCTTTACGCATGTTATATGGTGCCTCAGCGGGGCTGCTCAGCGTCTCAAAGCTCAGCGCGCCAATCTTCATCTTTGGTCTCAAAGCCAATGGCAATTTACCTGAGTTATAGAATTCCAGCACAATATTCCCTGACCAGCCCGGATCAATGCGATGTGCGGTCACGTGGACCATCAGACCCAATCTGGCAAGCGAGGAGCGGCCATCCAGCCAGCCAACCAGATCGGCTGGCAAAGTCACAGATTCATAGGTCATGGCCAGTGCCAACTCACCCGGGTGAAGGAAAAAAGCCTGACCATCCTCAAGTACAATCTCGTCACTCATAATGGACTCCATCGCCGCGTTGATCTGCTCCTTAGGGCCACTTAAATCAACATAAGGTGCGGCATGATCCTGAAACACCCGGAACTTATTACCCAGACGCAGGTCAACGGTTACCCCTGAGATCATCTCATCGCCCGGCGATGGCACAATTTGAATGTGTTGATTTTTTATTGCTTCTTTTATGTCTCTGTCGGAGAGTCTCATTGCTTAGTCATCCGTTATTAGAATTTCGACTCCTTGAGTCGATTTCGATTGTAAATACAGCATACTGCTCACCAACTGCGCGCAGTAAATATAATGATCTTTTATCGCCAGTGCCTGAGCTGTGATGTTAGCCCCTTGCTCTGAGTTTTCCCGAATGCCCGTATCCAATGGAATTTCAGCAAGTAACGGGACACCATGGCGAGCAGCCAACTTCGCTCCCCCTTCACTGCCAAATATTGCATTTTTGCCATCGCAATGCTGACACGTAAAGTAGCTCATATTTTCGATAAGGCCGATGATCGGCAGATTAACTTTGTTGAACATCGCAATGCCCTTTTGGGCATCAGCAAGGGCCAGGTCCTGTGGCGTTGTTACCACAATAGCGCCGCTGGCAGGGACTTTTTGCGTCATGGTCAGTTGAATGTCGCCTGTACCCGGAGGCATATCTACTATCAGGTAGTCCAGCTCCCCCCATGCGGTCTCATTTAGTAACTGAGCAAGCGCCTGTGACGCCATCGGGCCACGCCACACAGTTGCGTCGTCCTGAGCGACTAAAAAGCCGATGGACATCGCCCTGATCCCATCTTTCTCAAACGGCTTTAAGGTCTTTTCGTCTAGTGCTTCAGGCTGTTGTCCTGTCAGTCCCAATAATGAAGGAATAGAAGGACCATAAATATCGGCATCCAGAATCCCAACCTGAGCACCCTGAGATGCCAATCCCGCAGCCAGATTCACGGCGGTTGTTGACTTGCCAACGCCGCCTTTGCCCGAAGCCACCAACACAATATGCTTGATTTGCTTAAACTGGGTTGTACCGGCCACGGCTGTGTGGCAGGTAACGCGAATGTCGGTGTTCAAGGAATCACTCAAATGTGAGGCCAGTATCTCGCCTTGCCCGGAGGCTGCAAAGGGTAAGGTCAATGACACTTGCCAGCTCGTGCCTTTCGCTTGCCCCTCTACTATCTCCGTTATCCACTGCGTATCGATCCCCATTGGAAAAATCGCACTACGGTAGTGTTGCAGGTGAGTTTTAATCTGTTCTTTGATGGGGTCCTTCCTCGTAAATAGTTTTTCAATACCAAACATACAAATAAAACGCCTTGAGGTGATGAAATGGGCGCTGGAATTATGTAACATTCACCTCATTAAAACCAGTCAAATTCGCGTCTGCCGGGATTTTCCCGGCCGTTCTGGTCAGTCTTTTAGCAATAATTGACGCACAGACCGGGCCGAAGTTTTTGTGCTCTGTATAGATGAGGTTAAAAAAAAGCACCGAGTCAGGTGCCAGTCAGCCTATCTGCAAAGCCAAACTGAGCCGCTCTATTTTCATGGAATAACTATGACAAAGAGAAAAATTCTCATAACGAGTGCACTGCCCTATGCCAATGGACCGACTCACCTGGGTCACCTGTTGGAATATATTCAAACTGATATCTGGGCACGCTTCCAGAAGCAACAAGGCCACGAAACCTATTATGTGTGCGCCGACGATGCACACGGCACCCCGATTATGCTCAATGCACAAAAGCAGGGCATTACACCGGAAGAAATGGTTCAGCAAGTCAGTATTGAAAGACAACGAGACTTTGCCGACTTCAATATTGAATTTGACAACTACCATAGCACCCACAGCGATGAAAACCGCGAGTTGAGTGAGTTGATCTATACGCGTCTGAACGACAAAGGTCACATCAAAAAGCGCACTATCTCTCAGCTGTTTGATCCTGAAAAGAGCATTTTCCTGCCGGATCGCTTTGTGACCGGTACCTGCCCAACCTGTAAAGCAGAAGACCAAAATGGCGATAGCTGTGATGCCTGTGGTGCAACATATAGCCCAACTGAGTTGATTGACCCTAAGTCTGTAATGTCGGGCGCGACACCTGTGCTGAAAGATTCCGAGCACTTTTTTTTCGACCTGCCCGCATTTGAAGACATGCTAAAAACCTGGCTGCACTCTGGCAGTCTGCAGGCTGAAATGGCCAACAAGCTGGATGAATGGTTTGCAGATGGCTTGCAGCAATGGGACATCAGCCGCGATGCGCCATACTTTGGCTTTGAAATTCCAGGTGCGCCAGGTAAATACTTCTATGTCTGGCTGGATGCGCCGATTGGCTACATGGCCAGCTTTAAAAACCTCTGTGACAAACAGGGCCTGAACTTTGACGAGTTCTGGGCTGAGGGGTCTGACGCTGAGCTTTATCATTTTATTGGTAAAGACATCATTTACTTCCACAGCCTGTTCTGGCCGGCTATGCTGGACGGTGCAAACTTCCGTAAGCCAAACAACGTCTTCGCTCACGGCTTTGTCACCGTAAACGGCGCGAAAATGTCGAAGTCAAAGGGCACTTTCGTCAAAGCACGCACCTACTTGGAGCACCTGGATCCTGAGTATTTGCGTTATTACTACGCCGCTAAACTGAACAGCGGTGTTACTGACCTGGATCTGAACCTGGAAGATTTCGCCCAGCGCGTTAACTCAGATCTGGTTGGCAAGGTCGTCAACATCGCCAGCCGCTGTGCCGGCTTCATCACCAAAAAGTTCGGTGGTAAGCTAAGCGGTACCGTAATGGATGAAGCGCTTCTGAGCAGCTTTGTGGCAGCCAAAGACAGTATTGCCGGTCATTATGAAAACCGCGAATACAGCCGCGCTGTACGCGAGATCATGACACTTGCTGACAAAGCCAACCAGTTTATCGACGCCGAGGCGCCGTGGGTCTTGGCTAAAAATGAAGACACCTTAGAGCGCGCCCATCAGGTGTGTTCAATGGGTCTTAACCTGTTCCGCGCATTGCTGACTTATCTTAAGCCGATCCTGCCGGGCATGGCGGCCAATGTTGAAGCCTTTTTAAATACCGAGCTCAGCTGGGATAGCCTGGAAACCCCACTTGTTGACCATGAAATCAACAAGTTTAAGGCACTGATGCAACGTGTTGAACTGGATAAAGTCACTGCCATGATTGACGCTTCGAAAGAAAGCCTGGAGAAGAAAGTGGGCGGTCAAAGCGCTCAGCCAGCGGCTGACAGCCCGCTGGCTAAAGAGCCCATCGCCGACGAAATCGAGTTCGATGATTTTGCTAAAGTTGACTTACGCGTGGCAAAAATTGCCAATGCCGAGCACGTCGAAGGTGCAGATAAGCTACTGAAGCTGACATTGGACTTAGGCGGTGAAACTCGTCAGGTATTTGCTGGCATTAAATCGGCCTATGCACCGGAAGATTTAATCGGCAAGCTCACTGTAATGGTTGCCAACCTGAAGCCACGTAAAATGCGCTTTGGTATGTCACAAGGCATGGTACTGGCCGCAGGCCCAGGTGGTAAAGAGATTTACATTCTTAATCCGGATGAAGGCTCACAGCCTGGCATGCGTGTAATGTAAACCGCAACCCGGTTAAAATGGAATCAAAAACGGGCCACAAGGCCCGTTTTTTGTTAAAACTACTTAGGCGTCCTGTGACAACTGGTCGCGTACTGTCATCAGGGCATAGCCCAACAGATTGAGTCCTTTCCACTTCTGAGGGACGCTTGCAAACTCGTGATCCTCAGCCAGACCAATCCCCCAGATTTTATCCACCGGACTGGCCTCAACCAGGATTTTCTTGCCAGTTGAAAACAAGAATTCCTTCAGTTCAGGGTTTTGAGCAAACTTCAGCATGTTTGCACTGACAACAATATCGAATCGCTTAGCATTCCAGGTGGCTTCATCAAAACCGGTGACAGCTCTGCCCAACTTTTTGGCCTCACCGGGGTGGCCACATTGTAAAATACGCTGCGTCACGTCATGATTATCAAATAGCATCGCCTTATGATACATCATATAGTGCTCGGCGGTTTTGAAGACCAGTCCATCCTGCTCAAAGCGCGCCGGATACCATTGACTGAAACAAGATTTAGAGACACCTGACTTGGCTTTTTGGTGGCCCCAGAAAAAGACAAATTTTGGTTTTTTTGCTTTCGCAATCTGCTCGATTAACTGCGCGTTACTCGTTACTACCACAAAGACTCCCTATGTGTGATTTTTAATACTCAGGGGCTTATCAGCGCCCCTCTGTTTCCAATTGCTCAGTGGGTTAATGCATGGACTATAATGAACTTGTGCTCGTCCATATTAGCGACGCTAAATCCATGTGACTCATATAACTTTACCAGATGCGCTTCACAGCAAAGATACAATGCGGGCCAGTTTAAGTTTTTCGCCTTGGCAATCGCAAACTCAACCAAAGCTGTTGAGATGCCTTTGCCACGCTGTTCTGTTGGCACATACACGCCATCCTGCCAGTATTGGTAGTCTGGGTGATTAGGGAATATTTGGTGCTTAATTTCACCTGCACCAACCAGCTCATCGTCAATATAGGCGGCAAACCCTGTGCGCGAATCAGAGGACGATATTTTATCAATCACACTCTGTATTGTGGCATGGGGGTCTTTATACCAATTTGCTTAATTAAGTGTGCTATTTTGAGGCGAGAAAATAGGGTCGATAACAAGGCAAAAATTTTGCTATTTAGTTGTTCTAAATGAGAGATTTTTAACGCAGTTAGCGTCATATTTGCTCCGTCAAATTGAACAGGTATTAAGTGAAATTGGTATTACTGTCCCATTGCTGGTAATACCAATTGGCGATGACTCCTAAGTCCGAATGGCTGCACGCTAATTCTGAGACTTTCACTTGGGCTGTTCTTTATTGTTCTCTTGATATCCAATTTTTAAACTCAAAGCCTTCAGAGCACAGACATAATATGCACTCATTTAAGCCTTTGCCCTACTTAGTGTAACCATGTGCCCACAAATGGATAAGCCATATACTACAGCAATATGGTCTATGTTGCTTTTACAAACGAACGATACTTCTCATTGTGCATGGACCTTAAGCGCGGCTTTGTTCCTCAAGCTCGTCGCCTTTAGGTGGGGTATATGGCACCTTAATGGTGACTTCAATGCCTTCTCCCGGGGTTGAACTCGCCGAGATCTCGCCTTTGAGCAGCTGCGTGACCAGGTTATACACTATGTGCATGCCCAAACCGCACCCCCCCTGGCTTCTTTTGGTGGTGACAAACGGGTCAAACAGAGTTTTCAACCCCGTTTTTGACATCCCTATCCCGTCATCGCGATAGGTCAGCAGCCAGTGTGTCTCAGCCATATGGGTTGTTACGTCGACCTTGCCTTTTGGATGCTTTTCAAAGCCATGGATCATTGAATTATTAAACAGGTTGGTCATGATCTGGTAGATAGCGCCCGGATAGGTATTTACCAGCATGTCATCGTCTCCTGTGATGGACAAGCTGATCTCTTTACCTTTGCTGAGCGGTAACAAAGAACTGAACACATCGGCAATATAGTCTTTCACATTGATATCCCGCTCTACCTCACTAGACTGATCTACGGCAACCTGTTTGAAGTTGCTGATCAGCATCTGAGCCCGGTCCAGATTACGCAGGATCAGTCGGTACCCCTCTTGCTGCTCGGCATTTGAGCGCTCTAAATCTGTTTGGCGTAACTGCTTCTTCTGCAACTTTTCGTCGATATTATGCAGACACTCCTGATTGTGTGTCAGCGCCGTAATGGCCACCCCCAACGGCGTATTTATCTCATGCGCGATTCCGGCCACCACGTTACCCAAAGACGCCATTTTCTCGCTTTCTATCAGCTCTTGCTGGGTGCGCTTGAGCTCCATCATGGCCTGCTCGAGTTTCTGGTTTTTCTTATACAGTTCATCCGTGCGCATCGCCACTTTGATTTCGAGCTGCTCGTTCAGCGTTTGTAGCGCATTTTGATGTGCTTTTAATTCTGCTATATCTTTTAATGCCCCCACAATACGCTGTGGCCGACCATGATGGTCACGACTTACGACCTTGCCTCGCTCCAGCACCCAGCTCCACTGATCTTTTAGTGTTTTAACCCGCATGGCGATTTCATAAGTATCCTGCTCACCTTCAAGGCATGATTCGATCTTTTCCTCCCACGCAATACAATCTTTTGGATGCACAAACTGATCTATGTCTTCAACCGTCATGGTGGTTTGGTTTCTGCCATAATCAATGCGCGGCTTTACGCAGTAACGATAAACTTTTTTGTCTTCTAGATGCCAGTCCCATAATTCGTCTCCACTGGCCCATAAGCTCAGCTCCAGGCGCTGTTGCAGCTCGTTCATCACCCGGTTGTCATTCACGACCTGACGGTAGCGGGCCTGACGCTGCCTGAGCCACAAAGCAAAGCTCAGAGTTAGTGCCACAATATAAAAGGTTTTTGAATACCAGTCCCACCACCAGGGCGCCTTAATGTGAATGGTAAAACGATGTACTGGTGACTTTTGGTTAAAGCGGTTTACGGTATAGGTCTGAACCTGATAATTACCGGGCTCCAGCTTGAGCAGGTTGATCTGCCTGACGCCATCGGCCAGCTTCAGCCATTTGTCACTCAGCCCGACAATCCGATAAAAAAAGTTCAACCGCTCTGAGCCATAATCCAGGCTGGAATAATGCAAAGAAACAATATCCTGATTGTGCGTGAGCTCCAGTTTTTCGGTCAGCTCAGGTGCCAGCGTCAGTTCACTGCTGGCCTCGGGGTGTAAGACTTCACCCAGCAATTCGATATTAGAAATAAGTAATGGCCGGATCCCAAAGGCAATCCGGATCTGCTCCGGATAAAACTGATTAAACCCTTTGGCGCCACCAATAAACACCCGACCATCCGGTGCCAGCCAGGCGGCGTTATAGTTAAACTCATTATCCTGTACACCATCAACCACCAGGAAGTTGTCGATGTTGTGGTCGTGAATATTCACCCGGCTCAGGCCACCACTGGTACCAAGCCAGACATGCTCCTGCTGGTCAAATACCATGGCCCAGATGGCTTCATTGGCCAGGCCATCCGCCACTCTTAATACCTTTTCGACCTCAAACTGTTGATTGATAATGCTGACACCAGACTCACTGGCAACCCACACAGCACCAAGCGAATCGCGGGACAACATAAAGACAATATCTGACGCCAGGCCATTATTGGTGGTGAGTGATTTGATATTCTGGCCATCGTAATGATATAGACCATCACCAACACTGCCAAAATAGAAGCCGTCGCCATCCACCAGTACCGACGACACATGGTTAGGTACCGACACAGATGGTGCAAAAAAAGGCATCAATTGGTTCTGGGCTTCGTCATAATAGAGTAAACCTAAGGTGCGGGAGCTAAGCAGTACCAGCTGTTTGAACACCGTAATGTCGTTAAAACTCAGTTCCGGCCCGTTACCGAAGTCGGGGGTAAAGTAGGTGACCTCGCCGCTTATCAGGTTAAGCCTCGCCACCCCAGCGCCGCGTGAAGTCAGCCAGGCATGATCGCCGACAATCAGCACCTTAGTGATAAAACTGTTCGCAAAACGCGCAAGCTGCGGATAGAGCTGCTCCGCTTTAACAAACCTTTGCTGCTCAAAAATATAACCGCCGTTGGAGGTTGCCACCCATAGCCTGTCAGAGGCATCCAACGCAAAGCTACGTACATCTGAGTTAGTCAAGGGGGCGTGTGGATAGTTATATTCGCCCACGTGGCCAAAGGTTTCACTCAGCTGGCTGATAAAGTGTAACCCACGGGTTTCCGTTCCAATCCACAGGTCACTGTTACTATCGCGAAACACCGAAAGAATACTACTGTCCTGTAAACCGGATTTATTGTTGCCCCGTTTGTACCAGCGCTTTTTGATATCGCCCTTCATATTGAGCAAGTACACGCCATGACTGGTTGCAACAAATAGCTCCCCGGCCGATGCAAACACCGAATGCAGTACCAGGTTTGTATCCCGCGCAATGTTACTTTGCCACAACGCTCGCTCAAACAGCGTATCATAGGCGGTGAGCTGATTATCTTTGCCAATCAAAAAGGCACGCTCACCACTGACCGTTAAAGATTTAAAGTCACCCGCTAACAGCAATGTCGTGAGCCCGGTTTGGCGATTATTAACAACCAATCCCTGATCGGATAAGTAATACACCAGATTTTTATACACAGTCACATAGCGGATGAAGTCGCCTTCCAGCGCAAGCTCTCGCGGCTCTAAAGTGGCTTTGTCTATGACGTAGTAAAAACCATCTTCGGTGGTCACCGAGATAGCAGCCCCCTGACAGCCAATGGATTGCACTCTGTCGGATGGGATAAGCGGGCTAAAATCACTCAAAAAGCTTTGGAAACGCCCCGTGACGGTATGATAAACACTGAGGCCGGTGCTGGTGCCAATCCACAACGACTCGCCACTGTGGCACAAGGCCGTAATAAAAGCGCCTGCCAGTGAAAAGGGATCTTGCTGACGACTGATAAACTGCTTAAAGGAGTGGCCGTCAAAACGATTGAGGCCCGCCTGAGTCCCTATCCAGATATAGCCGAGCTGATCTTCCTCAATCGCCGTAATACTGACCTGACTGAGGCCAGACTCATAGTCGTAATGACGCATTACCTGCGCGGTATCCGAAAACACTGGCACTGCCAAGAGGTTTGCAGAGCATAGCCACAGCACCACTGTGAGCAGGATGCAAAGCTTGGTTTGTTTTTTGTGTTGCTGATACAACCCGTTCACCTTTTATGCAGGCTCTTTGTTGTAACTATAGCAAAACTTTACAATCCGGCTGAGATGTTGCTTACCTTGCTAACAACACGTGTCATCGTGCTCTGTCAGCGCAAATTCTGTCATTTCACCATCGCCTCTTAACAGCCGGTAGCGGCTTAGGCGCCCCTGTTCTAATTCGACCAGGCTGATTGCTGACGCGCTCACCAGGTAGCGTTTTTTAGGGCTGTCACTGTGATGTTTGCGCACCGACAGTTGCCAGCGTTTTGTGAACAGGTTAAACGGGCTCCAGGGCGCAAACAGCCAGGTGTCCAGCTTTTCGAGCACATGTAGCAATCGCTTGGGAAACTCATTTTTGATCCCTGATGAGGTAAGCTGCCAGATGCGATTATCATGGCGGCCAAATCGAGCGGCCACTGAGAAACAAAACGAATAATGGACGTCCCCCGAGAGAATAATGGTTTCTGAGGGCGTATCTTCGCGCTTAAAAATGTCGATCAGCTTTTTCGCGGCTCCCTCATGGGCCATCCAGTTTTCAACATCAACCACCAAAGGATGCCCACAGGCATTGAATACCGCCTGTATGGTTTCAATGGCCTTAACCCCAAACACCGGCGCCGGGCTGACCAACAACACGCTGTCCTGATCCAGCATTTGCTCCTGCAGTTCCATCAGGGTTTCCCAGTCCATCAGCCCGCTTGGTTCATTAAAGTCCTGCTCATTGCGCCAGCGGTGTGTGCGTGTATCCACTACCACCACTTTGGGTTGTGTTTCCAGGCAATAGTGCCATTGGGTAAAACGGTGCAGGGCTTTGTCAAAGCTGGTCAGCGCCCATTTATTGTGCGCAGTCAGGCTTTGTGTAAATCCGTCGAGCAGCTTACCGGTTACAGCCAGCGCATCATTGCCCATGCCCTGAAACAGCCAGTAACTGATCAGTCCGTTGGCGATGATCCGACGGCTCGCCGGCGAATTGGCAATATTTTGCTCCCAGCGCGCGGTCAGGTTCCAGTCGTCGGTTACATCATGGTCGTCAAACATCATCAGGGTAGACACATTGGCAAACAAACGCTGTGCGGCGGGCAAAGTATCTATAAACCCTTCCAGTGCCCGCTTATCGGCGGCAAATTCCAGTGACTGTGCGTGGTTCAGCGACTGTCCGTGCAACTGCGGCAAGTCAACTAACTGCCAGGCCTGAGAACTGAAATTAAGCACATAGCAGGCAATAAATTCTTCCAGCGTAACCAGGTGGTTGCCAGCCTTTACACTGGAGAAATGAACTTCGTCTTTTTTCAACCAGTGGCCCAGCGTCCATTTACTGCGCTCCTGCCAGGGCGTTTTTGGCAACCAATGATGGCGCTGATAGAGCTGCTGCTGTAGCGAGTCAGGCAAGCTCAGCGCAACATTGTCCTCAGGATAGATTTCAAGCTGCGCGATCAGTGAATGCGCCGCCATCAGCATAGGCCCTGCCACATCGTCTGCATAAATCTGGTCGCCGGACATAATTAATAGAGCGGGCCGTTTAGCACTATTGTGTAAAGTATCGCTCAGGTAATCGTCTGCGCTTGCCAGACTATCACGGCTGTGATGATGGGGGTTACGACAGGAGCCATGCAACACACTGCGCAAAGTATTGGGGATCATTAACTGAGGCGCCTCGGTATAGCTGAGCTCACTTAAGTCCAGCCATTGACCGTCCGCCTTTACGCGATAGCTTAAATTGGTATCGCACGCAAAGCGGCCTGCTTTTGGCGTAACCAACACAAAGCAAAGATACAGGTAAGTCCCGAGGCGTATTTCGCTCAGCTGTGACTCCACGTCAGTGCCCTCAACTTCAACCTCAAAGTCGGGTGCTGCAGTAGTTACAAACTGCAGGCAAAATTGCGTGGGTTCTGCCCGGCGCACCATAGGGCCGAGCAACACATAAGGTAAATGGGCGCTGTTAGCTGGCATTACCACGCTGAGCAAGGCCAAACAAACGGTAGAAGTTTTCCGTTGTGGCGCAAGCTAACTCCTTGTAACTAATCCCTTTTAAATCCGCAATAAAATAAGCAACATCCTGCACGTAGGCAGGCTGATTGGTTTTACCACGATGCGGTACCGGTGCCAGATACGGCGAGTCCGTTTCAATCAGTAGTCTGTCGAGTGGTAAACGTTTTACGACATCTTGCAGCTCAACAGCATTCTTAAAGGTCACAATCCCGGAAATAGAGATATAAAATCCCATATCAATGGCTTGCTTAGCCATCTCCCAGTTTTCGGTGAAACAATGCAAAACACCGCCACACTGCTGCGCGTTATGCGCACGCATGATATCCAGGGTGTCCTGCCTGGCGTCGCGGGTATGGATGATCAATGGCTTGCTCAGCTCATTGGCAATATCAATGTGCTGTGCAAAACTGTCTCTTTGCACCTGGTGGGTGTCTTTTGAATAGTAGTAATCCAGGCCCGTTTCGCCGATGGCCACCACCTTAGGGTGTTGTGCCAGCTCTCTGAGCAATACCGGGTCCAATGCATCGTCCTGGTTAAGCGGGTGTACGCCGCAAGATGCAGACACATCGTCAAAGGGTAAAATCTTTTCCAGCATGGCTGGAAATTGCGCCAGGGTCACGCTCACACACAAAAAGTGCTCCACCTGTTTGGCTCGGGCATCGGTCAGGATCTCAGGCAGGTCTTTACCTATTTTATCAAAGTCCAGCCTGTCCAGGTGGCAATGAGAATCTACAATCATAACAACTCTTACATGGTGTAGGTGGGCTTGCCGGAATTCAGCTTAGTGCCCAGTATTTTTACTATTTTATCGTTCAGCAATTCGTCTTCGGCTTCAAACCCCACACCAATGCCGGGTGGATTGGAGTTCTGCGCTCCTTGTGGCGTGATCCAAACGACTTTACCGGTAACAACGTCTTCTTCCAGCGCATCGGGTAAAGTAATGCGCAACGTCAGTGCCTGCCCCATCTCGTAGCGACTATTGGTTTGCACAAACAAACCACCACTTTTCTGATACGGCATATAACTGCGATATAATTCGTCATTGTCTTCAAAATCAACGAGTATTTCTTGCACCTTGACTCCTATCTTAAGGTTTGCTGCAACTGATAGCACAATCGTGACAGACTCAGGGACAAGTTTAAGCCTAACACAGTTTGCTGGTCTACTGAAAACCGCCTTATGCTGGTGATAGCCGCCTGCGCTTTGATGAAATCCAGCTGTCCCGATGCCATTTTAGCGTTGATGGCGGCCACGGCAAACCCGCAAAATATTTTGATCAAGCTGATGTCTGCCTGCAAAGCCTTGCTCAGTGTGTCACTATTTACCCCTTCTCCAAGACGCTGCGCCTGCTGCCACAAAGCATCGATATCACCCAGCTGCTGTGCCTGTGCCCATCTGAGCAATAAAAGCGGCTGCGAGATAAACTGACTGACCCAGGGATATTGCCCGCTATGGACCCCCTGCTCTGCCAGCCATTGCTCAACCCCCCTGCCATCGACTACCGCCACATTCATCTTGTTGCAGCGACTCAATACTGTGGCTGTTACGCGGGCGGTATCATTACACAGTAGCAGTAAATAGCGGCCTTTGGCGGGCTCTTCCAGGGTTTTTAGTAATGCATTGGCCGCAGACTCGGTGAGTTTTTCTATGCCATCGATCACCACCACTTTATTGCCACCCTGCTGTGCTGAGTGAAAGATAAAGTCGTTCAGACTGCGTATCGCATCAACACTGATGCTTTGCGACTCAGCGGCGATCAGTAGCTTGTCCGGATGATTGTCAGCTTCCAGTAACAAACAGCTTTTGCATTGCCCGCAGGCAACGAGTGATGTGCCTGCTTGCTTACATAGTAATGCCGCAGCGAGCGTGTGTGCAAACTCCAGCTTTCCCACTCCCGCCATGCCATACAGCATCTGCGCATGATGGAAACGCTGTTGCTGATAACTGGTATGCAATTGGGTAAAAACCGATTCTAGCCAAGGATACATCTGGACACTCGCTAATCGTTTTTACTGTTACGATTTGTTGCAATCACAGCATCTACCACTTTGAGGCAATCCGACAGCACCGATTGTTTGTCCTGGGATGCATCAATCACACTAAAGCGCGCGGGGTCGGCCTTAGCCTGAGCCAGGTAGCCCTCACGGGCACGATGTAAAAACTCCATTTTTTCATCTTCGAGGCGATCCAGCCCTTCACCGCGCTGACTGACGCGTTGCAGGCCCAGCTGAGGGTCTAAATCCAGGATAAGGTTCATATCTGGCTTGAAGCCACCTAAGGCCAACTCATTAATGGTTGTGATCGTCTCAAGGTCGATGCCACGTGCGTAATGCTGAAAGCTGAATGTTGCGGCATCAAAGCGATCAGAGATCACCACTTTACCAGCTTCAAGGGCCGGACGGATTTTTTCCTCGACGTGTTGTGCACGGGCCGCGCCAAATAACATCAACTCGGTCATTGACCCCATTTCTGGAGTACTGGGGTCGAGGATAACGCTACGGACTTTTTCACCGATTGGCGTACCGCCCGGTTCGCGGGTCAGTACCACGTCATACCCTTTTTGCTCAAGATAATCGGCAATGCCCTGGATCACTGTTGTTTTGCCCGCACCGTTACTGCCATCACAAACCAACATAAAACCTTTACTCATACACACTCTCTGCGGTACCACGCGATACCGTATACAATTACCTGAAAATGGCTGCCATTATAGCGGTTTCGTGTCGCTATCAGTAGGATTAATTCATTGAATAGTGTACCGTTTAGTGCATTAATCGATTTTCGCAGGGAAAAATAATGCAAATTGATCTTCATCACGCTATGACCTGGGTGATAGCCCGAGATGCCGGCTTCTCGCCTGCTCAGGCCAACACCATTGCCCATGCGGCACAATATGTGGATGATGCCACCAACTATGGCCACATTGAATTTAGCAATGGCGCTGCCTATGAGCGTATTGCGACCGCCCATAAAATGCTTGAATATCGCAACCTGGACAGTCTGAAAAACATGAAAGTCTGGGTGCCATTTCATTTTTTACCGGGCAATGGCGGACTACCGGCGGGGCAAAATCCCAGTGGCAGCTTTATTCAAAAGCTCATTTGTCAGCCTCACTCGTATGTGGCCAAAGACATGGTCGCAGAGGTGTTAGCGGACAAAGACCGCCCTAATTCACTGCACAGACTGGGTATCACGGCACACGTGTTTATTGACACCTGGGGTCACCGGGGCTTTGCCGGTGTTGACCACCCAGTCAATCATGTGCGCGATATCAAAGATCACAATGGTCAGACACATCACTCGCTGATCGCAAAAGTCAGCGGATATTTTGCCAATATCCTGCAAGACAACATTCCCAGCCTGGGCCATGGTCAGGCGTT
The DNA here is from genome assembly GCF_021532535.1 of Pseudoalteromonas sp. DL2-H2.2. Lineage (NCBI taxonomy): Bacteria > Pseudomonadati > Pseudomonadota > Gammaproteobacteria > Alteromonadales > Pseudoalteromonadaceae > Pseudoalteromonas > Pseudoalteromonas sp. DL2-H2.2. The sequence continues at coordinate 442,522 of NZ_JAKGBD010000003.1, read as the reverse complement.
GTCTCATCCGGACTTGCCCCACCAGCACTGGTCTTATCAAAATGGTTTAGGGGAGCACATTGAGCGCAATAACCCGATTGACTTTTTGCAAGCCGCAGACGAGCTATGCAAGGTTTTTCAGACGTACCTGGTCAAGCCCATCACCGGGCTATCGCCGAATGTAAAACAGCAGATTGCACAGTGTTTTGCTCAGTTCACCAGTGATGATCCTGAGCTGCGACACCAGCAGTGGCTGGATGCCATTGCCGCCGACCACTTTGGTCTGGGTGCCCACCAGCTCAGTTATATCGCCAAAGGTCCGGGATCCTGGAAGTATCAGGCCCTTGGCACCACACTGGCACAGGGCGATGAGGCTTGCTACGAGTACCACCCGGACTTTATGCACAGTGACTGGAAGCACTTTCATGATGCGGCGAAAAAACATCGCCAAAGTATCATTGTGGATATTCTGCCCAGATATGGGATCTGTGTCAGTTAAACCCGCTTGCACCGCTAACTGGCTCTGAAGCGGTGCAGCCAAAGCTATTGTTTTTTGAGTGTCACCGGCTGACCTTTAACGCCGGCATAAAACACCACTATCTGCGCGGCTTCTTTACCTACGCTTTTACCCCAGTGCCAGGTATCGACGACCTCAACCAGGGTATCACCCGCTTTGATGTGGATGATATCCCCGCTTTGTGTTTCGACCTGTAACTCGCCGCTTAACAACAGTCCGGCATTAATATACGGGTGCTTATGCGTTGGCAGCGTCTGTCCCGCGGGAATGGTAAAACGCATGATCTGCACCTCTGGCTGACCTTGAGGATAGGCAGGTAAAACTGCACCATTCCAGCTGTGCTGCTGTTTTGTCAGGGTTTCAACCTGAATTTTTCCGCTGTGCGCTTGCTCAGCACTGACACTCATAGAACTCAGCAGCAACAGGGTCGAAAAGGAAAAAGCGATATTGTTCATAGGTGTTGTTCCGTCGTTATTTCCCCCACCCTAACGCATTAATGTGGGTTAATTGTGAAGTACCGTCTCGGTGATCTGGCGCTGCGGTGAGAGCCTGAGCATGATGTCGCATTGCTCTGGCAAAGTTGCTAATCCCCACTGTGTCAGACGCTGAAAAAACTGCACAAAATGCGCCACTTCCGACTGTGACATGCGGCGCGCCTGAGTGCCAGACAGGCTAAGCTTTTGCTCTTGTTCAAAGCGCCAGCGGGCAACATGAGTAAACGCCTGCGCATTGAGGAAAATGAGCTTGTCCAGCTGCGCAAACAGCGGCTGATAGTCTGCTTTAAGAAAGTGATTAACCGCATGGCGATAGCGCCCTTCTGGATCCTGGTTTTGTTCTAACGAATTAACCGGACCACTGAGTTGTTGCTCAGTTTGTGGCTCGACGCCCAGGCACCAGCCCTCAACAATGAGGACATCCAGCGCCTCAGTCTTTGTCCACTTTTCCGGCTCAAATGGTTCATCCGTAGACTTGTCGAAGCGGGGTAAGGTCAAAGGTTGACGGGCTCGAAATTGCGCAAGCACGTCCCCTGCTAATTCGGTGTTATGCGTGCCGGGGACGCCACGGGTTTGAAACAAAGGGTGAATATCTGCGGCACGTTTTGCGCGCTCGGCCCGGCTCAGATAAAAGTCATCCAGCGATACACATTCAGCATTAAACCCGCATTGTATCAGATAGGCTTTTAAATACGTCGCCAGAGTTGATTTGCCACTGCCCTGTGAGCCACTGATCCCAAGGCACAAAGGCACCTGTTGCTCAACCTGCTGCGCCAGCCAGCGCGTAACCGGTGCCAGTGGCTGGATATACTGCGCATCCAGGCCCTGATTGTCACAAAATGCCTGCTGCCAGGGCGACAGAGTCCGAGATTTATCCATACGAAACTGAGCTAGTTTGTCAGCTCATATTTGTAACCCGCACCATAAATGGAGTGAATAAACTCGCTGTCAGGAGACAACTGCGACAACTTTTTGCGGATCTTTTTAATGTGGCTGTCTATGGTGCGGTCACTGACGATGCGGTCGTCGTCGTAAATGTTGTCCATCAGTCGCGAGCGATTATAAATACGCCCCGGATGTGCAACCAGCGTTTGCAGCAACACAAATTCAACCTGAGTCAGTTCAACAGAGTTATTCTGATAACTCACGAACAAGGTGTTTTCGTCCAGTGTCAATTGCTCAGACTGTGGCACATTCGACCCGACCCGACGCAAAATGGCTTTAACCCGGGCAACCACTTCTCGTGGGCTGTAGGGCTTGCAAACGTAATCATCGGCCCCGACTTCAAGACCCAGTAGCCTGTCTATTTCTTCGACTTTGGCGGTTGTCATGATGATCGGTACCATAGAATGACGGCGCACTTCCCGACAGATCACGATACCGTCGACATTGGGTAACATCAGGTCGAGCAAAATAATATCGGGTTTAAAGCTTTCCACGGCGGCCATGGCATCGGCGCCATCATGCACCATGTGGAGCTCATAGCCTGCCTGGGTAACGTACTTGCCCAAAATGGTCGCAAGTTTTTGCTCGTCTTCTATGATCAGTACTTTTTGCATTTTAGGCGTTCACTTTCACCTTGGGTCTTCTCTTACCCAAAGCTAAGTGAAATCGCTTGAATTTACAACCCTTTTAAGTAAAACGCATCACCACAGCCAAGCCTCCTAACTCACTCTCGCGCGCTGAAATTGTGCCATTATGGGCCTGAACTATGCTGGTACAAATGGCCAGCCCAAGACCTGAGCCGCCCGAGACCCGATCTCGGGCCTGTTTAACGCGAAACAACCGGTCGAACAATTTATCCAGCAGCTCGGGGTCCACGCCGGGAGAGCTATCTTCCCAGACGATCTCTGTTTGTGCGCCCTGCTGTTTAATGGTCACCCGAATTTGCCCAGGATTGTGCAGCTCTGAATCGGTATAGCGCAGCGTATTTTGCATCAGATTACTAAACAGCTGCGTCATTCTTCTGTCGTCACACGTCATCAGGCTCCGTGCGTCTCCTTTAAGCTGGTACTCAAAGCCGCGGTTGGTTAGCTGCGCCTGATGATTGCCAAAGGTTTGCTCGACCAGTTCGCCGAGACAGTGTGATGACATTTGATAACTCAGTGAACCTCTGTCCGACATAGAGAGCTGGTGCAAGTCATCCACCAGCTGAGTCAGGCGACTGATTTCTTCATGTAAGGACTGCAACTGCGCGGGATCTGTGTCTATCACACCATCGATCATGCCCTCCAGCTCAGCTTTAAACACAGCGATTGGCGTGCGCAGTTCATGAGAAATATCGGCAATCCACTGTTGTCGGGCTTGCTGGTTTTCCCGCAGGGTCTCGGACAGCGTATTCAAGTCTCTTGCCAGCATGCCCAGCTCGTCATTACTGTCGGGGTTTAGACTGCTCTGATAATCGCCTCTAGCCAGGTTTTGTGCGGCGCGGCGCAGCGCCAGTACCGGCGCTACCAGAAAGTGACTGAACGGGATAGCCAGTAAACTCGACGCTATCAGGGCCACAATGGCGATGTACATAAACCAGTTTTTTTGTCGCTCTGCAAATAAGCTGTCAAAGCGATTGCTGATAACCAGGCCATCTTCCAAACCCACGTACCCCAGCACTGGTGACAATGGGGAATCCGACTGATGTACAGGCTCCCATAAAGTGCTTCTGGTTGTCGTCAAAGAACCAATCACCTGCTCACCCGCGGCGTTTTTAAATACCAGTCGACCACCCATACTATCAGAACGTCCTCTGGGGGGTCTGCGCTTTTGATGAGGGTGATCTCCGCGCTCGCCTCTGGGCGGGCGATCCGCGCCGGGCTTTGGCCGTCTGTCGGTGTGATATTGCGCCTGAGGGGCTTGCTCATTGCGCATGCCACGACCGTCCCAACCAGGTTCCGGACCCCGCTCAGTGAGATCTGATGGTCTGCGCGGGCGCTGCATGGCAGGACTGTCGTAACTGTCATAGGAAGGGGTCGCAGTGGACGAAGTGGCACTTCTGCCGTTCCCTCGTAGTTCTCTTACCAGCTGATGCCAGGCGGGATGACGAGGATATACCCAGTCGTCTCCATAGCGAGCAAAGTTGTCACGAATGCTTGGCATCAGCGCAACCAGCCGGGCGCGGCTGTTTTGCTGAATATAATCACGAAAGCTCTTTTCAAATGCCGCCTGATTAGCAAAGTAAATCGCCATGATCAATACGGTGTTGACCAACAGCAAAATAGCCAGCAGCTTGTGCCGTATTGTCAGTTTCATGGTATAACTACCTCTGTGAATGGAATTCAGAACATATAATACCAATTGTACTTAATACTTGGTCAATTTGACGGAGCAAATAGGACGCTAACGGTGTTAAAAATTTCTCATTTATAACAAATAAATAGCAAAATTCTTGCCTGGTTATCGACTCTATTTTCTCGCCTCAAATAGAACACTCAATTAAGCAAATTGGTATAAGACCAGATGCTAATCAGTATGTAAGGTCAATGTGCAAATAGTGTGGAAGTGGTGACAAAATTTACCAAAGCAGGAACACACCTGCGTGCCTGCTTGGGTGGCTGGCTTGTCGGATGCCAGACAAGCCAGGTTGCTAAGAAGATGAAGGCGGCTAATTAAACTGCACGATTTCCAGGCCCAGCATATAGCCATCGCCTTCGCTGTTATTACCGCACCGGATGACTTTCACATGGGCATTCAAAGGAGGAATAGAGCCACCGTGGCTGTCGATAAATACCTCCAGCATTTCATTCATTTCCAGTGGCTCGTCCACAATGATTGAGAGCCCCGTGGCACTTAAGTCGTGGCAGATGCCTTGCAGTTTATGACCCGTGGACAACACCGTTAACTGTGCCTGGGTATTGACCATCATGCGCATAAAGCGCCGTTTATCCTCGTGTATCATGGCGTGCTCCACTCTTTATTATCATTGCTTGCCTGCAAAAAATTACCTGGGAATAATTTGCACCATATTTTTTATTTTTTCCGATAAGGATTGCATTGAAAAAGGTTTAACCACATACGCATCGCAGCCTGCATCAAAGCCTGCTTGCTTCTCCTGCTCCGATTCAAGGCCTGACACCATAAGCACCGGAATGTCTCTGGTCTCTGGCGTATTTTTTAGCATCCGACACGTGTCGTAGCCATCCAGCCCGGGCATGCACACATCCAGCAAAATCACATCCGGCGGATCGGCTATCGCATTAGACAGGCAGCTCTTGCCCGACTCAGCATAACTGAACTTAAAGGCATCAGACAAAGCCATAGAGAGCATTTCAAAATTGAAATACTCATCGTCAACCACTAACACATGCGGCGTTTTCATCCTGCTCCCCTGTGTGGACATAGTCAATGCCGCTTCCTTTTCACAATCCAAAAATAGTTTCCTCTTAATAAGGTAATTGCCCCAATGCAAATTGCAAGTCAAAACACACTATTCGATCTCATTTAACGCATTGGTGATCCGTTTGGCCGAAATCGGATAAGGCGTTCCTAGTGTTTGAGCGAATAAAGACACCCGAAGTTCCTGCTGCATCCAGAAAATCTCGTCAAGTGCCGCAGGCATAGGGATCCCTTTTGGCTGTTTGTTACATTTATCGCTATACGCCGCCGCCACTTTTTCCAGCTCCAGCACACATAAACGGTCGCGGTTAGGATCAACAGGCAGTTTTTCTAGGCGTTTTTCAATGGCTTTCATATAGCGCAGTAAGTCAGGCAATTTATGCGCCCCGTGCTGGCTGACAAACCCTTTGAAGATCAGGCTTTCCAGCTGAGACTTGATATCTCCGTGCGCGGTGATCATGGTTAAATCAACCCGCCCTTTCATGCGCTTGTTAATGCCATGCGCAATACTCAGCACCTGCTCAACCGCTGACGCAATATCTACCACTTTGTCTCCCAGTTCAGCCCGGACATATTCTTTGGCTTTTTCAAAGTCCTGCTCAGAGCGGATCGCGGTGTAATCTCCCAGTAAGGCATCTATTCCCGCTGCAGTACAATCGTCGATCAGGTCGTTAATTTTACCAAACGGATTAAAATACAGCCCCAGCTTGGCTTTATTTGGTAAATGCTGTTGTAAATATTTCACCGGTGAGGGCACGTTCAGCATCACCAGTCGACGCAAACCGAGGCGATGCGCCTGTTGTGCCTTGAGCGGATGGTCAAATAAACTGATTGAGGTGCTTTGCTTGTTATCTACCAGCGCCGGGAAAGCTTTGATCTCATAGCCGCCCTGCTTTTTGGTGTATTCCTCAGGGAGGTCACCAAACGACCACTGCGTCAGCCCCTCCTGCTCTATGCCCTCTTCGGCCACTTTTGACAGCGTTTGCGTGACCTTGCCTTGTAATTTGGCTTTGAGTGCATCGAGGTCATAGCCATGCGCAATCACCTTGTTGTGTTCGTCCAGCACCTGAAACTGCATTTTTAAGTGCGATTCCAGTGCCCCGAGATCGAACGCCTCAGCGTCAACTTTAACCCCCGTCATACGCAACAAGCGATTGGCCAGGGCTTCAAGAAAACCGCCCTGCATCGGCTCTATGGCAGCGAGTACCGCATCGGCATAGTTGGGCGCCGGAACAAAGTTGCGTCGCAGGCTTTTTGGCAGGCTCTTGATCAAAGAGCAGATCAATTCATGGCGCAGTGCCGGAATATGCCAGTCAAACCCTTCATTAGCCACCTGGTTAAGCAGTGGTAAGGGGATGTTCACCGTCACGCCGTCAACGGGCTGACCGGGCTCAAAATGATAGCTCAAAGGCAACATCAGATTGCCCTGTTGCCACACGTCTGGATAATCCAGCGCCGTAATGTGTGACGCTTCGTGCTGCATCAGGGCATCTCTGTCCATATGCAAAAAGCGTTTGTCGGTTTTTTTCTTCTCTTTCCACCAGTGGTTGAATGCAGCCCGGTTATTGACATCGGCCGGGATCCGCTGCTCATAAAACGCCTGCATCATATGCTCATCAACCAGAATATCCCGGCGACGCGCTTTGTTTTCCAGCTCCTGAATATCTTCAATCAGGGCCTGATTGTGCTTTAAAAAGGCCTCATTTTGACCCAGTTGCTGCGCAACCAGCGCTTCTTTAATAAACAGTTCGCGACACAGCGCCGGTTCAATCTGACTGTAAACCGTACGCTTTTTGCCAACTATGATAAGGCCGTACAGGGTTTGCTGTTCAAAGGCGATGACACAGCCTTGCTTCTTTTCCCAGTGTGGTTCACTGTAACTGCGCTTAACCAGATGCTCCGCCAGCGGGGCAACCCAGTTAACATCAATCCTGGCATTAATGCGGGCATAGAGCTTACTGGTTTCTACCAGTTCAGCCGCCATCACCCACTTTGGACTTTTCTTAAACAGGCCAGAGCCCGGGAAAATATGGAACTGGCTGTTACGCGCCCCTTTGTAGAATTTTTTCTCGTCTTTTTGACCTATGTGGCTCAGCATGCCACTGAGCAGCGCCTGGTGAATGGCTTCGAAGCTGGCGTCGTTGCCTGAGGCTTTGAGGCCCATTTCTGTGCACACTGTGGTGAGCTGATAAACAATATCCTGCCACTCTCTGACCCGCATATAGGCTAAAAAGTCTTTCTGACACTGCTTTGTGAACTGGCTACGGCTGAGCGCTTCCTGCTGCTCCTCCAGATACTGCCAGAGGTTCAAAAACGCCATAAAATCCGAGTCCGGATCTTCAAATCGACCATGCTTTTCATCCGCAGCACCGCGTTTTTCCTGCGGCCTTTCTCTGGGGTCCTGAATCGACAGTGCCGCTGCGATAATGATCACCTCACGCAATGCTCCCAAAGGAGCTGCTGCCAGTACCATGCGGGCCAGGCGCGGATCAATTGGTAAGCGGCTGAGCTTGCGCCCGGTCTGGGTCAGTGTGGTTTGCTCACGTCTGGCGGCAAGCTTAACGGCCCCCAACTCTTCAAGCAGCGTGACACCATCTGTGATATTGCGGTTATCGGGGGCTTGCACAAACGGAAACCGCTTGATGTCGCCCAGGCCCAGCGCCAGCATTTGCAAAATAACCGATGCCAGGTTGGTGCGCAGAATTTCCGGATCGGTAAATTCAGGACGCCCCAGGAAATCTTCTTCTGAGTACAGTCGGATACATACGCCCGCGGCAACCCGGCCACAACGGCCCATTCGCTGATTGGCACTGGCCTGAGAAACGGCCTCAATCGGCAATCGCTGAACCTTAGTACGGGCGCTGTAGCGGCTGATCCGCGCCGTGCCCGGGTCAATAACATAGCGGATCCCAGGGACTGTCAGTGAGGTTTCAGCCACGTTGGTTGACAGCACAATACGACGGTGACTGTGGGCGGAAAAGATACGATTTTGCTCGGCATTCGACAAACGGGCATACAAAGGCAGGATCTCAACTCCTTTGAGGTTACGCTTACTCAGCGCATCCGCCGTATCGCGAATTTCCCGTTCGCCATTCATAAAGATCAGAATGTCTCCAGGGCCTTCTGCACATAGCTCGTCTACGGCATCGAAGATCCCCTGTAGCTGGTCGTTTTCGGCTTCACTCTCATCCCCACTGGCATCAATCACGGGGCGATAGCGCACCTCTACCGGATAGGTACGGCCCGATACTTCAATGATGGGGGCATTATTAAAATGCTTGGAAAAACGCTCCGGATCGATTGTCGCTGAGGTAATGATCACCTTCAGATCTGGGCGCTTAGGAAGCAGGTTTTTCAGATAGCCAAGGATAAAGTCGATATTCAGACTGCGCTCGTGGGCTTCATCTATGATGATGGTATCGTACTGGTTCAGGTATCTGTCTTGCTGGATCTCTGCCAGCAAGATACCGTCGGTCATTAATTTGATATAGCTCTTATCAGACACCTGATCGCTGAAACGGATCTTAAAGCCTACCTCCTGGCCAAGCTCACAATTAAGCTCTTCGGCAATCCGGTTTGACACGCTGCGCGCGGCCAGACGTCGTGGCTGAGTGTGACCAATATAGCCATCAACACCACGACCCAGTTCCAGACAGATTTTAGGTAGCTGAGTGGTTTTACCTGAGCCGGTTTCACCCGCAACTATCACCACCTGGTTCTCGGCAATGGCTTTTTTAATGTCGTCTTTTTTCTGGCTAACCGGCAGCGACTCGGGATATTGCACCGTCGGCAGTTCAGCCAGACGCTTTACTCTAAGCGTTTTACTGTGCTCTATGTCACGCGTTATCTGAGTAAGTACCTTTTGTTGTTTCGCTTCGTCTTTTATTTTTTTGACGCCCTGAAGACGTTTTTTAAAGAGAAACTGATCCTTTTTGAGGCAATCCGCTATGTTCGAATACAACGACTGCAAATCCACTACACGACACCTTGTTACTGAGAAAATCGTCGCGTAGTCTAACAAAAAGCATGCAGTCAGCCCAGTCCCTTTGACAAGGACCGCTACCTTAAGGATATTGTAGAATAGCTACCACACCGAATGGTGCCAAATATCGCCGACACCACATTCATCAGGCATCGAAATATGCCCTCAGGAAAACGTGCATCAGAACTCACACAAAGCGATGTCCCGATTCATAGGTATCGTGGAGGTGCTTATCAATGGCATAAAGTACGTGGGTACGACTGATCACCCCAACCAGCCGGCAGTCACTGTCACACACCGGATAGATTTTAGGTTTATCGGCGGTCATTCTGTCTGCCAGCTTTAGGATACTGTCGTCCGGGCTGACACATAAAGGCTCGGCATTCATCACATCAGCCACTATACTGTGTGATTCGTTCTGATAAGTAGCTTCGAGCATAGTGCGGATACAGTCTTGCTCTGATAAAAAGCCCACTACACGCTGCATATCGTCGATCACGGGCCCTCCGGCCTGACCACTTTGCAGTAGTTTTTCTACTGCCGACTCAATACGCATGTCCGCTTTAAAGGTCACCGGACGATGATTAAGATAGTCTGCTACTTTGACAGATTGCATATTTCATTCCCCTAAAAAAACACCAGCTTCATATTAAATAGTAGCTGGCGTTACAAAAATTGCCTAAGTTTGCAAACCTTAAGCACACTATTTAGAGGTGTCTTTGTCCTCAAAAATACCCACATAGGTAGACTGAGTGTTGGACTTGCTGGCCCGATACATGCCCTTGGTGTTAAATGGCATGCTGATATTGCCCTTGGCATCTAAAATAATCACACCGCCGGTTCCGCCCGCGCGTAACATAGGGCCAAAAATCACGTCCTGCCCGGCTTGCGCCACGGATTTGTCCTGATACTGCACCCGCGCGCAGATATCAGCGGCAACGTTATAGCGAATAAAGTACTCACCATGCCCGGTTGCTGACACCGCACAAGACTCATTGTCTGCAAAGGTCCCTGCACCAATAATCGGCGAGTCACCAACACGACCAAATCGTTTTGCTGTCATACCGCCGGTCGATGTGCCCGCGGCCAGGTTGCCCTGTTTGTCCAGCGCAACGGCGCCCACTGTGCCCATTTTATATTGCTGCGGTAACTGTTGATGCTGTGCCTGATAGTCTTTGTTGCTCTGTTCGGCTTGCTCCAGTTTCTTGCGTGCTTTTTGCCAGGCTTCATAACGATGCGGCGTGTCAAAATAGTCATTATTAACAAACGGCATACCTTCACGCTTGGCAAACTCCTCGGCGCCTTCGCCACTGAGCATCACGTGCACCGATTTCTCCATGACCGCTCTTGCCAGCTCGATGGGGTTTTTAACATGTTTAACACCGGCAACCGCGCCGGCCTGGCGGTCTCGTCCGTCCATGATCGACGCGTCCAGCTCATGCGCCCCTTCATAAGTATAAACCGCACCTTTTCCGGCATTAAAGAACGGCGAGTTTTCAAGCACTGTAATTGCCACAGTGATGGCATCCAGGCTTTCACCACCTTGCTCTAACACGGCATAGCCCTGCTCAACGGCCACTTTAAGCGTCTGCCTATAGGCTTTTTCCTGTTCTGGTGTGAAACGTGACTTTTCAATCGTGCCGGCACCACCATGAATAGCAATCGCGATGGGTGTCTCAGGTTTGGCTGCAAAAGCGGGGTGTACCGCGCTCAGGGCGGCGAATAAGGATGAGGTGATAAAGATACGGCGCATGTTGCGTTCCTGTTGTTCTTTTATTGTGGAACCAAGTTGCCGGAATTGAATTTCGAATACAAAAAAAAGCGATAAAAAAAGCGCCCTTAGGCGCTTTTTAGCAATAGATAGTCATTACTGACTTAGCTTGCCTGACGCTTTGCTTTCAGACGAGCCAGACGGCCAACCTGATGTGTAGAAGTCAGGAAAGAGAAGATAGGTGCCAGGTAACCACGCTTACGCAGTTCCAGGTATGCTTCATCGCTCAGCTCGTTCAGCTTGCGCTCGTCTACCAGGTAGATACCGTTGATGTCTTTCTTCTCACCAGCGATTTCAACCGTCAGAGTTTGTTGTACAAGTAGCTCTTTTTCAGCCAGGTACTGAGTGAAAGCTTCAGTTACACGAGAAAACTCAATGAAGTTAACCAGTGATTCTTTGCGACGCTCCAGGTACTCAGTCTCTTTACCGTCTTCGAACAAAGCGTTACCTTCTTCTTCGCCTACCAGCGGGCTTGCTTCGTCAATAACGATGCCGTACTGATCTTGCTCCGGGTGCTTAACCAGACCAAATGGGTAACGAGATGCAGCCAGTGGTGCGATACCCGCAGTCCACTCGCCATCTTGTACAAACAGGTTTTCACCTGGCTCAAGACCAAACAGGGCAACAGCCTGGAACTGGCCGCTTTCAGTGTTCTTAACAAATGCCATCGGGAATTCAGTCGCAACACGTGCAAACTCGTGTGCAACAACCGGGATCAAGTGCTGAGATTTCAAAAATTCTACGTTAATGCCATTTTTTACTTTGATGTTGGCATGTTTTTCGTTGTGTAAAGGCTGCACTTGTTGCTCCGCCATAATACTGCTCCGTTTTATCGTAAAGTTGTTATTTATATGTGTCCAAGGCTATAGCTTTTAAACACAAATTGGAAGTGAATTTTCTATCTATATAAAAAATTCATATCACTGCCTATTTACTGGGCATATTTGCTATTATTTGCACTCAAACAGGTTAAATCTTGCCCAACCCGTATTGCCGGATTTGGGTTAGTAAATCTCTGTGCTGTGGCGCCAACTCAATGGCACGCGAACGCTGCCGGGTGATTTGGGCAACACGCCCGGTGACTTGCTTCTGTTGTGCACTTGACAGCCGGTTATTATCTGTACACGTTGGATAAGACATGCCATACAAGACGTACAGGTAATTATCCAAATTGAACACATCAAATTTTCCTGAAAAATCATATTGATCCGGCACATTATAACGCCAGCGTTCAAGCTGTGCCTGAAGTGTAGGCGGAATGCTTGTGAGCTGGCGGTTATCTTGCCAGAATGCACTGTCATCTCTGTCCGAAATGCAATAATGCAATTTGATGAAGTCAATCACCTTATCCCACATATTTTGCACCACCTGATTAAACTTCTCTGCTGCGGTGCTAAAACCCTGTGGCGCACTGGGCAAAGTGTCAGCCAACATTTTTGCTGTCACATCAAAAACCAGTAAACCCGTTGCTTCCAGCGGTTCAACGAAGCCCTGAGACAAACCAAGTGCTACACAGTTGTGTTTCCAGGCACGGCGATGATACCCCACCCTCATATCTATACTGCGAACTTCTAGCGAGTCAAGATCTCGCCCGACATAACGTTCCAAGTCAGTATATGCCTGTTGCGCACTGGTGTGATTAGAAGAATAAACATGCCCGACTCCCCGGCGTGTGTATAAGCCAATATCCCAGATCCATCCTGCTGTTTGCGCGCTTGAGCGTGTAAAAGACGCAATTGGCGTGGTATCGTCCTGATAAGGTACTTGTACCGCCAACGCTTTGTCAGCAAAAAGAATATCGCTTTTGTCAACGAACGGTTCGGCCATCGCCGAACCCAATAATAAAGAGGCAAACCCGGTACAATCAATGTAAAGGTCTGCTGTCACTTCACCGACACTAGTCACTAAAGATTGTATTGCACCGTCCGCATCAAGTTTCACCTCTTGCAAGTCAGCATTGAAATAGTGGACACCGCATGTCTCGGTTGCATGTTGTTTAAGTAGCTCTGAAAACGCGCCAGCGTCTAGGTGATAAGCATAACTGGCAGCCCCCTGATATTGTGGCTGAGTGATAAGTTTAGGGGCGCGATTATGTTCGCACAGCGCTGACTGTATTCCAACTAGATCAGCGAGAGGATGAGTTTGTTCCGCTAGCCAATGTTTAATCAGCGTATCCTCTGCTGCAAAATAATCAAAGGGATGATAATACGCGTGCCCTTGCCCGCCTTTCGCTTTCATCCACCCTTCAAAACGTATCCCTTGTTTAAACGCGACGTTACACCGCTGGATAAACTTTCCTTCATCGATCCCGAAGTATTCTAGCGTTTGCCTCATCATAGGCACAGTGCCTTCGCCAACCCCTATCGTAGGGATATTTTCCGACTCCATCAGGGATACTTCTACACAGCTGCCATCAAAACGTTTGACTAAATGGTTCGCCGCCAGCCACCCGGCTGTCCCTCCACCTACGATCACAATTTTCTCTATCATTTGTTCACCAATAAAAAAAGGAGCCGAAGCTCCTTAAGTTACATTAATACGCGTGATATTAGTAGCGTACTGATACACCCAGGCTGTAACGTGTCGCCTGTTCGTATTCAAACAATGGGAAGCCATCGGCGTAACCGCTGTTGTCAACCTGGTATTGGTGATTACCGTACTGCTCTGATGATTCACCTGTTAGATTAACTACATCAAACTTGAAGTCGATGTTTTCATTGAAGTGATAAACCGCACTCAGGTCAATCGAGCCAAAGCCATGATGTAAACGGTTACCATATGCGCCCGTTTCACGGATCATATAGTCACTACGATAGTTGTATGAAATACGTGCGTAGAAGTCTTCATTCTCGTAGTAAGCCGTCGCGTTATAAGCATACTTAGAGCTATCGGTCAGCTGAATGCCGCCATCGCTGAATACGCGTTGCGTCTCACCTTTGCCGTTGACAAACTCAACATTGTCAGCTTCACCTTTCGTGTAGGTGTAGTTAACCAACGTTCCGAAGCCATTACCGAAGTCTTGCTGATACTGAAGCTCAACCCCTTTCACTTTGCCGCCTGGGCCATTGAAGTTTTCTTCAATTTCCCAGCCATTTTGGGCTTCTGAATCACCGTTTTGCGTCGGCGTATTACTCAGAGTAGGCAAGCCAAACTTCTGGATATCTTCGGCAATTGCATCGCGACGATTAATGACGATGAAGTTTGATACGTCCTTATAGAAGACTGTTGCAGCAACTAATGACGTAGAATTAAAGTACCACTCCACACCTGCTTCAGCCTGATTAGCTGTAAATGGCACCAGGCCAGGGTTACCCAGAATAACCTTTTGGTTGTCTGGCAGGTCGTCCGCAACACCTTCTAGTGACGGGTTAAAGTACATGTCATTGTACTGAGGACGAGTCATTACCTTCGCTGCAGCGAAACGCAGGATCATATCTTCCTGAAGGTCATAGGCCAGGTTGAAACTTGGTAGTACTTCTGAATAATCAGAATCTTCGCTAGTTCGTGCAGTCGCTACAGCGCCTTTATAGTAAATTGATGAAGCATCAGTTGAGACATAACGTACCCCGAAGTTACCGCGATACTTCTCGCCACTGTACTTGGCCATTAGGTAAAGGGCGGTATTTTCTTCTTTAATGTGACTATACGCACCAAAGTCCTCAGTTCTACCTGTGATGCTTGCTTTTGCCCAACGCTTCATTGCATCAACATCATAAGCTTGCATTGTCAGGTTATCGGCACCCACGTCATACGCGCCTAAACCCTGACCGTCCAGTGAATAAACTGGATCAAAACCTGCCGACTGGGTGAACTCAAAACGACGGCTGGTCGCTTCGTGTTCACCGTAGCGGAAACCGGCTTTGATTGATGTGATCAGGTCGCTTTCAAGCATATATTCAAAATCAGCCTGGAAGAACTGCTCTTCATCCGTTTTTGGTGTTGCATTGAAGTTTGTGCCTGTACCCATAGTCAATGAACCATTTGGCATATCTTCTGTTACACCCGGGACATAATTAGCCAGGTCCACTCCCTGCCACTTCTGATGACCAGAAGTGAAGTCATAGGTGCCAGTCAGGTTCATAGGTGCAGAGTCATTCATGACCATTTCAAAGTCAGTACCACCTGAAGAGTTTGTGTCACCTGCAACTAGCTCAAGCTTGTAATTATCACCAGTGTATTCAAGTTTGATATCCAGGTAATCAGAGTTCATCGTCGCTTCACGCGGACGCATCTGATAAAAAGCCACACCCAGGTCACCCGCCATTGGCGTACCCGGCGTCGCTTCTGTGCCGTCACCGTGGATAAAGGCTGTTGATTTGCCTTCACCATCACGTGTTAGCCAGACAGCAAAGTTAGTGTTGTTTGCGTCCATTTTCATATCAAGGTAGTTGACCACGATATTGACAGAATCGCTTGGCGCATACTCGAAAGTAGTGGTGAAAGCTGTGCGCTCGCGCTCTTGCTCAAAACCAACAGGACCTGCACCCCAAGCCCAAAATGCTTCGTTGCCCTGACGCTGTAATTGACGCGTCTGATTCACTGCTGAGAACAGGAAGCCTAAATCTTCACTGTCATTTTTCCAACTGTACATGCCAGAAAACTGCGGGTCAGTTTCACCGGAATCATCTGAGTGTTGGAATTCTAGAGAGCCATAAATCGTATTAGGATCCATGTCTAGCGGCGTGCGTGTTTTAACCACTACAGTTCCGCCTACACCACCTTCGATGATGTCGGCCTGAGATGACTTGTACACTTCAAGGCCACCAACCAATTCAGAGGGAAGCAGCGTATAGTTGAAAGAACGCTTAGCTGGCTCAAGCACGAACCAACCGGTTGATGCGACGTTTTGGCCATTTAAAGTCGTTTTTGTGAAGTCAGAGCCTGCACCACGAATTGATACTGCGTCGCCTTCTCCAAACTGTCCTTGAACAGTGATACCCGGTACACGCTTCAAAGACTCCGCGATATTCTTGTCTGGAAACTTACCGATATCTTCAGCAGTTACAGCATCTACCACGCTGTCTGCAAAACGCTTGGTATTCAATGAAGCTTCCAGTGAGCGGCGAATACCACGCACTTCAATAACTTCAACATCTTCTTTAACGCCAGTCTGGTTTTCTTCAGCAAACGCCACGCCTGTCACACCCGTACCCAGGATTAGGCCAACCTTTGCTGCAAGTAAGCTTTTCTTAAAATTATTAGCTAACACAGGATTCCCCTTGAATCATTTTGTTGGTTTTTAAATCACTTCTGCCCAGTGATGATGACAACGCTGTCATCTAATAACAAACCATACACCCAAAATTACAGATTCGCTACATCTTTTTGTGTGGCTAACATAAGATTTTTTCAACAAAAATCTAACCCACTGATATAGAAAGAATAAATAATTAATTGGTTATAGTTTGTTACAAACGAGGTGAATATATCACAAGCTATGCGCTTTTTTACAGTGATTGCGATGAGTTATGTAGAAGATTTGGACCTAATTAATAAACTAATCTAATTTAGGTGAGCTGTGCTATCTGATTATTCTATCAAACGTTCGGGCAGAAGCGTATTCAAGGTGATAATAGATCTCAATGACAACGCTGTCATTTTATCTTTTTCATACTTAATTTGTCCAGTGTATTTATATGACAAATTCGCGACTAGGCCTGTAAATATAGGAAGAACCTCTGCCAGCCCCCGGCAAAACAAGCAGATAACGGCTTTTACGCCGGATGAAAATTTATCACGCGGTTGTCTCTTACATTGAAATCTGCGCTGTGTTTCACTAATTCAGCCAGGCAAGTGACGCTGTGAACTTTTTGTTCTTGTGCGTGCCTGGCTGCTACTAACCATTAAAAAAAGGACTAACCTATGATATGTAATATCAAAACATTAGTTGGGGCGTCGCTGCTGTGTGTAGCAGCAACGGCTCAAGCTCAACCCGCTGACACTATGCAGGTGACGGATTACAGCACCTTCTACGAGACCCAAGTGAACAGCGCATCCTGTGGTGGTTACTGGGACGAGCGTCGTGTCTGGGTGTGTGACTACCGCACGCAGCTGGTGAATGTCTCTTACAAAAAGTGCCATTATAAGCTGACCGCAAAACACAGCGCCGTCACTGCACCCGCCTGGGACACTCGGACAGTCTTGTCTAACCAAAGCTGTCCTGCAAACTGGACCATTCCGGGCCCGGACCACTATGCGCCAGGTGGTGTCTATGTACACCAGCATAATAGCTACTTTACTCAGCAGGAGCAGCAGCGCGTGCCATACAACTGTCGCTGGGAAACGCGCTCTGTGTGGGTACCTAATAGTGGCAACTACTGCCCTATCGCGCCGCAACAATAGTCAGACACAAAAAAGCCCGGTCGAATTATTCGCCGGGCTTTTCAACACAATCAGGCTGTGTTCGATTTATTTGCTCAAATCAAGCATCAGCTTGTTCAGGCGAGCCACAAAGCCAGCCGGATCTTTCAGGCTACCACGCTCTGCAAGCAGCGCCTGGTCCAGCAATACTTCTGACCACTGTGCAAACTTGTCTTCGTCCTGTTCAACATTCAGGTGTTTAACCAGCTGGTGCTCAGGGTTCAGCTCAAAAATTGGCTTAGATTCTGGCGCAGACTGACCGATCGATTCCATCAGCTTTTGCATCTGTGAACTCATGTCGTGGTCATCTACCACCACACACGCCGGAGAGTCGGTCAGTCGGTGCGTAAAGCGTACTTCTTTCACTTTATCGCCCAGCGCTTCTTTAATGCGCTCTACCAGACCTTCGACCTGCTTCTCGCTCTCTTCCTGTGCTTTTTTGCTCTCTTCGTCTTCCATATCGCCAAGATCAAGATCACCACGGGTGATTGACTGGAACGGCTTCTCAGCAAATTCTGTCAGGTGGCTCATCATCCACTCATCTACGCGGTCCGACAGCAACAGTACTTCGATGCCTTTCTTACGGAAGATCTCCAGGTGCGGTGAGCTCTTCGCCGCTTCAAAGCTGTCTGCAACTACGTAGTAAATCTTGTCCTGACCTTCGGCCATGCGTTCAATATACTGCTCAAGCGACACATTTTGTACGCTCTCATCAGTGTGGGTAGAGCTGAAGCGCAGTAGCTTAGCAATCGCTTCTTTGTTTGCAGCGTCTTCAGCCGGGCCTTCTTTGATCACCTGACCAAACTCGTTCCAGAAAGTCTGATAATCTTCTGGCTTGTTCTTACCCATGCGGTCAAGCATTTTCAGGATACGCGACGTACACCCTTTACGGATAGCCTGAGTTACTTTGTTGTCCTGCAGAATTTCACGCGACACGTTCAGTGGTAAGTCGTTTGAATCCAGCAAACCTTTAACAAAGCGCAGGTAGCTTGGCATAAACTGCTCAGCGTCATCCATAATGAATACGCGTTGTACGTACAACTTCAGACCAGTCTGGCGGTCACGGTTCCACATATCGAAAGGCGCTTTTTTCGGGATATACAGCAAGCTGGTGTATTCCGTTTTACCTTCTACTTTGTTGTGTGCCCAGGTCAGTGGCTCTTCCCAGTCATGGCCAACGTGCTTATAGAATTCTTTGTATTCTTCGTCGCTGATCTCAGACTTATCGCGCGTCCACAGTGCTGTGGCACGGTTAATGCCTTCCCACTCGCCCGGTTGTGCTTCGATTTTTTCACCATCCGGACCTTCAGACTCTGGCACTGGTGCTTTGTACATTTCAACCGGAATTGAGATGTGATCTGAGTACTTAGTGACGATTGAACGCAGGCGGAAATCATCGGCAAATTCCAGCTCTTCTTCACGCAGGTGAAGAATGATCTCAGTACCGCGCTCGGCTTTTTCAATGTCCGCCAGGGTATATTCACCCTCGCCTTTTGACTGCCATTCAACTGCCTGAGTCTCGCCTGCTTTACGCGTACGTACAGTCACTTCATCAGCAACAATAAAGGCAGAATAAAAACCAACACCAAACTGACCGATCAGCTGAGAGTCTTTTGCTTCATCACCTGTCAGGTTTTTAAAGAATTCTGCTGTGCCAGACTTAGCGATAGTCCCCAGTGAGCTGATCACTTCGTCACGAGTCATACCGATACCATTGTCAGAAATGGTTACCGTCTTCGCGTCTTTGTCGGCGCTGATACGTACGCGCAGCTCAGCGTCACCTTCGTACAGGTCGCCGTTTTGCAGCGCTAAAAAGCGTAACTTGTCTGCGGCATCCGACGCGTTGGAAACCAGCTCACGCAAAAAGATCTCTTTGTTTGAGTACAAGCTGTGGATCATCAACTGGAGCAGTTGCTTAGTGTTGGCACTAAATGAATGATTTTCTTTAGTATTTTCTGTAGTCATTTGGTACACCCTAACTTATTTGGTACACATAGTAGTACATGGTTAATCAGTTAACTTGCGTTATGTTCAGGTATATTGTGCTGGGTAAGCGTTTTTCAAGGGTGGTAAAAGAAAAAAGTTGCGGATAGTGTCGTTTTGCTGAAAATGTAACCAAGAAAGCCCTTTCGGGCTTGTACTAAATCGCTTTTCTGCCGCTAAAGGCATGCATCAGGGTCATGCCGTCTACCAGCTCAAGCTCGCCACCGACCGGCATACCGTGGGCAATTCGCGAGGCGGTCACGTTATGCTGATGGCACATTTCACCAATAAAGTGAGCAGTGGCCTCCCCTTCAACCGTCGGATTGGTGGCCAGAATAACTTCATTGATGTTGCCATTGGCAAGCGTTCTTTCCAGTACATCCATGCCGATTTCGTTCGGACCAATGCCATCAAGCGGCGATAAATGCCCCATCAATACAAAATACAGGCCCTGGTACTGACCGGTTTGTTCAATCGCCAGCACATCGCTTGGGGATTCCACCACACACAGCAGCCCGGTGTCCTGGCGTTTTATATTGCTACAGATATCGCACACCGGCGTTTCTGAAAAAGTACGGCAGGATTCACAGTGGCCGATTTTATCCATGGCGTTGAGCAGGCTTTGACCAAGCGCCGTGCCACCACTGCGGTCTCTTTCTAACAGGTGAAAGGCAATCCGCTGTGCCGATTTAGGCCCAATGCCAGGTAAACAACGCAAGGCTTCAACCAAAGCTGAAAGTGAGGGAGATAATTGCATAATAAAGCATTCTTAATTCATCTAATGGCCGCCATCTTACTATGGCTGATATGACAGCGACAAGCCAAAGATAGAGGATACAGCAATGCCCCGACGGGCAAGAAAAAGGCGGGCAATCTCAGAGTGTTGGATCTCATGGGTAAGGGTGAGTACCCGCCTGAAGGACGTAAATTGTATCTTGTGGTGTTTGGCTTAGCTCTTAGCCACCAGCTCTTTGGTTACCTGATCTATGCCAACTTCGCTGATCCGCGCTGTGATCTCTTTTTGTTTAGCGCTAAGCAGTGAGATGCTCTCGGCAACCAAGTCGTACACCTGCCACTCACCCGCTTTGTTTTTGCGGAATTTGAATACAATGTCGATGGTAGGCGCATTAGGCTCAACAATTTCGGATTTCACCGACGCGAACTTGCTGTCGTCGCTCACAACCGGCTCAATAAAGTTAACCTGCTGGCCTTTATAGCTCATCAACGCATTGGCATAAGTGTTGGCCAGGTATTGCTCAACCGCATCAATAAAGGTCACGGCCTGATCCCGGTTGATCTCGCGTACGTGCTTGCCAAGCAGTTTAAAAGACACATATTTAATGTCGATGTGTGGCATCAGTTGCTCACGCACCAGCTTTTTCAGCTGTGCTTTTTTCTGCACTTCTTCCAGCGTATTCAGTTTGCTGATATCCACAAACAACTGGTCGCCAACCGATTTGATCAGGCCATACGGGTTGCTTTGTGTGTCTGGTGCAGCAAGCCCCGGTACGCTGCTAAACGCCAGTACTGTCACCAGTATAAGTTGCATTAGTCTTTTCATGATCCACTCCCATAACGGTTAATGGGGCAAGTTTAGCGCTAACTTTGCAGATGAAAAACACACAAATTTGCACCATATTAATGCCACTTTGGCACCAATAATATTTACCATATAAATCAACAACCTAACTTTTTGGTGCCAAATCAACATCAATACTGTGCCATTTAACGCCTTTTTAATAGCAAGTTCTAACCCGACAATAGCCATATTCCTTTATATACTCGGTGACTAATCATTATGATCAGATTAACCACACTTGCGCTGCTCCTGCTAAGCGCGCTGGCCATGCCGGTAGCGGCACAACAACACGGCTATGCTATTCATTACATTCATGGTGAAGGCAGTGTCGACGGCATTAAATTAGCGTACCAGTACCATCCTGAGCTGGCATTGCCTCAAGCCTGGCGCCACTTTGACATGCACTTTGAAAGTAGTATCAATTTCTGGCGTTACGGAGACCAAAACCGCCACGACACGAATTTTGTACTGGCGGTTTCGCCGGTGATCCTATATCCCTTCACCACCTTTAATGGCCACCCGGTTGCAGTGGAATTTGGGATCGGCATTGCCCTGCTGGATGATACGCAATTTGCAGGTAAAAACGTCAGTACGCATTACCAGTTTGAAGACAGACTGGGGCTGGTTTATCAGCTGGACGATGCCAATATCGCCATTCGCTATATGCACTACTCCAACGCCGGGTTTAAAAGCCCTAACCCCGGGCTGGATTTCTTATCCCTATCCTATTCAGCGTATTTTTAGCCAGTTTGAATCTCTGCCCGGTTAGCCGGGCGAGACATCAACCAGTTAATGCAAAAACCTTTAGCCCTGGACTGTAAGAACTCAGACCGGAAATTAATTTCTGCGTTCCTTTATCGGTCCCTCACAGCTTGACAATCAAGCAGTTTATTCTAGTCTCCAAAGACCAGAATAAGTTTCTCACCGACTATGGTATATCAGCGTTTTGCCAGAGCAACAGGTCATCGGAGCGCTACAGCTTGTAGAGCCAGGGGGAACTTATGACCAGCAAACAGTCCTGTCAAACTACAGCAGCATCTTTGCTCTTTTCAATGATTTTATTCAGCTCACACAGTGCGGCACAAGGTGATGAACTTGATACATTTATGGAGCTGAGCTTAGAGGACTTGCTTGATGTCACGGTGTCATCAGCCTCCGGCGTTGAGGAAACGTTGCGCGATGCCCCGGCGGCTATGGTGATCATTACCGCAGCGGATATCCGCCAGCGCGGTTATACCAGTATTGATGAAGTGATTTTGGATCTGCCCGGCTTTGATAGCACAGTCACCAATGGTAATGGTGGCGTTATCACCTACCAGCGCGGCTACCGCACGCCCCTCACCCAGCGCACGCTGATGCTGGTTAATGGCATAGTCGATAACCATTTGTGGTATCACGAAGCCACTTTGTCAAAAAATTATCCGTTGTCGAACATAGCACGAATCGAAGTACTATATGGTCCGGTGGGCGCTGTGTATGGCCCCAATGCATTTTTAGGGATAATCAACCTGGTTACGTCCGACGCCAAAGAGACTCACCAGAATGATGACTTTTTTAAAGTGAACGTTCAGTCGGGCAGCTACGACACACAAAGCATTGATATCGCTGCGGGCGGCAGTCATAACAAGCTGACCTACAACCTGTCCGCTAAATACTATTCAAGTGATGAAGCCGACATAGACGATCTGGCCCCCTGGGGCTTTGTTAGTAACGAACTGTTGAGTAACCGGGATATCTGGGGGCCCGTGATTTATGACACCGCATTATCTGCCAATTGTGCAGCCGATGGTTGTCCTCACGGTTCTAAATACAATGATTTTGGCGCCTACCACGACCCACAACGGGAATGGGGAATTTTGGCCGATGTCGGGTTCAAAAACCTGACGTTAGGCGTTATTGAATGGGATATGCGCCATGGCTGGGGGCCGCAATACCCCCACGATAGAGCGCAACCTGCGGCTCAGTGGTATCGCAACTCAGAGCAATATTATCTGCGACATGCAGGGACTTTAAAAAATAAAGTACAAGTAGATACCCTGCTGCTGAGCAGAAAAAGTGGCAATGGCGGGTACTGGGTCGAGTCCTTTCCCGGCTCCACCGCCTTGAGTGGCCCGGATGTGGTCTCTACCTTAACCATTTCGCACTGGCGAACCAGCAACAAAAGCTGGCTATTTAAGCAAGATTACGAGTTCGATTACACTGAGCAGTTTAAGATCAGCGGCGGCATTAAATTTGAAGACAAAGAACTCACCAAAGCCTACGATGCCTGCGGTTATTTTGCCGAAACCTTTTGCTCATCAGATACGCCCGAAACTGCCGGGGATGGCGTTGCACAAAATACAGACAGCACCATCAATATTCAACCAGATACGCTCAGCCGGATGCCGGACGAAAACCTGGCTAGTCTGACTGACCGGGGCGCGTATATTCAGGCCATCTGGAGCATCAATAACTGGCGAGTGAATGCCGGCGTAAGGTACGACAAAAACAGCCTATATGGCAGTACCACCAACCCCAGGGCCTCTGCTATTTATTTTTTGTCAGATAAATCAACCATCAAAATGCTCTATGGCACGGCTTTTCAGGAGCCAGCCCCGATACAACTTTGGGGTGGCTGGAGCGGCCGCTCTGCCAACCCTGATCTGAAACCCGAAAAGGCGGAAAACTTTGAGTTCATTTACATGTATCAGCAAGACAACTGGCTGCATGATTTGTCTTTGTTTACTGCCAGGTATGACGACGTCGTAAAAGAAGAGGCCGAAAACGCCGGAAAACGCAGCACCTACGGCCTGGAATATCGCGGTAAGTTTGAGTTTAGTAACTTTATAACAGGTGCTGCAAGCATCTCAGGCTATTTATATTACACCCGCACAAAAACCAAAAGCAGCGTTAGCTACGATCACACTCTGGGCCTGTGGGTGGGCAAGGGGATCGAAAACTGCCGGGACATCGCAAACAATAATACGCTCACCTACAACCCCTGCCAGGATATGGATGCAGAGCTTGGCGATATCGCACCACATAAAATCAACGCAGGGCTTAATGTGCCTGTCAATGAGGCGCTTAATGTTAATATCAGGGCCAACTGGGTCTCAAGTAAGCCGCTATATTTGAGAAACACATTGCGTGCCAAGGACAGAAAGAATGACGCCTATTTAACGGTAGACGCTAATATCATTTACCGGTTCGAATCGTTCGAAGTGGCATTTAAAATCAAAAACCTCTTTGATGAAATCTATTACCACTCAGGCGCAGAAGCCGCAGCCAGTGGTGATGATTTTGAACAGCGCTCAGTGGGCTGGGCAAACTCCCTAATCCCTCAGCCTAAGCGCAGTTTTATGCTCTCGGTGAGTATGCAGTTTTAATCCGTTTTTTCTGCTAACAGCCCGCACTTAGGTCATTGATTCTCGCACTTGCTGTAGGCGCTGAGCTGCTAGGAGTTCACAATCAAGTGCGAAAGGTTACACGAAGTGACTGACAAGCCATGCTGAGCTCAACGTAAAACGCTTACTATAAATTGATTAGTAAACAACCAAAGACAAAACATATTGTTGCAATCAGAATGCTTAAAAACGGAATTCTAAACCAGTATTTTTGAGCCAACAGCAAGTATGAAAAACCGAAAATAGAAGGCAACACTGAAAACCACACGTTATTTGTAATAAGCTGCATATGTAAAATTGCTAAAGGTATATAGATTGCTGCAAAAAAAATAGCCCCTAAACTATGGCTTGCATTAAAGCCAACCCAAGCCCGCCAAACTGTAGTTTCCTTCGTTATGACTGGAGATGTACTTTTCATTGCAACGACAACTTCTGCATTATATGCATCAAACTTGTTAGAAAAGAACGTAAAAATCAGATGGATTAAGCCTAAACCGCCAAATATTGCTGCCCCGATAATAAATAGGATTTGTGAAATCACTCTTAACTCCATTAAGAAACATAGTAATTTGCTCCCTCCCAAAATATCAGAACATAAACCGATAAACTGGGCAGCATTGCAAAGTTTTATAGTCCCACGGAACAAACCAAAAGTAAACAAGGTGTTGCATTTGACGCGGGGTAAGGATTACGATAATGGTTGAAAAGGGTGGCACACATCGGTAATTTAAGCTCTGAATTTTGACATGTAGCCAGGTTCAGACAAAGCCAGGGCCAATTTCTGGCGACACTCATTCAAAGTCGAGGTTCTTTAGTGTAGAAAAAGTAAGCCATTTTCAGGTGGGTGTCGCTTGTTTTTTCGAGTATCAAGCGGCTTTCATACACCAGATTTGACAATAGCTCAATCTGTTGCCTGCACTAGCCAAAACGCAAACTTAGTTAATAAACAACAAAGAAAAGTCCCTTAGCAAGTGGCTCCGATCTAGATTCTAATCTATGCGGAATGTTTGCATTAAAAGTAGTTAAACAATTTTGTTGTGCACTTATTTTATTGCCTGCTACATAAATATCTAATTTACCTTGCTGCAACCATAGGTGCTTAACTGAACCTCTCACATTAGCTGAAAAGGATGTTTTTCCAGCCTCATTAAAATAAAATTGATAAATTTCAGTAGTAAAGAGACCACTTTGCTTTTTCAATATATGGCAGGTAAATGGGCTGTCAACTTTACTGATAATATTATCTTTTGCTGCTCTGGAGGTGCTGATATTCAAAGCTCGTTCGGGCGGTTGAACTAATGTTGCTAGCTCATAGTTCATAGCTTCTGCCAGTTTTGCCAGTACCGCAATTGTTGGTACGGTTTGACCTGACTCAATTTGGGCTATCATTGAGCGACTAACACCAGATCTATCCGCCAATGCTTGTAAGCTTGTGCATTCAGCAGAACGATAGCTACGGATCAACTTGCCTATGTAATCAAAACTTAAACCATCACTCATAATATTGACTCTCGAATTTCCGTTATACTGGATATTTAATCCAACATATTACACACATTTACTGTAAATGATAGAGTGGAGCTGAATAAAACATATACAAGGTATGGACGATGCTATTAAAAGGTAAAAAGATTTTAGTGACGGGCGCAAGTTCAGGAATAGGTATGGCAGCAGCTAAGTTATTTTCTTCAGAAGGCGCATCTGTCGCACTAGCTGCACGTAGAAAAAATAAGTTAGATGCGTTAGTTGCAGAAATAAAAAGCGCAGGTGGCATCGCAGTAGCGATTGAGGCCGATATATCTAGAACTAAAGGTGTTACAGAAATGATGGAGCAAGCAGTTAACCGTTTAGCTGGTCTTGATGGCGCATTTAATAATGCAGGTACCATAGGCAATTTTTCCCCAATGTTGAATCAGTCTGAGCAAGATTGGGATGAGACGATAAATGTGAATCTAAAATCGGTCTGGTTCAGCAGTCAATGGCAGATGAGATACTTTCAGACCAATGGCATCAAAGGCTCGATTGTAAACACTTCCTCATGGTTAGCTTCCGGTGCCTTGTGTGGTTCGAGCGTATATTCAGCATCCAAAGCTGGCATTGACGCATTTGTTCGCGCAGCTGCTATTGAGGTTGCCAACAGCGGTATACGTATAAATAGTGTGAATCCTGGTGGCATCAATACCGAGATGACAAGAGAAGCATTTAACCATGACAAACTTATTCTAGATATGTTTTCACAACAGCATCCAGCAAAACGTTTAGGTGAGCCTACTGAAGTTGCCGAGCTCGCCTGTTGGTTGCTTAGCGAACGTGCAAGTTTTGTTAACGGCCAAGCAATCCATGTTGATAGTGGCTACACCATAGGTGGCCAACGGGGCAGTTAGCTACGTTGTTTAATAGCTGTATTACCCAATAAAAAACAGGCTTAAAAACGATATTAGAAAACCAAAGTAGAGAAATATTTATGTTTAAAAAGATACTAGCCATTTCCTTATTGATAACCTCAATTTCCTCGTCACAAGCCACTGAGGGCAACTTTTCAATAACCAAATTTAGGGCGGAGAGGGACATTAAAAAGGTATTAACCCTTACACAACGCCAGCAGGCTATTGTAAAAATATCTGCGCTGTCGGCTCTTGAATTAACAGAAGCCCTTCAACAAGTTGTCGCTACATCATTAGAAAAAAAATATATAGGGCAGCAAGACGTGGTGCTAATTTTGACTCAGCTTACTTCATACTATGGCTTTCCTCGGGCAGAAAAATCCATTGATGCACTTGCTTCTTCAATTGATAAACATTTATCACTCACATTACCACCCGATACAAGTAAAGCGCGATATAAGAAAGGAGTAGAAGAGTATACTAAGCTGGATAATAACGGGTATCAAACAATTATTACAGCATTTAAACCTATGTCAGTAGGGTTAACAGACACGACTTACCAACTATTTGGTGATGCTTTTGGTATACCAGGGCTTACAATTAAAGAGCGGCAATTAGCGACAATTAGTGCACTCGCCGCACTGGGTACAGCAAGACCTCAACTTCAATATCACTTAGGTACAAGTATACAAGTAGGCTTAACTAAAGCGGAAATAATGGATATGGTAATATATATGCAATTTTTAGCTGGCATGCCAGCTGCTTACAATGCAGCTCTGGCGGCAAAAGAAGTGTTTGCAGCAAAGTCAGAAAACCCTTATACGGACTAACTTGTACTAACTCTACAACAAGCGCTGCTGTATTGTGGCGCCTCGATAATAAAAACGCAAAAGCCACGAGTAATTGACGATTTGTAATTCCACAATAACCAATAAAGGCGACACCTAACCAATAAAGGCGACACCCACCCTTAAACTCACCTAACCAATGAGGCTATGTTCTAAATTGAATTTGAAATATAGTGGATTCTTGGTTCACCAAGGGCTTTGAGCAGCCAGGTGCACACATTTCAGCTCGGAGTATTTGAAGATAGACAGAGTAAGACAATACAAAAGCGTCCCCTAAACTGAGTTTGGGTGAACAGATATGTCGGTCAGTTCGGAGCTAACTCGAGCAATGCTAGCCCAATAACCGCTCACATCGAGTCAGATTAACACGTCGCTTTTTGTTAAGGTGCTCACAGTAATCTGTCATTGCCTGCTTTCGCCCTACTGCACCATGAAACACCTTGGTAAACTGGGTGGTAAGCTTAAGCCAATTGTCTGGCTCTATCTGCAACCTGGCCAGC
Source organism: Pseudoalteromonas sp. DL2-H2.2 (assembly GCF_021532535.1). Classification (NCBI taxonomy): domain Bacteria; kingdom Pseudomonadati; phylum Pseudomonadota; class Gammaproteobacteria; order Alteromonadales; family Pseudoalteromonadaceae; genus Pseudoalteromonas; species Pseudoalteromonas sp. DL2-H2.2. The sequence goes on along the minus strand of NZ_JAKGBD010000003.1, from coordinate 414,416 downwards.
AGCGGCTGACTATCACTGATGTAACCCCGTTTATCTGCACGCATACATCGGCCTGTTAATTCAACCAACTGAATGTAATAGGTCAAATCAAACGGAAGACCACTTGGCATATTTGTTCTAGGGTTTCCTGCAAAGCGCCGCAAGCTTTTAGGTTGTTTGCCCTGCCGCGCGCTCTCAATACGCTTTTTGATACTGGTATAATCCGAGGATTCTGGGGTGTCTGCCATTTTGGCTCTGATTGGATTCAGGTCAACATAAGCCATACAAGCTGCCAGTGCAGCAGTATCAAGTAAAGCTTGTGACTTGAATCGCCCCTCCCAAAAACGCCCCGTGCAACCATCTTCTTCATTAGCTCTGCGAGCAATGCTCTCATTAAGTACTCGCATAAACCAACTGATGCTTGCAAGCCGAAGTCTGAATTCAGTAATATCAGCCGCAAGCATACTGCGCTCTGACTCGCTCAGCTCATCACCATTGATGTATTTTTGTGTCAGCCAGTTGCCTTTAAACAGCTTGTGCCAGCGAATGACTATCGCTTTATCTGATAACCTTTCAGCTTTTTTATCATCGACATACAGCACAATATGCGTATGATTGCTCATGACCGCGTAGCCACATACTTCGATGCAAAACACTTTTGCCAGCGTCAGTAGTTTTTCTTCTACCCAGTCTCGCCGATGCTCATATGAGCGGCCCGTTAAGCGGTCTTCGCCGCATAAAAACGCCCGACGAACACACCTAGAAATACAGTGATAATATTTGGTATCGCTTAAGCTAACCTGCTTCTTCCTTGCTGTTGGCATAGTCCATTGTCCTCAATCCTTTGAGCGTGTTCTAAGCGTAGACGCCACATCAAAAGTGTGCCATTTTTAGGTGGGTGTCGCTTGTTTCCCGTTTTTCTTCTACCCAGTCTCGCCGATGCTCATATGAGCGGCCCGTTAAGCGGTCTTCGCCGCATAAAAACGCCCGACGAACACGCCTCGAAATACAGTGATAATATTTGGTATCGCTTAAGCTAACCTGCTTCTTCCTTGCTGTTGGCATAGTCCATTGTCCTCAATCCTTTGAGCGTGTTCTAAGCGTAGACGCCACATCAAAAGTGTGCCATTTTTAGGTGGGTGTCGCTTGTTTCCTTCGGTTATGTGCCTGATTTACCAAGCCTATATTGCTCTATACTACCAACCAGAAAACAAATACCAACATAAAACCAAATAGTACTTGCTACAATTTGCCATATATCAAACCCCGACGGAGTTACAAACGTTGGAATGGCGATTAAACCACGCAACGTACAAAGCAATGCAATGGTAATTAAAGCCGAATGTAGTAAAGGGACTTTGCGAATTAAGCCTACCGCAGAAAAAGCAAAAACAGAGCAAGCAAACATTAAACCTGCAACAATTACAGTGCCAATAGGTGCAAGTAAAGTACCTTGAACTGCTGAATCTATAATCGGTTGAGGTGCTCGAGCAAATACAAACCAACTAGGGCCACCGATAATACAAAGAAGATGCCAAATAGCGGAGGCTGATGCAATAACCCCAGCGCTGATTAACAACTTCGATTTAACACTAAAATTCAATTCGAGCTCCAATACTTCACTGGCACATAACGCTTGCCTAACCGGCGCGAAATAGCAGGCTAAAATTAGCGACAAAGGAGCGCAAGCCTGCTGTTTTGCGTCCTTTGGTTTAGGCACTTGTTATACTTACCCGTCACTAGACTCTATCTTGTAATAACCATCTCCGCTATCAGAATATGACATACCACTATATTGATACAAGACAATAGAGATACAAATTAAGGTTGCTGCAATATTAGTTTTTTTAATTGAGTTGTAATAGTGAGTTTTAAAATTAGGTGATACCTTTAAGTATAGAAATGTTGCAAAGAGCAGCGGCACAGTAATTATTAAAATTAGCCCAGCAACGAAAAAATGAGTCAAATAATCTTCATAGTAGTATGGGAAAAGCTTATCCCATACTAGTGAAAAAAAAGTGAAGTAAATAAGAATACATATAAATGTCGAAGCAATTGATACTAAAACTTTTTTCATCCACCGAACTCTAGGTAAGTATAACAATTTATTCTACCCCAAAATGTCGGAACATAAACCGACAAAACGGGCTGTATTACATAGCCTCATAGTCCCATGGAACAAACTCAAAGTAAACAATCGGTTGCGACCTGCAAAAACACATTTGTGTGAAAATTGGACAAAACGGCACGTAATAATGTTATTGGACAACAGCCAAAATACTGTTTATACATCCAGTACCAACTTTGCCAGCTGGAACGCTCATGAAATCACCTTTTCTACTCATGCTGCAAGCGCAGATGTACCTGCGACGTTACGCCTAACGCACCATTGAAGCGTACCAAAAATGGATGCCGCATTTAGCCGCTTTAACGATATGCGACACCCTATGCTATATACCAAAGGGGGACAGCGAAGTTGAACTATTTCTTAACCACTTGGTAAATTGCCAGAGTGCTGCTCAGGGACCGCAAGCACGCACTAAAAAGCCCGACTAACCTAGTCGGGCTTTGTAACTCATAAATATCGTGTCGGATTAATCGCGTGTAATGCGGATCACCGGGCGTTGCTGACAGGTTTTGCCCAGCAAGCAACTCAGTGCATCGCGCACGGTATCGACGCTAAAGTCGAGCAGTCTCACCTCGGGTGCTTTGATGCGGCCGTTGCTGACATCATCAAGTAACTGGCGGCCCATAAAACACAAGTGCTGCTGGGCGCACAGGCTGTTGGCCATCCAGGCGCCGGCGACCGATACCACGCCAATGTTAGGCGCTTTCTCAAAAAGCAGCTCTTCGGGAATGGTGCCAAAGCCATTAAGACAGGCAATGCGACCGCAAAACCGCAAATGGCGCAGGTCATCTAAAAAGGAGTCGCCGCCTTGTGTATTTAAAATACAGTCAAAGCCGCCTGGTCCCATTTCTCGCTTGATTTGTTCACACACCGACTCCGACTCGCAGTCGAACACCCAGTCTGCACCGAGTTTACTTAGCCTCTTGTGATGCTCTTTCTGTGCAAAGGCAAACACCTGAGCACCGCGCTGTTTGGCGTATTGCACGGCAAAATGGGCCACGGCGCCTTGTGCGCTGTTGATAGCCAGTGAGTCGCCATCCTGCACCTGCATTTTATCCAAAGCCAGCAGTGCCGCCATGCCCGCATTGGGTAATGACACCGCCACTTCGCCACTCATGCCATCGGGTACTTCCGACACCGCGTGACTGGGTACAACTGCGTACTCTTTCAGCATCCCCTGCTCTGCCAGACTGGCATTAAACAATACCCGACTGCCTTTAGGCGGAAATACCCCTTTAGCGGCTGAGACCACAGTTCCGACGGCATCCAGTCCCAAAATGTGCGGGTATTGCCACTGGCAAAACCCGTCTTTCGCCATCCGTGCGTCCAGGTGATTCAGGGCCACATAATCTATGGCAACCAGTAACTCGTTATCTCCCGGCACTGGCATGGCGTGCTCTGCCATCGCTAAATCAAACTCAGCGCCACATTGACGCAGCTCCAGTGCTCGCATGGTGGTTTTTTCGACTGACATGGTGGTTTTCTCCACTTTTCGACCCTTTTGAGGCCGGATTGCCCATAACTTTAATTTTCCGATTATGGGCAAAACTTCGCAATTGTTGCTATTAAACCATCTTGGTCTCTGTCAAACAACTCAATATTGTGACAGGTGTTTAAATCCTGTTAACGGCTATTTTTCAATCACAGGCTCGTTTGCGCTGTCTTGCAAACCTTCCTTCGCGCTGTCGTTTAAGGTAAGCAGGCGATAGAACACGGGCGTGAATAGCAAGCCAAATACCGTTACCCCAATCATGCCAAAGAACACCGCATTACCCATTGCCTGACGCATCTCTGCACCTGCGCCTGACGCCAGTACCAGAGGGACCACACCAGCTGTGAACGCAATCGAGGTCATCAGGATAGGACGCAGTCGTAAACGACACGCTTCCATAATGGCTTCCAGATGCGTTGCACCGGATTTATGCTTATCGCGGGCAAACTCGACCATCAGAATCGCATTCTTCGAGGCCAGTGCTACCAGTACAATCAGCGCAATCTGGGTGAAGATATTATTGTCACCGCCCAGCATATACACACCTGCCAGCGCAGAGAATATCGTCATTGGTACTATCAATATAATGGCCAGTGGTAAACGCAGGCTCTCGTATTGGGCTGCCAGCACCATAAAGACCAGTACCACTACCAGAGGGAACACATACACCATAGTATTGCCCGCCAGAATTTGCTGATAGGTTACCTCAGTCCATTCATAGCTGATCCCTTCCGGTAAACTCTCAGCCAGTACCGATTCAATCGCTTCTTTGGCCTGATCTGAGCTGTACCCCGGCGCCGGGCTGCCGTTCAGTTCTGCGGTCATATACCCGTTATAGTGCATCACCCGATCCGGACCTGTGGTGGGTGTCACCGTAACTACGGAGCCCAGCGGCACCATGTTGCCGGCGGCGTTACGTACTTTCAGGTTGTTGATCTGCGATTGCTTAGCACGAAACTCAGCATCGGCCTGTGCTTTGACCTGGTAAGTACGGCCAAACAGGTTAAAGTCATTCACATACACAGAGCCCAGGTAAATTTGTAGTGCATTGAACACCTCATCCAGCGGAATGCCCTGCAATAGTGCCTGCTCACGGTCAACATTAATGTCCATTTGTGGCACCTGAATACGGAAGCTGGAGTACAGACCCGTCAATGCCGGATGTTGTTGCGCCTGACCAATGGTATTCTGAAGCGCTGCAAACAAGGCTTCGAACCCTTTATTACCTCTGTCCTGAAGCTGTAATTTAAAGCCACCTGTGGTACCCAGACCAAGAATTGGCGGCGGTGGGAACACTGCAACAAAGGCTTCATCAATTTGTGCAAAACGCATGTTCAGCTGCATCGCAATCGCATGGGCAGACAGGCTTGGATCCTGACGCTCAGAGAAATCAGCCAGTGGCGTAAACACAATGCCGCTGTTGGTACTGTTGGTAAACCCGTTCACCGACAAGCCCGGGAACGCCACGGTGTGTGCCACACCTGGTACTTCCAGTGCAATTGCCTGCATTTGTTTAACCACGGCTTCGGTTCTGTCCAGGCTGGCCGCATCCGGTAGTTGCGCCACCGCAACCAGGTATTGCTTATCCTGCTGGGGAATAAAGCCACCCGGCACTGAGTTGAACAGGCCAACGGTTGAACCCACCAGCGCTAAGTACACCACACCCACGACCACACTCATGCGGATCAGTTTTTGTATCAGCTTCTCGTAACCCTGCGCACCTTTGTCGAACATACGGTTGAAGGGTTTGAACAACCAGGTGCCAAACAGTTTGTCGAGCACGCGGGTCAGGCCGTCTTTCGGCGCATCATGCGACTTTAACAGCAAGGCCGAAAGCGCAGGCGATAAGGTCAGCGAGTTAAAGGCCGAGATCAAGGTTGAAATGGTGATCGTCAGGGCAAATTGCTTGTAAAACTGGCCCGACAGTCCGGTAATAAAGGCCGTTGGAATAAACACCGCACACAATACAAAGGCGATGGCAATAATCGGGCCGGTTACTTCAGTCATGGCAATTTTAGTTGCCTCAAACGGGCTGTAGCCGTCGGCAATATTACGCTCAACGTTTTCGACCACCACAATGGCGTCGTCCACCACAATACCTATGGCCAGTACCAGACCAAACAAAGACAGTGTATTAATCGACACGCCCAGCATCTGCATGATGGCAAAAGTACCAATCAGTGACACCGGCACGGCAATTAATGGAATGATAGACGCACGCCAGGTTTGCAGGAACACCACCACAACCACAACTACCAACAAAATGGCTTCCAGTAACGTTTGGATAACTGCATCAATTGAGCCACGTACGAATACGGTAGGGTCATAGGCAATTTCATAGGTCATGCCCGCCGGGAAGTCTTTTGCCAGACGCGCCATTGTCGCACGTACGTTGTCAGACAAAGCAATGGCATTAGAACCCGGACGCTGGAATACCGGCATTGCCAGCGCAGGCTGGTTGTCCAGCATAGCGCGCAGCGCATAGTTTTCCTGGCCCAGTTCAACACGCGCAATGTCCTGCAAGCGTGTGATCTGGCCCTGCTCGCCCACTTTGATGATCACCTGCTCAAATTCATCAATCTGAGTTAAGCGGCCTTTTACATTCAACAATACCTGAAACTGGTTCTCATCCGGTGAAGGCTGAGCACCCAAAGAGCCCGCGGCAACCTGCTGGTTTTGCGCACGTAAAGCATTGATCACATCACCTGCTGTCAGGTTACGCGCTGCCAGTGCATCGGGGTTTAACCACACACGCATAGAGTATTTGGCACCACCGAATAGTTGCAGGTCGCCCACTTCCGGCAAACGCTTCAGCTCATCTTTAATATAGATGTCGGCATAGTTGGCCATGTAAGAGGTATCCTGCTGACCATCCGGAGACACTAGATGCACCACCAGTGCCAGGTTAGGTGACGACTTTTGCGCCGTCACACCCAGGCGTTGTACTTCCTGAGGAAGGCGTGGCAAGGCATTGTTCACCCGGTTTTGCACCTGAACCTGGGCCTGATCCAAGTCTGTGCCCAAAGCAAAGGTCACAGTCAGGGTAAGACGGCCATCGCTGGTTGCCTGCGATGAATGGTACAGCATGTTTTCCAGACCATTGAGCTCCTGCTCAAGCGGCGTTGCGACGGTCTGACCAATCACTTTGGGGTTCGCACCTGGGTAACTGGCGTTAACCACCACGGTTGGTGGGACAACTTCTGGGTATTCGCTGACCGGCAACTGAAACAGCGAGATGGCGCCGGTGATCACAAACACCAGCGAGAGCATGGCCGCAAAAATCGGCCTGCTGATAAAAAAGTGAGAAAAGTTCATAATTGCCTCTTAGTTTGCAGCGCTAAGCTGAGTGTCGCGCTGTGCAATCACAAGACGGGTATCATCCAGGTTCAGCGTCACCATGTTTGGGGTGATAGGCATGCCCGGACCAACGCGTGCAGGACCATTGGCTGCAACTTTATCGCCCGCTTCCAGCCCCGATTTAATCGCACGGAATGCACCGTAGCGCTCACCCAGCTCTACCAGGCGGTATTGCAGCGTGTTATTGGCATCGACCGTGAGTACAAAGCGGTTTTTCAGATCCGTTCCAATGGCACGCTCAGGCACCAAAGGCATGGTTGCTGCATCAGCCGAGCCCAAAGAGATACGCGCAAAGGCACCTGGTTTCAGGCCGTGTTGCTGCGCATCAAATACTGCACGGACCCCTAAAGTGCCCGTATTGGGGTTAATTTCGTTATCGATAAAATCAACCACGCCAGGCACAGATGCCCCACCATTGATACGCTGTAATTGCACCGTGACCGCATCGGTGGCATCAACACCAGCAAACTTGTCACTCCAGGTGCGCTCGTCGACATCAAAGTAAGCATAGATCTGCTGATCCGACACTATGGTTGCCAGCGTGGTTTCTCCGGCGCTCACATAATTACCTTTGGTTACGATAGCACGCGAAATCACGCCGCTGATGGGCGCTTCAACCTGACTGAACTCCAGATCAAGGCGCGCTTTTTTCAGCTGTGCGGCGATTGCATCACGATTAGCCTGTGCCTGGCGCAACGTTGCTGCACGCTGCTCGGCAAGCTCGGTTGACATGGCTTTTTCAGCCACCAGCTGTTTGGCACGGCGTGCTTCGCTTTTAGCTTGCATTAAAGCCGCATCGGCACTGACCAGCTGTGCGTTTAGGGTTTCAACCTGCACTTCAAACGGGCGCGGGTCGAGTCTGAACAAAGTCTGGCCCTTTTCAATTCTTTCACCTTCTTTGAATGTCATCTGCTCTACCTGACCAGATACACGGGGCTTAAGCACCACCCGCTCCGGCGCTTGCAAACGCGTGGTAAAGGTATGCCACGACTGCACCGGGGCCATTTTGACCTGTGCTACATCAATGGTCAGCGGTGGCGGCTGTTGCTGCCCTTCCTGTGCATTTGGTTGGCTACAACCGCTGAGCACCAAAGCAAGCGCGACCGCACTGAGTGTATAGCTAATTTTATTCATGACATTCTCCGACAGTATGAGTTGCTATGATGGTACGAAGAATTACCGTGAAGAAAAATGGTGGTTTTTTAAAAACATTAGTGCCAGAATGGCACCAATAAACTTTTCTTTGTGTTGAAAGGACAGATTATGGATACCACCAGCCGGTTGATTATGTTGCTCGAAGTTGTTGAGCAGGGGTCGTTTTCTAAGGCAGCTGAACTGAGAAATATAGACCGTTCAGTGATCTCCAAGCAGATAGGTAAGCTTGAAGAAGAGCTGGGCGTGCGACTGCTTAACCGCACTACCCGATCATTTTCCCTAACTGCAGCCGGCGCTGAAATGGTAAAAAAGGCCGCAGACTTGCGCCTGCTGTTACAGGATACGGTGCAATTGGCGGAAAACTATCACCAGGAGCCCAGGGGCTTATTGCGCATTACTGCATCGAGCTATATCGGCCAACATTACCTGATGCCGGTCATCAACGATTTCCAAAAACGCTTTCCGCAGGTCAGTGTTGAGATACGTATGGATGATAGGGTCGTGGATATGATCTCAGAAGGCTATGATCTGGCGTTTCGGGTTGGAGAACCCCGCGACTCCTCCCTGGTGGCCCGAAAAATTGCCCGTAATAGAATGCTGATCCTGGCAACCCAACGCTTTATTGATACATACGGCGAGCCAAAAACCATGGCCGATCTGGCAGACTTACCCGCCGCATCATACAGCAGCTCACACCTGCGCTTTGAGGCAATCAGCTATATCGACGAAGATGGCAAGCCACAGGAGCAGCCCATTACGCCAGTGTTTCGCTCCAATGATGCCGAAGCCCTGATGAGCAAAGTACTATCGCACACCGCGTTTTTTACCGCGCCGGCCTTTTTCTTTGCCGACGGAGTAGATACCGAGCAGCTGGTGCCTTTGCTGACGCACGTCAACCTGCCAGACTATAGTGCAGTATATGCGGTTTATCCGCACCGGGATTTACCGGTCAGAACCCGGCTCTTTCTGGATGCGGCACGGCATTATATCGGTGAGCAAAAGCCGCGCTGGGAGCGCAATATTCCCGGTATTGATCAGCTTTATCAGGCTAACAAAAAATAATTGCGCAGCGCGGGAATATTTATACTCATACTGAATATTCAATAATGACAGCGGCAAAATAACCATTGATTAGACATTTTGTCCGCTGTAAGACCCGTTCTTACTGGTGAGCGGTAGGTTCTCGAATTTATCTCAAACTCGCATACATCAATAATGTTATTTCACAAAGAGTAATACATGCGCGTCTACAGTATTACCTAAGCCTTTATTTTTCATAGTAATACAGTTTTAATTTGCCTGTTTTCCAAGATGTTAACACAACCAATAAAGTCATGTTCTAGCCATATATATTGCACAGAGATGCCATGAATTTTTAGCCTCTTTGTCTTTTTTGGTTTCTATAGTACTGCCCCTGAAACAATTACAGAGCCAGGACTATGAAATTAAAATTACTAACACTCGCAATGTTTTGCGGCAGTGCCGCTTTACTCACCGGTTGTTCTGACAGCGATAATGAGATCGAATTCAAAACACCCGCAAAGGAGCAGCAATCGGATGATGGCAAACAGCCAGCAGACGACAAACAACCGACTGACGATAAGCAACCAGCTGACGATAAACAGCCGACCGACGACAAGCAACCGACCGATGATGACAAGCAACCTGAGGAGCCTGTGATCGCCCCAGGCACCCTGCTTGAGTTGCGCGTGATGGAAACCACGGACTTGCATGCCAACCTGATGAACTTCAACTATTTCTCTAATAAAGAAGACAACAAGGTTGGTCTGGTCAAAACAGCAACTCTGATCCGTCAGGCACGTGATGCGGTGAAAAACTCCGTACTGGTCGACAACGGTGATCTTATTCAGGGCAGCCCGCTTGGCGACTACATGGCTAAAATCAAAGGCCTGGAAGACGGTGACGTACACCCGATTTATGAGGCGATGAACACCCTGGAATACGATGTTGCCAACATCGGTAACCATGAATTTAACTTTGGTCTGGAGTTTTTAGACGAAGCCATAGACGATGCTAAATTCCCTTATATTTCAGCCAACGTATTTGTAGACGATGGTGACGATGATCCAAGCAACGATTTGTCAGTGTTCAAACCTTACCTTATCAAGGAAAAGCAAGTTGTTGATAAAAATGGTGACACACAAACGCTGAAAATCGGTTACATCGGTTTTGTGCCACCGCAGATTATGCAGTGGGACAAAGCTAATCTCGAAGGCAAAGTTATTGCAAAAGACATTGTCGATATGGCCAAGCATTATGTGCCTAAGATGAAAGCAGCCGGTGCAGACATCATCATCGCCATTCCGCACTCCGGACTGGAAACGGCAGAGAAAAAGCCGCTGGCTGAAAACGCCAGCTACTACCTGTCCAAAGTCGACGGCATTGATGCCATCATGTTTGGTCATGCCCACGCCAACTTCCCGGGACCGCGATATGCAGGGCTTGAAGAGCATGGCGTAGATAATGAAAAAGGCACCATCAATGGCGTTGCCGCGGTTATGCCGGGCTTCTGGGGTAATAACCTGGGTATCATCGACATGACGCTGGAATACGGCAAAGATGGCTGGCAGGTGAAAGACACCCAGTCGACCTTACAGCCAATTTCTGTCACCAACGAAGACCGCACTGTTACATCTTTGGCGATTAACGATGCACAGGTCGAAAAAGCAGCTTTAAGCGCACATGAAGAAACCAAAACCTGGGTTAACGAGCCATTTGCTAAGATCTCGGATGAAGTAAACAGCTACTTTGCGCTCGTTAATGACGACCCGTCTATCCAGATAGTCACCGACGCTCAGCTTTGGTACACACAGACAATTGTTCAGGGCACTGAGTTGGGTGAACTACCTGTGCTGTCTGCGGGCGCCCCGTTCAGAGCAGGTCGTGGTGGTCCGGATGACTTTACAGCGGTAGAAAAAGGTGACATTGCCTACCGTAACGTGGCCGACCTGTATATTTACCCGAATGTACTAAAAGTGCTGAAACTGAATGGCGCAGAGGTTAAACAATGGCTGGAAATGTCGGCCGGTCAGTTCAATCAAATTACGCCCAACACTGAGGAAGTTCAGGTACTGGTTAACACCAACTTCCCTTCTTATAACTTTGATGTGCTGGATGGCGTGAGCTACCAGATTGATGTAACCGAGCCTGCGCGTTACGACACCAAAGGTAATAAGGTTTCTGACGGTAACCGCATTAAAGCTCTCACCTATCAGGGAGAGCCGGTAACCGACGAGCAAGTGTTCCTGGTTGCAACCAATAACTATCGTGCTTCGGGTGGCGGTAACTTCCCGGGGATCTCAGGCGAGAAAATCGTCGTCGATTCTCCTAACGAAAACCGTCAGGTTGTAGCTGACTACATTGCACTTCAGTCAAGCAAAAACACTGAGACCGGCATGGATCCAAGCGCAGATAGCAACTGGTCATTTGCACCTGTGGCCGGTGCTAATGTTGTATTTTACAGCTCACCGTCGGACAAAGCCGCCGCATTCAGTGCGCGCTTTGCCCACATCACACCTTTAAACCAAACCACTGATGATGGTTTTGCAATCTATCAAATCGACCTGACTCAGCCGGCAAACTAAGTGTCAGAGCGATAAACAGATTAAAAGCCACGCAGTTGCGTGGCTTTTATATCGCGCCGCAATCACAGGCAGTATGCGGCACTATCCTATCAACCTGCTGTACTGACTGTGCCATTTTGAGGCCAAAGGATTGTGTGTTTGCCAGGGAAACTTGGCTTTGCAGCGAGCAGTGCCTGTTCGCCCCCATTTACTCACAGAGTGAAAACACTCATTTAGCAAAAGCAGTCAGGCAGGTTGATATCCACAACGGGAATTGAAGATGAAACTAACTAAACTCACAGTCTTAGGCCTTGGTGTCGCGCTTGCACTGGGTGCAACAGCACTGCAAGCGGCAACACCTTATAACTGGAACAACACCGCACCGGTCAAAGTACCGAGTGCACAACAAAGCAATGGCAAAACCGTACTTTTTGATGTCTCACACGGTGGCGTTGAAGGAAATGCTGACTGGGTAATTGACGGCGCGTTTTCTGACTTTGCCGACGCCCTGGTTACTGAAGGATATCGCGTTGAAGAGTATCGCGGCGTTGATTTAAACAATGACGGTAAAATTCGCTTCTATGACGACCGCGACATTTCAACTCAGGCAAACGAAGCCATCATTACCTATGATGCCATTAAACATGCCGATGTATTTGTCCTGGCTGAAACCAATCGCCCATTTACGCTGGCAGAGCAACAGGCGCTGGAAACCTTCGTCGCAGCGGGTAAAGGCATTTTCTTTATCGCTGACCATTACGATGCGGACCGCAACCTCAATACCTGGGATGCAACAGAGGTCTTCAACGGTTACAACCGCTCCGACCTGAGCAAGTACAACCTGGGCGGTGCCTATGGTGACTGGCGCAACCCCAAAAGTGCACAACAGGGCTGGCTGGTTGAAAACTTCGGTATTCGTTTTCGCTTTAACGGCGTGGACTATAAGCAAGGGGTTAGCGGTGTAGAGCCGGCTTCTCAAACCGAAGGGCTGACCCAGGGCGTCGCCCCTATTCTGATGGCTGCGGGTGCAACACTGGCCATTGTCGACGGCCAAAAAGCCAAAGGCCTGGTGTATTTTGCCGAAACAGACAACCCAACTAAATGGCGACACGCTAAAGATTCGGGCCTGTACTTTGGTGGTGAAGCAGAAGGCCCTTATGTTGCCATCGCGAAGTCCGGTGCCGGTAAAGCGGCTTTTATTGGTGACTCTTCCCCCATTGAAGACGCCACGCCTAAGTACCGTCGCCAGGACAATGGCAATACCAAAAAAACTTATCCGGGCTGGACAGATCCAGGTCATGCCTCTGTGTTATCAGTGAACATCATTAACTGGCTGGCGACCCCTGAAAGCTACACCCATTTTGATGGTGCCAATGGCCGCACGCCGGGTCGTGTTACGCCCGTACCCATGACCTCAGAGGAAATGTTCGATCCCAACAATGGACAACCCTGGAGCAACCCCAGCAATGGCTTTAACCCTTGGGATACTGACACCTATAAAGACAACTCGTTCAATGCCCCGTATGGTCAGGGCCAGGTAGACCCAGACCCTGATCCGGATCCAACACCAGGTACTGCTGTATCAGTCGCTGATGCGCTGGCCGCTGCCACCGGTTCTGAGCTGGTTGTTCAGGGTAAAGTAACGGATGCCGTAAACGGTATCTATGGTCTGCTACTGACCGACTTAAATAACCCGGCTGTAAGCATCAATGTGAAATTGGAGTCCAATCAGCGCGCCGACTTCAACCCGCAGTTAAACCCGGAAATTCTCGGCAAAACGCTAATGGTAACCGGCAAGCGCAACAGCTACATGGGTGAACCTGGGATCCGTTACGTTACGGATTTGGTTATCGCGCCCAGCGCACTCTCGGTAGCTCAGGCACTGGCCACGGCTCAGGGAGAAACCATCACCTTAACCGGTAAGGTCAAAGCACCGCTGAACAGCATTTATGCTTTGGTTCTGTCAGACTTATCTGATGACAGCACGACTATCAACATCAAACTTGAATCCAGCCAGCGCGCCGAGTTCAGCCCGCAGCTGAACCCCAGCATTCTGGATGAGACCTTGGTGATCACCGGTAAGCGCGACTCGTACATGAGTCAGCCAGGAGTCCGTAACGTGTCTGAGATTGCTAAGGCATCTGCCACCTCACCAGATCCGGATCCAAACCTGGATATGACGGTCAGTGAAGTGCTGGCCAAAAGCAATGGCACACCGGTTGTGGTAGCGGGCACCATTACCTCAGCCATCAACAACATTTATGCACTTGAGCTGAGCGATCCCAACGCGCCCGGCAACAAGCTGTACATCAAGCTGGAATCATCACAGCGCGCGACATACAGCCCACAGCTGAACCCGAGTTTGCTGGGCAAAAAGCTGCGTGTGACTGGTGTGAAAAATGACTATATGAGCCAGCCTGGTGTGCGTAACGTCACCGCACTGACTCTGCTAGACTAAACCAACGAGTTTATAGGCAGGCGACGCATATTGCGTCGCCTTTTTTATTATTCATCCTCAGCCAGTGATTGGATGTCTTCAATCACCTCTTCCAGCTCAGATACCAGGCGTTTTTTCTGTTTGTCGCTGAGGCTTTGATACACATCCAGCAAATACTGATGATTGGCTTTGCGGTTTTGTTCATTGGCCTGATTGAGCTGCTCAGAGCGGAACTGCTCCGGTGCCAACAGCAATTCAGACAGCCTGGCTTTAAAGGCATCACCGCGCTCTGGCTGGGCAAACAAGGCTCTGAGTGCTTCCTGATAACGTGTGCGATAGTCTGACCATAAGTCTGCGGTGCTGCTTTGCTGGTCGTACAGTTGCGCAATACGCGATTCCTGCTCAGCAGACAACCTGCCTATCCAGCGCTTAAGGTTTTTCTTACGCTCTTTTAACCAGCGTTTATGTTTTTTCTGCTCAGAACGCTTTGAGCGCTTCTCTGCCCGCTCCGTTTCTCCCTCAGCAAGTGCATCGAACAGTTCGCTGGCCTGCGCTTCACTCAGCATCGGGGCCATGTCAACCAAGTCCGGAACCACTTTGCCACGTAAACGATGCCAGTGCGCCAGCATCTGCGCCTGATGATACTCAATGCGCGTCAGAGTAATTTTGTTGTTTTCTATGTCTGACTTCAGCGCAGTGAGCTGCTCGGCGTAGCGCCTCAGCTCTTGTGTTTTATGCCACGCAAGCCAGGCGCCCAGACGTGCGTCAAACTGCTCCTCCTGTTCATCGGTCAGTGATATATAATCATCAAGATACCAGTAGCTGAGCCAGTCAGCGTTTTTGTAGATAAATTTTGTTGAACAGCCGGTCATTGTCAGCAATACCAGCACCATCAAAAGCTTTCTCATCGTCGTATCCATAGTCCGTGTTATTAGTTTCTTTAGTTAATACGGAATTCGACAAAATGTGGACTAAAAAAGTGTCTGTAAATATTTCTTACGTTACAAACTGCGCGCAATACTCAAATCTTAAAATAAGCCGATTTTCAGATAACCTGGGCTCTGCCCTGCTCTGCATCTTAGCTGCATACTGACACCATACCATTTACAAGAGGAACACTTATGAGCCACTGGAATGATGAACATGCAAGCAGCTATGACGAGCAATGGGGCGAGCTGAATTTCCACCAGCAGATCCCACAACTTGCGAGTGTACAACCTGGTTTCAATATTGTTGAGCTTGGCTGTGGCGGCGGATATCTGAGCGTATGTCTGGCACAATCAGCGCAGCATGTGCGCGTAACAGCGCTTGACCCAACACCCAAAATGATAGCGCTGGCAAAAGAGCGACAGGATAAAGCCGGACTGAGCAATGCTCAGCTGCAATTTTTTGCAGCAGGCGCCGAAGCGCTGGATGTCTCTGATAATACCCAAGATTTGGTCGTCGCCGCGTTTTCGGTGCATCACTGGCAAAACCCCGATAAATCAATGGCATTGGTTTTTTCAGCGCTCAAGCCCGGTGGTAAGATCTGGCTGTGTGAGGATCTGAATGCCCCGACAGAAGGCAGCCTGGAAGTACACGCCAACCTGAAGGCCCTTGATGGCCTAAAATCACTCCTGCAAAACAGCGGTTTCGTGCAATTATCACACACGCTGCATCACAGTCATGAAGGCGATTTCTTAATTGTAGAAGCGCTGAAGCCTTGATATCGAAGGTAAGCTCACAGCCCGCGACTTCCGCGGGCCATACTCATTACACTAACACTAAAGAGAATACGCTCAGCCAGACGAGCTGAGTCCAGTAGGATAAGCGCTGGTACAAACCCGCACCACGTTTGATTTTAAATGCCGAGACTAACTTAACGATGAAAAACATCGAGGCAAGTACCGTCAGGACAGAAAAAACACGAAACCAGGGGGCAACCAGCTCTGAATCCGGGCTGATGGCCACAAACGCCGGTGCAAGCAGTAAGGTTAACATGACAACAGAGCCTGCGGTTGAGTGGATCAAACAATGTTTGCTGGGTGTAGGCGTGTAAGGATCTTTGTCCATCGGAAAATAACCCGCAAACCAGGTCCCAATACCATGAAACATGATCAAGATGCCCGTGATATAAAACGCAATGCTGGCATCTGGCAACTGAGTAACGTGCCAGCCAAAGACAACAAACATCACACTCAGTGGATAATTGTTAATCCAGGGAGACAGCTTCTGAGTAGGGCTGCCCGCAGCCCCCAGTTCACTGCAAAATTGATTAATGTGATCGTAGTTAGGATAAAACCGACCTGCAATATAAACACCGAATGTGATCCATACGGTTGCTATCAGGCCTAGTAACGCTGCATAAAACTCAAACATCCTCTTCCTCCTTGGTCCAGGTACAGCTTAGATGACGGTTAAGGCTTTTCTTATTATTCTGCACTAGCTAAATAAAATTTGTATATTTAGTGCTAATTAAACGTACCTAAAAATGAATCATATTGCAAACAATACGCCCTATTTTATTGCAGCAAGACAATGGGCCTGTCAGATACCCCATAATAACAACCTCTTTTATATCATAAGGATATAGCTACATAGTGATTTGGCTGGTTTGTAATTTGAGCAAAACATAGACAGACACCGTGTGTATCACATAATATTAAACTTGTTCACATTCAATGACATTAGAACACAAAGAAGGTCATTGCCTGTGGAGGGATCAAAATAATATATGAAGGAAACTAACATGAAAAAGCTTATAACACTCTGTGCCATTGCAGCGGGTATGTTGACACTCAGCGCCACAGCTCCAGCCCGGGGCATCGACCCGGGAAACTTTCGCTACTATCACTTCCAGTGTCTCGATAGCAACCAGGTTCAACTGTGGTTTAAAATTTCGCAGACTTATATCCCAAATTTGGGTGCTATGTGTGAAAACGATGGCGGCAGACTCAAAGTAACCAAAGTATATTGGTAGAAAAACACACCGCAATATAGCCGTTGAGGCTGAGTGAAGATGGCCGCTTGTGTGGCCATTTTCGGCGTTACGCTTCTTAGGTGGAATGTAAAGTCCGGTTGTTAAAACAGCTATAAACCAAGCCTTGGAGAAGCTTCTATGGTTTTGACCCCTTTTCGCAACATCAAAGGCTGCCTGATTTGTGAGTGGCTGTAGTAAATTTAGAGCAACGAAAATCGATAATCCATTACCCCTGAGAAGTGCTTAAAATAGGTAGTAACTGACCGTTATCAGAATGTCCTGTCAGCTACACAAATTTAGATACCCTCACCAGAGCCACACACATGCTTGTCATTTTAGGTTATGATATGATTCAACTTCCTTTTCAATACAATAATCAGCTTGCCTGTAATCAATTGACAATAAGCCCTTACCTTTCCTCCATTTCTGCATACAGCTGTTATAAATACTCTTTTCTACAGTGTCACCTTCATAATCGTTCAATCTAGCACCGATACGCATAGCAGCTTCAGTTTGTTTTTTTACACAATATTCTTGCTGCCTATACTCACCAGGCCATTGACTCTTGCACATATTTAAAATTGCTGAATCTAAATCATTTGAGCGGTTTATATATGTACCAGTGGTGCTCTTAGTCTTATCGGGTGGAAACAGTACCGCATTATGAATAAAGCCATCATTTTTAAAATACTCCATTCGGTACTTATACCCTCTACTTGTTTCCCACTGAAGAAATACAATGTTTTCACTCGGGGAGTCAGGCAAAATACGCCCATTTGGAATGTGCTTTAGAACGGCCTCTTTTGTAACACCCGATGGCTGTCCACACACCATTTTATTAGGTACATGAGGCGCTACATAAAGCCGCATGCCGTCTTTTAGCGTTTCTAAACCACATTTCTTGTAGTAACTTTTTCCAAAAACACTATTGTTATTCAGGTTCGTCTCTAACTGCACCTCAGCTTTGGTGCATGGTCTATCTTGATATTTAACCTGTCCATTTTCGACGCACTTAAATATCTCAGCATGTGACAAACCACTGAAAAACAACATTACGAAAATCGATTCCTTCACTTTCTTCTCCTTTTTTCTTAGCATAAAGTGCAAGTATTGCTGCTCAGTTATCCATCTAGATTAGTTACCGTAAGAGAATAACCTAAACCTCACTAATTATTCCATTACAGTAATCTGATCCAATTACAACAGAAGAGCCAAAATACTGCTGTAACTCTCTACAAAACCTCTAAAGTAAAACCCTAAATCTCAGAGCTCGAGTCATTAGTCAGTACGCCCACACCAAGGCCACTATTTCGTTTATCAGTTGCGGGTAAACACGACATTGACTTGTTCAAACCTGTTGTTGCTTTGACTATTTGCCTGAACATCATACTCTTGCTCTTATTCATTTATTCTTGTGATTGACAATGTGCACACTTCAATTGTGCTTTTCATAGCTAGAAATAATTGTGGTGTGCGTAATCGACGCATCAAAATAGCGCGCCTTTACCTGCAAGTAGTCTTCGTCTGAGAAAAAACGCTCAGACATTTCTTTACTTGGAAACTGGATAGTAAAGACCCGGTTGATTGGTTTATCCGTTTCAGATTGCAGTACTTCACTGACGATAAAATCGAACCCAAACCCGCCCTGATAAACGCGCAAAATAGGCGTCATCGCAGCGCGATATTGGGCGTATATTTCATCATCTGAAACCGCTAACCCGACTAAATATTCATACATAATCATCTCCCTTTTTGCTGCTGTTGGTAATGAAACAACCCTTTCAGCGCATTATATAAGCCAACGGCCAGTGTAAAATCGTGCGACTCATCATCAAACTCGTCTAGCTGCAGTTTTGCGTCTAAATGACGGTTTCTTAATATTGTGTCTGCCAGGGAATCATAAACCTCGCGCATTTCGCCGCTTTCGCTGCCTATATTCATATAGAGGTAGTTTTGCACCCGCCTTTGTGATGAAACATATTTCTTGGTTGCTTCGGCGGTTTCACGCGCACCCCACCAAACGGCGGGGCTGAATGCTAAAAAGCTTTGAAATAATTCAGGGCGAGACTGAAAGCTATGGAGCACTAATAAGCCCGCAATAGAGTGCCCGGCAAGCGAATTGAATTGACCCGTGCGATAATTTTCAGCAATGGTTGGCATAAGTTCTTTTTCAATGAAATCTAAGAAAGCATCTCCCCCACCCCCTTCGCCAACAGGCCCTCTCGGATCCTGATTTACTGTTGGCGCAAAATCCTTTATTCGATTTTGACTGGTTATGCCAACAATTATGTGTTCGTAAGACCCGTTTGATGCGTGCAGCCTTTGCAACATGCCGTGAACTAATTCACCATTCAGTTCACCATCAAGCAGGTAAAGCACAGGGTACCTTTTGCTCGAATTTGAGGAATATGAAGCGGGTAATGCCACCGTGATCTTTGGTGTTTTTGCAAGGTACTTTGACTTGGGCATTTCCACTACAGTAAAACTAGCGGCATTGGCCACTGATGATATCAATAGAAATAGTGTGACAAGACTCACTCTCAACATTTAAAACTCCTTTTGCGACTGAGCTCTATCACAAGACACAATCTCAACTTTTAACTCGAGCCGATATACAACTCAATCTCGGCCTAAACAGCTTTTAAAAGTCTATTAGAGCCACTTTTTCCCTGCGTTACAAGTTGTTATGCTTCTTAAGCTTCCAAGTTTGCCGTACTCACGGGTAAATCTAGAATAGGTGCGGTCATTGCAACCCAGTTGGATACCAGATAGACCTCAGCTAAACCCGGTTTGCTTCATCCTGTAACTCAAAGTGCAGCCGATAAGTTATAACTCTACTTCGTCAGTGCACTCTTGCGGCTTGTCTTTGTCAAATAAGCTGCGCCCAGTCCGCTAATAAAACCAAAGATATGGCTTGAGCTGCTGGTTTGCGCTGAGAAATCGAACAAAGTCGCTAAAAAGCTGATGTTGGCATAATAAGTGAATATCAGTAAGGCAATAAAGCTCACGATGCCAAGCACATCGCGGTTAAACAGCGCAGCCCCCAGTAGCAGGCCAAAATATCCCATGACCAGACCAGATACGCCAATGTGATTACCTGAGCCGGCGAATAGCCACACGAGTAGCCCGGTCGCAACCAGGATTAGCAAAGTCGCTCTTTTGAACTTGGGTAACCTCGCGGCCAGATAACCACTGATAGTGAGGCCAATCAAGTTACTCATTAAATGACCCCAGCTGCCATGCACAAAAGGCGCGGTGATAATGCCACTCAGGTAATACTCATTATGTGGGATGATCCCGAGTCGACCCACCGGCAAGCCAATCACACTCCCCAACAGCTGCACCACAACCATCACTGCCATTGCATATAAAACCAGCTTAAAATTGGCTGGAAAAACCAGCGCACGCTTACTCATCTATGTCCTTGCTATTTTGCTGTTGGAAATTGTCGGGATATACGCAAAAAAATAGCGCCATCAGGCGCTATTTTTCTTTTACTTTCAACTAGAAAGGCATTTTGAAACCCGGAGGCATTTGCATGCCGCCGGTGACTTCTGACATGCGCTTTTGCGACTCTTCACCTACACGGCGTACAGCGTCATTGACTGCTGCTGCCAGCAAGTCTTCGATCATGTCTTTGTCGT
Organism: Pseudoalteromonas sp. DL2-H2.2; assembly: GCF_021532535.1. Taxonomy (NCBI): domain Bacteria; kingdom Pseudomonadati; phylum Pseudomonadota; class Gammaproteobacteria; order Alteromonadales; family Pseudoalteromonadaceae; genus Pseudoalteromonas; species Pseudoalteromonas sp. DL2-H2.2. Next base: position 393,681 of record NZ_JAKGBD010000003.1, on the reverse strand, counting down.
CTTCCATTAGGCTTTCGTCGATCTCTACGCGGCGCACGTTGTGGCTGCCCAGCATAGTGACTTTAACCAGGCCTGCGCCTGCTTCGCCAACGACTTCGAGGTTTTTAATCTCTTCCTGGGCTTTTTCCATGCGCTCTTGCATTTGCTGCGCCTGCTTCATGATATTGCCCATTCCACCTTTAAACATAGTCTGCTCTCTTACACTTCAAAATTAAAATTCTATGGGATACAAGATAAGGGCTTACTTGCGCAATTACAATGCCCTTACCGATTTTTCGTCTACCGAGGCCTCAAACTCGCGGGCAAAGGCCTGGATCACGGGGTCGCTATTGACCGCATCAACCGCCTGCAGGTATCTCTGCTTATCAATATCCTGCTGGATAAGAAATGGCGTGTTGTTCACAGCGTCAACAAATTCAATATTGAGCTCTACTGGCTCATTGAGTTGCTCAGCCAAGCTTTCGTGCAATTTTTCTCTGAGCATACTGGAATCCAGATGTTGCTGGCTCTGCTCTACCTGCAAAGTACAATGCAGGCCTTGTTGGTTGAACATGGCATGCAACGCAAACTGCCTGACCCGACCACCCAGTTGCATTTGTTCAATCATCTGTGCCCAATCATCTTTTTGGTGGGCGAATTTAATGTCACTGATAGGGCTGACAAAATTCTCTGGTGCAGGAATATCCAGAGTTGTGTCCTGAGTTTCCTGCTCACCCGGCGCTTGCGGTGCTAACTGCTCAAGCAGCTCAGGTGCCAGCTTGCTTTCGTCTTTTTTAAAGCGCTCTGCCATCTCGGGCTTTTTGCCTTTGCGCTGCACTGCGGCAGGCTGAAAAGCTTGCTGCGGTTGCTCAGGGATCTGCTCTTGTGGTTGAGCCAAATGCTGTGCGCTTTGTTGGCTATCATCTGCAAGCGGGGTGTGTGGCAATCTTCTGCCTGACGCAACAGCGCCGGGCACCGTGCCAGCTCCCTGTTGCGGCTCAGACTTTTTTGCTTCGCCCTCTCCTCCCAGCAACCTGCCAGCCCCGGAGATCTGCCGGTTTTGTAAAATGCGGGCAATGGCCGATTGAGCCTGCTGTTGCTTTTGCGCCAGCTGCTGCACTGGCGTGTGCTCTGGTGCTTGTGTCTCCTGCTGGGGCACACTATTTTGCTGCTGAGCAGGCACTGGCTGATGCGCAGGCTCGCTCTGATGTTGCTCATACCCCTGTGATTCGGCCTGCGCCATGATGTCCTGATATTGTTGTTCAATCGAGACGTCTTCCGGTGATTGCTGAGGCGGCGCCGTATGTGCCGGTTCAGCATTCATCTGCTCAGCGGGTGGTATTGGCTGCTGTGGCGCAGTTTGCTGTGCAGGTTGCTCAGGCGTATAAGCTTGCTGTGGAGCTGCTTGTGCATTTGGCTGCTGTGCAGGTTGCTCAGGCGTATAAGCTTGCTGTGGAGCTACTTGCGCATTTGGCTGCTGTACAGGTTGCTCAGGTGCGTAAGCTTGCTGTGGAGCTGCTTGTGCATTTGGCTGCTGTGCAGGTTGTTCAGGCGCGTAAGTTTGCTGTGGAGCTGCTTGTGCATTTGGCTGCTGTGCAGGCGCGGGGCTTTGCTGTGCTGCTACTTCTGCACTTTGCTGTGGCACGGGCTGTGGCTCAGAGGTCTTTGCCTGATGTTGTGCCACGGGATCTTGGCGCTCAGGTGCAGGCGTGCTGAGCTGAGCCTGCGGACCACGCTGTTTGGCACTTAACATATCTCGCAGTTTGCCGACTTTACCCGGATCCTTTGCAGCTCCCGCAGGCGCCGGACCAGCGGCCTGAGAAAAATCGGCACGCTCGAACGCCAGTAATCTCAGCATGATCATTTCAAAACCAAGCCTGGGTTCAGGTGCCCAGCTTAAGTCTTTTTTACCCGCAAGCAGCAACTGGTACATAAACTGAGTGTCCTGCGGTGTTAGCTGCTGAGCCAGTGTTTTTACCTGCTCAGCCTCGAACTGACCAAAATTGGCGGCCTGAGGCACTAACTGCGTAAGCTGTACCAGATGCAGCAGGCTGATCAAATCATCCAGCACGCTGGCGAAGTTGCCATTTTTCAACGCAATATCGGCCACTTCTGCCAACAGGGTTTCACCGTCTTGCGATAGCACGGCGGCCATCAGTAATACGGCATGGCTGCTGTCCATCAGGCCCAGCATTTGTTGCACAGCCGGTAAATTCAGCTCACCATTCGTTTGTGCAATCGCCTGATCGGTAAGGCTCAGTGCATCACGCATACTGCCGTCTGCTGCCTTGGCCAGGACTTCCAGTGCCGTCTGTTCAAAGTTGACAGACTCCTGGGGCAAAATCTGCGCCAGCTGGGTTACTATCTGGCTCTGCGCCATGGCATTAAGGTTAAACTGCAAACAGCGCGATAATATGGTGATCGGTAATTTTTGCGGATCTGTGGTTGCCAGCAGGAACTTAACGTGTTCCGGCGGCTCTTCCAGGGTTTTCAGCAAAGCATTAAAACTGTGCTTGGACAACATGTGCACTTCGTCAATCAGGTACACTTTGTAGCGACCACGCGTTGGCGCATATTGCACATTGTCCAGAATTTCTCTGGTGTCTTCGACCTTAGTACGCGATGCAGCATCTATCTCGATAAGATCAATGAACTTACCGGCTTCAATCTCTTCACACGCACTACATTGGCCACACGGGGTGGAGGTGATCCCCACCTCGCAGTTCAGGCTCTTGGCGAAGATCCTCGCAATGGTTGTTTTGCCCACGCCCCGCGTGCCGGTAAACAGATAGGCATGATGCAGTCGCTGCTCATTCAATGCATTGATGAGTGCCTGCTTAACATGCTCCTGTCCCATCATTTCGTGGAACGACTGTGGACGCCATTTACGCGCCAGAACCTGATAACTCATAGTGCGTTACTCGCCGTCAAACTCGACCAGTTTCAGCACTTTAATGCCCATGTCTGCCACGCGCTTTTCGCCGCCCAGCTCTGGCAATGAGATCACAAACGCAGCATCGGTGGCTTTACCACCCAGGCGCTCTACCAGCTTAGCGGTGGCTTCAATAGTACCGCCCGTTGCCAGCAAGTCATCGACCAACAGGACTTTGTCGCCCTCTTCAATGGCGTCAACATGCAGTTCAAGTACATCTTCACCATATTCCAGCTGGTAAGACTGACTGATCACTTCGCGCGGAAGCTTACCTGGCTTACGTACCGGAATAAAAGGCAAGCCGAGTTCGTAGGCCAATGGCGCACCAAAAATAAAGCCGCGTGATTCAGTACCAATAATTTTAGTAAAACCTTGATCTTTGTACGCGTCAACCAGGCAGTCCATGGTTGCCTTAAACGCTGCCGGGTTGGCCAACAAGGTCGTTACATCACGGAACATGATCCCTTCTTTCGGATAGTTTGGAACTGTCGCGATGCTGTCTTTAATCAGTGACAAATTTGCTTGTGTCATAATCGGATGCTTAATAAGTTTTGATATCAAAGAGCTCGATTATAACAAGAAAGCAATTACATGAAATGCCAGGAGGGTGGATTTTACGATAATTTCATGATGTTCGGATAGAAAAAAACCACCCAGTGTCTGGATGGCTTTTTAATTCTGTCTAAACAGAAGGAGTTATGCTGCGATTAAACGCTCAGAGCCGTTGCCCAGCCAAGAATTGCATTCAGACAACCAATGCCTGCAAACACAGCAACAAAAGCCAGGAAATACTTCGCGTTGAACGGATCTTTGAAATCACCTTTAGACATATTACTACCTTTATTTATTAAGCGCTGGGTGAGCAGGCAGCGCGCCCCGGACGAAACCGCCCAAGTTCGGCCGCCTGTCCTGCACTCAGCTTAAGCACGACAAAACGGCGCCCATAATAATCGAACTTAGAGGGCTGATAAAGGGGTATTATGCTTTTTTATCGACCAATATGCCCTGACGAACAAACTGACTCAGCGTCTGAACAGCGCCATTAATCAAGGTTGGTTCGTCAAACTGGCTAAACTGCTCGGCCAGCTGGGCCGCTAATGCCCTGATGGTGATTCCGGGATTAACAACAATATTTTGCAGCAACAAGGCCGTCATTGGGTTAGTTTCGATAAACTGGACATCAAAGGCACGATCCCGATACACAATAAAACAATGTGGGCCCGAGGTCGTCTGGGGCTGATAATCTTCACTGATTTGATGTACCGGATATTGATAGCTGACACTGCGAGCTGCTTGTGCCAGATGTAAACCGGATTGCTCAGATAAAGGCAATGGAATAGGATATTCTGCTTCACACTCTTTGGCGATTGCTACCTCCAGCTCTGTCCACTCATAGTGCGCAAGCTCAAGCATAAAAGGCGGATCTGATGGTGTAGGCGTGTACGCTTCTTGTAAAAAGTCCAGAAATTCCCGGCTAATATCTAAAAAGTACGGAGACTGACAATCATGCTGACTAAAGAAGCTGCGCACCAGCGTGAGCCAGGTCTGTTCATCGTAGAGGCTTTTGAGTACCGGAAAGGTGGATGCAACAAAGCCCTCGATATTATTGAAAAATAAATCACGATAAACCTGCATGCGCCGGTCCTCAACACCCGCTGGTACTGGGTGCGCTGCAGGGTCCTTAATATGGGCCATAAACTCGGCCTGAACTTGCTCAAAGGACATCAGGCTATCCCCCTATGTGACTTGTCCAGACTTTGCACAGCATGGATCTGATCGACCTCCTCCAGCAATTGCGCCATAGGTGGAATATTAAAATCACGCTCCAGCAGTGTCGGGAATACGCCGTGTATTTGATAGGCTTGCTGTAGCAATTGCCAAACTGGATCACACACTGCATCGCCATGGGTGTCCACTAGCAGGTCTTGTGCTTCAACATAGTGCCCGGCAATATGGCCATAAGCGATGCGCTCGCTGGGCATTGCTGCTAAAAACGCTCTGGCATCATAGCCATGGTTAATTGAGTTAACGTAAATATTGTTCACATCCAGCAGCAGATCACAGTCGGCTTCTTCAAGCACAGCCCGAGTAAAATCCAGCTCTGACAACTGCTGCCCTGGTGCCGCGTAATAGGACACGTTCTCCACGGCTATCCGACGTTCTAGTCTGTCCTGCACTTCTCGGATCCGCGCCGCGGTATGCTTGACCGCTTCTTCGGTGAACGGAATAGGCATCAGATCGTACATGTGACCATCGCCCGAGCAGTAACTCAAATGTTCGCTGTAACAGCGAATATTGTGCGCTGCAAAAAAAGTTTTCAGATCGCTGACAAACTGCGTATCCAGCGGTGCCGGCGATCCGAGTGATAACGACAAACCATGGCAAACAAAAGGATGCCGGGCAGTTAGCTCAGAAAACTGAGCGGCGTACTTGCCACCGAGCGTCATCCAGTTTTCAGGTGCTACTTCATAATAGTCAACCTGCTGAGGTGGCGAGGCCAGAATATCATCCAACATCTCGCGCCTCAGGCCCATACCGACCATACCAAACGGTTTATTCATTATCACTCCTTAGCCTGATCAGCTGTTAAGCGTGGCCACCACATTTACCTTCGCCACACTTGCCCTCTTTTTTACCTTTGGCATCGCCGCCGCATTTACCTTCGCCGCACTTGCCCTCTTTTTTACCTTTGGCATCGCCGCCGCATTTGCCTTCGCCGCACTTACCTTCTTTTTTACCTTTGGCATCGCCGCCGCATTTACCTTCGCCGCACTTGCCCTCTTTTTTACCTTTGGCATCGCCGCCGCATTTACCTTCGCCGCACTTGCCCTCTTTTTTGCCTTTGGCATCGCCGCCGCATTTACCTTCGCCACATTTGCCTTCGCCCGCGTCTAGCTGATAACCAGCAGTCATTTGCTCAAAGCTAAATGGGTTTGCAGCAGCCTCTGGTGCACTGAAGGTTGCGGCAGTCACAACTGCAGCGCCTAATGTCATCGCAAGTGTGTTAGTTTTCTTTACTGATTTCATCTTGTTCTCTCTCAATCGGTAGCAATAAAAAATGGTTGATTCGCCTAGTAGACCACGGACTGAAGATATTTATTTCAGCACTTGAGAAATTTTTATCTCCATTTCCCTATTAATAAATCATCTTCTCTCGTATAGAATAGCGCGAATTTTTTCTGGTGCGGTAATAATGAAACTATTTTTAGCCCCTATGGAGGGCGTTGTCGACTTTAAAATGCGCGAACTACTGACCGATCTGGGTGGATTCGACATGTGTGTCACTGAGTTCATCCGCGTGGTCGACTTGACCTTGCCGCGGCGTGTGTTTATCCGTTATTGCCCGGAGCTTCTGAATGGCGGCTTGACCAGAGCAGGTACGCCAGTGCGGATCCAGCTACTTGGACAAGTGCCTCATGTCTTGGCGGCCAATGCCAGAAAAGCCGTTAAATTGGGCTCGCACGGCGTTGATCTGAACTTTGGCTGTCCAGCTAAAACCGTCAATAAAAGCAAAGGCGGCGCTGTACTGCTAAAAGAACCCGAACAAATTTATCAAATCATCCGGGCTGTGCGCGAGGCAGTGCCACAAGAGCATGAGGTCAGCGCCAAAATTCGCCTTGGTTTTGATGACGATTCAAACAGCACAGAAATTGTCGATGCAGTGCAAAGTGCCGGCGCATCCAGCCTGGTGATCCATGCCCGTACCAAACGCGATGGCTATAAACCACCAGCCTATTGGGAAAAAATCCCGCCTCTTCTAAAGCGCCTGACCATTCCAGTCGTTGCCAATGGAGAAATTTGGCAGGTAGAAGACGCCATGCGTTGCCAGCAGCGCAGCGCCTGCGACAACCTGATGCTGGGCCGCGGAGCTCTTGCCACGCCGGATCTGGCCGCAAAAATTAAAGCCCATGTAGAGGGCCGTGAATACCGTCCACTTGACTGGCAGGAAGTGGTCTATCATATATTGCACTCCTCAATGCACCAGGACCCTGAGGTGGGAGCAAAGTACTTCTCATCACGCACTAAGCAGTGGCTTGGTTACTTAAAATTACAGTACCCTCAGGCCCATACTTTATTTGATGAAATAAAACGCCTGAAAAGCAAAGACGACGTAGTATCTGTGCTTGATAAATACGCAAAGTCCCCGCTGCTTGATTCAAATCATAACAATGAGCCTGCTGCCTAATAGATAATGGATGCTCAGAAAAGGAGAAGAGCGCCATGAATGAGAATTTAATGCATCACTATCAGGTAAAATTGCAGGCTGAGCTCGACCAGATCCGGCATGAGTTTCTTGCGGATCTAAAACAAGCCAGTAACCACGCGACCGAGGCGTTGATCGATACCTTACAATCATCACCGCCACATGAATGGGTTGATATCGCTAGCGATCGGATCTGCCCGGGTCAGTTTCCTAACTTCGAACGCCTGGTGAAGGTTGAAGCGGCGATTTGTCAGATGGACATTGGCCAGTTTGGCTACTGCTGCGACTGTGAGAAGAAAATTGAAGACACCCTGCTGGCCGTTGACCCGGCTGCGCAAAGGTGCCTTGACTGTGTGGCTAAGAAGAAGTAATTTGTCTTAACAACGCAAAACTGGTCGCAGGGAAGAAAAGGATATCTTTAAGCACAACGAAGGCCTGGTCTTCATTCAGCGCTAACCTTGATTGCAGTGCCAACAGAGCTTGTTTCTGCGACCAGGCAAAATAATGCACACCCAGATCCACTTCCATCATGGCTACCGCGAAAAGACGTTCACCGTTAGTGAGTATCTGCTCACACTGATTGGCCGTTTGCTGCAAAGACACAAACCCATCGCGCCAGTTGAGCCCAGCTCGCTTATCACACGCAGCTAATAACTGGTGCACCAATGGCGGGGTCAGGCTGAAATTAACCCGGGCTGCTCCCTCAGGGGCTTCGCTTTCCAGGTTTTGTAACTTGCCGAGCAAAGCTTCTGGCGAGTTCACCGTACCGCTGTAAAAATTGAGCTTGCTTTGGTACCACTCTTTACCATTAGGTAACTGGTACATGCCCAAAGATGATCTAACCCGGTAACTTGCCAAGTACCCAGCCAGGCTTTGCGCGGCTTTGGACTGTGTGGTTATATCAGACGTCAAGTAATCGAGTAACTGCTGTCTCTCAACCCGGTTCAGCAAAATTTTACTTTCCCGGGCTTCATTAAGCCGTGCCTCAACATAGCCGTACCAGGCATCCATCTGAGACGATGCCACCTGATGCGCCTGTGCAATCACAGGTAGATTTAAATGTACCGGCCAGGGTAGGAAGCGCTCCGGATATCGCTGCTGTATAGACAGATACTGGGCTTCCTGCGCCGCTGTTTCAGCAAAATTATCAAGATCTGCGCGCAGCAGTAAGTCGTGGCGCTTTTTTAAATAAGTTTCTGTAAATGGCAGCTCTAAAGAGCCTTCACTCTGGAGCGGCTTTCTGGTCTGAGACGCTGCCGGATATGAGAACCAATTAAGCTGGTTAAGTTGCTCAGATAGATCTGTGTGCGAGAGCTTTACTTGCGGCTCAGTACAACCGCTGATCATCGTCAGCAACAGAAGTGCTGAGGAAACATAACGCAGAGAGGTTTTCATGTCAGTTTATCCACCTTGTTCACTTTGCAAAGATGCGCCAGGCATAGCTGCGCCTAATCTGCTCCGATTATAACAAAGAAAGTGAGGGGTTTTATCACTTAAATCAGTGTTCTATAGGTAAAGATTGAATTGATATATTCGAGGTAATGGGCCCTTTGTGAGCGCCCAAAAAGCAAAAAGCCCCTTGCGGGGCTTTTTCTGTATTAAAGGCTGATGCCTTTACGCTGTGCTTTCTCTTTGATGAAAGAGGCCCAGCTGCGAGCAAATTTGCGTGTTCTAGGATCTTCCTGAGCCTTAACAATCGCGGTGTATGCTTGCTTATACTTTTCCTGATACAGATAAGCTTCTGCCAAGTCAGAGTAGATTGTACCTTTCTTCTCAGAGCCCAGTTCTAACGCTTTGTTCAGACGAACAACCGCTGCACTGTACTGCTGGTCCTGAAGTAACAAACTACCCGCTTTGCGGTATAACTCAGCATCATCGTCAAACTTTGCTGCTTCTTCATAGTACTTAGCCGCATCGTTGATGTGCTTAGCCTGATGATAGTAGCTGGCAATGGCTGTAACGTTTTGCTTAGTGCGCTTAACCTTCTCTTCTTTGACCGACTTTTCCATCACCTTAGCGGCTTTATATGGAATTTCGTTCAATGAGTAGTAGCTGCTCAGAATTTTGTAATGGTTTTCTTTTTCAAAATAACCATTCTGATAAGCCACTTCCATCACGGTCTGACCTTTTCTGTAGTCTTCCGTTTGCATGTAGAAGGAGCCCAACTGAGTCCACATTTTCGGGTCTTCCGGGAAAAGCTTAACCAGTTCTTCAGCAACCTTAACGGCGTTTTTGAACTGTTTCAGCTCAAAGTAAGAACCAATTTTAAGCATGTAGAATGACTTATTAGGTTCTTCTTTGTTAAGCGCAATCGCTTGGTCCGCAGGCTCAATAACATCTCTGTACTTTTTCAGCTCATAGTTGGCTTGAGCGATACGACCATAGACTTTAGCGTCTTGTTCACCGGTGAAATCCATCCAGTCATAGTAAGATTTCTTAGCACCTTCGTACTGCTCTGTACCAATCAGAAGGTCACCCAACAGCTTGATCAAGTCGCCCTGATCTTTGAAGTTCAATACGTCTGGCGCAATTGCCTGACGGATGTACTTAATTGCTGTTTGATACTCTTCTTTTTGAGCATACAGGTTACCCAGGTAACGATTTACCGTGGCGCGGTCAAACTCGTCAGACGCGTCAATTTCAAGCAATAATGCAATTGCTTCATCAACTTTGTCTTCATTATACAAGTCAAACGCTTTAATAACCTTTTTACCAACTCGCTCACCCATAACCTTGGTTTTGGCATTTTTGCGCGCTTCGATCTTTGCTGGATCGGGAGCGGCGAATGCGGCAGTGCTTAAAGCACCGCCTGCCAAAGACATCATCAGAGCAAGAGCTGTTGCTTTAGACATTTGCTTCATACCTTACTCCTTTAATCTTGGTTAAGTTTAAAGTCAAGTTGTACAGTAATACCAGGTTGCTTTTGCGGCTTACCATCAACAATTTTAGGTCTGTATTTCCACTTGCGTAGCGCACGTTTTGCTTCGCGGTTGAAAATACGCTTTGGTTCAGCATCGATGATCTCAATGTCATCTACACCGCCCAGCTCATTGATAGTGAAGCGCAGCTGTACCCAGCCTTCTTTACCATCACGCGCTGCTTGAGGCGGATACTTAGGTTCGATACGAACGATAGGTGTTGCTTCACCGTCACGACCGAAATCACCAGGACCACTTAAACCACCAGCTGTGCCACCAATGTCGATGCTAGGCATGTTAAAGCCAATCGCACCTGCATTCGGGTTGGCATTCTCAGGCTGAGGCGGCTGCGGTTTAGGCGGCTGCTTTGGCGGTGGAGGAGGCGGAGGCGGTACACGCTTCCTCTCCTGCACATCTGATTCAGGCGGATTCGACATAATCTCGACTATGATCTCTTCCTTCTTGTTATCAGCCCTATCCGCTCCTCCTGAGATAAGATAGGACATAAAGAAGAATAAGCCGAAGGTTACTGCCCCACCTGCAAGAAGTGAAAACAGAAATCGAATCATCACTTAGCTCCAGCTATTGAAATCTTCAAGGCGTCGTCAGTTGCCTTAATCTGGTCCATTACCTTAACAACTACACCGTGTTTCGCGCCTTTATCCGCCTGGATAATAACGGTCTCGGTTTGTTGCTCAGCTAACAGATTTTCAAGGTTCGCACTTACACGCTCAACATCAACCTGACGCTTGTCCATCCAGATCTCACCGTTTTCACGGATAGCGATAAAGATGTTCGCATTCTTAGTTTGTTGTGCCTGCGCAGCTTTTGGCTTTTTAACTTCAATACCGGCCTCTTTAACAAAAGAGGTAGTAACGATGAAGAAGATCAACATGATGAATACGATGTCAAGCATCGGGGTCATGTCTACTGCTGCTTCTTCTTCCTCACGAAAACGTTGTTTACGTGCCATAATAAAATCTCTCTCTAGTGATGTGGCAAGCTATCAATTAGTTTCTCTTTAGCCATCTTTGCTCTCGCTTCAAGACGGGTACTAAAGAATACACCTGATAGTGCCGCAACCATTCCAGCCATTGTTGGTATCGTTGCCATTGAGATGCCTGAGGCCATCAATCGAGGGTTACCAGTACCTTGTGTAGCCATGGTTTCGAATACCGAAATCATACCTGTCACTGTACCTAATAGACCGATTAACGGACACATTGCAACCAATGTTTTGATAATCAACATGCGCTCATCTAATTTTTCAGACGCTTCAGAAATCCATGCATCGCGGATTCTGTGTGCGTACCAAGATGTAGTATCTTGGCGGGCATCCCATTTGCTTACTATTCCCTTTTTCATTTTAGGAAATTCAGCTAATAGGAACCAATAGCGCTCAATCATTAATACCCACATTAGAAAGAGTGCTATCGCGACCACGTATAATACATCGCCGCCTGTAGCAACAAAATCCCTGATAGATTCCCACGTCTCCACCAGGACTAGCATTATGCTCTCTCCTTCTCCGCGTGCGCAGCAACGATACCCGCGCTTTGCTCGTCAAGAATGTGTAGGATAGATTTACTACGACCCGCAACGATAGCGTGAAGTAGGATTAACGGTAGCGCAGCAATTAGACCAAGCGCAGTAGTAACAAGTGCTAGAGAGATGTTACCTGCCATGATCTTCGGATCACCAGTACCAAATAGTGTGATTGATTCGAACGTCATGATCATACCAACAACCGTACCTAGTAGACCTAGTAGCGGTGCGATAGCTGCAAGGATCTTGATGATGTTGATACCAGCATCGATGCGAGGCGTTTCACGCAAGATTGCTTCATCAAGCTTAAGCTCAAGGTTTTCAACGTCTTGGTTCTTGTTGTCGTGGTATACTTTCAAGATGCGGCCCAGTGGGTTGTTATCCGTTGGGTTGTTAGCATTCTTGATTTGCGCCTTGATCTTCGCACCAACCAACATTAGGTCAACGAAACGAACAACAGCGATTAATGCACCCAGCGCCAACAATGCAGTGATGATGTAACCTACTTCTTGACCCTGGTGCCAACGTTCTTCAACAGTTGCACGCTGAGTGTTCAGACGTAGGATAGCACCACGCGTTGGGTCAACAACGAAAGGCGTGTACTGGTTAGCAGACGTGTTCAGAAGATCAGCAACAGTGCCTAGAACGTCTGAAGAAGGTTGCTTACCAAGTGGTACGATTTGCTTGTTTTCTGCATCGTAAACAACGTAACCGTCTTTAGTTACCAGGTTGAAGTTACCAACACGTGTTACTTGTTTAACATTGATGTCACCGCTTAGCTCTGCTACTTCAGATTCAAAAGTAGAGATCTTAGCTGATTCCGTCATTTCAGTTTGGAAAGCAATCCAAAGTTCTTCCAGCTCGCGAGTAGTTGGTAGTTCTTTAGCTGCAGCCAGTGAACGAAGTACTTCTGAACGTCCAGGCTTCTCAGCACTGATGATAGACGCTTCGATTGCACCGATTGCTTCAGCAGCGTTACGACGTACCACACCGAACATCTCACCCAGAGTACCCTGTGCGTTTACAAGCTCAGTCTCTTTCTCAGCTAGTGTTACTTCGTTTTGCTTGAATTGCTTGTTAAGACGCTCGCCACGTGCTTTTTCAGCAGCCAGGTCACGCTTAGCTTTGTTCAGCAAAGCTTGCTTGTCAGCGCGATCTGACAGGAACTCTTGTTCACGAGCTTTGTTGATTTTACCTTCAGAGATACGGTTCTGCTTCACTTGCTCAAGGATTTTATCCAGAGACTCAGTGTTAGCGTGTGCGTTCAACGCGCCACCAGCAGAAACTGTTAATGCTGCAGCAACGGCAAAACCTTTAAATAGTTTCTTCATGTTTTATTACTCCGCGCCGAAAATAGGTAGTTTAACTAGTTCTGGGGCAGCCTGACCACGTGCGATACGGATCATGTCTTTGACAGGCTTCAGGTATTCCTCACCTAGCTGATCCCACTGCTTGCTGCTGGTATTCCAAACCCATGCTTGCTTCTGGTCAAAAGACTGAGCAACATAAGCGATACGACCCAGGCGGGCGAAGTCAACATTAATGTTCTTACCGCCTACTTCAAGTGAACCTTGAGAAGCAACCATTGCTGAACCGTAGTTAGTTTCAATGCTGTATGCTTCAAGTACCTGACGGTATTTTTCAGACGTCGTTACTTTCGCGTTAGTTAGCGTTTCACGAAGTCTTTCGATGCGTTCTAGACGCTTTTCAGTATCAAACGGCACGTCCGCTTTGATGAATTGCTCGAGTGTATCAATCATGCGATACATCAAAGGCACAACGTCTTGCTTAGTTTTATCAACCGTCGCGATCTGACGTTCTAGAGATTCGATATTTGCATTTTGGTCTGCAACCAAACGTGCTACGTGATCGTTGTAAACTTTCAGAAGTTCTGTTTCGTCAACAATTCCACGGTATTCAGCTACCATTTCGATAGTTTGACCGTAGATACCATCAATCTTGTCTTGAGACTTTTTAGCAGCCGTTTGAGTTTGCTGACCTACTTTTTGTATGTCATTCAAAGGATCTGCCATCACATTGCTGCTTGCAATTGCCGCTGCGCCAAAAAGCGCTGAAGCTACAAGGCTCTTTCTGATTTTAACAGACATAGTTCCCAACCAATTAAGTAATGTTACTTTTATAATTTTTGCACTCTCTATGAGAGTACCCCGGATACTTTTAGCAGTATCAACCGTGCAATAATGCTAAATGCTATTGCCCATGTCAACTTCATGTTTAAAACAATTTTTGCTTGTCGCGATGAAATAAATTGAAATAAAACATTGTATTAACAAGGAAACCAAGAATAAAAACCTTAAGCACTTATATTTCATACACAAAGCAACTTTATTTACATTTTATTACAGCCATTTTGGCCTGAACATCGACCTTTATTTTGCACAATCACGGGCTCAATTTCATTTTTAATATCAAGCTACTAGGCACAAGCTGAACACTTAATGTTCACTTTTACGCAACAGCTAATTCAGTTACGGATGAGCGTTTAGGCTAATAACTGTTCAGACAGTATTTTGCACTGTGTTTCTATTTCCTGGATAAATTCTGCTACATGCAATCCGTCCATCAACCCGTGATGTACCTCAACTGAAAATGGCAATTCACCGGTTTGTGGGTCAAGTTTGCCGAACACACATTTTGGAATGCCCAGGTTATCTTTTGCATTTCGGGCATGACTAAAGCTAGTAAAATCGAACCACGGCAAAATGGATAGATAAAGTTGCTGCGGATTATCGCTAGTTGCCAAAAAATGTTCACTTACCAAGGGCTGATCCAGAAACGCCTTTTTCTGTGCATCATTATTTTTAATGTAGTCGTGGATATCCTCACAAGCAACCAAAGGCACAAATCTGAAGCTTCTGTCTTCGCGCAAGAACACACAACTCATGTCGACTTCTTCAACAACGCAAGGACGGCTATTGACTATGCGGTAACGAATGGGCGCGTAGTTTTGGCAAGCCTTGCTCAGACAATATAAATAACTATAGGTAAACGAAAGCTGCCGTTGCTTACACAGCGTATATAATGAACCTGTTTTAAGGCGGGTGGTAATACTAAAAAAAGGCTGCTCGAAGCCGAGGTAAAAATCAAAGTGTTCGGCCCGGGGCCAGTCTAATGAGGTGAGTTGTTTCATAATTCAATATAGAGGGAGAAATACCCCTCTATATTGATAGGATCATGCAAAGATTACAAACCGTTTGCGATGATCTCCTGTGCAAGCTCGTCGGCAATCAGGTGCGTTGATTTTTGCTCAGCATCAGAGCGAACAAAGATCTCTGTCAAAGTGTCGTAGATGCCTTCAACATGTTTGGTCGCCGCAGCCTCACTATAGCCTTCCGGCTTAGTTTCGTAGTATACGTTGATAATACCGCCGGCGTTGATAACGTAATCAGGTGCATAAAGCACGCCCTTCTCACGCAAGATCTCACCGTGTCTTGATTCAGCAAGCTGGTTGTTCGCACAACCTGCGATAATGCTGGCTTTAATACGAGGGATAGTTTCGTCGTTTACTGTAGCACCCAGTGCACAAGGGGCATAAACATCAACATCCAGGTCGTAGATTTCGTCAATGCTCACAGCAGTTGCACCAAAGTCATTTACAACTCGGTCAATCGATGCCTGGTTAATATCCGTCACAAACAGCTCTGCGCCCGCTTCATGCAGGTGCTTACATAAAGTATATGCAACCGCGCCTAAGCCCTGCACCGATACTTTCACACCAGACAAATCCTGATGACCATGTTTGTGCTGATAAGCCGCCTTAATACCCAGGAATGTACCCAGTGCAGTAAAAGGTGACGGGTTACCACTTTTACCTTCAAGACCCATTACATAATTGGTCTCTTTATGCATGGTCATCACATCGCCTGTGGTGATGTTCACATCTTCAGCTGAGTAGTAGCTACCGCCAAGACGCTCAAGGTGTTTGCCAAATGCTCTGAATAAGGCTTCAGATTTGATTTTTTTAGCATCACCGATGATCACAGATTTACCACCACCAAAAGGCAGACGGGCAACGGCATTCTTATAAGTCATCCCCTTTGACAGACGCAATACGTCGTATACAGCATCGACATCATCTGCATAGTCCCACAGACGACAACCACCAACCGCCGGACCCAGCTTAGTGTTATGAACAGCAATGATTGCCTTCAGGCCCGATGCCTCATCAGAACAAAAAACCACTTGTTCGTGGTTATCAAATTCAACTTGGTTAAATACAGCCACTTTGTTTGTTCTCCGTTATAGACTGACTTTGAGTCAGATAGCGCTGAAATTCATCGAACTGTATCACTAACTCTCTAACCAATCCACAATATGAGTTGATATTGACTCTAAAAGCGTTAAAGCTGCCTGCATGATACATTAAATAGCCATATATTGACTTGATTATGCGCGCGATTGGATTATATCAGTTTAATTCTTCAGTATTTTTACGGATCATGCAGGTTATTCTTTACGTAAACGTAAACACTTTCGTTTGTGTATGAATATTTTTACGGTTATAAGAGGTCTGATGAGAAATCAGGGTCAACTCATCATTTCATAGCTCCTATCAGGAACGAGCGGTCTTCTATCCGTATCCAAGTCACAGCAAAATAGCAGAAAACGCTTGATTAAATATTATATTGTATACAAAATGACATTCTTGGTAATGACCAAGTTCACTAACAATAACTTTGTAAGGATATAAAAATGAAACTTCAATTGACTAAAAAACCGCTAAAGTTGCTTAAACCTAATCAAGTTGTATTTGATGGTGACAAAACAAGGCTTGTTGCGGGAGGTGGATTACCAGGTATAACTGAGGGGTCTAACTGCGCAAGAATTACCTATAATTCGCAGTGTTGTAACTAGCAGCAGTATAAAGAAAAATGGCGCTTGAAACTGGCTAGCTGATACACTATTGAGTGATACTCTGAGAAAATTAATGAATCACTTGCTTGAGAATAGCGTGGTTAAAGGGCGGTATTTTACCGCCCTATTTGATCAGCTTTGCTTTAACTAAGCTTGCTATCCAGCTCTTCAATTTTGGCTTTCCAGATAGCCGGGCCCTGAGTATGGGCGTTCACTCCGTCGCTGTCTACAGCGACAGTTACTGGCATGTCCTCTACTTCAAATTCGTAGATTGCTTCCATGCCCAGATCTTCAAACGCGACCACTCTGGCTTTCTTAATCGCTTTGGCTACCAGGTAAGCAGCACCACCCACAGCCATCAAGTAAACCGCTTTGTTTTCCTTGATAGATTCAACCGTTGCCGGGCCACGCTCTGCTTTACCAATCATGCCGATCAGGCCGGTTTTTTCTAACATCAGGTCGGTGAATTTATCCATACGAGTCGACGTTGTTGGACCAGCAGGGCCTACAACTTCATCGCCAACGGCATCAACAGGGCCTACGTAGTAAATGAACTTGTTAGTCAAGTCGACGCCTTCAGGCAAACCTTCGCCTGAATTAATCATATCCTGTAAACGTTTATGTGCGGCGTCACGGCCAGTCAGGATCTTACCAGACAAGAGAACGGTCTCGCCCATTTTCCAGTCCTGAATATCGTCTTTGGTGATCTCATCCAGGTTAACGCGGCGTGTATCTTCACCCACTTCCCAGGTCACTTCTGGCCAGTCTTCCAGCTTAGGCGCTTTCAGATCAGCAGGACCCGAGCCGTCTAGCGTAAAGTGTACGTGGCGGGTTGCAGCACAGTTGGGGATCATCACAACGGGCTTAGAAGCAGCATGTGTTGGGGCTGACTTGATTTTAACATCAACAACCGTAGTCAGACCGCCCAGGCCCTGTGCACCAATCCCGAGTTTGTTCGCACGCTCAAAAATTTCCAGGCGTAGTTTTTCTTCTGCTGTGTCTGCGCCACGCTCCATAAGCTCGTGGATATCCACAGGATCCATCAGCGACTCTTTTGCCAGTACCGCAGCTTTTTCAGCCGTACCACCAATACCTATTCCCAGCATGCCAGGCGGACACCAGCCAGCACCCATAGTTGGTAAGGTTTTCTCTACCCAGGCAGCAACATCGTCTGACGGGTTCAGCATCACCATTTTAGTCTTGTTCTCAGAACCGCCACCCTTAGCAGCGATCATCACTTCTACTTCAGCGCCTGGTACCATATCGATGTGCACAACAGAAGGCGTATTGTCTTTGGTGTTTTTACGTGCACCAGCGGGATCTGCAACAATAGACGCACGCAACGGGTTATCCGGATTAGTGTAAGCACGACGTGTACCTTCATCCACCATTTGCTGTACAGTCAGGTCCGTCTTGTCCCATTTAACATCCATACCGACCTTTACAAAACAGGTCACAATTCCGGTGTCCTGACATAACGGACGTTTGCCCTCTGCCGACATACGGGAGTTAATTAAGATCTGCGCAATGGCATCTTTGGCAGCTTTACTTTGCTCTTTGTCGTACGCTTTTTCTAACGCCTGAACAAAATCCAGCGGGTGATAATAAGAAATGTATTGCAATGCATCTTCGATGCTGTCAATGAAGTCTTGCTGACGAATAGTACTCATGACGGTTCCTTTATTCTCCGGCCTGTGACGAGGCAAACCGGTGTTTATTGAGAGGCGCGATTATATACCATCTTGCCAGGCGTGAGTATCGCTATCACAGATTAGCGACTAAAGTCCTGTACTTATGTAAAGCGACCAAGATGGAATGCAATCAAACACGCTATGGATTCAATGACAATTATGATACCCTCCTCGCCCGTTTCGGGCTAGCATTCGGGTTCAGTTAATGATAAATCCAGGTAGTAACACCATTGAACTAGACATTTCTTTGTCAACCATTGAGGTATTCAATACCCTCGCCTCTCAGCCGCTGGCAATCTTGCTCGACTCCAGCGATGCCAGACACGAGAATAGCCGGTTTGATATCATGAGTATCAAGCCCTTGTGTGTACTCGAAGCCAGGTCGGGCCAATTCTATCTTGATGGTCAACATGTTGAGCAAGACGGTTTCTCCTTAATGCAAGAGAAACTGGCGCAGCTGGACGCTACCTCACATACTGACGTGCCCTTTAGTGGTGGCTGGCTTGGCTATTTTGGCTATGATCTCGGCAGATATATCGAGACTATGCCCCAAAATGCAGTGCAAGACATTGCATTGCCAGACATGATAGCCGGCCTTTATCCGGATGCACTGATCCACGATAACCTGCTTAACCGCTGGTACTTTGTTACCCAGCCAGGCTATAACCGGCTCAGCACTTACCGCTCACTCATAGAAAAGCATCCTGCTGCAAACGAATCATTTACACTGACCAGCGACTGGCAGGCGAATATGACGCAGGCTGAATATGCCGACAAATTTGCCAAAATCCATGCGTATCTGAAAAGTGGCGACTGTTACCAGATTAACCTGGCGCAAAGATTTAGTGCACGCTATCAGGGTTCACCCTGGCAGGCCTATAAAACCCTACGCGCCAACAACAAAGCGCCTTTTTCCGCATTTATAAACCTGGGGGATGATGCCATTATATCTGTGTCACCCGAGCGCTTTATCTCAGTGCGTCAGGGCCAAATTGAAACCAAACCCATCAAAGGCACCTTACCCAGATTGGCAGACCTGAAAGCCGATGCACAGCAGGCTGCCACCTTACAACGCAGCAGCAAAGATCGCGCTGAAAACGTGATGATTGTAGACCTTTTACGCAACGATCTTGGTAAAGTTGCCAAACCTGGCAGTGTGCAGGTGCCTAAACTCTTTGAAATCGAAAGTTTCCCCGCAGTACACCACCTGGTTAGTACGGTTACGGCTCAGCTGGCCGAGGGAAAAACCGCAGTCGATCAACTCAAAGCTGCATTCCCCGGTGGCTCCATCACCGGCGCACCTAAGATCCGCGCAATGGAAATCATTGAAGAACTGGAGCCACACAGACGCAGCGCCTATTGCGGCTCGATTGGTTATCTCAGTGCCTGTGGGGCGATGGACACCTCAATCACGATCCGCACACTGGTGTGCCACCAGCAAAAAATTTACTGCTGGGCCGGTGGAGGGATTGTCGCAGACTCGGACTGTGAGTTAGAGTATCAGGAGACATACCACAAGGTGAATAAAATACTGCCCATTCTATGAATCTACAACACGTGATCAGCCGCTTCAGTCTGGGTGGCTCAACCCTGACGCCGGTATCGGGGCAAGGTCAGGAAAGTGCCGTTTTAGTGCCACTGCTTGAGGTGGATGGCGAGGCATCAATGCTGCTATGCAAGCGCAGTGCTCAACTGCGCCGTCACCCTAGTCAATTGTGTTTTCCGGGTGGTAAAGTAGAATTGCAGGATGCCTCAGTGATCACCACTGCACTGCGCGAAAGCCAGGAAGAAATCGCCCTGGATCCGCAGCAGGTTAACCCCGTTGGCGTATTGCCTTTGCACACCACTCTCACCGGCTTTCGCATCACGCCTGTATTGGCTGTTTTAGACCTTAATGCCAGCTGGGAAACACAAAGTGACGAAGTCGAACACGTGTTTACCCTGCCGCTTTCGTTACTTGCACAACAACATGCCTGGCAACCTGTTCAAACCCAGTTACGCGGCAAAACAGTGACTTTCGATGGCCTGATGACTCAGCACGGACTACTCTGGGGCGCAACTGCTAAAATAGTCCAACAACTCCTCACTCGAGTGGCCTGACCAGTACACAAATATCGCCAAATAACACCCTAACTAAATGAGTTTGCGCACATAAAAGTATTTTTTACCGCAAACTACTAATTATGACCTTTAGTTTAACCAAAACTGTATACAATTTTGCTGTGAAATGGGTTACTTATGCAATAATTAACGTTATGATGTGCGCCCGTTCAGAGGCAATGTTGAGTAGAATTTATGATTAGTGCATTTGATATGTTCAGTATTGGTATTGGACCTTCCTCTTCCCATACTGTCGGACCTATGCGTGCTTCGCGCCTGTTTGTAAAAGACCTGCAGGACAACAACATAATTGATCAAATCACATCAGTGAAAGTAGAGCTATTTGGCTCACTGGGCCAGACTGGTATCGGCCATGGCTCCGGTAAAGCAGTGATCCTGGGCCTGGCAGGATACGATCCCGAATCGGTAGATGCGGATCAAGTGCCCCAGATCCTGGACACCATTGAGCGTGAGCAAGTAATTTATCTGGACAAGACCCACAAGGTCGCTTTTCCTAAGCAAGGCGCCATTGTTTTTCATCGTCGAAAAACCCTGCCGAAACACTCCAATGCAATGGAGCTACAGGCATACGCGGGCAGTGAGTTAGTGCACAGCCAGGTCTATTACTCGATAGGCGGTGGCTTTATTGTTACAGATGAGCAGTTTGATGCAGAAAAACAAGCTGCGCTGGATATACGTGAGCAAAATCCGGCCCCTTACCCTTTTGAAAATGCGCAGCAATTGCTGGAAATGTGTAAAGAAACAGGCCTGAGCGTATCGTCATTGATGATGCACAATGAGAAAACACTGCGCAGTGAGCAGGAGATCAAGTCCGAGCTATTCCATATCTGGGAAGTAATGAAAGCCTGCACAGAACGCGGCATGCGCACCGAAGGTATTCTTCCCGGTGGCTTAAAAGTAAAACGTCGTGCACCTAGTTTGTATTTAAAGCTTAATGTTGAGAACAGCAATGATCCGCTTCGAGCCATGGACTGGGTTGACCTGTTCGCACTGGCCGTGAATGAAGAAAATGCGGCGGGCGGCCGTGTCGTCACAGCTCCGACTAATGGTGCAGCCGGGATCCTGCCTGCGGTGCTTATGTATTACCATACATTCATTAAAGAAGTGGACGCTGAAATTGCCACACGATACCTGCTGACAGCGGCCGCAATTGGTATTTTGTATAAGAAGAATGCCTCTATCTCTGGTGCCGAAGTAGGCTGTCAGGGCGAAGTGGGGGTGGCCTGCTCTATGGCAGCAGGGGCGCTTACCGAGATCATGGGTGGTAACGTGGTCCATGTAGAAAATGCCGCTGAGATTGGCATGGAGCACAATCTGGGGCTGACGTGTGATCCCGTAGGCGGACTGGTGCAGGTGCCCTGCATTGAACGCAACGCCATGGGTGCAGTAAAAGCCATCAACGCTTCACGCCTCGCTATGCGCGGCAGTGGTGAACAAAAAGTCTCTTTAGATAAGGTGATCAAAACCATGCTCGATACGGGTAATGACATGAAAACCAAATATAAAGAAACGGCACGTGGTGGGCTAGCGGTTAATATTATCGAGTGTTAACCAGCCCGCAAGGGCAGACAATAAAAAAGCCGCAATTGCGGCTTTTTTATTGTCTATTCGTACCAATTTGCTTAATTAAGTGTTCTATTCTGAGGCGAGAAAATATCGTCGATAACAAGGCAAAAATTTTGCTATTTAGTTGCTCTAAATGAGAAATTTTTAACACAGTTAGCGTCATATTTGCTCCTTCAAATTGAACAGGTATTAAGTGAAATTGGTACCTCTTACTTGACGGGTAGCTCTGTATTCTCAAACAATGCATCAACGTCTTCCTGGTTGCGCATCAGGCTCGCCCGCTCGACCAGGTCTTTAGTCAGATGAGGTGCAAAACGCTCGATAAAGTCATACATGTAGCCGCGCAAGAAACTACCCTTTCTGAACCCAATTTTGGTGGTGCTGGCCTCAAACAAATGGCTGGCATCAATACACACCAGATCTTTGTCTGTCACTTCATCTACGGCCATGGTTGCCAGCACACCCACACCCAGCCCTAATCGAACATAGGTTTTAATCACATCCGCATCGGTTGCTGTAAATACAATATGCGGCGATAAGCCGTGTGCATTAAAGGCTTTATCCAGCTCTGAGCGCCCGGTGAAGCCGAATACATAGGTGATCAAAGGATATTTTGCTACATCCTGTACTGTGATATTGCTGCCTTTTTTGGCCAGCGGGTGATCTTTTGTAACCACAATACTGCGATTCCAGTGATAACAAGGCAGCATTATCAGATCACCGTACAAATGTAGCGCTTCGGTTGCGATGGCGAAGTCTGCATCGCCCCTGGCTGCGGCATCTGAGATCTGTTGCGGTGTGCCCTGGTGCATGTGCAAAGACACCGCTGGATACTTTTGCATAAACCCCTGGATCACACTTGGCAGCGCATAACGCGCCTGCGTATGTGTAGTCGCGATATTGAGCTTCCCCTGATCGGGCAGCGTATGTTCATTGGCAACGGCTTTTATACCCTCAACCTTAGACAATATCTCCCGGGCAATATTGATTATTTCATTGCCAGCACTGGTAACATGCGTAAGGTGTTTACCACTGCGGCCAAAGATCTGTACACCAAGCTCGTCTTCCAGCATACGCACTTGCTTGGAAATTCCCGGCTGGGAGGTATACAAGCTTTCCGCGGTTGCAGACACATTGAGGTTGTGATTCAGAACTTCAACTATGTATTTCAGTTGTTGTAATTTCATAACTAAGCGTTTGTTTTAATTGTTATCTGGTGTACGACTAGGCCAGCTATCATTAGATGCAGGCAAATAATGACTCAGCCTAGCATAATTATAGTCTATCCGATAGGACAATACTTTCCCCAGCCTATTAGAGCCAGCTTCCGGTCATTAAGCTATACTAAAAAATGATGGAATTTGCTGGATTTTCAAGTCTCTTGTTATTAACACTGTTCAATCCGCAATTATTTGATGTAATATAAAAAAACTATCAGCTGTATGATTTACGAAGAGATCCGGGTATGTTTATTACCGTTATAATTTTGTTGATTGTAGCACTCATTGTTATTGCTGTGTGGGTTAGTGCTATTCAACAACACAGAGAAAAACAAGAAGCGGAACGCCGTAAAGAACTGTCAAAGCAAAAGCGGATCATCGAAGAAGCCGAAGACGTGATACTCAACAGCAGCAATATTCCAATGTCGGGTGCAATGATCCGCATCATCCAACGCCGGGTCCATGATGCCCTAGTCTCCATGGTCGAGCTCTCGCCAACCTCTCGCGAACTTAAAAGTCGCATGCATGAATCTCAGGAGCGCTTAAACAGCGAGCCGCAAAATGTCAACGAGTCCGACAAAGTTTCATTACCCGATAACGACAAGCAACTCATTGCCCTGGTTCAGGGTATTAAAAAGTTGCGCCATCTGCTGCGTTCAGAACACAGCAAAGGCAAAGTAGATACACAAGTGTTTGTGCAGGAAGACCGCAAAATGGAGCGGTTGCAGCTTAGGATCAATGTAGAGAGCCAAATTAAACGAGGGTTGTCTGCGAAAAGCGCCAACATGGTGGGGTCGGCACGGCAGTATTTTGAAAAAGCCTATGCAATTATATGTGGCGTCACTTATTCAGATGACTATGTCAATGAAAAGAAAAACCTGCTCGAAGGGTATCTCAGCGAGATAAGCACAGAGCTGAAAGCGTCGAACGCGTCTGCGGTGAAAAAGAAAGCCGAGAAAGAAAAGGACGATCTCGACGTCCTTTTCGCTCCCAAGAAAAAGTGGTGATCAGCCTCAGCTGATCGCAAACTTTACAATAAACAGTACAGTCAACACCCACACGCTGATTGAGATTTCCTCACGCTTGTTACAGGCCAGTTTGACCGCCGTGTAAGAAATAAAACCAAGCGCAATACCGTGGGCAATCGAAAAGGTTAACGGTGTCATTAGTAACACAACGCTCACCGGGATAGCATCACTCATATCATCCCAGTTGACTAGCTTGAGATTTTGCAACATCAGTACAGCTACATACAAAATGGCCCCGGCTGTGGCGTACGCAGGTACCATCTGCGCTAAAGGCGCAAAGAACATCATCAACAAAAAGCACAAACCAACGACCACAGCGGTCAAGCCTGTGCGGCCTCCCACAGACACGCCAGACACAGACTCGATATAAGAGGTCGTGGTAGACGTGCCAAGAAAAGAACCCGCAATGGTCGCTGAGCTATCCGCAGACAGTGCTCTGCCAAGGCGTGGCATGCGCCCTTGCTGATCTGCAATTCCGGCTTTTTGCGTAACCGCGACCAAAGTACCGCTGGTATCGAACAAATCAACAAATAAGAATGCAAACACCACACTCAGCATCGAAATTTCTAGTGCACTTGCAATATCCAGCTGGGCAAGCGTGGGGGCAATACTTGGCGGTGCCGACACAATGCCTGCGTATTCAACTAACCCCAGAGCCCAGGCGAGAACAGTAACTAATAAAATACTGACCAGCACGCCACTTTTCATATCACGATACATTAATGCCGCAATCACAAAAAAGCTCAGAATAGCCAGTAATGGACCCGGGCTGGTGATATCACCCAGCTGAACAAATGTTGCAGGACTGGCGACGATGATCTGCGCATTTTTTAGCGCGATCAGGGCCAGAAAGGCGCCGATCCCTGTGGCAATTGCTTGTTTAAGCACCAAGGGAATGGCCTGGATCACCCATTCCCTGACTTTAAAAATACTCAGTAATAAAAACAAGCAACCCGATAAGAAGACCGCACCCAGCGCGCTTTGCCAGGTATGGCCCATTCCCAGCACGACACCGTAGGTAAAAAAGGCATTTAGTCCCATACCTGGCGCCAATGCCAGTGGATAGTTAGCCCAAAGGCCCATGATAAAACAACCTATGGCAGCCGCTAAACAGGTAGCGACAAACGCAGCACCATGATCGATACCCGCTTCAGCCAACATGGCCGGGTTTACAAACACAATGTAAACCATAGTGACAAATGTCGTCAGACCGGCAATAAACTCGGTTTTGACTGTGCTCTGCTGTGCACGGAGCGAAAATAATTTTTCCAGCATGTCTTTGTATTTTATATAGAAACGAAAGCCGGATTTTATCACAAATCTCTGGTGTAATCGGACAAAATAGTTAAAAATCAACTACACTCTGATCTAGGTCGTATTAAGTGAAATCAGTATGAAAAAGAACCAATTAGCAGTTGCAAACGGCAATGACTTGGAACAACAGCTTCTCAATGTGCTGGAATTTGTTACCGCAACGCCTGACTCCGAAAACCGCTGGCCAACAGATACGGATAGCAAAGCCGCCTATAAAAAAGGGCTTTATTATCTGAAGAATAAACAATATCCACTCGCCGCGAAGTGGTTGCGCCTGGCAGCTATGTCGGGAGACAACAAAGCACAGTTTTACCTTGGCATGCTGTTTATTAAAGGCCAGGGCGTACCAAAGAGTGTATTTCATGGCATTGCCTGGTTGTCACTTGCGCAAAGTCAGGGTAACCAGGCAGCCGCAGGCACACTGGAACAAGTGCGTGCGCACCTGACAGTAAAACGCTTTATTGACGCTCAGTGTTATGCCGCAACCCTGTATGAGCAAATTCACCAAATGATGCATTTTAATCAGGACGCTAACAAATAATAAAACTAAGTACAATCAAAGCTCTAATAAAAAAGCACAAAAAATACGCGACAATTTACTTGCCAAATAGCACTGTATGAAATACTGTATAACCACTGTATAGAAAATCAGTGGTCTGCTCATGTTACATACTCAAGTGCAAAATATTTCTTCACACAAAACTCGCTCGGCCGATAAACGCTATCAGCTGGTGCATGCAGAAGATGACATAATCAGCAGTTTAGAACTGCTTAAGATCCTGTACCGGTGTAACTCACTACACAGATGGACACTGCTCATTGCACCAGACAATATTCCCAGCAAGGCATTACTGGATACCAGCTCAATAGACAGTAGTAAGTTGCTGGTGCTGCGCCAGAGACATTTGATAAACTTGGAGTATGTTATTAACAGCGCTTTATGCAAAGGCAACTTTGCAGCGGTGATCACCTGGACGGACATTGTATCGGAACAACAGCTTGCCCGGTTTAAGCTGGTAGACAGTGATACTGAGTTGTTTTGCTTTACTCGCACCTCCGGCCATGAAGCATCTGTCGTTGCGCATTAAGTTCAAATGAGAAATTATGTGTTATTGCGGTTCTGAAATTGAAGCACACGCGTGCTGCCTGCCTTTTATAGAAGGTCATAAACAACCTGAAAGTGCTGAGCAGCTAATGCGCTCACGGTATAGTGCTTATTGCCTCAAAGACACAAGGTATATACATGATACTTATGCACAGAGTAAACGTGCACAAAACAGTGAAGCCAGTATCAAAGCATTTGCCGAGCAGGTCGCCTTTATCGGATTAGAGGTTATCGAATGCAGTGAGTCTCCCGACTATCAATTTGTGGAGTTTAAAGCGACTTATCTGGATGGTGGTGTGTGCGTCACAATGCATGAACGCTCCCGATTTATCAAAGAAGCTGGTTTTTGGCGCTATGTGGACGGCGAGCTTTATCCTTGCCCTGAGAAAAAAATCAGCAGGAATGATCCCTGTCCCTGCCAAAGTGGGAAGAAGTTCAAAAAATGCCATGGCTAACCAGGCGGACAAATGCAGGCTCTGGCAACTTCGTTTTTCGGTGCCTAACACCCCACGCCTTGCCTTATGCCTGTACTAATACAGGCTATTAAGCTGGCCCCAGCGCTTCAGCCTGAGTCTTATTTTCAGGCTGGTGCCGTTTTTCCGCCAGCCTTAAAAACATGTCACTCATCGAGCGGGCTTTAAGTTTAAGCTTAAAAAGCGCCTCAAATTGAATACAATGCCCTCTTAAATCCTGCTTACCTCAAACCTGAGTTATACAGCGACCTGCAACATGGATTGCATTTCACCACCAGCCAGCTGATCATAAAATCCTGCTGCATCTATGTCTTTATTGTCTACCAGCATTTGAGGGTTTCTGGTTTGTTCTAGTTTTTGTCTCACTGCGGGTTCAAGATTATCCACTATGTGCAGGGGGATGTGCTTTTTATCGTTACGCACCGCATAAGGCTCTGGCTGCAAACATTCTTTGAGGCGCAGGCTGGCCAAATCACCATCGTTCACCAAAAACCCGTTATCCTGACCTATCAACATATTGAACTGTTCGGGCGCAAGTGGCTTCTGCGGACCAAGCTGCAATGCCTTTTTTAACGCAGCTTCGGATTTATCGGGTTCCTCTGGTGAGGTATGAGGCAGGTCAAACTCGCTAAAATCCAGCGCATCCTGAGACAGCAAAGACAAAAGCAGCGCAAAATCACCGCGCCTTGCTTCATGAACGCTGTGATTAAGTGCACTGCCCAGCTGAGCTTCTTTGCACAAAATGCCATCTATCTGCATGTAAAATCGCCACAATTTAGGAAATATGAAAATTTATCGGCATTTTTTCAATTTTCTTTAGGACATTTCTTTACTTCACTAAAAACTTTGATATTATCAGCGCCGTTGTTGAGGAGGGGTTCCCGAGCGGCCAAAGGGATCAGACTGTAAATCTGACGGCACTGCCTTCGCTGGTTCGAATCCAGCCCCCTCCACCACTTCACAATTTGTATTTCTCTTAGGAGGGGTTCCCGAGCGGCCAAAGGGATCAGACTGTAAATCTGACGGCACTGCCTTCGCTGGTTCGAAT
Organism: Pseudoalteromonas sp. DL2-H2.2; assembly: GCF_021532535.1. Taxonomy (NCBI): domain Bacteria; kingdom Pseudomonadati; phylum Pseudomonadota; class Gammaproteobacteria; order Alteromonadales; family Pseudoalteromonadaceae; genus Pseudoalteromonas; species Pseudoalteromonas sp. DL2-H2.2. The sequence goes on along the minus strand of NZ_JAKGBD010000003.1, from coordinate 365,662 downwards.
CCAGCCCCCTCCACCACTTTACAATTTGTTTTTCTCTTAGGAGGGGTTCCCGAGCGGCCAAAGGGATCAGACTGTAAATCTGACGGCACTGCCTTCGCTGGTTCGAATCCAGCCCCCTCCACCACTTTCCTTGTTATTTTATTTGTTATCTCCCAGGCGACTATTTCTCTATCTGAAGCCTGACACCCTGATGTCTCAAATAAGCTTGTGCTTCACGATAATTCGGATAATGCTTTGCAACAATTTGCCAAAAGGCCTGATTGTGTGCCATCACATGATAATGTGCCAGCTCATGCACAACCACATAATCAATCACCCACTTTGGCGCCCCAACCAGCAGGCTATTTAGCGCCAGCGTGCCATTCGATGACAAACTCCCCCAGCGGCGTTTATATTCTCTGATCTTAAGCTCCTGATATTGGCTACTCATCCGCTGTGAATACTCTGCCAGTACCGGCGTAACATAGCTTAGCAACGTCTGATTCAATAATTTAAACAGCGCTTTACGCGCGCCCTCTGAACCTGGTTGCGCACGGGTTTTCAACCCTACACATTGTGTGTCATGGTCAATATAAGAACGACTTTGCGAGCACTCAAACTTGTACTGCTCACCAAATATCAGAATTTGCTGACTGTCGAAAGGCGCCTGGATCCGCTGTTGTTGGGCAGACACCGACTGTTTTTTGCTTTCAACCCACTGTGACTTGCTTTTTAGCCAGGCATCCAGCCAGAGCTTATCGATGCCATAAGGCGCGAAGACTTTAACGCCATCTGCTGTAACTTTAATCGCAACGCTCTGCCGGCGCTTACTGATGCTTAACTGATAATCGAATGACATAGATACAATTTTTTATTTACCCTGAAAAATTACTGCTACCCTTACTAATAAGAAGGATTAAGCTGGCGCAATATGAACAACAAACCACTTTGCCAATATGAATCACCCGATGGCCATCAATGCCAGGAAATAGACATGGGTTCTGGCTACTGCTTTTGGCATGATAGCAAATTTGACAAAAGCGGTCTGGAGTTAACACAAAAATTGGAGCGCTATGCCAAGCGAGGTGGTCTCCTGCAAGGGTTAGAGTTAAAACGGGCCAATCTTGAAGGCCTTAATCTGGTTAAGTTTGACCACCACGAAGGCTACGACCTGTCGTACAGCAATTTTTATCGCGCCAACTTGCAAGGTGCTCACCTGTTCAACAATACCATCAAGCATGCGTCGCTGATGAAGGCGGATTTGCGCGACGCCAACCTGCACTGTTGCAAGCTTGAAAATACCAACCTGCTGGGTATGAAACTCGATAAAACCCGCATCGACAACCTCTACCTCGGCGATAAATTGTTGCAGGAAAAACAAGCCCATGAAGCCCTTAAACAACAAGACCTGGATGAAGCAAACGATCTATTTTTACAATCCGAAGAGATATACCGCTTGCTAAGAAAGGGTGCCGAGCAGCAAGGTCTGTTTGAAATGGCCGGGAAATATACCTACAGCGAACTGCGCATGCGTCATGCGCAGTACCCCAAGTTTTCCAAGCGCCGCCTGGTATCCTCTTTTGTTGACATGTTATGTGGTTACGGCGAGAAGCCCGAAAATGTGATCCGCTTCAGTTTAGGCATGATCATCGCCTGTGCTATCTGCTATTTCCTGTTCGGGATCAATTACAATGACGGGCTCATTCAGTTTTCCAGTCAGGCTTCCTGGTCGGATAACCTAAGTACTTTACTCAATTGCATTTATTTCAGTGTGGTCACCTTTACAACGCTTGGTTATGGCGACATAACGCCAACCGGCATCACCCGACTGGTCGCAACGGTTGAGGCGTTTACCGGTAGCTTTTCGCTGGCGCTGTTCGTCGTTGTCTTTGTAAAACGTATGACGCGTTAGTCGCAGATCCCAATCTCCCTTCCCAATTCGTGCAAAAATCCATGCATAAACTCAGTGCGCCGCTGGGCTTCTTGTTTTGCGGACTGAGTATGCATTTGCTCAGCAATATTCAGCAGCTTGATGTAGAAATGATCTAAGGTATATTTTTTGTCATCCGCTTCACGGTTTTGGCAAAATGGGTCATCGATATGATACATGTGTCTGGCAATAGCGCCGCCCACTTTCATACACCGGCTCACGCCAATTGCGCCTAATGCATCCATACGATCTGCATCCTGGACTACCTTGGCCTCCAGCGTATCTGGCGTCACATTGGCACTAAAGCTATGTGCCACAATAGCATGGTGCACAGCAGGCAACTTGTCTTTGGGATAATCCAGTGTCGATAAAAAGGCAACAGCCCTGTCCGCAGCCAGTTTTGAGGCAATGGGTCTGTCTGGGTGATTCTTCGCCACCGCTACACAATCGTGTAACCAGGCAGCAGGCAGCACAACCTCGAGATCAGCGCCTTCCGCGGCACACAATTGTTTGGCTGTTTTAACCACACGCAGGATGTGCGATAAATCATGGGCGGTGTCGGCAAACTCAGTGGTGAGCATAAAATCTCGGCATGCCGTTTCAAATTCCGTCATATTTATTGTCATTTATCCCTTAACCTTATGGTTCTGATTGTATGTTGTTAGTGGCTTCACTAAAATATCACCATTATCTACTGTAAGGAATTTATATGTCTTGCGCGCTGTATTTACAACCTGGCCGTGAAAAATCTTTAAAAAGAAAACACCCCTGGATCTTTTCTAAAGCAATAAAAAAAGTCAAAGGCAAACCTGCTCTTGGCGATACCGTGACCATTTATAGTCACGACGGTCAATACCTGGCCACAGCCGCATACAGCCCTGATTCTCAGATACGGGCCCGGATCTGGAGCTTTGATCAGTCTGAGCAAATCGATCAGTCATTTTTCGAAAGAAAACTGTCACGGGCACTTGCCGCGCGCGAGCAAGTTATCGAAGAAGGTCAGTTAACCGGTTTCAGGCTCTGTGCAGCCGAATCGGACGGTCTGCCGGGCATTACCATAGATAAGTTTGATAACTACTTGGTCTGTCAGCTGCTTAGCGCTGGTGCTGAGCGTCACAAAGGTGAAATCGTACAAGCGCTCAGAAGCCTGTTCCCCGAGTGCAATATTTACGAGCGCTCTGACGTTGATGTGCGTAAAAAAGAAGGCCTGGAGAAAACCACAGGCGTGTTGTGGGGAGACGAGCCTGAGGCGCCTGTTGTGATCATGGAAAACGGCTTGAAAATAGAAGTCGATATCAAGTCCGGCCACAAAACCGGCTTCTACCTGGACCAAAGAGACAGTCGTGCAGCACTGGAGCGCTTCTCTAAAGGCAAATCGGTACTAAACTGTTTCTGCTATACAGGTACTTTTGGTCTGTATGCGCTTCGTGGCGAGTGTGACGAAGTCATTAATGTCGATGTCTCACAGCCGGCGCTGGATACCGCCAAACGTAATGTAGAGCACAATGATCTAGACCTGTCTCGTGCCCAGTTTGTTAAGCAGGATGTATTTAAACTGCTCAGACAATACCGTGAGGAAGGCCGTCAGTTTGACACGATTGTGATGGACCCTCCCAAATTTGCCGAGAGTAAAGCCCAGCTCAACGGCGCCTGCCGTGGCTATAAAGACATCAATATGCTGGCCATGCAGTTGCTTAAACCGGGCGGCACGCTTTTGACCTTCTCGTGCTCTGGCCTGATGGAGCAAAACCTGTTCCAAAAAGTGGTCGCCGATGCGGCGCTGGATGCAGGTAAGGACCTGTTAATTATGGAACGCCTGAATCAGGCGGCTGATCACCCTATTGCTGGCTGTTACCCGGAAGGGTTTTATCTTAAAGGCCTGATCTGCAAAGTATATTAATAACCAACAAAAAGGCCGGTTGATACCGGCCTTTGTCGTTTACTCAACGAGTATTTAGAAGCTGCCTTGCAGGGTAAGGCCTGAGTAGCTGCTGTAGCCACGTACCATGATGTGGTATGTACCGCCATCTGTGCCAGAACTTAGAGTACAGGTTTCATTGTTGCCAGAACGATATGGACGACAATCGTAGTTATTGGTGGTTGGCTGAGTACCTTTACGCACATACAAGTCTGCATCACCTGAGCCACCTGAAATGCTGACATTTAGCGTCACATTGGCGGGGACTTCGATGGTATAACGCGTGTCTGTGTTAGTACCGCCAGACAAGCCCGTTACTGGCACGCCATTTTCAAGACAGTTGGCGCCACAGCCAGATGAATCACCGAATGTGCCTGTCAGTGTAGCACCTGAATACTGGCTGTAGCCATGCAGCATAACATACCAGTCACCGGCTGCCGGATTCGAGAATTCACAAGACTCATTGTTACCATTTTTGTATGGGCGACATGAATAGCTGCTTTGAGTGGGCTGTGAACCTTGTTGCACATACAGATCGGCATCACCTGAGCCACCCGCTAGTGTGAAGGAAACAGACGCTGCTCCGGCAGGCACTGCCAGCTTGTAGAAGGTCTCAGAGCCAGTCGCACCAGACGCTGTTACACCAACACCCGAAGTAAGCTCAGTTGGGCCCGGCGGAGGTGGTGGAGGTGGCGCATCACCTTCAAGCGTATAAAGTAGTTCATTCGGTGAACTTGCTTTGGCATCAGACACCGCACCTTTGGTACTTCTGCTGCTCAGCAGTGAATCAATCTGCGCTGGCGTCAGCGTAGGATCCTGGTCAAGATACAAGGCAACCGCACCAGCAACATGAGGCGCTGCCATTGACGTACCACTGATGGTATTCGTCGCGCTGTCTGAGTTATACCAGGCTGACTTGATGCTTGAACCTGGTGCATAGATATCCAGACAAGAACCATAGTTTGAGAAGCTGGAGCGACCATCACTGCTTGTTGTTGAACCGACAGTGATTGCGTCTGCTGCGCGAGCTGGCGAGTAGTTACACGCGTCGCTATTGTCATTACCGGCAGCCACAACGAAAGTAACACCAGAAGCAACAGCCGCATTAACAGCATCATCAACTGCCTGAGATACGCCGCCACCTAAACTCATGTTAGCAACAGACGGACCTGACGCATTATTCTTAACCCAGTCAATCCCTGAAATCACACCAGAGTATGACCCTGAACCATTACAGCCCAATACGCGCACGCCGACAACATTAACATTTTTTGCAACACCGTACTCTGAGCCACCGATAGTACCGGCAACGTGTGTACCGTGACCGTTACAGTCAGACGAGTCAGCATCGTTGTCAACAAAGTCATAACCATGGCTTGCGCGATTACCAAATTCACTGTGCGAAATACGCACACCAGTGTCGATAACGTAAGCAGTAACGCCTGAACCGTCAAAGTCATAGTGGTAGTTTGAATTTAGAGGCAATGCGCGCTGATCAACCCTGTCCAGACCCCAAATCGCATTGCTCTGATCGCCAGAGGCCTGCGGGGTAACTGTGACAATCTGATCTTGCTCGATGTAAGCAATGTTTGGATCTTTCAGCATTGCTTTAACATCGCCTTGTGATGCATCGACAACAACACCGTTTAGCGCACCGTTAAAGCGCTTTGCGACATTGATATTGTAAGCGTTGCTCAGTGCCTGTGCCTGTGTGCTTGCATAGTCAGAAATAGCCATAGCGCTTTGTGTATTAAGCACGGTTGGCGTTTTAAACACGACAATATACTTGCCAGGAATAGCTTTGCCTTGATCTGCAGTCAACAACTCGGCCTGAGCCATAGACTGTCCAGACAGGCCCGCCAGAATGGCAAAAGCCAGTGTGTTTAGTTTACGCATACTTGTTCCTTTTTTGTTGTTTGGTTAATTTCCAATCAAAATGTAGCGCATATGAAGAAAAAATAAACAACAAATTAGAACATTTATTTAACTATGTTTACATTTATTGTAAATCTAAATTTACATTAGTTTATTGATACTTTATGAATATTACTGTAGCCAATTGATTTATATGTTTTTATCTAAAATAATGCCGGTTATCACCCATTATCGGGACTATTCTCGTCACTGTGTCTTCCTGTTTTTCGTATTAAGGGATCCCCACGCGTGATGTTATCAGCCCAGATGACTTCTTTGAGTGAAAATGCTACACGTACTGCTGGGTAACCAATTACTCAAACTACCCGCTACCAGTGTAATTAGTGAGCGTGTTACATAGTACTATATTTACTTGAGCAGAGCTTGATTGAGTACCTGCACTACCCTGTTACAGCCGCTTGACAAAATTGACTTACTGATAATTTCCAAATAGGGTACATTATTAGTAGGCGTGTTTTCATTTTACGCCTTTAAGGAGACCTACATTGAGAACACAGACTAGGACGTCTGGCACGCTGCCCACGGATTATATCATTCCAACCTGGCGCTATGAGCCTTATTCAGGCTAGTTAAATTTTGCTCTGGTGGAGCTAAAAAGATTTCATTGAAAGGAATAAAATGAACAAACTTTCTACTAGTGTACTTTTTATATGTATCTATGTAATTTGCCCGCAGGTTGGTGCAAAGAGCTCAAAACCGGCCAGTGATGTCACTTATTGGCGGTCACAGGGATACGGTTACTTTATTAAAAAAACGCCAGCGAAGCTGACGTTTTATGACGTTACGCAATCGCATTGCCTATTAAACCGTGAAGAGTCGGGAGACTACGACCCCGCCAACTTGATCTCATTAACACAGGGCGCTGAGCTTCACTGGGAAACGTTACACCCGGTAAAGCTAAAACCTTTAAATCGCTTACCAGCCAACTGCCTGAATGCCGCCAACATAATGAATGCTGTCAGTAATTTTGATGTGTTCTGGCACACATTTGCAGAACACTATGCTTTTAGCCAAACAAAACAGTGGAATTGGGAAGCGCAGTATTCACAGTGGCGTAATAGGCTTAACAAAAACAGCAGCAGTGAAGAGTTACTTTCTGTCCTGCACGATTTAATCACAGCGCTACAAGATGGGCATGCGTATATCGTAAATATTGATGGTGAGACTCTGGCCATGTACGAACATAAATGGAATACATTCAGACGTGAACGCATAGACATACCATATAAAACACACATCGCGTCTGCCACACCACCAAAAATTAAAAGTCCGCAGTCCTTTTACCATTTTCTCACCCAACTACATCAAAAAGTGATTGAGCAGCACTTCATCGATGATTCGAAGAAAATGCATGACGCATTTTTGAGCGCTTCTCTACCTGACAATGTCCAATACCTCAGTATCGATCACCTTAGCGAGTTTTCAGATGGAAATACATTGGAAGATGACATGCGCGTCGTAGATGAAGTAATGACGGCTTTGTTGCCACAGTTAAGAAAATCAAATGGTCTCATAATTGATCTGAGGTGGAATTCGGGAGGAAAAGATCAGCTAGGCTTGCGGTTACTCTCTCATTTTATTAATGAACCCTTGGTAATAGGTTCCAAACGAACAAAAATACATTCAGGCTTTCTACCTGAAAACAAGATTAAAGTTTCACCTCAGCACCCTAAGCCTTACTTGGGGCCAATTGTGGTATTAACCAGCCCGCTGACAGTCAGTGCAGCAGAAGTACTTGTACTTGGGCTAAAGGCACGAGACAAAGTCAAATTGTTTGGTGAGCCGAGCAATGGCTCGTTTAGCGATACACTCGTTAAGCAGCTTCCTAACGGCTGGATTTTCACGCTTTCAAATGAGCAATACCTGGACATGGACGGCGTACACTTTGAAAGTACAGGGATACCAGTTGATGAGACATTCAAGTACCTGAATTGGGATGAACTTCTTGCAGGAAAAGACCCAGCTCTTTTGGCGGCACAAAGGTACTTATCAAAGGGCAAAACCTCAGAAACCTTAGGACACCGACCACGGAAAATTTCAGCGGAAATCTCAGGACACCCACCGCAAGCAACGCTATTGCAAAGACAACGGTATCAACGGGCAGCAAGTACGGGCCTTGCTTTGCATTCAGCTGCACCCAATATAAAAAACAATTGTGAACAGAATCAATTGTCGCTCTAATGAGCTTAATGATCACAGAGTACGACACCCGGTTTTTTGGACTTATTAATCCGGCCTGACTCACAAACGTAATGTGGTTGATACACCATGCTCTGAGCGGGCTGATAATCCAATGCCGTAGGCGAGTACAAACTTCCTGACTTCTTAAGGCAAGTTGACGCGCTCGTGCCATACTCAACAAAACCCCCTTAAAAAGGCGACAACTTAATATGCAGCTTAACAACCCAGTTAGATATTTTGAAATCCCGGTGGCTGACTTAGCGCGGGCCACCGCCTTTTATCATGCTCTATTTGGCTTCGAATTTGAGCACGCAGTGATAGATGATCACGATATGGCGCTCTTCCCTTCACATGATAATGCTGCGGGGATCACCGGTGCACTGGTGAAAGGAGACAGCTATGTGCCGTCTAAAGCTGGTGCAAGGCTATATTTTCATACTGAAGACATAGACGCCACATTACTCAAGGTTTTGTCATTGGGTGGAAAAGTCCTGTATCCAAAAACATCGATTGGCGGGTTCGGCTGGGTTGCTGAGTTTGAAGACTCAGAGGGAAACTGTATTGCTCTGCATGAAGAATAGGTGAGCCAGTTTACTCTTGTCGCAGCGGATCTTTATGACACCTGGTGTCAGTAGAGATAAGCCAGAGTGCATATCAGGCAGGCATCATGCCAGATTCAATGATAATCTGAACCCAGCCTTGCTCATACGGCAACCCAGACCCGCTTACCCATTGCAAGGCCAGACTATCACTGCATGGAGGATCCGCTATGTTCAGGGTTATTTACCAGTGGCAAGTGCCCACTGACAACATGACCGCCTTTAAAGCGGTATGGCAAACCACAACCGATACAATCCATGCCTCGGTTGACGGAGCATTGGGCAGCTTTATGCTGCAAAGCGCCGAGCAGCCCGACAAAGTGCTGACCGTCGCCAAATGGCGCTCACGCGAGGACTGGCTGCACTTTTGGGGCAATAGCAATCCGCAATCAATGCAGCGCATGCGCGAACTTGCCAAGCGCATTTCGGTAGAAACCTTCGAAGAAATCGAAGACAGAACCCGATAGTACGACCTACTTAATACAATATCCACGCAAAAGGACAGTAGTAACAATGAATAAGCAGTCAGCGTTTGCCGACATCAACGGCACCTTACTCCATTATGAGCAAAGCGGTATCCAGGATGGCTTTCCCCTGGTTATGATCCATGGCGGCCTGGGGTCGACACGCGACCTGGATGTCATCGCTGAGTATCTGAGTGACCACTTCCGCCTGATATCCATCGACTTAAGAGGCCAAGGAAAATCGCACCTTGGCAATACGGCTTTGAGTTATGCGCAGTATCAAAGTGACATACAGGCTCTGCTCAGTAAGCTGGAAATCACCCAATACGCCCTGTTTGGCTTCAGCGATGGTGGCATAGTGGCTTATCGTCTGGCTGCACAAAATCCGAGCCAGGTAATGCGACTGGTCACCTTAGGGTCATCCTGGCGCCTGGAGGAAAATGACCCTGCAATCGAAACTCTGCAAAGTCTCACGGTTGAGCTTTGGAGCGAGATGTTTCCCGAAGACGTTGCTTATTATAACACGTCCAATCCAGCGCCCGATTTTGCGGCCCTGGTTGCGGCTGTGAAAACGCTCTGGCTCGATACCAGCGAAACCGGCTATCCGTGCAACTTAGTCACCCAAATTAAGTGCCCAACCCTGATCATGCGAGGCGATAATGACTTTTTATTTTCTCTCGAGGAAGCCGTCGCGCTTAAAGCCCAGATAACGGATGCCAGCTTCGCAAATATACCTTTCGCCTCGCATGCTGCACACCAGGAGTTACCTGAGCTGGTAGGCCCTGTCATTCAACAGTTTTTTCTCACACCCAGCGGCACAAACTAAAGGATTGATATGAACATGCAAAGAAAAACAGCACGCATTGTTTCACCCAGCAGATCGGCCGATATTTTATCCGAAGAGACCACTGCGATTGCCATTGAGACACTTGCCGGGCTTAACATTCATTGTGACTTTGCAGAGCATTACAAGCATCGGGCGGTGACTACCGCCCAGTTAATAAGAGACAAAGCAAATGATCTCAACGATGCCTACGGCGACCCGAAAGTGGCACTCATTCTGAGCACCATTGGCGGCCACAATGCCAACAGAATACTCGACCACCTGGACTGGGAGACAATTCGCTCTCACCGCAAACCCTTGTGTGGCTACTCAGATATCACTGTGCTGCTCAATGCCATTTATGCCAAAACCGGCCAGGTGACTTATCTGGGACCCCATTTTTCTTCGTTCGGTATGCAGCAGGGCTTTGAATACACCCTCAGGCATTTTGAACGTGCACTGTTCGAAGGGACTGAGTATGCATTGGATGTATCGGCTGCCTGGTCAGATGATCTTTGGTTTATCGATCAAACCAGTCGCACCTTTTTCGACAACGCGGGACCGGTTATCGTCAACCAGGGCGCGTGTACGGGCACAATTTTGGGTGGTAACTTGTGTTCCTTTAACCTGTTACAGGGCACCCAATATATGCCCGATTTAACCGGAGCAGTGCTGTTTTTAGAAGAGGACAACCTGCTTGGAGAACTGACCCTGTCGGAGTTTGAACGCAATCTGCAATCTTTGTTATCGCACAAGGGAGCTGAGCACATTCAAGGCCTCATGCTAGGTCGCTTTCAAACAGACAGTAAAATTCAGCTCGACGACCTGATTGAATTGCTGAGCAGCTTTGAGCAACTTCACCACTGTCCGGTGGTATGCAACCTCGATTTTGGCCACACGACACCCATCTTCACCGTGCCAATTGGTGGGCAATGTAAAGTCAATGCAATTGGAGAGACAGTCACAATAAAAGTGTCTTCGTGCGTGTCAGGCTCAAAGGGATAAACGTATGTCGATTAGCTCAATTTCCACGGATGAGGAACCGGTTTTACACACAGCACAGAGTCCAGCTTTGCCATTATCCTTCTATGTGAAGTGGCTTTGGGCAGTTAGCTTGCTCATTTTAATGGGTTTTATTCCCAGTTATGTGATGCAGTTTTCATCCTTAACTCAGGCGCACCACTGGCACGCCGCGCTATCTTTGTTGTGGGTTGCTGGCATGCTCATCCAGACCACACTTATTCACCAACATCGCTTCACCTGCCATCGGGTTTTGGGATATTGGCTGCTATGCACTTTGCTGGCCTTTATTGGCTCTACCCTGTGGCTTTATAGCACGGTATATCAGGCGCGCATCAATACCGCCGCTATTTTCCGGCTTGTACTGAGCCTGGACTTGGTGCTTTTTCCAGCCTTTATTGTATTCATGTATAACGCTATTTTTCGCACCCAGTCGCCACATGTTCACGCCCATTGGATGCTCCTGGCTGCCGTAATGCTGTTACCGCCAGGACTGGGCCGCCTGATCCATGGCCTGTTTTTCTTCCCGTTTGATGCGCCGGTACGGTTTTTTTACGAGCCAATGGTTGCGATTACAGGGCTCATCCTCTGGCAGATCGGCTGTGCCGAACGGTGGAAATACCGCAGCACCAAAGTGTGTTTAGTGTTACTTGTCACGGCAACTGTGGCAAGTTATGCCGTTGCGTATTTGTTCTAATACCAAGCTGATACCAAGCTGATACCAAGCTAATGCAACGACATTTTTAAACAAGACTTCTTAGACGGCTGTTGTGGGTTGATGGCTTAAATCAAACCCTTTAAAAATAAGCCAAAGTGGCAATAACAACTCGAACAGGGCGCCAGGCATATACATCCATGAGCCGCCCGCACTGACATCAAAGAAATCAAACAGCACTTTCAGTAGCAACATGACATAACCCAGCAATCCGAGTGCTGACAACAAACGCGGGATCAGGCGATATTTAAACAAAGTAACATTGAGCAAAAATCCAGCTATCGCCAGTGCTATCATCCCCATCAAAAAACTGAAATAACGCTCCGCCTTTAGCCCACTGCCCATGATATATATCTGCTCACTATTTACGACAGAGCTGACAGCCAACTTATCTCCCATAGTAACAAAGGTCATCAGGATAACTGCACCGGAAATAAGCATCGCCGCTTCAATGACACGTCCGGCTATGTAGCCCATCGCCACCCGCTCACTGTACTGTTTGATTATGGGGTAAACCAGGATGGAAATACCGACCACCGCCGCACAGTTAATAAACTCCAGTAATGCCGCCAGGGCCAGAGTCGAGTCATGTTGCGCAGCCTGCATAAGAAAATCGGGCAACCTCAGCAGTGGTGATAAGATTGAGTCCGCATACATATACGAGCTGGTCGAGATAAGAAAGAGTAATCCGGCAATACGTGCCGCGAGTTGATGAGACATAGTTAAAACTCCCTTAGTGTAGGTGTCAGGCAATCTAAAAGTTGTCAGTGCCTGTGGCTTAATGTGATAACGCCATTGTCCGGGAGGAGAGTCTGGTTGTCGTTCGAATGGGCCCGTTCGAACTTTTTATTCATATAAGTTTTAGTTAGTTACAGTACTTTCTTGTTTGCGATATTGAGTTGGGGTTAGTCCTGTGGCTTTTTTGAATGCCGTGTTGAAGGTTGATTTTGAATTAAATCCAACGTCAAACTGTATGGTCGACACCTGACTGTCTGTACTTTTCAGCAGTTTTTCAGCCTCCTCAATCCGGTAGCTATTCACAAACTGAAAGAAATTGGTTTGCAGCAATTGTGACAGGGTTTCAGAAATATGGTTTTCACTGACCCCAATGACACTGGCAAGTTTATGCAGTGACAAGTCTTCTTCCATGAACAGCTGCTCGTCTTTCATTACCCTTTCCAGTTTGGCAGCAATACGTTGCATTCGATCTAAACTCACCGTTGAGGTGCGAGGCTGCTGGGCACGCGGCTCTGCTTTATCTGAGGGTGCCAAAATTGCTTGATTAAGTGCAAGATAAGCGAATGCCAGTAATACACATGCCTCAAAAATGGGTAATACCACGCCCTGCCCGAACCAGCGCCAGCCAAAAAATACTGAGATATAGCTGATGGCATAACACAACCACACTAGCCCCCAGAGTAATAAGATGACCCCAAACCAATTGACAGATCGCGATTCAATCTCGGAAAAACGCTCCATGAGTTGTTGGCGGTGGCGGGCATGAAGCTTTAATGCGCTGAAAAAGTAAACGGCGGTGTAAAATACAAAGATCTGTGTTGCAGCAAAGCAAGTGAACAGAGCCAGTTTATAATGTTCTGGGTGACGGGTTGCGGGGTTTGCAAGCGCCAGTTTCTCGGCTGAATTCAGACCGGTAACAAACGGCAACATCACGGCTATCACCAACACAGGTCCCGACAGCGCTAACAAATAGTGACGTTTCGAAAACTCAGGATTGGGAGACATAGTTGCACAGGCATAAAAATACAGGGCGGGCCCCAGCAGCACACGGACAGGAAATTGTGCACCGACCAGCCAGGGAACATGCTGATACGCGCCTGAGTACACCACCAGTTCACCACAAACATGAATGATCAATAAGACCAGCAGCGCTATCAGGCAGGTCGTTTGCATTTGCCTGGGTTTATTCACCGCCTGTAGTAACGCCAGTGCCAGCACTCCCAGCATAGTGGCGTAAATCAGTGTGCCCAGTACATCCATTTATCATTCCCCAGAAAAACACAATTCAAGTTGCACGGCGCTGTTTCCATTTTATTTTTGACATTAGACCGCCATGCGAGTTTGCTGCTTATTATCGTTTTGCTATTATCCTGCGAAAAACGACCATTAACAATCTGCAAGTGATTATTTTCAATTCAATTGTCGGTAAGGTCGCTTGTTCTTTGCAGTCATTAAAACTTGGCAGGAAAACCAAACATACCGGCGAGATACCGGTATGTCTGAGGGTAAACGGCATGCTTACTGACGTGTATCCACTTCGACTTTGCCGTCTTTAATTACCAGGGTGACGGTTTCCATCACCTGGATGTCTTCCAACGGATTACCCGGCACAGCAATGATGTCGGCCAGCTTGCCCGGCTCCAAAGAGCCTAGCGTGTCCTGCATTTTGAGCAGGGTTGCCGAATTGATGGTTGCGGCCTGTAGTGCCTGCAATTCGTTCATACCAAATTTAACCATACGGCTGAACTGCTTACCATTTTGACCATGCGGATAAACGCCACCATCGGAGCCAAATACCATGTTAACGCCGGCCTTCACGGCTTTGCTAAAGCTGGCGCGCTGGGTGCCGCCCACTTTACGCTCTTTATCAAGGCTTTCGGGTAAGATACCGGCTTTTTCGCCTTCACTCAGGATATATTCGGTATTATAGATATCCATAGAAAAGTAGGTGCCATGCTTTTTGGCAAGCGCAATGGCTTCGTCATCTAAAAAGCTAACATGCTCTACCGAATCAACCCCGGCACGGATAGCAGACTTGATACCATCGGTACCATGTGCGTGTGCAGCAACGGTTAACCCACGCAAGTGGACTTCTGCCACCAGCGCCTGCATTTCTTCAAAAGAATACTGTTGCGCCCCCACCTTCGTTCCTTTAGACAGCACCCCACCGGTTGCACAGAACTTGATAACATCGACCCCGTATTTGATGTTTTCGCGCACTTTTTGCCTGACCGCCCAGGGGCCATCGGCTACGCCCGCTGCTACAACCTTATGTTCATGAGTAAACAGGTTATTATCGCAATGCCCACCGGTGATCCCAAGCGCCGGGCCCGAAGCGAAGATCCGCGGTCCTGGCACATCGCCGTCATAAATTGCATCTCGTAGTGCCAAGTCGGCATAACCCGGTGCCCCCAGGTTGCGCACCGACGTAAACCCGGCTGCTAATGTACGTTTGGCATTACGCACACCGGTAATTGCCGAGCGCGGGGCCGTGCGCTGCAGACGTTTATAACCATGTACTTGTGCATCTCCGGTCAGGTGCACGTGCATATCGAATAAGCCTGGCAGCAAAGTGTGCCCGGCAAGGTCAATCACCGTTGCATCTTGCGGGTGTGCCTTACGATTGGTGCGTGACACCGACACTATGGTGTTATCTTCAACCACCACAGTGGCCGGGCGGATCAATTTACCGCTTTTTACATCCAGTGCAGCATCCGCATTGAGTACCAAAGTATCGGCAAAAGCATTGCCGCAGGCCATAAGGACAGCGGCAGTGATCAGAGTTGTTTTCAACATATTCGCTTCTTTTTTGTAGTAATTAGTCGCCTCAGTCTAGCCACGGCAAGCTGATAAAGGCAACCAATGTGCGACTAAGTGTTCCCCGTAGAAGTTTCGAACCTGCACCCATGGTTATGCAACCTGCTCTGTTGGCGCTTGCAGCGCTGACTTTTGGATCAAGTAACGATTAAACAAGAACAAGGCGATGGCGGTCACTAAGGCAAGCGCACCGAACAATGCCCACATTAAATCGGGTCGGTTTTGCTGCTGTACCAAAGTGGCATAGCTCCAGCCAGATAAAAACCCGGCAAACAGAAAGCCCAGCGCCATAGAAACAAAATAGTAACCCATATATAAAGCCGCCTGAGATGGCGGCGCAATGCTGGCGACATATTCCTGGCTCTTCGGAGAGGTCAGCATTTCACCCAGTGCAATCAACAAGATCACGGTCACTATCAATGCCCCTCCTGTTGCAGTCAGCTCTGTGGCCATCAACCCAAACGCACCACACATCACCGCTAACCCGGCGGTCAGAACATAAAATGGCTTGATCCGCTGGCACAAGTAGCTGACCAGGATCTGTAGCAGTACAATGGCCGCAAAATCCAGATTGATCAGATACTCAGGGTTGATCTGCCGATAAATCAAGAGCTCGTTGGTAAGATCCTGAAGCTGCGCGCTTGACAGCATTACCGATGCAGACAATTGTGCCATCAGGGCGTTGAGTTCTGCGACTGGCACATTAACTTTGAGGTGTACCCACTCCAATCGCAGTGCTTCGGCGGTTGGATGAGTGCCTTCATGCAACTGAGCATGTAGTGCCTGAATTGCACTTTGCAGCTGACTGCTATCAACATATGCAAAGAATGCAACGGCATCTTCGCCAAAACAAGCGATAAAGTTCAGTAAGTCGCGGGTGTCCACATAATCTCGAATAAACAAGGGCAAGGTGTAAAATAGCTGGTTATACACCGTCCAGAACCCGGCAATGATGGCCAGATAGAGTGCAAAGCGCACATTGCTGATCCGCATTGGTTGTACCCACCAGGATGCGTTTGCTTTCGTCACTTTATGTGCAATGCGGTCCCAGATCAGATTAACTACCAGCCACACTCCGATCAGCGTAAACGCCTGTCCATAGCTCAGCACCTCAACGCCGGAGCACATCAGCAGGACAACGGCAACCAACAAGGTTAGTGCAAAACGGCCATTACCCAAGACTGACTGAGCTTCTGTCAGTACACTACCCAGCGGGGCTTTTTCCCGTTTAAGGCTGGGCGGGTCGCGGTAAAACCACAAAACAGGAATAAAGTTGATCAGGATCCAGCAGGCCGACATCATAAACACCGCATCCCAGCTGATGGCCCTGAGCGCCCCGGCAAGTAACGGGCCCAAAAAACCGCCTATGTTCACCATAGTATAAAAAATACCAAAACCCAGGCCACGATTACTGTCATTGGTACTATGAGAAATGGTGCCGACAACAACTGGTTTGAAACACGCCGCTCCCAGCGCAACCAGGCTCAGCGCCGCAAAAAACGGCCAGAAACTTTGCGCCTGACCCAGCAAATAGTATCCAGGCGCCATGATGGCAAACGACAGTAAAAACATTTTCCGGTAGCCCAGCTGATCGCCCAGTGCTCCCGTTAGTACAGGCAACAGATATAAAAAAAAGGGAATGATCCCCTGCACAGCGCCACGCTCCAGATCGGTAAAACCGACGCCTCCTTGTGCGCTGGGTGTTGTCATGTACACAGACGAGACAGCAAAAAAGCCATACCAGGCTAATCGTTCGAATATCTCCATCAGATTTGCGACGTAAAAGGCACGGCTGAATCCCGCTTTGCGAGTATTAACAGTCTGCGCCCCGGCGCTGGACTGACCGGGCGGTGAGCTTATAGACATTGACTTAGATCCTATTGATTATTATTGTATACAATATACATAAAACACAAATAAGAGAAAGTCAAAATGTTACGTATGAGTTTAATTGCGCTGGCACTGCTGAGCGGATGTCAGTCGACGGAAGGTGTGAGACAGCAACACACAACACAACAGTCAGCACAGGTGGCACAAGCCATTCCAAGCCCGGCCCAGATGCGCGTGGATATTGACGTTGCCGGCAGAGTCAGTACCTTGAATCATATCGACATTGCTTATGTGGGTAAGCAAATTCCGCGCACCTACAGCGAAGGAAAAATTACCAACAGCCGCGGCTATCACTGGTGGGTAAGCAAGCACTTTGCACTGAAAAGTGACCTCAGCGAAGACAAAGTGCGGCTGTATCTTGAGTTGCTTGAGATGTCTTATCCCCATTATGTTGAGCTGTTCGGTATGGCGCCTGCCAATATAGATAAGCAGCGAATTGCAGTAGTGTATGGCAGCTCTCGTGAACGGGTGCGTGAAGCCATGCTGGACGACGGTTTTCTGCGCGGCGTACACAAAACGGCCGGCGGTGAAACCATGTACTATAACCGGGCCGGATATAGCTTCCCGAGCCACAGGCACCACCATCAGCGTTATATTGTGATCCACGAAACCATGCATGCCTTTCATATGGCGTTGAATGGCCACTCAACCTGGGCGCCAAATTGGATCACTGAAGGTATGGCCGATGCCATAGCCAGTCATACTTATGACAGCGACAAAAAACAGCTCAGAGTGATGGTGTTCGACCGTGCGCCAATGAATTATCAGTCACTTGGGCTGACACAGTATCATGAAAATGCACAGCCCAGCTTTGAACAAATTAATGATGACCCACAATTACACCGTGGCCTTAACTTTTTTATTGTGCACTTTTTGTTAAGCGATCCTATACGTTATCAGTATTTTAAACGTTACCTGCGCACCCTGATGGCACTGAACCCGGACTCTGACGCCACTTTGCCAACAGCCAATAAATTACTCAAGCGCACCTTTGCTGACTGGCCACAGCTAGAGCGCGACTTTGCTCAGTTCGTGAAATCTGCCCAGCCGAGCTTTCATATTGTGCGAGGTCCATGGGAGCAAAATGGGGCTGGCTACTGGTTGCGAAGCAGTGACGAGAAAAACCTGCAACGCCTGGACATTACCCCAATGGACAACGCTACCCATTCGGTCTTAGACTTTCCGGCGCCTGACCCCCACCCTGCTATTAATCCGCTCAGCAAAGATTCATTCGCAGCTTTATTGTCTCTGCAACCAGAACAAAGGAGCCGGGGTGACATTGGTATTGGTTTGCTAACCAAACTTAGCAAAGACAGCCTTGCCCAACGTGCTGGATTGACTAAAAAAGCTGACTTTACTCAGGATCAGATGTTACAAATACTGCTTACAGATGGCACGCGACTATCCGTCATTGACACAACCAGCGGCACCACACAGGAAGTTGCCCTCACGCCTTCAATGCTCAATAGTTTAGCGCAAACCTCGCAACTGGGTCTCAATGTGCGTACCACCAGTTCGGGGCTGGAAGTTGAGCTTAAATCAGCTGGCAGCACACAAACCCTTACCTTTACAGTGCCTGACAACGTATTGAACACAATCAACTTTCAACACGTCGCCCTGCTGGGTCGCAACATGAATCATACTGTTACGCCGTATCTGTATGGTCATACCTATAATGTACCAGAACTGGAATTGGCCACTGCGAACCCCTGGTACTTTGCAGGTGCAAATCTGGTACACAGAGCCTTCAATACCTGTGTCACGTTTTCGGCGCAACTCCCGGGTTGTATGGCCACACTGGCCACTCAGCTGGCAAAACAATCCGATCAGAGTCTGCACGGTGCACTGAGCGCGAACTTACAAAGCATGCTCGAAAGTTGGCAACAGCAGCTCTCTGATGACGCGTTGTATTCGCTCAGTGGCATCGAACTGGCGTTACGGTTTGACGGTGATACGCCTTTTATTTCAGCACATAACCCCAGCCAGCAAACTGCCGAAGTTAAGCTTCACAGCGGCAAAGCCTACTCTTTGCCGCCAGGCAGACACAAACTGCCGTTGTCGAAAACCCAGAATCAAGCAGACTACACGCTTAGCTGGCAAGGTCTAATGCAGACGGGCCAAATCACTTTGGAAAATCAGCGCTTTGATGGCGTGTATTTAAATGCCCAGCTTAGCAAAGGCAACTCAGATCTACAGATCAGTCTGACCGGACCCTATTCCGGAAACACCCATGGGAAACTGTCGGTACAGTTCCTTCCCTACCAAAGCCCGGCAGTTCAGCCTGCGCTTTGGGAGCAGGACATCCGCATTTCTCCCTATGAGAAAAAGCACTGGCAACCGCACTTACGCCAGTCTGAAGAGCTCAAAAACGGAGTACTGAAGGTCGTCGCCGTATTGGACGTAGACGGAGAGCCTATCAAACTGGTGGAAAGCTTTAAGCTCTAGAAAAGCCAGGGGTGCAGGTCAGCATTATTTGCACCCTTTTTATACCAATTTGCTTATTAATGGTGACGTGCTTAATTCTCGAAATGCCATGCGTGCAATTAAGCATAATAAGTACTCAGCTATCATAATGCGGCTGTCTTATACCTGTGAGTTTGGCAAACACCCACAACATGACAATGCCAAAGTTAGCAACATCATTATGTGGAACTTCACCCTAAACTGCAGCCGTGCTGCAACGCAGGGAGAAATTCACACATGTTGCGCGAGTGGTCACCTCCCATTGCCAGGAGATGACCGGGGTGACTACTGTGCAAGCTGATAGCTATTGCCCAACTCATCCTGTAATACATAAGCAATGCCGTCAACGGGCGTCATATCAAGCGACTCCGTCAGAATTCGGCTTGAAAACTGCCAGCCTTCAGGCAAGTTAAGCCTGTCTCCCAAATGCGCCAGGTCATCCATTTGCAATGAAGGGTCCGAAATACGGCTGAATGACTGCATCACAAAGACCTGCCCCGTATTATCGGTAAGCTCATAAATGCGTCTGCCTTTGTAGAAGTGCCAGGTATTACTTCTCGAGACTTCTCCCGCCACATAAGGTATTTGCTCGCCCTGCGCCACACTCATGTCAGCCGTGGTTAATAAGCGCATTTTTACATCGCCGAATTGGCGAACCTGCGTATCCGAGTCCAGCGTAATAGTGTCACCCCCCCGACTTTCATCCACCACAAAAAAACGCGGACCATTGGGGATTGCGCTCAGTGCACCATACTGCTCTGCAACCTCACCAAAGTCGATGGCATCCCACTTCGATTGCTGGCACATATCAACACCCGGCGTGCCCCACACCTGCGCCACCACCCTGTCATCTTCCTGATAAGGCAATAAGATCTCACAGTAACGCATATTGTAGCTTGGCCCGCCAGTAACCAGCGGCGCTTGTGGCGTGGTTGTTTGCATAAAGTTTAAAAAGTGCAGCGCCAACTCCTCGCCTACATCATCTTGAATAAAGTGACCTGCCTGAAAGCGCCTGTGATCTGAGCCTTCGGCACCGGGTACATGGTTAATCCATTTGCGCTGATTGGCCTCACTACCTAATCCTTTGTCATATTCGCCCGCATTAAACATAAACGGATTATGATAGGCACCTAAAGTTTGCCATGCCGGTAAAGTTTGCATTTCTATGCCAGAGAGCATGGATGGAAACGCGCGAATTGCGGCTTTATATTGCACATTGGGATAGGGCGCGTTGTAAGCCGTTACCTGGGCGTCACTCAACTCTATCGCCGAGAGCTTTTGCACCACATCCCCCGCCATTAACTCTGGTACACTGGCTGCGTAATCTATCCACTGCTGAAATCCTACGATTGGATCGCTTGAACGTGAATCAAAAAATGTGCCGGCATCCGCCGTAAGCGACCCATCTATGGCAAAATCAGGCAATTGAAACGGGTTTCCACCTGTTGGAAACATAGGCATATCTCCGTTCGCTACCACAATTCTGGCAAAACGCTCAGACATATTACCAGCCACTCTAAGTCCGATAAGGCTGCCCCAGTCTTGCACAAATAAATTAATGTCGGTGAGTTGCAGCTTGTTGATAAACGCCTTAGTCCACGACACATGGTGTTCATACTGGTGCGCGGCAACATTAAGTGGCTTATCCGACTTACCCATCCCCATATTATCAAGCGCAATTACCCGATAACCCGCATCGGCCAGAATAGGGATCATTTTACGATATAAATACGACCAACTTGGCTGGCCATGCAGCATCAGCACCACTTCGCCATCTTGCGGCCCTTCATCTACGTAGTGCAGTCTGAGCCCTTCTACTTCCAGATAATTTGCGGCAAAGTCGTAGTCGGGTAAATCATCAAAACAGGCATCCGGGGTACGGATAAACTCCACGCCTTTGCTGGTGGTTGACGTAGTAATATCAGCCTGTAAACAGGCGTCACTTAGTGGGCCGGTGGCAGGCTTTGATTCTGAGTGGCTGTCCGGGTTGGCAGATGAGGTACCTTCAGTAACCTCCTGAGTCACCGTTTCTTCTGCGCTGGTTTGTTCATCGTCGCTATCGCTACATGCCACTAAAATGCTGCTTAACAGGCAGACCCCAATGGCCTTGCGCAACGTGACAACGGTCTGCTTTAGCTTAAATTGTGTTTTTCGGGTGTTGTGAACCATCTTTGTTTTCCTTATGTATCAGATAACAATTGCTTGTTGTGTTGAGGCATAGGAATATCACTGCAAACGGATGCAACCTAGCCGGTTGTGCGCAGATGGTGTAAAAGTCTGTCTCAATGGTGCTATGGCGGCATATCATCAGGATAAAATTGCCTGTACCATTGAACAACTCAATCACAGCCGGAACCCCGAGTGAATTCAGCGCATACAATACCGAACCAGACCGGGCTTTATAACAAAAGACAAACTCAGACCTGGATATTTTTACTGATCTGGCCTGGGCTCAATATCTTACTTTTATCCAGTGTGTTGCTACTGCTCGACCAATTCACGCTTCTTTTATTTGCACAGGTCGTCGTAAAAATATGGGGAGGGTTTTGTGCCGGTTATTTACTCTTTAACCTATTTGAGTGGGTATGTGCGCCGTTTTTACCCGCCAGTTTTCGTCATAATACTTGGTTGCTCAGGCCTTTTTCCATTATTCTGCTGTACGCACTAATGGGGCCAATCGTCACGTTACCAAACGCAAACACGGCCTCTCAGGTCACATTTTTGCCTGTCATTATTATGTTGCTTGAGACATTTGTTTACATCGCTGTCATGCTGATGTTCAAACAACAAGCGTATCACTTTCAGTCTCAATTGCAGGCGCAAAAAGCAGAACTACAAATGCTGAAAATGCAGTCTAACCCGCACTTTTTGTTTAACACCCTTAACCTGATCGCCAGTGAAGTGACTCAAGACCCACACAAGGCAAAAGGGCTCATTTACGACCTCAGCGACCTGCTGCGTCATACCATTCAACTTGCCAAGCATCAATTTATAGCGCTGGAACAGGAGCTCAAACTGGTCGAGCTTTACCTTGTTTTACAACAAAAAAGGTTTGCAGACCGACTCACGTTTGACTTGGATTGTCCAAGCGAGTTAGACCCGCAGCCGGTGCCATCTTTGCTGTTGTTACCCTTGGTTGAAAACGCCGTTAAGTACGGCATTGCCCCATATGCCCATGCGGGCCATATCAGTATCATTGTTGAAGCAACTGCCCACACTCTGCTGATTGAAATACAAGATACCGGCACACCTTTTGAAGACACCCAGGTGATCCCGGGCGAAGGACTGCGTATTACACAAGACACCCTTGCGCTGCACTATCAAAACGCCGCCACGTTTAAGCTTGTCTCGTCCGATGAAGGCACCAGCGCGTTTATCCAGTTACCCAGATAAATAACCAGAGCCGAGTATGAATACCAAAACCGTGATCATTGTTGACGACGAACAGGCTGCCAGGCAGCACTTAAGGGATGTAATAACTGGCTTTGATGAGCTGGAAATAGTTGCAGAAGCAGCGGATGGTAAATCGGCCATTGAGCAGATCATGCTCAAGCGCCCGGATATTGTCTTTCTCGATATCGAAATGCCCGAGCTCAATGGCTTTGATGTGGCCAAAGCGACGCAGGATTTGCAGTATCAGCTGGTTTTTATGACTGCGTACGAACAATACGCACTGAAAGCCTTTGACACCAATGCCATCGATTATTTAGTCAAACCCGCCAGGCCGGAGCTGATTGCCAAAAGCATAGGCAAAATCATTCGTCAGCAGACCCAGATCAAACCATCGGGCTCCGCAGCATGCCTGACGCTCAGTGATCATGCACAGCAAAAGATCATTGAGTTTGAACACATCAATTACATTGAAAGTATTGGTCGCTATCGGCGGGTGCACCTGACCCAACCCGGGGCAGAGATTCACAACACAGACACCATAATTTCTGAGCAAACGCTTGATGGCTTTTGCAATCAATTGCCCGAGTCACAATTTTACCGGCTGCACCGCAGCTACATCATTAATGCCACGCAGCTGTTAGCGCTTAAATACCAGGCCCGCAAACACTTTGTGCTGCTGGCAGGCGCAGATAATCCAATCCCGGTATCACGGAGCTTTGTGCAAACTCTGAAGGCGCGGATCGCTGAACGGACGCAAACTGAGGACTGAGTCACACAGATTTAAAGAACAAAATAGCCATCCCGGATGACGCCTTCGGGATGGCTGATGTGGTTTAAGTTAGCTATTGTCGCCATTGTCTCTTGTTATGTTTATTTATCAACCAGCACGCAGTGCCAAAAGTTCAGGAATATTATGAGTTTCTCTATACAAAGAAAGACTCTCATCCTGAGACTCAATAGCCAGAATGGACATCCTATCAGCTAACTCATTACCCTCAATGCCAACATGCCCATTCACATGGTGAATCGTAATTTGAGATGATATCTCTTGGTAGAGAGAATAAGCTGGTTTAATTATGTCCAAATTTTTAATTTCACCGCCTGACTTAGTCCAACCTTTATTCTCCCAACCACTAGCCCACTTTGTAATACAGTCGATAGAGTATTTTGAATCGCAAAAGATACCAACTGAACTTCCTGTTGCTAGCTTTTCCTTTGCAAGCAGTAGAGCCTGGTTGAGTCCATGAAGCTCGGCAGTATTGTTAGTACCGAATGATTGGTACAGACCATACCAGAGCTCGGTTAGCTTGTTGTTCTCATATACCGCAAGGCCCGTCCCTGCCTCCCCAGGGTTCGGTTCACAAGCACCATCAGTGTAGATTTTCACTTCAAACGGCATTGCGTCTATTTGTTCTTGAGATAAGGGCGCGGATTTCAATTTGCTGGATGTTTTAACAACATTGGCTTTCGCCTTTGGTGCTGTTGATTTTGCTTTTTTACCGAACGCAGACTCCGCTTCCTCTAAAGTTGGAAACGATTTAAATCTCGCTCCCGCAAAGCCGTCAACTAATGACTTACACTTCGCCCACGTTGTAAAAATGCCTGTCTCTCGACCTTTCCAAACCACATAATGTTTTTTAGCCAAACTGCACTCCTAAACCCAAATTGATCCGACACGCATAACGCTTCAATCAGCCAACACTTTAGCGGTCGGCTGATTTGACTTGGTATGAGTTACTTCACAGGAAGACCCACACGCTCCCTTCCTTCGGGTGTTTTAATTGAAAAGTCAGTGCCTGCAAACTCTTCTCCCTCTGGACCACATAAAAATGAGACTGCTTTGGCCGCCCATTCAGCTGGGATATGTGCCGACCACTCCAAATCGCTTACCACATTAATCTTAGCATCACGAATTTTCGACATCATATCAGTGGCTACCGTGCCTGGCGAGAGGCCTACAACTCGTATATTAGTGCCTTGAAGCTCGCGATGTGCAACTTCGGTTAGTTTCTTCGCCGCGGCTTTAGTTGAACAGTAGTGACTCCATCCGGGTAACGCACTATTAGCAGCACCTGAACTCATATTTACCACAACGCCATGACCCGCCTCAACCATATGAGGAAGTACAGCACGCATACCGTAATATACACCTTTAAAGTTGATATCCGCGGCCAGTGCCCACTCTTCAGGGTCACTATCGATTAAATGCGCGAGTGGATCAATGACTCCAGCATTATTGATTAAGAAGTCTATTTGTCCTGTTTGACTGATACAGTACTCAACAGCAGCATTTACAGACGAATAATTGCTAACGTCGCAGTGAAATGCAAAGGCAGTACCGCCTTGATTCGTTATCTTCTGCGCTGCTTTTTTTAAGCTATCAGTCGTTCTCCCAACAAGCACAACCGTAGCCCTGAGCTCAGCAAACAGTTCCGCTGTTGCCAGACCTATTCCTCTGCTTGCACCCATAATGAGCGCAGTTTTTCCCGTGAAATTTAAAGCATTAGACATTTTTATTTCCTCCTTTCAATGTTTTGTTTATTTGCGAATAAAGCTCTGCTTTTGCTACTGCCAGTTGGTCTGAATCTAGTATCGACGTGCCTTCAATTCTAAATACTTCAAGTTCGTTAATGCCTATAAACTTAAGCAGAGACACCAAATACGGTTCGAAAAAATTCATATCAGACAGTTCGCCACCTTGGGTATAACCTGTTGCACCATAAGATAATGCCAGTATCGCTCGCTTCGTTTTAGCCAAACCGTTAAAGGAATCACCATCAAATGCAAATGTTTCATTCACCCTTACAATTTGATCAATCCATGCTTTAAGTGATGAAGGAATACTAAAGTTATAGATAGGCGCGCTAATTATCAGCGTTTCGGCCTCTGCAAGCTCAGCAATCAATTCATCCGATAAGGCGGTGGCTTTTTTAAGGTTTTCAGGCAGGCTTTCTTTTGCCGCGTAAAAACCTTCTATCGTTTCTTGGCTAATAACATCAATATGCTGGGTCGATAGGTCTCGTCTAATGACGCTCCAATCTTCGCTATTAGAAATGAGCGATTGCTCTACTGCATCAGCAACCGCTCGTGAATGAGACGAATTGTCTCTTGGGCTAGAATCCAATCGTAATATTGTTGGCATTGTGTGCTCTCTTACTGAGTGTTAAGCGATAGAAGCATCATACTCATCAAAAAAAATCAAAAAACCAGATGAAACGCAAATCATTCGTGCGTATGATGCACTAATGGATATTGAGCAAATACGACTTTTCATTTCAGTTTACAGAGCGCGAAGCTTCGCTGCGGTTGCTAAGGAGTTGAATATAGCGCCTTCATCTGTGTCCCGAGCGATTGCTTCACTTGAAGAAAAACTTCAAACACGATTATTTCAACGTACAACTCGTCGCCTTGCCCCCACTCAATCAGGAGAACACTACTACCAACGGGTAGAAATCCTAATTGAAGAGTTAGAACTTGCAGAGCAAGAAATTCTTACTCAAAACTCCGAACCATTCGGTACGCTGAGAGTGACTGCTTCGACATCATTCGGTCAAACTGTTTTGGCCCCTCTGATGAAGGGGTTTCACGCCCAATATCCCAAGATTCGAGTAGAGCTGACGCTTTCAGATAGTCAATCAAACATCATCGACGAGCAATTTGATTTGGCAATTCGCCATGGTAATTTGAGTGATAGTAGTTTTATTGCAAGAAAGCTAATCGACGTTCGATACCTATTGGTGGCCAGTAAAGAATATTTAGAGGCATCTTGTTCGATTCAAGCCCCACAAGATATTCAAAAGCATCGACTAATTAGTTTCAGTTATAATAGCTTTAATAAAGAATGGAATTTTAGGCGGGATCAAAATACCGAAACGGTCTCTATCAGCCCAATGCTAACAATTACCTCAGCATCAGCCATTAAGGAGTGTATAAAAAGTGGTTTTGGCATCTCTTTACTACCAGATTGGATCATTAGAGAAGAATTAAAAAACAAAAAATTAGTGAGTATCTTAGATGATTGGCATATCAGCGGAAAAAATTTTAACAACGCTATTTGGCTGATCTATCCAACTCGAACTTTCATACCAGCAAAAACAAATGCTTTTATGGCATATTTGCAAACGAAGGTTAGTTAGACTCTTCCTCATAACGCCTTGATCTGCGGGAGGGGTAGTGTTCAAAATTCTGTGTCATTTCACTATTATGATTAAAACAGGAGTGACACATGACTCAAAACTTCGATATCGACAACGAAAAGATAACAAAGACGACACCCACCACAAAGTTTCCTTTATCAAACGCCAACAAAGACGACACCCACCACAAGGTTTCCTTTATCAGAAACAATAAGTTGGATATCGCCGTGAATCGTACGCTTGATACACAAATATCTTGGGAGCTACATTCCTGTTCTAGGGAACGTTGTTAATTTGAACGGTGGTTAACCGAGGTTGGGGGAGAGTTCAGGCAAAACGATGCCGTCACCTTGCCTGAGGTGGGTTGAATAGCTACGATAAATTAACAGCAATGAGCGTGGTTAACGCAATAATCGTTCGCACTGAGTCAGGTTTGCTCGACGCCTTTTATGCAGGTGCTCACAGTATTCTGTCAACGCCTCCTCTCGTCCTACCGCACCATGAAACACTTTAGTGAATTGGGTTGTGAGCTTTAGCCAGTTGTCCGGGTCTATTTGTAATCGGGTCAACAAGCCCTGGCAGTCACTGATGCAACCCCGCTTACCTGCACGCATACATCTACCCGTTAATTCAACCAGTTGAATGTAATAGGTTAACTCAAACGGCAGGCCACTTGGCATGCGCTCACGTGGGTTGCCAGCAAACCGTCTTAAGCTTGAAGGTTGTATCCTCTGTTTTGCATGCTCAATGCGCTTTTTGATGCT
Source organism: Pseudoalteromonas sp. DL2-H2.2 (assembly GCF_021532535.1). Taxonomy (NCBI): domain Bacteria; kingdom Pseudomonadati; phylum Pseudomonadota; class Gammaproteobacteria; order Alteromonadales; family Pseudoalteromonadaceae; genus Pseudoalteromonas; species Pseudoalteromonas sp. DL2-H2.2. The sequence goes on along the minus strand of NZ_JAKGBD010000003.1, from coordinate 337,897 downwards.
GGTATAGTCCGACGTTTCTGGTGTTTCTGCCAGTTTGGCTCTGATTGGGTTCAGGTCTACATACACCATGCACGCAGCCACTGCCGCTTCGTCTAACAAGGCCTGAGATTTAAACCGTCCTTCCCAGAAACGGCCAGTACAACCATCTTCTTTGTTGGCTCTGCGTGCAATATCTTCATTCAATACCCGCATAAACCAGCTGATACTCGCAAGGCGTATTCTGAATTCACTGATGTCGGCATCAAGCATACTGCGCTCTGACTCGCTCAGCTCATCACCATTGATGAACTTGTGCGTCAACCAGTTGCCTTTAAACTGCTTATGCCAGCGAATGACTATCGCTTTATCTGATAACCTTTGTGCTTTTTTATCATCTACATACAGCACAATATGTGTATGATTGCTCATCACCGCATAGCCACACACTTCAATGCAAAATACCTTTGCCAGCGTCAGCAGCTTTTCTTCAACCCAGTCCCGGCGATGTTCATAAGACTTACCTGTAAACCTATCTTCACCGCACAAAAACGCTCGACGAACACATCGAGATATACAGTGATAATATTTGGTATCGGTTAAGCTGACTTGCTTCTTCCTTGCTGTTGGCATTGTCCATTTCCTCAATCCATTGAGTATTACCCAAAGATAGACGGCGCACACACTGTACGCCAGTTTGGGGTGGGTGTCTCTGAGCCTTATATCTTTATATTGCAGGGCCGACGCCGGACAGATCTTGCCTATCAACGCCCGCCTAACAGGCGTAAAGGCTTCGCTAAAATTGGTGAGGCACTAATAAAGCCAAGCCTTTTTAGTCCATTCGTTGATTCGCTTGTTAGCGAGCTTATTGAACAGTGCATTTATCGGAAGGCATGTCAAATCCTTGCCTTAAAACCATGTTAGTAAGCCTTTGAGCAGATTCGTAGCCCAAGTATTGCTTAGTAAATGGACCTGCAACCAACTCTCCAACAGAATTGACAACGCTTATCTTAATACAATCTCCTTCCAGTTTAGAATCGATAGTATATTTCTCTCCCTTTTTAAGCTCTGCTACCACAATGAAATCTGACACCATGACGTCACTGAACAAGTCATTGCTGTACGTCACTCTAATTTGTAGTTGACTCTTGCCAGGGGCGACAAAGTGCAAAGCTTTATTAGGCGTAGTGAATGCACCTATTTTCAATTTTTCTCCATTGACAGCATCAAACATTCTTGAAAACGAAGAATCACCATCTTTCAATTTTGAATTTTGTAGCTGAGCGTATTGTTTAGTATTTGATGATGTAGATGAACATCCCATCAACGCAAGTACAAATAAGCCCAAAAAAACTGTTCTTAACATAATATAACTCCGATAACAGGTATTCACGAGAATGCAGAACTATGCCGTTTATCCATAGCCAAGCTATCACGCAAAATACATAATTTATTACGATATAGAACAAAAACTTACCACTATAATACCCATTACTCAAGCCAAAACAGCGCTGTTGAAACCGAGCCGTGATCATAGCGAGACTTGGGGATCTCGTTATGTAAAGCTACTAACCTGTTGAACCTATTTAACTAAAAAGTGATGGCTGACTTAAACGAGACCGGAATAAGTGGAGAAAACGAGAAATTTGACATGATAAATAGCCGTATTCACTTATAACTGTATAAATAAACAGTTTTCAGGTTAAGGCACTTTTTACCATTTGGAGTAGTGTTCTGGTTAAGTTTATCCCGGCTCGTAAGCGTCCGAGATGGCGACAGGGCATGTTAGATTCATCAATATCGCGGCACTGATGCGTTGTGTTTTAGTAGATCCCGGCTCGCAAGCGTCCGGGATGACAGCGGTGTTTGTGGGGTTTATCTCCAACAGCACGCGACACTTGTGTGGTAATTAGATAGATCCCGGCTCGCACGCGTCCGGGATGACAGCGGTGTTTGTGGGCTTTTCTCCAAAAGCACGCCACACTTGTGTGGTAATTAAATAGATCCCGGCTCGCACGCGTCCGGGATGGCGCGGTGTTTGTGGGGTTTATCTACAACAGCGCGCGACACCTATGTGGTAATTAAGTAGATCCCGGCTCGCACACGTCCGGGATGACAGCGGTGTTTGTGGGATTTATCTACAACAGCACGCGACACCTATGTGGTAATTAAGTAGACCCCGGATCGCTAGCGGCCGGGATGACAAGATTGTTAATGAAATTACAAGGTTGTTTGTCTAATTCCCCTCCACTATGTTGAAAAAAACCGCAGTTAAGCTGATTTAGCGCAGGTTTAACTATCTTTACCCATTGAATTGCGGCTCTGATGGCCTTAGTATCGGGAAAAATAATAATAATAACTGTAACGTTTTGAGTTCTTTAAGCCGCTTTTTCTTACTTGAGGAAGAAACCCAATCGCCAAGCGACGTGCCTAACTGGCGTGTTAGTGCCCTGCGCATAATTTTGGTGACCGGGCTTTTATTATGCCTTGGGATCTTTATCAACAGCTTGCCTGCTGCGCTGGCATTTGAACTTGACTATGTGCTGGCGCTGACGTCGGGCTTTACGCTCACTATAGGTGTGCTGCTCACGCTGAGCCGCAGCGCTTATCTGTTGTGTGCGCACCTGCTGATGATTGCCATAGTGGCGGCCGGAGTGGCCATCAAGTTGTTTATTCCTTTGTTACCCCTTGCTCAGCTGGGTTCTATTTTTGTTTATATCACGCCAATTCTGGCGCTGCTGTTACTGGGTAAGCGCACCGCGATTTTTTACGCCGCACTGAATATTATTCCATTTTTATTAATAGTTCAGCAGGTTAATTTATCTGTGATCCCACACGGCGAGCGGATGCTGGTCGACGGCGATATATATATTCACTTTTTGCTGTTCTTCTTTTTTAACTGTACCGTGCCGCTGGCGGTGTGGCGTACCAGTCTGGCCGCCAGCCGATTGAATTTGCATATGGCCAGTAATAACGAGTTGCTGGCCTCACAAAAACAAATCTATCAACGCTTCTTTCAGAAATCTTTTCACGCCATAGTATTAGTCGACCAGCAGTTTAATATTGTTGAAGCCAATGAAAAGGCGCGCACTTTGCTGGGGATCCAGACTCAACCCCTGCCCTGTAATTTTGCCCGCGTTACACAAGATGATCTGAGTCGGCTGCTGAACAACGGCGACCAGCACGAGGCCGATCTGAAGACTTTTCACGTGGGTGGGCGCACCATAGAGCTGGCTTCGCGGGAATACCACTCCGAGCAATTGTGCGCTTGGTACCTCAATGATGTGTCGGATCAGCACCAGCTTCAGCAAGATCTGCTGGCCCTGGATGTGGCGCATCAGCAGGCTAAGTACTTTGATGCCAGAACCAACCTGCCCAATAAAACCTGGCTGACTGAACAATTACAGGTGCATATTGATCGCGGCCAGCCGTTTGCCCTGCTGATCGCCGAAAACCTCAATAAGCACGTGCTGGATTACCTGATTGACGGCGAGCTGCACAAACATTTATACGGCCACATTAACCAGGTTGCAGAGCACGACCCCAGTTTGCTCGACCAGATTGCGTATATTGGCGCAGGGAGACTGGCGATTATTATCGAACCCGACGCGCCGGTACTGGAGGTTGCACAGCGCTGGCATCAGCACCTTGATTTCTGGCTCAAGCTGGGACAGCACCAATTTCATGCCCGTTACGCCGTGGGAATTGCGACCTACCCTGAGCACGGCTATATCCCCGAGCGGCTATTAAAAAATGCCCAGCAGGCCTGTGAATTGCGCGGCCCAGGCGATGACTTGGCCATATTTGACCACGGCACCCGACGCCAGACACTGGCGCGCCACGAAATGGCCCTGCTGCTGGAAAAGGCGCTGGAGCATGATGAACTACAGATAGTGTTGCAGAGCAAGCATGACAACACCCATTCGGTGATTGGCTACGAAGCCCTGGCCCGCTGGCACAGCCCTTTGTTGGGGTGGGTGTCTCCCGGAGAGTTTGTACCCATTGCCGAGGAGTTTGGCCTGGTTAATCAGCTGACACAACGCATTTTGCATAAGGTTTGTTATACCTTGCAGAGCCATCCGGATATTCACGTGCCTATCGCCATTAACATCAGCTCTCGCGATATTGCCTGCGAGCAGTTTGCCCGTAACACTCTGTCTATTGTGCACAGCTATGGCCTGAGCCCGCGCATGTTCGAGTTTGAACTGACCGAATACAGCTTTGCCGACGATCATAACCAGATCATGGAGGCGCTCGATAAAATGGGCTTCAGCCTGAGTATTGATGATTTTGGGATTGGATACTCTAATATTGCACGAGTGCTGGCCTCGCCCATTAAGCGCCTCAAGCTGGATCGCTCTTTGGTGACGCAGATCACCTCAGATCAAAAACAACAGGCGCTGCTGCTGGGGATCCTCACTATGTGCGACAACCTGGGCATTGCAGCGCTGGCAGAAGGCGTTGAAACTCAGGCGCAACTTAATAAGTTGCAGGAGCTTGGGGTGAAAGAGTTCCAGGGCTATTGGTTTAGCCGCCCTGTGGCCGTTGAGCAAGTGCTGGTGCACGCTTACGATACACAGGCAACTTAGTCGTTGTCCTGAGCCTCCAGCGCCATACACTGATATCTGAGCTCTCCAATAAACGCTCTGGCTGCGGGCCCGAGCGTATCTCCGTCTTTAAACAGCAGATTAAGCTGAGCCTGACGTGTACGATTGTGCGTGAGTTGCAATGGCACCAGTGCGCCACTACTAAGCTGCGTGGTAATAGCACTTCTGGGCAGCCAGGCAAAACCCAGACCCTGAGTAACCATATCCACCATAGTGCGCAAATGGCTGACCGTCCAACGTTGATCGGCCCCCAGCCAGCCGCTGTCAGTGCCTTTACCCAGTGCCGAATCTCTGACCACAATTTGCCTGAATGATTTAAGGTCTTCCAGGGTCAGCTCACGTCCAAGCTGATGCAGCGCATGCTCCGGATGAGCAACTGCCACAAACTCCACAAAACAGAGCTGCTCACTAAAACCTTGTGCAAGCACCATAGGCGAGATGGCAATATCAACCTTGGCGTTCTGCAGCGCCTCAAATGACCCAGACAAGATAGACTCAACCAGTTCGATACGCAGCAATGGGTAAGCCTGCGAGGTTGCTTCCAGCACCTTATAAAGCAGTGCCTGAGGAAAGACTTCATCCACCGCAATTCGCAGGTGGCTCTCTACTCCTTTTGCCAGCGTCTGGCCGACGGCCTCGACCTTTTCGGCTTCATCAAGCAGATAATTGGCCCGGCGAAGCATCATTTCACCCGCTTCAGTAAGACGGGTTTTACGCCCCTCTACCTGGAATAACTTGACGGACAGCGCTGTTTCAATTTTTTGCACTGCGGTATGGATACTCGACTGGCTCTTATGGATAGCTTTGGCAGCCTGATTAAACCCACCATGCTCAACCACAGCACGCAACATACGCCACTGCTCAAGCGTGACTCTTAACATCTCACCTTCCTCGTCATTGGGCCACACTGGCCACTGTGCTTGTAACTATTCTAATCTATTCAATCACTTTTCTCTATTGATGTGCAGTTTACGCAATTTCTCTGAAGCAGATACTTACACTCCGGCAGTGTAAAACAAAAACACGAATGGCTTGCACAGTTTGTCATAATTTGGTCACCTAACAGGGATATGATGCACCTGCTTTTAACCAGTATGTACTCTTATTGGTTACTTTGATTTTTGAACCTCCCTTGAGTATTTACTGCACGGAGGCAGTAAGATTTCCCTTGGTGCTTTTGGCCCAACCAATAGCAAATCCATTTAGCCGGCAGAAGCCGGCTTTTTCTTTTTATATCCATAAGTTAATGCCTAATCCGGTAATTATGAGTGAGTGTCTTTAGAGTGTTCGAATGGATGTCTTCGATTGGGTGTCTTTTGAATGGATGTCTTGCGAAGCTGTCTTTTGCGAAGCTGTCTTTTTGAATGGGTGTCTTGCAAAGCTGTCCTTTTGCAAAGCTGTCCTTGCACGAAGCTCGAAGCTAGTAGTTTCTTGCAAAGCTGGATGAGGCGCGGGGCCTCATCCAATACCGGGCAGATTAACCTGCCGGGTAGATGTAGCTAGATTGCAGACCCAGTGGAATGCTCAGACCCCAGTATGCCAGCAGGAATAGGCTCCAGCCTACCAAAAAGGCGATGGAGTATGGCAGCATCAGTGCCAGCAAAGTACCAATGCCCGTGTCTTTTACATACTTCTGGCAGTACACCACCACCAGCGGGAAGTAAGGCATCAGCGGGGTAATGATGTTTGAGCTGGAATCACCAACACGATACGCCGCCTGAGACAAGTCTGGAGAAATACCCAGTTGCATCAGCATAGGCACAAATATCGGACCCAGCAGTGCCCATTTTGCAGAGCTTGAACCCACGAACAGGTTTACAAAGGCGGTCAGGAAGATAATACCAATCACAGTCACTGAGCTTGGCAGTGCCATGGCTTTCAAGACCTCTGCGCCTTCAATCGCCAGTAACGCGCCCAGGTTTGACTTACTAAATGCCGCGATAAACAGCGCACAGAAGAAAGCCATAACAATGTAGTAAGACATCGAATTCATCGACTTACTCATTGCATCTATCATGTCTTTTGAGGACTTAAAGGTCCCGACCATAAAGCCAAATACGGCACCCGGGATCCAGAAGAGTAAGAAGATCAGCGGTACAATGGACTGCATCAGCGGCGCGCTAAAGTCGGTCAGTGCACCACTTTCACTGCGCAGCGCCGAGTCTTCGCCACTGGCGGCATAAATGAGTAAACCGATACCGGCAAGCATCACAGCGGAAGCTGCGTAAAATGCCGAGCGCTCTTTAGCGGTGACTTCGTTAAATTCAGGCAGGTCATCGGTATCGCCGTCTACCTTAGTTGATGCCAGACGCGGTTCAATGATTTTATCGGTAATATACCAGCCAAGCAGAATAATAAAGATACTCGATGCCGAGGTGAAGAACCAGTTATTCAGCGGGTTGACTGAGATTTCAGGGTCGATGATCTGCGCCGCACTTTGTGTGAAGCTCTGTAACAGAGGATCGATGCCTGAAGGGATGAAGTTCGCACTAAAGCCGCCACTTACGCCAGCAAACGCCGCCGCAATACCAGCCAGCGGGTGACGCCCCATGGCATAGAAGATTACCCCAGCCAGCGGGATCACCAGTACATAACCCGCATCGGTCGCGGTGTGGCTGACAATTGCAATTAAGATAATAGAGGGTGTCAGCAGTGCCTGTGGTGTGCGCTTAAGCATCAGTTTCAGGCCAGCATTAATGTAACCCGAGTGCTCGGCTACACCGACACCCAGCATCGCGACCAGCACCACGCCCAGCGGCGCAAAGCCGGTAAAGGTTTTCACCATTGAGGCCAAAAAGCCTGCTAAAGAGTCCCCGCTAAGCAGGTTATGAACAACAATCGCCTCGCCAGTGCGCGGGTCAATGGCATCAAAGCTGACGCCCGAAAGCATCCAGGATAATAACCAGATCAGGAGCATCGCACCGAGGAAGATCATGGCCGGGTCGGGCAGCTTATTACCGACCCTTTCAATGTTATTGAGGAATCGCATAACGAAGCTGGCGTCGTTATTTGCGTTTTTCGCTTGTTCCATAGTTAATCCCTAAAAAGAAAATTAGCCAACTTTAACTTAACAACCGTAACAATGCCAATTCATTTGTTCCTTTATCCATTACGTGGGTATTATTTATGCGTTTTTTGCGTTGACGCAAAGAATGCGTAATCTGGCTTAGCTACTATACTTGGCAAATCAGCCTGACGCTCGACAGGCTGTTCGTGTATTCCGTATTTGTATTAACGAGACCGCCATGATCGAAATAGACAACGCCGTGCTTAAGGATATGAACCATGGGTTTTGCCTGCCCGCAAAACCAGAGCTGTTGCAAAGCCTGCATCAGTTATTACAACAACCTGAGCCGGAACTGGGTGAAATCGCAGCACTGATAGCAACAGATGTCGCAACCTCCGCCGCAGTGCTCAAAGTCATTAATTCCTCAAGCTATGGCTTTTCCCGTACCATTACCGATATTCGTCAGGCAGTGATGTTCCTGGGCCTTAACAGCATTACCATGCTGGTAACTGGCTACCTGCTCAAGCAGGCCTTTGACCAGTCAAAGTGCTGCATCAAACTGGAACGTTTCTGGGACAGTGCGCAGGAAATCGCCGATGTCGCAACCCTGATAGGCAATAAGATAAAAAGCAAAGTCCCGGTCGAGAACCTCTATATGCTGGGCCTGTTTCACGATGCCGGTATTCCCGCTATGGCATTCAACTACCCGGATTATGTCGAAGTACTGGGCGCCGCAAACAGCAATTACGATAAAATGCTGGTCGAGTTCGAAGAAGAGCGCTATCAAACTAACCATACCGTTATTGGCTATTACCTAGCGAACAGCTGGAACCTGCCTAAACCCATTTGTCAGCTTATCTTAAGGCACCACGATGTCACTTATCTTCAGGAAAAGCGAACCGACGAAGAAATGCTGACATTTTCTACCCTGAAAATGGCAGAGAACCTGGTCCATACCAATAAACGCTTTGTTGCTGCTCCGGACTGGCCGATCATGAAGCAAAGCGTGCTGGATGCACTTAATCTTGATGAGGACGATTACCAGGACCTCAAAGACGACACCGAAGAGTACTTCACCACCTGACCAAATTACACGTCCTGACAGGGCTTTTGACTCCCAACCTCATTAGCCCAGTCATTTTCCACTTGGCAAACGCTTTCAAATCGTTAACATGAGTGTCAAAAACAAAGGAACGTCGTGTTGGAATCACTTTCTTCTAAACTCAGGAACCTGGGCCCCGGGATCCTGATGGCCACGGCTGCGGTCGGCGGCTCACACCTGGTTGCGGCAACTCAGGCCGGTGCTTTATTTGGCTGGCAGCTGCTGTGGTTAGTGGTGGCGGTTAATCTGCTCAAGTATCCGTTTTTCCGTTTTGGTGTGGAATACACGCTGCACACCGGCAACAGCCTGGTCACCGGATATTACAATAAAAACCGTGCCCTGTTTTATCTCTTTGTGGCGCTAAATGTCATTGCCGCAGTGGTGAACACCGCTGGTGTGCTGCTGCTCACTGCGGCCCTGTTGCAGTATGCCCTGCCCTGGAGCCTCTCACTGACAACCTTGTGCTATGCCCTGCTGTTTGTATGCCTGGGGATCTTGTTGTTTGGACATTACAAATTGCTCGACAAAGCCAGTAAAGGGATCATGGCGATACTGTGTGTTACCACACTGGCGGCTTTGTTGGTAGCCGTATCACAGGGTCAGGCTCATCCCTCACCTCAACCTGCGCCTTCTCCTTATTCGCTTGCTTTACTGGGCTTTATGGTGGCCCTGATGGGCTGGATGCCAGCTCCCATTGAAATATCGGCTATTAACTCACTGTGGTTAAAAGCCAAAACCCGCACTCAGTCGCTGAGTAAAGCCCAGGGCTTGTTTGATTTTAATCTCGGCTACTTTTTAACTTTATTTTTAGCCGTGGTGTTTTTTTCTCTGGGTGTGTTACTGCAATACGGGCAGAGCCAGAAAATAGAACTCGCCGGGGTGGCCTTTTCTAAACAGCTGATTGATATGTACGCACTGACTTTAGGTGAGTGGGCCCGCTGGTTAATCGCCACCATTGCCTTCCTGTGCATGTTCGGTACCACAATCACGGTACTGGACGGCTATGCCAGAACCCTGGACGATGCGGTTAAGCTGATCAAACCCCACCAAAACAAGGCCAGTTTGTCGATTTTCATTACCGTTCAGGCCATATTCGGCATGGTGCTGGTGTTGTTCTTTAAAGCCAACCTGAAAGACATGTTGATGTTTGCCATGACGCTGGCGTTTTTAACTACGCCGTTTTTTGCCTGGCTGAACTTCTCATTGATGTCGAAAGCGCAGTTTGCGCAGCAAAGCAAGCCGGTGCAACTGCTGACCTGGGCAGGCCTGAGCTATTTGATTGCCTTTGCGGTATTATTTGTGGTGTGGCGCTGGATACTGTAAATGACAAAAGGCGGTGTTACACCGCCTTTTTCGAAGGAAAGTTAAGCCCCTAACTGCTTAAGACGCTCCCAGATGGTCACCACGTGGTGCTTGTCTTCTTCGTTAAGCTCGCCATCACGATACGCCTTCACCAGGCTTGCCTCGACTTTAGCATTCAGCTCATCCACTGACAGCGCCAGCTCCTCAACCTGAGCATAGCCAACCGCCAGGTCGAAATGACCGCGTAAGTAGCCACCAGCAAACAGCTCGTCATCGCTTGCTCTATCTACTAATTCATCAAAAAACTGCTGCGCAGCTTCTATATACGCTTGAAGTGACATTCTGTCTCCTAAATTAAATCCTGATGCCCGACGGCATACATTACATGGTCATTATACCCTGTCACTACTTTGATGTAGCCACTCAGTTCATTGTCCAGGTCCTGATCGCCCGTATCTGCTATCAGAGGGCGACCATTGAGTGCCTGCAACTTGGTCTTAGTTGCAACCACGATGATATTGTCTTTGCCAATCAGGCGGATCAAAGCCGGACTGAGCTGCTGATTGCCGCGACCAAATATATGGCCCTGTCCGCCTATCAGAGTGATCACCAATTTTGTCGGTGCTTGTGAAGCAGCATCCAGCAGCTGTTGCGCCGTCAGGTCACTGCCCAGCAAAGCATGGTCGCGGATCAAATCAACCCCCAGTAAGGTGTTATCCAGGCCCAGCTCTTCCATTATCGCGGCCACCGTTGAGCCCGAGCCCATAATATACTGCTCATCTTCTTCCATTTCTGAAATCACGTATGCGGCAATATCGGCCAGTACCAGTTCGTCACTTTCCTTGCCGCCATTTTTTACGCTTTGTACGTAACGCAGCTCACTGGGTACCTGCATTTCACCATAGCGCTTGGCGCGCACAGTGCCTGCCCGAAAAGCACTTTCATCTATGTCCATCACATCGGCGTCATCTATAGTAACCAGCTCACCTTTAATGAGCATTTCTACTACCCGACCAGCCGCTTTCGGGGTAATTGCATACACGCCGCTGTGGATCTTACAACCGGCTGGTACGCCCAGTACCGGGGCTTCGCTGCCGATGGCTGCGCAGATGTTGCGCGCAGTGCCATCACCACCGGCAAACAGCAACAGGTCGACTTTGGCATCGGCCAACAGTTTGGCTGCCTGCTCGGTATCTTCTGGAGTACTGGGTGTGCCACAGGTCATCACGACCTGAGTAGAAAAACCGTGCTCAAGCGCCAGGTTTTCTCCCATTTCACCACTCACGGTATAGACTTCAATGATGTCCCGGTAAGGCTGCAACAGCGCCAGGGCCTGTGCCGTGCGACTGTGTGCCTTGGGCTCAGCGCCCAGCGAGCGGGCAAGCTCGGCGGTTTCACTGCCATCACTGCCCTTGAGTGCCACAGCACCGCCTAACCCGGCAACCGGGTTCACGATTAATCCAAGTTTAAACTGCATCTGCAAACTCCTGTGGACAATGCCATTCAAACTGGCCAGCACTGAGTGGCCAGGGGGTCGAGTAAAATTGAGTTAACGCTTCTAACAAAGCTTCGGTTCGGGCATTAAACCCGTCGGTTAACATTTCCAGCACCTGCGCATAAACACGACGCTGAAAAGCAAAGCGGCAGGTCGGCTCGCCATTTAGATTGTCTACAGAGACATTAAAGGCAAACCCGGCTGCTGCGCTCAGTGCCCATTCAATGGCCTGAGGCTTTACTTCGACTTGCTCAAAGGCCAGTTGTTGATCTTTACTGCGCCCGTCCGGGCAATACCAGTAGCCGTAGTCTTCGAGCTCCCGGCGCGCTTTGCCAGCCACCAGCCAGTGTGCGATTTCGTGCATCGCACTGGCATAAAAACCGTGTGCAAAAACAATGCGGTGATAATCGCACTGTGTATCCGCGGGCAGATAAATGGGTTCATCGGTCCCTGCGACCAGTTTGGTATTGTGCGTTGGATAAAACAAGGCGTTAAATATCGAGATCAGATCGTCAATGTGGTGCATACAACTCGCAGGCGGCCCTCTAATCGGTTTATGGCCGCAGATTGTACGGATTTTTAGGGGGAAAGTAAAAACCCGCGCTACTGGTTACTGAACAGTACTGCCCTGCCCCGACCCGCCGCTTTTGCCTGGTATAAGGCATCATCGGCCTCACCAATTAACTGAGTACACTCCACGCCCGACGACAGATTGGCGCGACTGGTTACGCCGATACTCATTTCAAGATCATACTGATTCATTTGCCGGTACTGACTCACCAGCCTTTGCGCCATCAATAGCGCTTCGTCTGAAGCGATTTCCGGACATACAATGACAAACTCATCGCCTCCCCAGCGGCCAAGACAGTCGCTGGGCCTGATCGAGCGCTTTAAAAAGGCACTGAGCTCAGTTAACGCTGCATCTCCAACCTGATGGCCCATGGTGTCATTGAGGGTTTTGAAGTGATCCAGGTCGACCATCATGACTGACAACGCGCGACAATAACGCACAGCGCGTGTCAGTTCATCGCCCAGTATTCGCTCTATCTGGCCTCTGTTAAAGGCCTGGGTCAGGAAGTCTAATTCAGCGCGTTGCTGTAGTTGCAATTCGGGGCGCAAATCCCGGATCACAGCCACGTAATAGGTTTCTTGTCCAAAGGTTGTTCTGGCAATCGCTATGTCCAAAGGTATTTCTTGACCAAGTTTATGCAAGCCAATGATATTTAGTCCACTCTCTCCTTTACGACGCATTTTTGCGCGCCCATAGAAAGATGCTCTGTGCTTGGCATGCAATTCCCTGAAGCGCTCGGGCATTAAGGCTTCGAGTTGCATATTGACTAACTCTTTCGCAGAGTAGCCAAATAGCTCGGAGCATGATTGGTTCACCTGGGTGATGCGCCCCTCAGAATCACAGTAAAGCAGTGTATCCGGGATGGCATCGAACAGACAATCACGCTCTTTTGCCGCCCGGATCTGTGCCCTGAGCATCATAAAACTGACAAGCAGCATCATGACTATCAGTATCAACAACAATAGTCCTTCCAGGCTATCCCGGTAAATAATGTCTTGTAATGTCAGCTGGTGAGCTTCACGAGTGCGCGAGAAGCGCGTTTCAAGACCTTGCCTTAACGTGCGCAAGGCTTCGTCTAAATGTTTATGCTGGCTTTTGAGTTGCTCAGAAAGCGCAGTTGTGGCTTGGTTTTGAGTACCAGCACTGTCAGCCTCAGTTAACTGCTCCTGGTAAAGGCCTGCATAATCTGTCACAACGGCTAACGCTTCTGTTTCACCTGCTTGCAGGTCAAGCTCACTCAGCTGCACCAAAATGCGATACAGGCGAACCATATATTCGTCTGCCGATGGCTCGGTGTCCGGCTTAGGGTGATAATAATCACGCACCTGATGTATGGCTTTCGCTTGGCTGAGCTGAAGCTCCAGATCATCCAGCAGCCTGGATTCTTGCAAGACAATATCCGCCTGCTCCTGCCACTGCTGCTCAAATGTCTGGATCATGTCATTGACATCATCGCTGACTAAGTACAGCACCACATTGGCTGAAATCGTCAGCACCAGCAAAACAGCCAGAACAATTAAAAAAAGCGGTTTTTTCATCGCTTTTACATCGCAATACACAGAGTATCTGTCTAATTTTAGCTGAAAATAAAAAAGCCGCATCAATGCGGCTTTTTTTAATGCTCAGACAAATGCTTAGCTGTAGTAAGCTTCGCCCGCTTCGGCCTTAGCCAGCAGCGGCTCCGCTGGTGTAAACACCGCGTTGTCCGTGGCATAAGTAGACAGCTCTGAACACACTTTGTTCAGACCGCGTTTGTCCATGTAGCTAAACGGCCCACCTAAGAATGGCGGGAAGCCAATACCAAAGATGGCACCAATGTCACCATCGCGGGCGCTATCGATGATACCTTCATCCAGACAGCGCGCAGCTTCATTGAGCATTTGCGCTACACAGCGGCTGGCAATTTCTTGCTTGTTCAGACGTGGTGCCGGTGTAATTCCCAGCAAATCATAGACAGACTCATCCACTTTCTTGCCTTTAGCTTCATATTTGTAGAAGCCCTTGCCGGTCTTACGACCCAGACGCTTGCTGTCGATCATGCGGGCAAAAGCATCCGGTGCTTTAAAACGCTCACCCAGTTCTTTTTCAAGAATGGGCGCAATCTTAGAGCCGATGTCCACACCCACTTCGTCCAACAGTGCCAAAGGTCCAACCGGGAAGCCAAACTCAACCAGGGCCTGGTCAATCTTTTCGATTGGCTCGCCCGCTAGCAGCAGGTTGGCCGCTTCGTTCACGTAAGGTGCCAAAATACGGTTTACATAGAAGCCCGCTTTGTCTTTTACCACAATAGGCGTCTTGCCCTGTTTGCGCGCAAAATTCACGGTACGCGCAATGGTCTCTTGCGATGTGCCCTCGTGCGGGATGATCTCAACCAGAGGCATTTTCTCGACCGGCGAGAAGTAATGCAGACCAATGACGTTCTCAGGACGTGCTGCTTTTTCAGCGATCTGCGCAATCGGTAACGACGACGTGTTACTGGCAAAAATGGTTTGCTCTGTACATTCGCGCTCGATATCGGCCACCATGCTTTGCTTCAGTGCCAAGTCTTCAAATACCGCTTCAATCACAATATCGGTATGACGCATGCCAGTGTAGTCAGTTGTACCTGTGATGCGGTTCATCGCCAGTTGCAGATCGGCCTTAGACAGAATGCGTTTTTTCTGCTTTTTAGACAGGATCTTGTAGCTGTAGCTTAATGCATTGCTGATCCCCTGATGCGCCACATCTTTGATGCGCACAGGTACACCGGCTTTTACCGCACTTACGTGAGCAATACCGCCGCCCATTAAACCGCCACCCAGTACCGCCGCGCGGTTAATCTTAGGCGCGTCGTCGCTTTGCCACTCTTTTTTCATCTCTGTGGTCGCGAAGAAAATGCCACGCAAAGACTGCGACACTTCGGTCATGACCAGGTCGGCAAACCCTTCGGCTTCTGTTTTGTAGGCTTTTAGTTCACCTAATTCAACTGAAGCACGTACGGCCTTGATAATAGCCAGTGGCGCCGGATAGTGACCACCAGTTTTCTTCTCAACGTTTTCCTGCGCTTTTTTGAAGATGATATTACGACCAAACGGATTTGATTCCAGCAGCTGGCTCAGCTTATCCAGCTTAGGTTTACGTGCTTTAGGCTTGCTGCCACGGGCCAGTTTAATGGCCACATCCAGTAAAATACTGTGCGGCACGCTGTCGTCAACCAGACCGGCTTTTTTAGCCTGCTTGGCACGCACTTGCTTGCCCGTCAGCATCCATTCTAATGCTTTTTGAATACCCACCAGTTTTGGCAGACGTTGTGTGCCGCCACCGCCTGGTAACAGGCCCAGTTGTACTTCTGGCAAACCTAATTTGGTTTTATCGTCATCACTACATACGCGATAATCACACGCCAACGCGAATTCAAGACCGCCACCCAGTGCCGCACCATGAATGGCCGCAACCGTTGGGAATGGCAGCTTCTGCATTTTGAAAAATGCCTGCTGGCACATTTCAGATAAGCGCAGCGCGTCTTCGCGGGTTTTTGCCTGATCCAGCATTTTGATGTCGGCACCGGCAATAAAGTTATCGTCTTTGCCGCTGACAAACACCATGCCAGTTACATCATCGCTGCGACCCTGCTCCAGGATAGTCAGCAATTCATCGGCAAAGCTGTCGCGCAGCGTATTCATCTTCTCGCCCGGCACATCGATGGTGACGATGGCCACGCGGTGGCTGTTTAATTCATAACTAAATACTGACATTATGCACTCTCCAATACAAAGGCTGCACCCAGACCACCAGCCGCACAAGCTGTAGTCAGCGCAAGTCCACCGCCGCGACGTTTCAGTTCATTCAGGGTTTGCGTGATCAAACGCGCGCCTGTTGCCGCAAACGGGTGTCCATAGGCCAAAGAGCCACCGTTTACGTTGAATTTATCCATATCGATTTCACCCAGCGCTTTGCTGCGACCCAGCTTCTCCTGAGCAAACTTATCAGAGGCAAACATCTTCATGTTAGCCAGAGTTTGCGCCGCAAACGCTTCATGCATTTCAATTAAATCTAAGTCTTGCAGAGTCAGACCCGCGCGCTCCAGTGCCAGTGGCGTGGAGTGAGCCGGACCCATCAGCATGTCTTCGTGCACGCCGATAGCGGTAAACGCATAGTTGCGCACATAGCCGAGGATCTCGTAACCCAGTGCTTTGGCTTTGCTTTCGCTCATCATCAGTACCGCTGCGGCACCATCAGTAAGCGGCGTTGCGTTTGCCGCAGTAACCGAGCCATGTTTGCGATCAAAGACCGGACGCAATTTGGCGTAGCCTTCCAAAGACGAGTTCGCACGAATGTTGTTATCTTTGTCGATAAAGCCTTTGTACGGCTCAACATGTGCCGTCATGACTTCGTCTTTTAACAAACCTGCATCCCAGGCTTTAGCAGCCAGAGTGTGCGAGCGATGCGCCAGCGCATCCTGGTCGGCACGGCTGATGGCATGGGTTTTGGCCATTTGCTCTGCCGTTTGACCCATAGACAGGCCCGTTGAGTATTCCGCAACGGCCGGCGGTACTGGCATCAAATCTTTCAGTCTGAGCTTTGAGAAAATCTTCAAACGCTGTGACAAGGTACGTGCTTTGTTTAAATCAACCAGGCTGCCAGCCAGCTTTTTGCTCACACCAATGGGGAGTACAGACGATGAGTCCGCACCACCGGCGATACCCACCGCCGTATGACCTGCAATAATAGACTCGGCAACATTGGCGACCGCCTGAAAACTGGTGGCACAAGCACGAGATACAGAATAGGCATCGACGGATACCGGCATGCCAGTGCCCAGTACGATTTCACGCGCAATGTTTGGCGCTTCCGGCATTTGCACCACCTGGCCGAAAACCAGCTGGTCGATTTCGTTTTTATCTATGTTGAGGCGTTCCAGCATTTCATTGACAACGACCTTACCCAGGTCCAGTGCCGGTACGTGGTGATAGGCCGTAGCCTGCTTCGCAAAGGGTGTACGCAGACCAGATACAATGGCGATGCGGTCCCCTTTTGTTGTTTTTAGAATGTGTTGTTCAGACATGAATTTTGCTCTCCCGCTGACAGGTCTGACCTGTTATTGTCGTTTGATTCTAAACAACCGAATCCTTAATGCCAATAGCAAATTGGAAAATCTTATCATTCGAGCACGACTCACAGGGCCTATCCGATTGCCGCTTTTAAATCTAGCCTGATTTTTGCTCAATTCAAAAAGTCACTGAAAAATAAATGAAGTTTTGGGAACTTTCGTCTGCTTCAGTGTCTAATCAAGTTACAAAAAATCGCCCGCAAAACCTTGAGTTTTGCGCCTTAATCCTTATAAATAAGCAAAAAATTTGTCACAACAAGGACAAAGCACCATGGCAGTAAACGCATTTAGTGAACTGAAAAACTATCTCGACTCTCAAATTTTAGGTCAAAGCGCACTGACAGAGGCACTGTTGATTGCCTTGCTGGCAGATGGCCACCTACTGGTAGAAGGCCCGCCAGGACTGGCCAAAACCCGTGCTGTAAACGCACTGGCCAAAGGTATAGAAGGCAGCTTTCAGCGTGTTCAGTTTACCCCGGACTTGTTGCCCGCCGATATCACTGGCACCGACATCTATCGCCAGCAAACCAGCGAGTTTGTGTTTGAAAAAGGCCCTTTATTCCATCATCTGATTTTGGCGGATGAAATTAACCGCGCGCCGGCTAAGGTGCAGTCAGCCTTGCTCGAAGCCATGGCAGAGCGGCAGATCACGGTAGGCAAAACAACTTACCCGCTGCCAGAGCTGTTTATGGTAATGGCAACGCAAAACCCGCTTGAACAGGAAGGCACCTATCCACTGCCTGAGGCGCAGCTAGACCGCTTCCTGTTGCACCTGAACATTGATTACCCGCAAGCGAGCACTGAGCTTGAGATCCTGCGCTTAACGCGTGGCGAAGCACTGTCGGAACAAACTGCGCAGTTTACGCCGATTTCACAGCAAACCTTATTTGAAGCACGCAAAAAAGTGCTGTCACTGCATCTGGCCGAACCGCTTGAGCACTATCTGGTGCAGTTGATCATTGCGACCCGTGAAGCCGCTAAGCTGGATCAACAGCTGGGTGCCTGGATTGAATACGGCGCCAGTCCGCGGGCCACCATTGCGCTGGATAAGTGTGCGCGCGCACATGCCTGGTTGCAGGGTCAGGATTTCGTGACACCGGATGATATTCAGGCGGTGCTGCACAATGTGCTGCGTCATCGTATTATTCTGAGCTATGAAGCGCAGGCGGACGGGATCAGCAAAGATCAGGTGATCAGCCGTATTCTGGAACTGGTCCCTGTGCCATAAGTGGTCGCGATGATGAAGCATTCAATGCAACACACCGATCACACCCAGTGGCTGGCACAAAGCCACAGCAATGGTGTTGAGCTGACACTCAAAGAGCTGCTTTATTATAAGAGCAAAGCGCGCTTGCTGGATCTCAAGCCCAAGCGCGCCATCCGCAGTGATCAGGCCGGGCAATATCTGGCACCACACAAAGGCCGGGGCATGGAGTTTGCCGAGGTACGTCAGTACCAGTATGGTGATGATATTCGCGCTATCGACTGGCGAGTAACGGCACGTACAGGTGAGGCCCATACCAAGCTGTACCAGGAAGAAAAAGAACGTCCGGTGTTTATTTTCTGCGATCTGTCCAGCTCTTTGCTGTTCGGCAGCCGCCTGTTGCTCAAGTCTGTTCAGGCTGCACATCTGAGTGCCCTGGTTGCCTGGTCCGCATGCGCGCGCGGTGACCGGCTCGGTGGTGTGGTGTTCAGTGAGCAAGGCCACCATGAGCTTAAGCCCACTGCACGCGACAAAGGCGTGCTGGCATTTTGCCACCAGCTGTGTGATATCCACACGCAGAGCCTGGCTCAGCGCGGCGAAAATCTTGCCTCGACGTTTGATAATAACCTGAAACGTTTGTCGCACCTGGCCAAACCCGGCAGCCTGATCTACCTGATCTCCGATTTCAGCCAGCTTAACGAGGCCAGCTTTAAACAGCTTGAGCATCTCAGCCGACACTGCGAACTAATTGGCTGCCAAATCAGCGATCCGTTCGAGCATACCCTGCCCGCCTATAAAGATGCGATTGAAGTCAGTTCGGCTTCAGGTAGCTGGACGCTGCCACTGGCGGATAAACAATTCAGGACCCGATTTGCCGAGCAGGCTGAGCAGGCTTTCCAGACCCGGCTGGCCCGCTTACAGCGCGCTGGTATGAGTATGCAAACGTTTTGTGCCTCAGCACCAATAGAAACACAGATCTGCAGGTAAGTGATGATGCAAAACCCTTTAGATGCACTACATGATGTGATCCCGCCCGAGCAGGTGAGCTGGTGGCCGCTGACCCCGGCCAGCTGGGCTGTGATCCTTGTCGCGCTGCTCATCGTGAGTGCCTGTATCTGGCTGGCAGTCAGACACTGGCAGCATAATGCGGCGAAACGAGAAGCCATTAAACTGAGTCAGCAGCATACTCAAGATGCCCTGGCGCTGCATGGCATACTCAAACGCCTGACCCGACATTACTACGGTACTGAACAGGCCGCTCAACCGACAGCACAGTGGCAGCGATTGCTGAACAAGCTCACTCGTCAGCAGTTTAGCCAGCAGGACCTCAGTTCGCTTTACAGCAGTCAACCCACGGTGGATTGCAGCAAACTGGTGACGGCTATCAAAACCTTTAAAACCAAAGAGGCCGTGCATGTTTGAACTTGACTGGCCACTGGCCTTACTGCTGTTACCCCTGCCCTGGCTGATTGCCCGTTTTAAACCAACTGCGGCACAAACTCAGGTACGCCTGCGGATGCCAGGCTACCAACAGCAAAGTGCAAGCTCGCAAAACCTTAAACGTCCAAAGCGCAGTGTAAACCTGATTGAAGCCTTGATCTGGCTGTGCCTGGTTGTGGCGCTCAGTGGCCCCAGCTGGCTCGATGATCCAATCACCTTGCCCAATGAAGGTCGCGATATCATGCTGGCCGTGGATTTATCGGGCTCAATGACAGAGCAGGACATGGCCTACCAGGGCAAATATGTTGATCGCCTGTCGGTGGTCAAAGCCGTGTTGTCTGACTTCATTGTCGAGCGACAAGGGGATCGCCTCGGTCTGATTTTGTTCGGTGACACCGCATTTTTGCAGACCCCACTGACCCGCGACTTGCAAACCGTCAGCCAGATGCTGCTCGAAGCACAAATCGGCCTGGTGGGCCGGGCAACCGCCATTGGCGATGCCATAGGCTTGTCGGTCAAACGCTTCAACCAAAAAGAGCAAAGCAGCCGCATTCTGATCCTCCTTACCGACGGTCAGAATACCGCGGGCAACCTGAGCCCGGAAGAAGCCCTGATCCTGGCCCGTGAAGAAGGCATTAAAATTTACACCGTCGGCGTCGGCTCGGATGGCCGTGGCGGTTTCAGCCTGTTTGGCATGGGCGGAATGACAGGCAGCAGCATAGATGAAAACACCCTGAAACACATAGCCTCAGAAACCGGTGGCGCCTATTTCCGCGCTAAGGATGTAAAAGGACTGCAACAGATCTATGCTGAGCTGGACAAGCTTGAGCCGGTTGCCGATGAAAACCAAACCTTCAGGCCCAGGCAGTCACTGTTTTATTTGCCTTTGCTGATTGCACTGGCGCTGTGGAGCCTGACTTTACTGACTCATGCCATCAGACAATTGCGAGCTAAGCCACTATGACAGAGTTTATTTTTATCCGTCCAACGATATTATGGTTACTGCTGCCGTGGCTACTACTGACGGGAGTGCAATGGCTTAAACGACATCGCAGTAACGACGAGCAGTTAATCGCCCCACACCTTGCGCAGGTAGTGCTGGAAGCGGGTCCGCGCAAGCAAAGTAAAAGTACCCCCTGGCTGGTGAGCCTGTTATTGCTGCTGGGTATATTAGCTGCAGCCGGACCGAGCTTTGAGAAGCACACAGTCCCGGTGTTCAAAAGCAAACAGGCCCGGGTGCTGGTCATGGATATGTCTTACTCCATGTTTGCCACCGACATTCAGCCCAACCGGCTCACTCAGGCCCGCTTTAAAACTCTGGATATGATTGAGCAGTTTACCGAAGGCGACACCGCTTTGGTTGCTTATGCAGGAGACGCCTTTGTGGTATCTCCCCTGACTGACGATGTCAAAACCCTGGCCAACCTGGTACCCAGCCTGAGCCCAGACATCATGCCCAGCAAAGGCGCTAATGTGCTGGCGGGGCTGGATCAGGCTAAGACTTTACTGGATCAGGCCGGTTACACTGAGGGTGAAATTATCCTGATCAGCGACGAGGTCGAGCAGGAAGAGCTGGCAGATATCGCAGACTTGTTAAATGGTACAGGTTACCGGCTACACGTTTATGGTATTGGCACGCTAGACGGTGCGCCAATTGGCCTGCCTGAAGGTGGTTTTTTGAAAGACCGCTATGGGCAGATTGTGGTACCGAAACTGTATCCTGAGCGTCTGTCTGCGCTTGCCTCGAGACTCGGTGGCCGCTATGCGACTTATACTCCCAGTGACAGTGACATCAAAACCTTTGCCCCATCCAAAGTGACCGATCTGGACAGTAATGAACAGCCAGGCGAAACGCTGTGGCACCTGGATGCAGGTAAATATCTGTTGTTTATCATTGTGCCGCTGGCGCTTTGGCTGATGCGCTCACAGCCGCTCACTTTGGGATTGCTTGTGGTTGCGTTACTGCAACCACAAGTCGGGTATAGCGCAGACTGGACCAGCTGGTTTAAAAATCAGGATCAGCAAGCGCTGGAATCGTATCAACAAGGCAAATTTGAGCAAGCCCAGGTCGCTGACGATCCGCTGTTGAAAGGCACCGCGTTATATAAAGCCGGTGATTATGAGCGTGCAGCCGAGCAGCTTAAGCACACCACATCTGCCAACGGGCAGTATAACTATGGCAATGCACTGGCAAAGTCGGGACAACTCGACCAGGCCATTGAAGCCTATGAGCAAGCCCTGAAGCTGGACCCCGACTTTAAGCAGGCACAGGAAAATAAACAGCTGGTCGAAAGCCTCAAGGAGCAACAGCAGCAGTCTCAGCAACAAAATGGCGACCAGTCTGATGACCAGGAGCAGTCCGGCGATCAGCAAAGTGATCAGCAGCAAGACGGTGAACAGCAAAACGGGCAACAATCAGGCGAACAACAGGACGAGCAATCGCCTTCGCAATCTGACTCTGAACAACAGTCTGACTCTGAGCAACAATCAGACGCGTCACAAAGTGACACACAAAACCAGCAAAACGCTGAGTCTCAAAAGACACCTGAGTCAGACAATGACAATGCCCCTGAGCTTGCGCAACCGCAGCAGCAAGAAGCGCAGGATCAACAAGCTGAACAGGCTGCTCAGCAGATGCAGCAGGCACAGCAACAAGCTACTGAAGATGAAAGTCAGCCACAGGGGGCACAGCAAATGATGCAAAGTCGCCCACTGACACCAGAAGAAAAAGAAAAAGCACAGCAACTCGATCAGTTACTGCGTAAAGTACCAGACGATCCTGCTATCTTGCTGCGCAACAAAATGTTATTGGAATCACAACAACGGGTGCGTCAGCGCCGCCCGCGAGGAGTAGAAAAATCATGGTAACGCGATTACTGGGATCCGTGATCTTACTTATTATAATGATGCCTGTCTGGGCTGTGGACCAACTCAGCGCCAGTGTCGATAAAAACCCGGTGCTGGTGGGCGAGTATTTTACCCTGACCATAGAGGCCAACGGTAAAGTGTCTGGTGAAATACCCGATACCAGCGCGCTGAGTAGTCAGTTTGTTACCAGCCCAATCAGTACCAGCTCACGTACCAGTATTATCAATGGCAGTATGAGCAGTACCACCAGCTGGCAAATGCAGCTACTCTCCCGCAAAGCCGGGGAATTTACCATCCCCAGTTTTGAGGTAGCAGGTCATCAGTCTCGCCCTATCAAACTCAAGGTACTGGCCCGTGAGCAAGATGGCGAGGCGCAGCAAAATATCTTTATTAAGACCGAGCTAAAACCGGAGACATTACATGTCCAACAGGCGGCCTTATACACGGTGAAATTGTATCTTGGTCAGGATCTGCTCGATGGCCAACTCAGCGCCCCACAGATGCAGGATGCGCAAATCGCCCAACTGGGGAAGCAAAATGAAGACTATGAAATCGTCAATGGTCGTCGTTATATGGTGGTCACGCGGGAATATCTGGTACAGCCACAAAAAAGCGGCACCTTTACGCTGGAGCCGCCTATTTTTAATGGCCAGATCCGCGATGGCTACCGTCGTATGGCCGTATCCGCGATGGGCGACAGCATTGAGGTGGAGGTACAGCCCATCCCGAACGACTATTCCGGCACCTGGCTGCCCAGTGAACTGGTTAACCTCAGCGAAGAATGGCAGCCGAGTGACCAAACCGTGATGGTTGGCACACCCATTACCCGCACCCTGACACTCACCGCACTGGGCGTTACAAAAGAGCAGTTGCCTGACATTCAGGTCCCTGACGTCGATGGTTTCAGAACTTATCCGGATGAGACCGATCGCAAGCAAATGACCCGCGATGGCCGGGTGATTTCTCAGCTGATCGCCTCCTATGCCCTGCTGCCCCAGACACCCGGCACCTATACCCTGCCTGAGATCAAGGTGCCCTGGTTTAATACCGTGATCAACAAAGTGCAATATGCCACCTTGCCATCAAAAACCATTGAGGTAAAAGCCGACCCCAACCAGGTTTCGGTCGCGCCCGCTCCGGTTATCAACGCGCCACAACAAACAACAACCCAGGCCGAACCACAAATTGTGATCCAGCCGGCAGATAAAACCTGGCTGGACTGGGTACTGATTGCCTCCGGCTATGTGTTGTGGCTAATTACTCTGGCTATCTGGTTTGTGACAAGCCACTCAACGCCACGTAAACCGGCAGCGCCTGAGCCGACAAGCAAAACGCCCGATGAAGCTGAGGCACTTAAGCAGCTCAAGCGAGCAGCAAACGCGTCAGATACGCCAGCCTGTTATCAGGCGCTTAAAGCCCTGGCTCGGGCACAAGACTATGCGCATCTCGCTGCCTGGCGTCATCAGCTCAGCCCGGAGTTGCAAAACGAAATTGCAAAGTTGCAAGGCGCACTCTATAGTGCCAACCAGGAGAGCGTCGATCTGAGCTTACTGTACCGCCTTCTGGCGACGCAGCACAAGCAGGTCAAAAACGCGAAAAAACAAACTCTTGAACCGTTATATTAATTTTTCTTCGGTTTAATGAAATAACTTTGCTAAAGACAAGGTCTTATTAGCATGACCACAAAACAAAAACGTTACGAAAGTCTGGTCCAGGTTTACAACAAGGAGCTTTATCGCTTTGCTTACTGGTTGTGCCAGGACCCGACCATTGCCGAAGATTTGGTTCAGGAAACCTTTTTACGCGCCTGGCGTTCTCTGGACGCCTTGCAGGATGACAGCGCAGCCAAATCCTGGTTATTAACCATATTGCGGCGTGAAAATGCGCGTCGTTTTGAACGCAAACAATTTGATTATGCCGATGTTGAGCAAGACACCCTGGTTGATGCAACCAGTGCTTCACCCGACTCACAGACAGAGCAAATGATGATCCAAAGACAGATCAGCCTACTGTCAGAGGAATATCGGGAGCCGCTATTGTTGCAGGTGGTAATGGGCTGCTCCGGCGAAGAAATTGCACAGATCCTGGAACTCAACAAAAACACCGTGATGACCAGGCTCTACCGTGCCAGAAACCAATTGAAAGAGGCTTTAACACAAGTGACCGAAACAGCAAAAGGGGCATCAAACTGATGGATGAACTCGAATTTCGTCGCCGCTTGTTTGCCGACCCCAATGATAAGGACGTAATTGCGCAGGCAGACACAGACTCGGCCAAACAACGTCTCGTCAAAGAGATGCAAGATTTTGACGCGACGCTACACAGCGCACTGGATATTTCCGTGCCTGATGATCTGGCGCAGAAGATCCTGGCAAAGCAGCAGGCTGATACCGACACCTCCAGCAAACAAAGCGCAGAAGTGAAGCAACTGGCCTGGTATCGGCGTTTTAAGACGCCGCTGGCCACCGCAGCCTCGGCCCTGCTGGCGGTATCTTTGTATTTTGCTACATCGGTGCATGCACCTTTGCAAGCCGGGGAGCACGCCTTGCAGCATGTGTATTATGAAGCAGAGGCATTGGCCCTTACAGATGAAGTACAGCTTCAGGAGGTCAATGAGAAACTGGCCATGTTTGGTGGCAAGCTCGAAGCCATGCCCGGCAAGGTGACCTATGCCACATTCTGTAATTTCAAAGGGCAACGTAGTTTGCATTTGGTTTTTCAGTCGGAGCATGGGCCGGTGACTGTTTTTATTGTGCCAACCGACAGCACTGACGCAGCAAGCACTCAGCAGCGCTTTGCCGATGAGCGCTTTAGCGGCAGCATCAAACCCGGTGAACGGGCAGATACCATTTTAGTAGCCAATCTGGATACTCCACTTGAACAATATCAGACCGCGGTAAACGACTCGCTGCGCTGGTTATAATCCATTATCTATATTCTGGCCTTAGCGCCCCCACAGTTGGGCGCTGAGGCTTTGGCTATCACGAGTAAATAGTTGATAGTAAAAATGCATTGATCAGGTATTTACGAATGATCAGCAAGAATATTTCGACGCTACGCCAAAACCCAGTAAAAGTCTTTAAATACAGCGATTTAAAAAAATTTAGAGCATATTCCATATGACTGTGCTCTTGAAATTGCTTCGCTTCACCTCATTGATTCACTACAATGCATTCAGATCAAAAACCCAGAGGAACACCATGAAACAATTTGTTGTTTTAATGACACTCATTGCCGTTCTGGTATCTACCAGTTTCAGTGCAGAAGCACGCAAAAAATTCGGCAGTAAAAAAAGCGCGGGTAAGACCCACGCAACCAGTACCACAGCACAGAAAAAACAAGTCGACACCAAAACCCTGGCACCCAATACCGCCGCTAAGCCTAAATCAAACAAAAAAGGCATTATGGCAGGCGTGTTGGGCGGCCTACTGGCCGGTGGCCTTATCGCAGCCATGATGGGCGATGACTTTGAAGGCTTCCAGTTTATGGAAATGATCCTGTTCGCAATCCTGGCATTTGTGTTATTTAAGGTCATTAAGTCCTTTATGACCAAGCGCCAGCAGCCGCATATGGCCGGTATGCCGCAGGGTGGTAACTTTGGCGGCGGTAACTTTGGCCAGAATAATGCGGGCCAGGGTCAAAACCAACCAGCTCAGTTCCGTCAGCAGCCACAGCCAGCCCCGGTAAGCGGTGGATTTGGCCAGCAACAGGAACAGGTTCCTTTCAACCTGCCTGCAGACTTTGATGTAAATGGTTTCCTGCAAGGCGCACGCGATCACTACCATACCGTTCAAAATGCCTGGAACCAGAGCGATTTCGCCACCCTGGCAGAATACCTGAGCCCTGAACTGGTTGAAGAGTTTAAGCAAGACCGCGCACAACAAGGTGACGTTGCAACAGAAGTCATGTTTGTTGATGCACAATTAGTACGTGCAGAAACCTCCCCAGTTGCCTGGGAAGTGAGCGTGATGTTCAAAGGTAAATACCGTGACCTTGGTGACAAGCAGGAAGAGCCAATCCATGAGATCTGGCACCTGGAAAGAAAAACACAGGGCGACGCGCCTTGGGTTATCGTCGGTGTAGAAGACTTAATCGACTAGTCCGGCAGTGCTACCAGTGTGACTTGCTGGTAGCACTATCCCTCATTCAATTGATTACCTCACCTGAGCAAGCAATCCCCTGCTTTACACACATTTAGTAAACCTTAACACTCAGCCAGAACCTAAGCGCACTCCCCCGATATTACTGGATTGATCCGGCGCGTACTCAATCACCTTGAAACATCCCCCGGTATCTGATGTACCGACATTAATGTTATCTGTCTCACTGGATGGCCGTACTTATCTTCAGAATCACTAGCAGGCTTCAAGAATTTTAGTAATGAGACACAAGTAATCGTTGAAAATGCAGGACACACCTGTTTATGCGCTCGCCACAAGTCTGCCACTCCATCAGCTGGTTTTTGGTTGATGAGTCAGTGGTTAAACACAAGATTTCAGTGCCGTTAACTGATTTGCTGTTTAATAGATAATTGATTTATTCTTAAGAAAATATGCAGGTTGAACGGGGAATAAATGCGAACATCCTGATAGTCCGCCACCTCAGCGTCAAACTAAGACGCCGAGGTCATCTAATATCGAGAATTAATCCCGACACGCACCACCAGTACAGCCCCAGTTAGGCTCACTGGCAACACACTGTTTAAAGTTAGTGATCTCCTGGTGCTTACCACCCGCTACCTGAGGTGTCTGATCAGCTAGTAGTTGACTGTTTCCGGAAAGATTTTTTAGTTTATTTATTTTAACTTTCATTTTTAATTCCTTGTTCATTTAATGTTCACAACCAGCCTACCCCTTAAAGTTAACCATTGCAACCACTTAAATTCACCAATATGCAACAAAAATTGTACTTAAACACATCTAGGGTGAGACTTGTTGCTTTTTCTTATATTCCCCCGGTGTCATTCCCATCTGAGTTTTAAAAGCCTTATAAAAGGAAGATCGTGCATTAAAACCCACCGCCATCGCGATATCCAAAACGGTTTTGTCACCTGCAACTAACAGCTCTGCAGCAGCATCAATCCGGGCTTTGTTTACATAATCAAAAAAAGACTGACCTAATGTCTGATTTAAAGTTTGAGACACATAGTTTGCTGACACCTTCAGATAGTCCGCCAGCTTGTACAAGGTCAGGTCCGGCTCCAGATAGAGCTGCTCAGTTACCACAGCCGTATGAATTTTACTTGCGATCCGGCTTGCCTGCTCATCACTTAAGGCAGAATGGCGATACTTGGTCAGCGCGTTTTCTTCTTTCTCTGCACCAGTCACAGTGTCTGTCACTGCTGGCAGCTCCGTGAGATGATAAATTTTATCAAATCCGGGTTTTTGTCTTAACGACCAGTAGAGTAGCAGCCAGACGGTCACAGCAGTCAAAATCGCAACGCCGCCTTCACGCAATAAGGTTGGGTGAGAGCTCAAGTCCTGAAGCAAAGTGAGCGCCAGCCAGCCCCAGGTAAACAGCATTAGCAGCAATACAACCCCCAGCCAGCCCAGCTCTCGCTCTGTTGTGCTGGCAAACACCGCATGTAGCTGACGTCGGTAGGACAGTAAGTTGCACCAGGTTTTGATGACATAAACCAGGCTCTGCATCGGCCAGAACAGCATCACTGCGATGATCAGCCTGACGGTAAAGCGTGCTTCCATTGCCAGTTCAACGTCTCCCTCGGCGAAAAAAATATCCTGTAAATCCGATTCAGGCAGGCTCAACAGGCTCACTGACAATACACACGACATAATAGCTGGGACAAAATGCCAAACACTCTTACGAGTAAATCGCCAGGGGCGCGCTGATGTTAAGCCCCGCGTATACAGATAAAAGCAGGGAAACAGCAACAGCCAGGCAGGCACTATCGCCGCGATATAGACATAGCGGGCGGTTGGAAATTGCGCAAAGATAAGCGGGCCGGCCAAAACCACAAACAGAGCAGTAAGAAACAATGCCAGTGCACGGTAACAGTGCCAGCGCCTCGCTCTGCCAATCAGAATAGTCAATGCCAGGCCCAGTGCACCGAGTAAAAAGGTATAGACAAACGTCCATTCAGCATCAAACAAAACTTATCAACCTTATGATATTTATACTTATAATTATTAGAAGTGTCCTGACCTGTAGTATTGGACGACAGGCTTTGTGGGTCAGTATAAAGTGCAACACAACCACATCGCAATAAACAGGAAGAATAAGATGGAACAGATCACAATGACTATGCTAGCGCATATAATCACAGGCACCCTTGCCATCGTTGCAGGTGTTATTGCCTTAACCGTTGCAAAAGGTAAATCTTTACATGCCTCGGCTGGCTCCTGGTTTGTCTACACTATGCTCATTATGGCTTTCAGCGGCACTTTGATTGCACTATTTCAGCCCATGATCATCACCGCCATCGCGGGTATCTTTACCACTTATCTGGTGCTTAGCGCTTGGCTGGCAGTGAAGGCTGCGCCTAACACCCGGGGAAAGTTTGATTACACATTACCTGTGTGTTCACTGTTGATCATCCTTGCCAGCCTTTACTTCAGCGGTCAGGCAGGAACCAGCCAGGCTGAGATAAAACACGGCATAAGCGCTTATGATTACTACTTTTTTGTTTTACTCGCTGGCTTATCTTTTCTTGGCGACGTATGCCTAGTGTATGCGGGCGGGCTTAACCCAAAACCGCGATTGTTTCGCCATTTATGGAGAATGACTTTTGCTTTGTTTATATCGGTTGGCTCGTTCTTGTCACAAGGTGCGACAAAAGTATTACCACAATCTCTGATAGACTCGGGCTTGCTGGCATTACCTGAACTGTTTATCTTACTGGTTATCGTTTACTGGGGCTTTAAACTCAGTTTTGGCAACAAGATACGCCAGTGGCGTGCCAATCGCGTAGCTCAGTCTTCCTCCTGAGAGAGGTGACGTCGGCATAGCTCGCTTGCCACCGTGCTCTGCCGACAGTGTTCTGAAATCACTTGGTTTTCTGCTTTTTTTATCAGCGCCGCCAGCTCGCCACTTTGCATCATACGGCGCAACACGCCATCAACTTTATCAACCCAGTGCTGCTGATCTTTGTGGATATAGTGGTAAAGTTCCAGTACACGAAAGCTGCGCTGGTGAGGGACAACATTCTCGATCCCTGCCTGCGCTAGCATGACCAGACCGTCAATCCGATTGGTCAACGCAACGTCGGCCAGCCCCTTAGACACCAGATTTAACGCCTGTATGGTGGTATCCGTATCCTCCACCTCAGGCATGCCCTTAGTAATGTTATTGGTATGTTTTACGCCGCGTACTTTTGCAATTCTGTATTTGCTTAGGTCTTGCTCGCTGTGAATATCCAGTTGCGCATCGCTACGCACGAACGCCATGGTCTCCAGGGTGTAATAAGGTGTCGGAACACGAATGGTATGTGGGTTCTCTTCGCCATAGCTGAAGATCCGCATTATTTCGCCATGCCTTTTGCCGCTGCGCACCAGCTGCTGCGCCCGTTTTCCTGGGTAGGGCGTGATCACGATAGATACATTGAGTTTGCGGTATACCTGGGGCAAAACCAGACGACCGACTTCCTGCTCAATCAGATAGTTAATTGATACAAACTGCAGCGGCCCAGCGGACGCCTTGTTGCACAGCAAAAGCAACAATAACAGGTACTTCTTCATCGGCCAACCGAGCTTTTAAGGTGATGTTTATTCGATTATTTTAGTACTGATGGAGCAAATATCAATGATTGGTCGTGCAAGTTTCAACATTACCTTTATTACAATAATGGTAATCCAGATAATAATGAGACTGTGCCGGCTTGATACGTCGGGTGATAAATTGATGCAAGAGCTCTGTCCCCAGACGCCCCATTTCAAAGGGCTTTTGCCCGATGTTGGTTACAGACAATCCCCTTTGTAGTGCCTTGAGCTGACTATTCTCGGTATCGGCTGAAATGATCACCCTTTGCTGCCTGGCTATCTGAGATTTAAACTGAGACATGCGATTAATATAGTCAGGATTAAACTGAGCAAACCCGGCAACAGCAACAAAGATAGGGGGATCGGGATACTTCATCATAGTAACAAGTTGATCCAATGCATCCGAGCGTCTGCCCAGTGTATAGAGCGGACAACGATAATGTTCAACCCAGCCATTTTCACCCGACAGCCTTTTTTCACTTTGCCCAGACAGTGCGTGGCGCACCCCTGCAATGCGTTGGTTCAGGTTTGGGGTTGTCTGATGCCCGGATTGCAGACAAATAAACTGCTTTTCACCGGATTTAAAGCGTTTTGCTTCTTCGCCGAGCGCCATTCCAAAGTCAAAATTATTGGTGCCGACGTAAGTGAGTCGATAGGCCTTATGTTCCGGGAGCAGATCCGAGTCAAACGTGATAACCGGAATGGCTTTTTTAGCCGCCTGTTTTAGCGCGCCCTCAACCAGGAACTGAGAGTCAGTAGTGGAGATGAGTAAACCATCAATACCCTTTCGCAGTAGCTCTTTGACGATCAATACCTGAGTTCTGACATCCTGATAGTCATCGGCACCATCGTAAATACAGTTAACGTTGGGATAATCGCGAGCAAAGCGCAAGCACCCTTTGTACGATTGCTGATAAAAGCTGTCGTTTTTGGTCTTGCCGACAATGGCAATATTGATAGGGACCTGTGAACTGGTCGCACTATACACCGACCCTTGCCAGAGCATTAATGTGACAACAAAAAATGCAAAATGCGCGATCCAAAGCTTCATGCAAGTGTCTGGTCCGGTAACTGCCTACTTGTTAACAGTGTAACCAAATCACATTAAAAAACAATTGCCTTAGTGCTCAAGGAATATTAGAAAAGGTCAGGTGCAAAGGGTGCGGATATCTCAGGTAAATGCCTGTCTATCGCAGCACCACTTTGAACCAGGAAGTAGATTATTTACAACTGAATGCCAACGTAATTTGATAGGGTTCGCCCATTGAGTCTTCAGCGATACCGCCACCAATGCTCATGGCTGCCCCCACATCATCAACGGCATTTTCACCAAAGATCCACATCGCGGTCCCTGCGGCTTCCACTGCCGTTGCGATATTACGTTGTTGCAGATAGTCCTGCTCGGGCATTGAGCCCATATAGGTAATGGTTTCATTTTGAATATAGGCATGCCCAAGACTTTGTTTGTCGCAATAATGGTTGGCCTGCTCCAGCGCTTCCTTACCTGCTGCCTCTCTGGTTTCTGCGGTTAAGTTCACATAGTGCTTGCCGTCAGCAGAAGGACGAACGTTATTGTGATGTGCGCAGCCACTTGCAAAAATGGCGACCAAAGAGAATGCAATCCAGTTTTTCATACGATTTACCCTGACAGTGTTTATTTTATTCGGGTTAAGTGTATAAAGTCTCCCCGTGCCTTTCAGTGAGAGAGTGTTTGAAAATGTTAAGTGTGCACAATGCCATGGTCATCGGCGAATATCTGGCATACCTTGCCCGAATGAAATCGCTCGAACAAAACCGGGTCGTAGAGCAGCGTATCACTGGCAAGCACGCCTGCATATCGATACGTCACCAGCATATGTGCCTGATGACACACCAGCGGGTTAAGCAAGCGTCGATCCCTGACTAACACCAGATCAATGACTGGGCACATGCGGCAGCGCTGTTTGTTTTTCCTTACAAATTTCCACACTCGACCTGCTCCAGCACTAGTTTGGCCGCCAGTAGATCGCTCAATGCTGTGCCAACGGATTTAAACAGTGTGATGTCGCTGCAATGCGTGCGCAATGAGTGGTTTTTTCTGGCCATATCAGCCAATTCAGCTTCCACTTGATCTGCACTGAACACCCCTTCAGAGATGGGAATGAGTAACTCTCCCGCTTCATTAAGTACATTGGTCTTGCTATCAACGAAGACCCGACTGGCAAGTATTGTTGCTGTATCGAGCTCCCGGGCCATTTTATGGTGATTGCCAATTGCGTCGATGTGTGTGCCCTCGCTCAACCAGCGCCCATCAAACAGGGGGCTGTGGCTGCCCGTCGCTGTGCAGATAACATCCGCAGAGGCGATTATTGCGGCCTGACTTTGACCTAATTCGAATCTCACCTTTGGATACTCCTGAGCCAGCAGCGCCCTGAGCGTAGCCACTTTGTCCGGGTTTCTGGCAACCAGCGTCACCTTGTCGTAATTTCTTACCGCAAGATGTGCACGCACCATATAAGGTGCCAGATTGCCCGACCCGAACATGACTAAGTGACTGGCGTCTTCCTTAGCCAAATAAGACGCCGCGAGTGCGGAAACCGCGGCGGTGCGCCATAGCGTCACCTGTGTGCCATCCACCAGCGCCAGCGGCTCGCCATGTTCGCGGCCAAACAACATGATTTTTGAATATAAACTGGCTTTACCTTTTGCCTCATTGTCAGGAAAGTAAGTAAAGGCTTTAACCCCAATCACGGAGTCATTCCAGGCGGGCAGCACGGCAAAAGCGTCGTGATTTGTCGCCTGTGTGTCCAGCTCGAACACACTGCGCCTGGGCATGGCATGTTCGCTGGCAAATCCGCGCTGTAGCGCCGCAATCAAAGCAGGAAAAGTCAGTGCCTGGTGCACCTGCTCTCGGTCTATTACTTTCATCTTGTCTCCCTCACAGTTCAAAATCTTGTGGTGCATGCGTCAACAACTCATAGCCTGATGCCGTAATGACGATGTCCTCTTCCAGTCTCACACCACCAAATTGCGGAATATAAATACCCGGCTCAATGGTGATCACATTACCCGCTTCAAGGCGATAGTCGACGCCAGGTTTGATAAAAGGCTGTTCATGCAGAAACAAGCCCAGGCCATGTCCCAGCCCCTCCCCTGCATACTTGGCGAATTCACTGTTTTGAAGTACCGCGTGCGCC
Organism: Pseudoalteromonas sp. DL2-H2.2; assembly: GCF_021532535.1. Classification (NCBI taxonomy): domain Bacteria; kingdom Pseudomonadati; phylum Pseudomonadota; class Gammaproteobacteria; order Alteromonadales; family Pseudoalteromonadaceae; genus Pseudoalteromonas; species Pseudoalteromonas sp. DL2-H2.2. Next base: position 304,345 of record NZ_JAKGBD010000003.1, on the reverse strand, counting down.
GCTGTATTGAGTACCTGACAATCAACGCCTGAAGACGCATGTGCCAACGCTGCTTGCTGGGCGGTTTGTACCGTATCAAACATGGCGCGCTGCCTGTGACAGGGCGTGCCGTAAACGTAAGTGCGCGTCATATCCGAGCGATAACCACCAACAACGGCACCAAAATCAATCAGGATCAGGTCGCCGTGCTTGAGCTTCTGTATTGACGGGCTGCCATGCGGTAAGGCACTGCGTGCACCAAACAGGAGAATAGTGTCAAACGACACGCCTTCAGAGCCCAGCTTTTGCATGCGATAATCCAGCTCCAGCGCCAGGTCGCGCTCACTGACACCTGCTTTCACAAGGGACAAAGTATCCGCCAGGGCCTTGTCAGCGAGTTGCGCCGCCTGGCGAATGCAGTCGATTTCCTCTGCGGTTTTGACTTGTCTTAATTGTTCTACCAGTCCCCGAGTGGGCGTTACAGTGCGCCCTGACAATTCGCCGCTGATCTCTTGCCACTGGCCCACATCAATATGGGCAGCATCGAACACGAGCGCCTTTAGTTCACCAGACAAACGGCTCAGGCATTGCCCCAGACTTTCGTGGTCTCGCTGTCTGAGTATCACTTCAGCGTGTTCGGCCTCTGCCTGCGCACGCTCAGCATAACGATAGTCGGTGATCAACAGACACTGCTCAGCACTGATGAGCAAAGTGGCTGCGTGGCCGCTGAACCCGCATAAATAACGAATATTTTCATAGCCAAACACCACCATAGCATCATAACCCGATGCGCTGAGCTGGCTGCGTAAGATCGTTTGTCGTTGCAAATATTGATTCATCGTAAAATAAAGCCTTGTTGGAGTGGATCCTCAGGATCCAGACAAAATGTATGTTCGCCGACGACATACGCCTCGCCGGACACTTTTGGTCGAACTGCCTGCCGGGCACCATACTGACACAGAGCATCAATACTGACATCAAAACCACAGCCCAGGATCCCCTCGATATGAATGACCTCATTCACCGCCAGCGTCCCCCGGGCAGCCAGCAAAGCCACTCTGCCACTGACACCTGTGCCGGTTGGACTGCGATCGAGCGACCCGTCGGCAAAAATGCAGACATGGCGGCTGTGGCAATGTGCTCCGCTCACCTGAGAATTGGAGTAGAACACAACGCCATATAAAAAACTCAGCGAGGCATCTTCAGGGTGCGCAAGTTCAATCTTGCCCGTTAATGCCCGTTTTATTTTTCTGCCCAGGCAAATAATCTCTTCGCTATTTTGCAGATCCAGCGCCAGGTCGAGTTGGTCGGCATCGACATACGCATAATAGGCACCACCAAACGCAATATCGCAGAGCACCGTGCACACTCCCGCGAGCACCGCCGCCACGTTGAATTGGCAAACGAAAGAGGGGACGTTATAAAATCCCACCTGCTTTTTATTCGGTGAATAAAACGCACAGATCTGTCCTGCGGGCGTATCCATGTTGAGTCGCTGCTCCCCATCCAAGCCAGCTCCTTGTGCTCTGGCCAGCTCAGCCAGCGCTATCACGCCGTGGCCACACATAGTGGAGTAGCCTTCATTGTGCATAAACAGCACGCCAAAGGCGCTATCGGCACGCTGGGGTTCTGTGAGTAATGCGCCATACATGTCGGCATGGCCGCGCGGCTCAAACATCAGCGCTTTGCGTATCTTTTCGTAGTGCGCCATGCAATATAAGCGCTTTTCAACCATACTGGTGCCTTGTGGCTCTGGCAGGCCGGCGGTGATAATGCGCAGCGGCTCACCCGCGGTGTGCATATCCAGTGCCTGGATCTGAGTCCAGTGCGAGTGAATGCGCCAGGAAGTTAAGTTATGTGTCATCAATCCTCCATAAAGAAAAGCCGGGCTTTAAGCCCGACTGACCAGGGAAAGCTTCAATCAGAAAGTAAAGCGTGCAAGCAAAGAAACAAACCGCTCTTCCTGACGACGTGTCACCAGGCCATAATCCGGATTCAGCTCGAGTTCCTGACCTTCCACCGAGCTGTTACGAGTTCTGGTTTCGGTGATATCCAGCGCCGCATCGTTGTTCAGCAGATTGTAAACTGTGGCCTTAAGCATCAGATCATGACCCGAGATATCGGTATTGTAGGCCATTGATAAGTCAAAGCTTGTGAGCCATGGTAGGTTGTCAATACTGCCTCGCGGGGCTGGATTGCCATGCTCATCATAGTGACTGACATGACCATAGTCCCGGCTCACACACGCATCCCAAGGGCTACCTGTTTTACAGCTATCCACATTACGCGGATGTAAGGATAAATAGTTTGTCGGCCGCCCGGAAATGGCGCGCGCAACCATGCCCAGCGTCAGCTCATCGGTCAACTCATAGGCGCCGGAAAACTTGATTGCATGACGGTGATCATTAGGTAGATCTCCGTACCCATTATCCATCAGGTCCGCATAGTCATAGGACGTTGTCCAGCCTGGATCGGCCTGGTTATTGTCGGTCTTGACCAGACCTTCAGTGTTACCGTAGCTATGAGACCAGGTGTAGGACGAATTGATCCGAAACCGGTCTGTCACATTACCTTCCAGAGTCAATTCCAGTGCCAGATACTTGCGCTTAGCCTGTTGCAGGGCCAGCTCATCAGCACTGAGGGTGATCTCATCAACCTGCCCATCACCATCAAAGTCGTAACTCATGGTAATGGCCTCACCCGGGTTATTCAGCACATAGTAAGAGCTCTGTCCGACGTTATCCTCGATCCCCAATTCAGCCAGTTTTTTGGCCAGTACAGGACCCACGTCGGTATCTTCCACGCTGCGCCCTAAGTCACGATAGATGGCGCGAATTCCAAGCGCCATATCGCCAAACACTTCCTGCTGGTAACCCAGAGTGAACTCATCCGAATACATTGGTTTAAGGGAGGATGACGCTATCAGACCGGGCTCTGTGATCCCCCTTTGTCGCCAGTAACGCTCTCGCAATTGCGCCCCTCTGCTGGGCGCGCCATCAGGGTCCAAAACTGGCACGCCATTGGCGTCAACCTGATCCAATGCAAAGTACTCAAACCATTCAATGGATGACGAGCCCAGTGTTACGTTCATGTTGGCCGACACAGGCTGAAAGTAACGCCCATAGGTTGCAAAAATCTTAGCGCTGCCATCGCCGTGTAAGTCGTAAATGGCTTGCAACCTGGGCGCGATTTGCCCTGTCATATCGACAAACGCTTCACCGGTTGAGGTCGAATTGTCAAACTCGCTGTATCTGACCCCCAGGTTAAGCACTAGGTTGTCTGTTGCCTGCCAGCTGTCGTTCACATACAGTGCCAGCGACGTAGAGTCGGATTTGTTCCCCACTTCCCGGGTGCGCACGCGACGCTCAATATAGTCCGTACCCTGAGGTGCGCCCGAAATATCATCCTCCGACGCCGTTAAGATAGTCCACCAGCCCTGCGCCTCGCCCAGACCATTTTGTCCTTCGTAATAATCCACCGTAATTTTGCTGTAATCGATACCAAACGACACTGAGTGCAATTCCAGATCCCAGGTAAAGTCCAGCTTAAACTGATCGCGAATAAACTCTTCTTCGGTGATCCCGCTGGCGGTATGTGAGGAGACAGTAACAAAGCCGTCACGCTCATCCCAGACACCCGGATCTGTCGAAGCAACCACATTTTCCACGTTTTCCGACACCCGCCCAACGACAGCGGAAACACTGAAAAAATCGTTGATATAGCCGTTATAGTTCAGGCTATATACTTTACCGCCATCTTCACCCGGTGCGGCAACCCCTCTTTGCTCTCCCACCACATTGGTTTCCCAGTCGTACGCAAAGGAAGTAGTTTCCCAGGTTCGCTTGTTGTTCATCGCAGAAAATCCCACAGAGTGATCTTGGTTGATAAACCAGTCTAACTTGGTGAACCAGCGATCTTCCTCCCGCGCCCGGTCGTTATAGACCGTTTGTCTGGCCCAGGTTTCATTTTCCCGGTAAGGCGCCAGCAGACCATAGAAAAACAGTGAGTCCTCAATCAGTGCACCACTTGCCCACACCTGAAACTCTTTATACGTCTCAGTAGATTGTTGAGTATTGGTGTAGTAGCCGACCACCCCGTTTTGCTGGTATAGGGCGTCGTGCTGGCTGCGTAAGCTATCCGGGTCGTAGCGCATCTCTACGCCTAATTTGAAATCATTATCACCGGATTTTGAAACCGCATTCACGATTCCGCCCAGTGCGCCACCAAACTCGGGGCTCACTCCCCCCGTTTTCACCTGAGTTTGCGAAATTGCTTCCCATGGCAGACGTATTGAGCCCAGTCCGGTACGAATGCTGGTGACATTGAGGCCGTTAAAGTAATAGCCATTTTCTGCCGACGAAGACCCCCCAAAGCTGGAGGCGTCTTTAAACTCGGAGCCACCAGGCTCTGCGGTGCCCGGTGCCAGCAGCGCAATACTCTCAAAGCCGGTATTAACAGGCATAGCTTTAATTTCTTCGTCTGTATAGGTCACGCCTGCGGTGGAAGAAGCCATATCAACGCGACGAATGGCCGTACCTGATACCGCGATGCGCTCGATATCCGACGCGCCGATGCGATTAAGCTGCGCATCCAGTAGCACCGACTGGCCGATGCTGACCTGAACCTGCTCTTCAAGCACAGTTTCAAACCCGTCCTTACTGATCGATACCCGATATTGACCGACCGGTAAGTTACGCAGAATATATTCACCCTGAGCATTGGTTCTGACGCTAAATGTCAGCCCTTTTGCTTTGTGAGTAAAGATGAGCTCCACATCGCTCAGATCATTGCCCTGACCACTGACGATACTACCTCTGATCAAACTGTTGCCATCTGCAGCAAATGCAGGTACCGCGCCACCTAATGCCAGTGCGATTGCACTCGCAGCCAGCGTTTGACGGATCACCTGCGTATTATTTTTATTGTTACGCATTTTTAATTCCTGTTGAGTTCCCATTGATGCTGTGCCTGTCACAGACCTAATCACCCTACAGTGAATTTATATTGTATACAATATTTTTTATTCGCTAGAATTTGGAGTTGATTTGAGTAGGTGCTTTTTAGGACGATCAGAGCATCGACACATAGCCTGTATTTCATTTGAAAGGCGGGCGCGTCCGTTCGTATCAATTTCCCGGGCAGAAATGAAATAACGTATAGATATTTAAAATAAAAAGTGGCTTGCTGACGTTTCCTGGAGGAGGTTATGAGCTTATAGTCAAGAGGTTCCAACCGAGCTTAATGCTTTAATACTTCGGGTAATAAAAAACACTCGATATTTCCTAAAGCAGTACTAGCAGGCGTTATAAAAAGGTGGCTATACAGCCACCTCTTAAAGTTAACTTTGTGATGCAACCCAGCGGTCGACGTCGTCTTCCACAATCGCCAGCGGTCTGGCACCTTTGAGTAAGATCACATCATGGAACGCTTTGATGTCAAACTTATCGCCCAACGCCTTACGAGCTTTATCGCGCAGCTCAACGAGCTTAATCATACCCAGCTTGTATCCCAGCGCCTGACCAGGCCAGGCGATATAGCGATCAATGGCCGCTGTGACATCGCTCATTGCCGATCCCGTCGCTTCAGCGAAATATTCAATCGCTTGCTGACGTGTCCATTGTTTATAGTGCAGTCCGGTGTCGACCACCAGACGCGCAGCCCGATAGGCTTCTGCCTGCAAGCGACCCAAATCACCAAACGGATCGTTCTCGTACATTCCCATTTCATAGGCGACTAACTCTGAATACAGTGCCCAGCCCTCAATATAGCCGTTGAACGAGGCATTCTGACGCATCAGACCAATGTCTGTCTGCAGCATGTTGAGCGCAATCTGGAAATGGTGTCCAGGCACGGCTTCGTGATAGGTCAGTGTTTTCATACCAAAGCTGGGGACGGCCTTCATATCTTTAAGGTTAATAGCAAATACCCCGGGACGACTGCCATCCAGAGAAGGCGCGCTGTAATAGCCACCCGGTGCACCGGCTTCAACTTCTTTAGGAATACGGCGTACTTCTACTTCTTGCGGCGGCAGAGTTGAAAAGTACTGTGGTGCTTTTTTATTGATGGTCTCAATTTCTCCACGCAAGAAAGTCAGCAATGCTTCACGGCCCGCGTCACTGTCTTCGTATAAAAAGCGAGGTTCATCATTTAGCTGCTTCATACGATCGCCCACAGAGCCAGTGGTATAACCATTTTCACGCAGGATCTCGTCCATCCGTTCGGTGATCCGCTTAACTTCAGCAAGTCCAATATCGTGGATCTGCTGTGCACTGAGGTCCGAATCAGCCAGATAGGTAATTTCATGCTGGTAAAAAGCTTCACCACCTGGTTGCGCCCAGATCCCGACTTTTTCAGGGGCTTTTGCCTGTAACACTTTGAGATCGGCAATCACACGCTGGTATGCGGGGTAAATCTTTTTATCAACCAATGCTGTAGCCGCATCAACGAGCTCAGTGCGCTGTGCGTCAGAGATAGAGGCAACTTGTGATAACCTGGCATCAAATGAAGTAACCAATGGGTGTTTCTCGCCCGCATGCGCGGTAAAGTTATTCAGGTATCCAAAGGTATTCGGGAACAGGACCTTGGGCAGGATGATACCCTTTTCAGCATCATCCGCCAGCTTACCCCGGACCTGATCGGTCAGAGCTGCAAACGCTTCCAGCCTGGTCAGATAGTTTTGCGCATCCTGCAGATTTTCAACGCTATGCTGATCCTTAAGCAGGTTTGGAATATCCACCAGAGGCCCGGAAAGCTGATTAACAATGTAAGGTAAGTGGCCACCCCAGGTATCTATATAACCGCCGCTAAATTGGGCATCGCCGGCATAATAACGCGCCAGCACTTCGTTCACACGCAAGTGTAAACGATCATCTTCACTCATCTTGTGCGCTTGCAGGCGTTTTAGTTTTTCTGCCGCATTATTCATATCAATTTGCAACGCCTGCATACCCGATGCTGAGTAGTCTGGCAGCCTGTCGGCATAACTGCCGTATTGATCGGCGGATAGCTTTAATGAGGTTGCCAATGCGGGCTGATGATTAATAAAGGTTTGTGTATAGGCGTCAACTTGCTTGTCAATATCAGCGCGTGACAATGGCGCAGCAGCAGTCGCTGCTGAGTCGGCCTGATTGACCCGGCTTTCCTGAGCACAGCCCGACAGAGCAATCGCTACTGCAAGCGTGAGCGCGTTCAACTTATTCATTACAGAGCTCCAGTTTTTATTCTGTGTGTAGTGTATATTGCTGGTATATCATATTTGTCTACAATATACAGCCGCTTGCGACCACTCGTTGCGCCGCGTAGATAGTTGGCTTATTCAGCCATTTTGTTTATTCAGTATATAGCGCTGCACCGCCTGATTGTGCTCTCGTAAAGACTTTGAGAAATAATGGCTGCCATCCCCTTTTGAGACAAAATACAGATAATCCGTTTGTGCCGGCTGAGTGGCTGCTTTAATCGCAGCGAACGACGGCATGGCGATGGGTGTCGGAGGTAACCCCTTAATTCGATATGTGTTGTAAGGTGTATGTTCGCGTAAATCACGGCGCTTGATGTCGCCGTCAAAACGCTCACCCAGACCATAAATAACCGTCGGGTCCGTTTGTAATCGCATCTTGCGGTTCAGGCGGTTTACAAAGACAGATGCAATGATCGGACGCTCTTGTGCTTTACCTGTTTCTTTCTCGATGATGGATGCCAGGATCAGCGCCTCATAAGCTGAGCTGATAGGCAAGTCGGCCGCCCTTTGTTGCCATGCGGATGCCAGCTGCTGATGCATACGCTCGCTGGCACGTTTTATCAGGGCAGATGCATTACTGTACGCATGGTAATGATAGGTTTCGGGATATAACCAGCCTTCCGGATGAAAAGCCTGCTGAGCGGACAACCCTGCTGTATCAAGGCGCATGTGCTTTGCAATGTCCGCTTCGTTCAGGTCAAAGTGAATAAAGGGTGCATCTTTGAGGTTTGTCAGTACCTGTTTAAAGGTTTGCCCTTCAATAATGGTGAACATGAAATCGGCCTGCGCCCCGGCACTTAGCTTTGATAGCGCATCGAGTACACTCAGACCTTGTAATTCGTATACACCCGCTTTGACTTTGACTCGCTCCGGAAACACTTTGCCGTAAACCTGATAAGGCAAGCAGCTGTCTACCCAGCCCAGGCGTTGCCAGCGCTGGCAAATGGCCAAAAAGCTGTCTCCCCGCTTCACCTCAAAATAGTGGGCATCGCTACGAAGTGGTGCATCCTTAAACTCTGAAATGGTGTGCGTGGCTGCCAGTACAACAATGACCAATCCCAACAGCACAAGTAAAATCAGCTTTTTAATCATGATCTAACAACAAGCTCCTTTGCCCAGGCATGCGCCTTTTCCAGGTTGAAACAATGATTATTAATCTGACGTACCGGTACCAAATCCATCAGGCTGTTACACAGATAAACAGCGTCAGCCACATAAACAGACTCCAGACTCAGAGAAGTTGTTTGAATGGTGTTATGCTGTTGCAGGCTTGAGAGAAAAACGCCCTGGATCCCACAGAGAGATAAATCGGGCGTATACCAGTGCTTATCTTTATAGATCAGAATATTGGCTGCCGAACTTTCGATGACCTGGCCGTGTAAATCCAGCACAAGGACGTCATCCGCAGCTTTATGGGCGGCATTTTGTTTAATGAGCACCTGCTCAAGGCGGTTGAGTGTTTTCAGTCCGGCCAACACAGGTTGATGACCCAAACGGACATCGGACAAGGCCAGAGTCACGCCCTCATCACGCCAGCGCGCATAATGAGCCGGATATGGCGATAGCGACACCAGCGTTGTAACATGAGGCTCCTCTGGCAAGCCATAACCCCTGCCGCCTTCTCCTCGAGTGATCACCACTTTGAGCACGCCCTGAGCCACTTCCCTTGACGCACACTCGCATTGCTCTGTCAGCGCACTGTAGTCTATCTCTGGGAAATACAAAGCATTTGCACACTGCGCCAGGCGTTTTAAATGGCCTTCCCAGCGCTCCAATTTACCAGCTGAAATTTTAACCGTTGTAAAAAAGCCATCGCCATAGTTAAGGCCGCGATCCCGGCTGCTTACCTGCTGCATTCGTCTTTACCACTTCAAATTGATTGCGCCAACTGTATCATATCTGCCATTTAGACGGTGCCATATGGACATAAAAAAACCCGGCATTGCCGGGTTTTTATACTAAGTTAACTATCAGACTTTCTTAAACAACAGTGAGCCGTTTGTGCCGCCGAACCCAAATGAGTTACATAGCGCATAGTCTAACTTAGCATCACGTGCCGTGTGAGGTACGTAATCAAGGTCGCACCCTTCATCCGGATTATCCAGGTTGATGGTCGGCGTGACCTTTTGGTGCTGTAGTGACAAAATACTGATGATAGACTCTACAGAGCCTGCAGCACCTAATAAGTGACCCATCATAGACTTAGATGAGCTCACCATCACATCTTTCGCAGCATCGCCGAAAATAGACTTAACGGCTGAAGTTTCTGCCTTATCACCTGCAGATGTTGATGTACCATGTGCATTGATGTAGCCAACCTGCTCGGCGTTAACACCGGCATCCTGTAAGGCATTTTCCATCGCCAGTGCAGCACCTGCGCCATCTTCTGGCGGTGACGTCATGTGATAAGCATCGCCACTCATACCAAAGCCAACCAGCTCTGCGTAGATTTTCGCGCCACGTGCTTTCGCGTGCTCGTATTCTTCCAGCACGATCACCCCTGCACCATCGGCCAGCACAAAACCGTCACGATCTTTATCCCAAGGGCGCGACGCCGCTTGTGGATCATCATTGCGTGTCGATAGAGCACGCGCCGCACTAAAGCCACCCATACCAATTGGCGTAGACGCTTTTTCTGCGCCACCGGCAACCATCGCATCCGCATCGCCGTAGGCTATCATACGTGCCGCATGGCCGATGTTATGCAGGCCTGTCGTACATGCCGTCACAATAGAAATGTTAGGGCCTTGCAGGCCGTGCATAATAGACAGGTGACCTGAGATCATATTGATGATGGTCGAAGGCACATAAAAAGGAGACAGCTTGCGAGGGCCGCTATTCAGTAGCTTGACATGGTTTTCTTCAATCAGCGTCAGGCCCCCGATCCCAGAACCCACAGCGACACCAACGCGCTTGGCATTTTGTTCTGTGATTTCCAACCCGGAATCTTTAAGCGCCTGTACGCCCGCCGCGATGCCGTACTGAATGAACAAGTCCATTTTCTTGGCATCTTTCTTTGACATGTATTGAGTCTCGTCAAAATCATTGACCAGACCCGCAAATTTGGTACCGAACTGAGTTGTGTCAAAGTGTGTGATATTGCGAATACCACTTCGGCCTTCTAACAAGCCCTGCCAGGTTGACTCGACGTCATTACCCAGCGGCGTCAACATACCTAAGCCAGTTACTACGACTCGACGTTTAGCCACGGTTTCCTCCAAAAGGGATTTTCGAAATGATGGGGGGATAAATGATCAGGGCAGCGAATGCTGCCCTAATTTAAAACCGTTAATTACTCAGCGTGAGCAGTAACGTAATCGATCGCTGCCTGAACAGTAGTGATTTTCTCAGCTTCTTCATCAGGGATCTCAGTGTCGAACTCTTCTTCCAGAGCCATTACCAGCTCAACAGTGTCAAGAGAGTCAGCACCCAGATCGTCTACGAAAGACGCTTCTGATTTTACTTCTTCTTCTTTAACACCTAGTTGCTCAACGATGATTTTTTTTACGCGTTCTTGGATGTCGCTCATTCTTCTTTCCTTTATTTAAACGCTATCGCGTTAATTTCAGATTGCGGCGTAGTTTACGGCGCATCATACTGTGATTCAAGGATTGACCATGACTTTTTTTTCTGGTCAAACCTGTTACTAAATATTTTGTACTTTTATCGCCTATTTTAATAGCAATTTCAAGTAAGATTGCCGCAAGATCACAAAAAATTAAACCTCGCGAGCAATTGTTACACCATATACATAGCGCCGTTTACGTGTAAAGTTTCGCCAGATACATAAGCACCAGCATCAGATGCGAGATAAACTGCTGCTGCTGCGATTTCTTCCGGCTTACCAAGGCGCCCTGCCGGCACGTTCGCGAGCGTTGCCGCCTTTTGCTCGTCAGTTAGCTCATCAGTCATGTCTGTTTGGATAAAGCCAGGTGCAATCACGTTAACGGTAATACCACGTGATGCCACTTCTCGGGCCATCGATTTTGAAAAACCAATCACACCTGCTTTAGCAGCTGCATAGTTCGCCTGACCCGCATTACCCATTGTGCCAACCACAGAGCCAATATTAATGATACGGCCTGATTTTTTCTTCATCATAGGACGCAAAACTGCCTTAGACAAACGGAAAATTGAACTCAGGTTAGTATCAAGGATCTCATCCCACTCTTGATCTTTCATGCGCATCAACAAGTTATCACGGGTAATACCCGCATTGTTAACCAACACATCCACATCACCCAGGTCTTGCTTAATTGCCTGAAGCGTTGCTTCAATCGATTCTGCGTCAGTTACATTAAGCTTGTAACCTTTACCATTTTCGCCCAGATAGTCAGAAATTTTTTCTGCACCCGATTCGCTTGTTGCAGTACCTGCTACCTTTGCACCTTGTGCTACCATCGCATTTGCAATAGCCTTACCAATACCACGGCTTGCGCCTGTAACAAGTACCACTTTACCTGTTAAATCAAATAGGTTTGTCATATTCAATTCCGTCATTTACTTAGCAGACGTGATTGCTGCCGTATCATTGACGGCGCTACACGCTACAGATTTATCAATTCGTTTAACCAGGCCAGTGATAACTTTACCCGGGCCAAATTCGTAAGCCTGAGTGATCCCTTCTTTCGCCAATTGCTGTACCGTCTCAGTCCAACGCACGGGGCTATATAGCTGACGAATCAGGGCATCTTTAATTGCATCACCACTTTGCTGCGCAACTACGTCGACATTATTGATCACTGGAAAGTTGGGTGCTGAAAACTCGATCTCGGCAAGGTCTGCTGCAAGTTGCTCGGCCGCAGGTTTCATTAACGCGCAGTGAGAAGGCACGCTTACAGCCAACGGCAGTGCACGCTTCGCTCCCGCCTCTTTACAGGCTTCTGATGCACGCTCTACTGCTTCTTTGTGACCAGCAATGACCACCTGGCCTGGAGAGTTGAAATTAACCGGCGCCACAACTTGCTGCTCTGATTGTTCTTCACAGATCTTCGCAATGGTCTCGTCATCCAGACCGATAATTGCGGCCATTGATCCAGTGCCTGCCGGTACTGCCTGTTGCATATACAAGCCACGCTTTTCAACCAGTTTAACGGCCGTAGACAGGTCAAGCACGCCTGCACACACCAGGGCGGAATATTCACCCAAACTGTGTCCCGCTAATACCAGTTCAGCGTCTACCTGTTCGGTTTGCCATTGTCGGAAAATCGCCACACTGGCAGTCAACAGTGCAGGCTGGGTGCGGTGTGTTTCATTTAGCTCGCTTTCAGGACCATCTAAAACGAGTTTTGCCAGGTCATAACCCAGTGCTGCAGAGGCCTCTGCAAAGGTATCCTGAACAACTTTGGAAGTTTCTAATAATTCCGCCAACATGCCAACGCTCTGAGAGCCCTGGCCTGGAAATAGTAAAGCAATCTTTTGTGACATAGTGTGCTCTTATGATTTCTGTATTCTGCCATTTCCTTAGCCACACTATTTGGATGAAACTAGGATCTGACAGATGTCTCTTCAATCGGCGCCATTTCTTCAAAGGCCGCCTGGATTTTATCTGGAATACGTCTATCGACCTCTCTGGCCGCTTCTTCAATCGCGGCCATAAAAGCCTTCTTCGACGCATTTCCGTGACTTTTCACTACAATACCGCGCAATCCTACCAGACTTGCGCCATTATACTGGTCGGGGTTCACACGTTTATACAGTTTTTTTATGACGGGCCTGAGTAAAAACGCCAGACAGCGGTAAAAAAGGTGCTTTTTCAACGCTTTTGTAAACTTAAACATGATAAGTTTGGCAATTCCTTCGCAGGTTTTCAATGCGACGTTACCAACAAAACCCTCACACACAATGACGTCTGACTTACCTGAAAATATATCACTCCCTTCGCAATAGCCCTGATAATTGATGGCGGAACAGCCTTGCATCAATCTGGCAGCTTGCTTTATCCCATCGTGCCCTTTTATGTCTTCAAGCCCGATGTTGAGCAGGTGAACTTTAGGTTTGTCCAGTTTCAGTGCAGCACCTGCGACAATGGAACCCATAATGGCAAACTGTAATAAGGTTTCGGGATCGCACTGTATGTTAGCACCAAGGTCCAGCAAATAAACGGGTTGTTTTTTTTCTGTTGGTACAGAAGTGATTAAAGCGGGCCTTTTGATACCGGGCAGCATTTTCAGAACGTAGTGCGCCATACTCAATAGTGCGCCAGTATTACCGGAACTGACACATGCTTGCGCCTGGCCTGACTTAACCAGGTCCAGTGCCACTCGCATGGAGGAATTTCGTTTGTTGCGCAATGCCTGAGCCGGATCACACGTATTGGTGACAACTTCATCGCAATGCTTAACGATTAAACGTGGATGTGACAGGGCGTTGGCTTTTTCGAGCGCACTTTCAAGAACGGTTCGGTTGCCACAGAGCAACAAAATTAAGCGGGGGTGTTTTTCGACTGCAGCGAGCGCGGCAGGTATAGATGAACGGGGGCCGTAATCGCCCCCCATCATATCTAACGCTATGGTTAGATCAGCGTGCATAAAGCAATCTCTTACTTAGAAATTACTTTTTCGCCTTTGTAGTAACCGTCAGCAGTTACGTGGTGACGACGGTGAGTCTCACCAGAAACTTGATCTACAGTTAGTGTAGGACCGTTAATAGCATCGTGTGAACGACGCATGCCACGACGTGAACGTGACACTTTACTTTTTTGTACCGCCATTAGCCTATCTCCTAAGAATCTTTCTTAAGTTGTTTTAAAATTTCAAATGGATTTGGTTTACTCTCTTGTTCTTCTATATCACCAAAGCTAACTGGCTTATCAGAAAAAGAACAAGATGCTTCTGTATGCTTAGGAACGATTGGGATCGCCAGTATCAACTCATCTTCGACAATTTGCCGCAGATTAATTTCACCTTCTTCATCCAACTCCACAACATCATAACACTCAGGGAGTTCTTCCGACTCTGTACCGAATCCGACTGGCGAATACGCAAAGTCTTGTTCCAAATCCAACCCTAATTCATCGTTACAACGCTGACACAGCACGGTGACTTTGGCTTGCACGTTTCCACGTACCACAACCAAACCTTGCTGGTCTGTTTCGCAACGAATAGTTACCGCTATTTCACCTACTTGATCTTGCACAACTTGCTGCAAACGAGAAAGTTCTTCAAGCGCTATCACACCGTCATAACTGGCCCGGCGCTGTGCCGCTTTGCAAGGATCAATGGTGATGGGAATTTTCACCTTTTGCATAGGGGCTGCATCATATAGATAGTTAATGCTTTAGTCAAAGCAAAATTAAACTTTCATATTGTTTTTAACCACGTTGTGATTATCCTATGGAGAATTTACTACAACGCAGTGACGGTACTTATGAAATCACCACTTATATTAGCCTCTAGCTCACCATTTCGACAGCAAATTTTAGCAAAATTGTGCCTGCCATTTGACAGCTTTTCTCCCGACATTGATGAATCAGTTTTACCTCAAGAGACGCCTGCCGAGCTGGTTGCCAGATTAAGTGAAAGCAAAGCGCGTGTCGCGCATCAGAATTATAGCAGTGGATTGGTCATTGGCTCAGATCAGGTCGCTTTATTTGACGGCCAGATCCTTGGCAAACCTCACACGGTGGAAAACGCCCATGCGCAGCTCAAACAATTCAGCGGTCAGGTGGTCACTTTTCTCACCGGGCTATGCGTCTATGAGCTCGAAACGCAGCGAGCCGTAACTAAAGTCGTGCCGTTTAAAGTGCATTTTCGTCGGTTAACAGACGCTCAGATTGAGCAATATGTCGCAAAGGAGCTGCCGCTTAACTGTGCAGGGAGTTTTAAAAGTGAAGGACTGGGTATTTGCCTGTTCGATAAACTTGAGGGAGACGATCCCAATACATTAATTGGGCTCCCTCTGATTGAACTGACTAAATCACTGGGCGAATTCGGCGTCGATGTACTCGGACAATAGGAAGTCACTCAGCTGAGCATAACTATGGCACAATGCCAGTGGCGCGTAGGCCTTGAGCTGCGCTTCGCTGGCAGCACCAAAGGTGACAGCGATAGCGGGTACTTTAGCATTGCTTGCCAGCGCCATATCAATCCCCGTATCGCCTACCATAATAGCCTCTTCAGGAGACACATCCAGCTCGTTTAGGATCTGCAGCAGCATATCCGGATCGGGTTTTGACTTTGCGTCATCCGCTGTTTTAGTGACATTAAAGTAGTCACTCAAACCACTGTGCGCCAGCAAATTATCCAGGCCAGCACGACTTTTGCCAGTCGCAACAGCAAGTAAGGTCCCTTGAGCCTTCAATTCAGCAAGCAGTGCTGCAACTCCCTCAAACACGATGATGGGCGTTGTGTCTTCTTTATATAGACGTTTATACGTCAATGCTAAATCAGCCGCCTTATCTTGTTGCTCTGGGAACAAAGTTGCCATGGCCTTCTCAAGTGACAAACCTATGATTGACTTGGCTGCCTCATTTGAAATGGGCTCAAGCCCATGACATGCCGTTACCTTATGAAGGGTATTAACAATTTTAGGCACAGTGTCCATGACCGTACCATCCCAATCGAAAATAACCAGTTTATATGCCATGGGTACCTCTTAGTGTTTTAAGGCAGTGCTCCAGCGCTTTGTCCAGCGGTGCTTCAACATGAAGCGTAGTCTCATGCTTAGGATGGATAAATCTGAGCTCACGGGCATGCAAAAACAAGCGACCCAGGCCGAGCTGGCGCATTTGGCTGTCAAACACCTGATCGCCATACTTATCATCACACGCTATTGGGTGACCTTTGCACTGGGTGTGCACACGGATCTGGTGGGTGCGTCCCGTGACAGGCGATGCCTGAACCAAAGTCGCACCATTGAAGCGCTCCAGTACCCGAAAACGCGTATGCGACGCTTTGCCTTCTTCGTGATCAACTCGCACCACGCGCTCGCCGGATTGCAGGGTGTTTTTGCGCAGCGGCTCAGTGACATTTTTATGCTTTGCAGACCACTCACCACACACCAGTGCCCAGTAATTCTTTTCCATGGTTTTTTCTCTGAGCTGTTCGTGCAACCCTTTGAGAATGGAGCGACGTTTTGAGATCAATAAACAGCCGGAGGTATCACGATCGAGACGGTGTACTAGCTCCAGATTTCTTTCTTCCGGGCGCAATGCACGAATTGCTTCAATCAGCCCATAGCTCAGACCGCTACCGCCGTGCACCGCCATACCAGATGGCTTATTCATGACAATCAGATACTTATCCTCATACAGAATCGCATCTTCAAGCCCGGCTACTTTGTCCAGATTTTTCGGTACAAACTCTGACTTCTCTGCCACTTTAATCGGCGGAATACGCACTTCGTCGTTCAGTTGCAGCTTATAAACCGGCTTGACCCGCTTTTTGTTAACCCTGACCTCCCCTTTGCGAAGAATTTTGTAGATTGCACTCTTTGGTACCCCCTTGAGGTGGGTAAGCAAAAAGTTATCTATGCGCTGACCGAGTTGGTCTTCTGTTATGGTTACAAAACTTACCTTTAAGCCGGTTTTTTCTGACATTGCCTAATCACTGAATTGAGTAATAATTTAGTTGCTATCACGGAGGTATTAGTGGGATAATCGGCCCGCCTATCTTTGCGAGCGTGCTTTTTATCGCATTGATGCCGCTGTGATGCACATCTTGGGTGGAGGATCATACAGATTAGAGCTGAGATTTCCACAGCTTTATCGACCCGGCCCAGTGACAAATACGTGCGTTTAATCTGAAATGAAGCGTGTAATAGTTCATTGTACTGATTAAACACAGCTAAATAACCGAAATTAAAAGCAATAATTATTAATGTCTTGTGTAGTTTAGTCGGGATATGTTTAGGCCCGTGCGACATCCGTAAGTTGAGTAAAACACTCAGTAACCCGCCACTTAAAAAGCAGTGTGGCATAAGCGTTACATGCGGAAGTAAATGATTGTTCCCGTCTCCCAGTCGTGAGACTGCATTATAAAAATAGGAACACTAAACACCTGAACTAGCGTGCACAGGCAAAGTGTAAAAAAATTAAGTAGAGTAAAAATATGAAACGTATGCTGATCAATGCGACGCAGCAAGAAGAAATGCGCGTTGCACTGGTTGACGGCCAGCGTCTGTACGATCTTGATATCGAAAGCCCTGGTCATGAACAGAAAAAAGCTAATATTTACAAAGGTAAAATCACTCGTATAGAACCTTCCCTAGAAGCCGCTTTTGTTGATTATGGTGCTGAGCGCCACGGTTTCCTCCCTCTCAAAGAAATAGCCAAAACATACTTCCCATCAGGTTATACCTTCAACGGTCGTCCAAACATCAAAGATGTGATCAAAGAAGGTCAGGAAGTCATTGTTCAGGTTGATAAAGAGGAACGAGGCCAAAAAGGTGCGGCACTGACCACTTTTATCAGTGTTGCCGGTAGCTACCTGGTACTGATGCCAAATAACCCTCGGGCAGGTGGTATTTCTCGCCGTATCGAAGGTGATGAGCGTATCGAACTAAAAGAAGCACTGAGCCGCCTGAATCTACCTAAAGGCATGGGTCTGATCGTACGTACAGCGGGTGTGGGTAAGTCTTTTGAAGAATTAGAGTATGACCTGAAAGCCTTGCTGGTACACTGGGAAGCTATCCAAAATGCTGCGGACAGCGGCAAAGCACCTTTCTTAATCCACCAGGAAAGTAACGTTATCTTCCGTGCTATCCGCGACTATTTGCGCCGCGATATCGGTGAGATCCTGATTGATAAAGCCCGTGTATTCGAAGAAGCGAAAGCCCATATTGAGCGCTTCCGCCCAGACTTTATTAACCGCGTTAAGTTGTACCAGAACGACGTTCCGCTGTTCACGCACTACCAAATCGAAAGCCAGATCGAATCAGCTTTCCAGCGTGAAGTGCGTTTGCCTTCTGGCGGTTCAATCGTCATTGATCCAACTGAAGCACTGACCTCTATTGATATCAACTCCTCTAAGGCAACCAAAGGGGGTGATATTGAAGAAACGGCACTCAACACCAACCTCGAAGCGGCAGACGAAATTGCTCGTCAACTACGTTTGCGTGACCTGGGTGGTCTGATAGTGATCGACTTCATAGATATGACGCCACCGCGTCACCAGCGTGAAGTAGAAAACCGCTTGAAAGATGCAGTACGTGCCGACCGCGCCCGCGTACAAATTGGTAAAATTTCACGCTTCGGTCTGCTAGAAATGTCACGCCAGCGCTTGCGCCCTTCACTGGGTGAAGCCAGCCAGCATTCTTGTCCTCGTTGTGACGGCCAGGGCACGATCCGTTCAAACGAATCGATTGCTTTGTCTATCCTGCGTCTAATCGAAGAAGAAGCGATTAAAGAAAACACGGCTCAGGTTAACGCACAGGTACCTGTAAAAGTGGGCTCTTACCTGCTTAACGAAAAGCGCCGTGCGGTTCAGCGCATTGAAAAGCGCCATAACTGTGACGTTGTGATCATTCCTAACCAGCATATGGAAACACCACATTATGATGTGGTTCGTCTGCGCAAAGACGATGTGCCAGAGAGTGTGAGCTACGAGCAGGTTGTTACCCCTGAAATTGAAGAGATAGCCGCACCTATCGCTGCACCAGTGGTAAAAGAAGAGCCGGTTCTTAAAGGCGTTGCAATGCCAACTGCACCAGCGCCAGCACCTGCAGCAGCGCCACAAGCTGCACAAACAGCCAAGCGGCCAGAGACTCAAAACAAAGCACAAGAGGAAGCGGGCCTGCTAAGCCGCATCGGAACTTGGCTGAAAGGCCTGTTTGGTGGTGAGGAAGAGCAAAAAGAGGAAGAGCAACCTAAGCAGCAACCTCGACAGCGCCAGGACAATCGTCGTCGTAACCAGCAACGTCGCAAAAACCGTAACCGTAATGACCGTCGTAACGATGGTCGTAACGATGGTCGTAACGATGGTCGTAACGATGGTCGTAACGAAAACCGCAGCGATGAGCGTAACGACAGCCGTAAAACTGAGTTAGACAATAACGACAGCAAGACACGCAAAGATGAACGTAACGACAACCAGGAACGCAGCGAAGGCCGTAACAAGCGCCGTCGTCAGAACCAGCGTCGTCGCAACGATTCAGATAAAGCAAAGCAAAGTGCAGAGCCAGTTACTGAACAAAAGCAAGACAATACTGAAAACGCAACTCAGGAGAAAGCGAATAAGCCACGTCGCCAGCGCCGCAACCTGAAAAAGAAAGTACGTATTGAGGGTGAAGTAAAAGCCTCTCAGGCCAAAGATGAGAGCGCTAAAACGCAACCTGAGTATGCACAGACTCCAGAGCAGCAGCCTGAGCCAGTAACTGAGCAAAGCAATGACGCTACCGTCAAAGCCGCTGCCCCGCGAGAAGCCGTGGAGCAAGTGCAAACAGCAGATGCACCGGCTGATGAAGTGGTAACACAGGCTCAAGCATTGAACCAGAATAATGCGCAAGGTGAAGAGGCAAGCGAAGAGGACAAAGAGCAGCGAGAGCAACCTCGTACTCGTTCACGTCGTTCGCCGCGCCACCTGAGAGCAGCAGGCCAAAAGCGTAAACGCAACGACAATAAGGATGCAACACCAGCGTTTGTACCTGTTGCTGATCAGGCTGCCGCTGAGTTTGAAGCTGAGCTAAACGCTACAGCAAAAACATCAGACTCAGAGCCACAGCAAGTGGCGAGTGAAACTGAAGCGCCTGTTGTAGGCGCGCCAGTAGCGGAGCAAGTGGAATCATCGGTTGCTAAAGCGCCTGCTACAGAGCAAGTGGAAGCACCTGCTGCTGAAACACCAGCTACAGAGCAAGTAGAAGCGCCTGCTGCTGAAGCACCAGCTACAGAGCAAGAGGAAGCGCCTGCTGCTGAAGCGCCTGCTACAGAGCAAGTGGAAGCACCTACTGCTGAAGCGCCTGCTACAGAGCAAGTGGAAGTAGCTACTGCTGAAGCACCTGTGACAGAGCAAGTAGAAGCAACTGCTGATGAAGCGCCTGCTACAGAGCAAGTGGAAGTAGCTACTGCTGAAGCACCTGTGACAGAGCAAGTAGAAGCACCTGCTGATGAAGCACCTGCTGATGAAGCGCCTGCTACTGAGCAAGTAGAAGCAACTGCTGATGAAGCGCCTGCTACAGAGCAAGTGGAAGCACCTACTGCTGAAGCGCCAGCTACAGAGCAAGTAGAAGTAGCTCCTGTTGTTGAAGCGCAGGAAGTTCCTGTAACTGCAACTCCTGCCGAGCAAGTTGTATCGGGCCGGGCACGTTATCAATACGGCGCCGAAGCGCCAATGACAAAAGCAGCAGCTGATAACAGTGCAGAGATTGCTATTACTGTCTCGGTAATGCCAGACTCAATGCGTGAAAAGGTCAGTGACAGTGGTCAGGGTTCTGGCTCTAAGTCGCCAACAGCACGAGCCAGCTCAGCCATGGCATCGCCAGCAAGCTACGAATAAGCGTTGCGTAACCACTTAAAAGGGCCGCCCAAGCGGCCCTTTTTGATCCTCCCTAAAGTCCCCATGAACGCTGAAAGTTCATAGCGCATACTCAGTCAACCAATGTTAAATCAAGCTCAGAAAAAAGCACCGTACATTCATCCGCTCGCCTCAATAGCTTTAGTTCCTATGCACAAGGTTCAAGATGATGGGAGCCACCCGCTTGTTTAAACAGTCAGCAAGGCAGGAATATCTCGCTGCTAAACAAGTAAACTTTGCTGTTTTGCACCTATTGACTAGACCTATGCCCAATAAATATCAGAGGTTTTCTGCTTAGATATGGCTTTCAGGTAAATGGTGATGGGTATCAGGTGGCAGCGATCAGCCAGGAGCGCAAAGAATTGCATCAGGCTGGTCATTCGATAAAAGAGAAGCGCAATGAGCCGGGAATACCAGCTCTGTTCGAACTGTTATTCCCGTGAGGAATTAAATATAGAGTTTTTCAGTCGCCAGTACTTTTTTCAGATAACGGCGCGTTTCGTTGTAAGGCAAACCCTGCTGCAATGCCTCTAGCACACGCTCAGGAGACAATGAGTTAATCACCCTCGCCGCACGCTTGATATTGCGAGAGCCGTCAGCATTAAACACACTCGCGACATTACCAGCACCCGTATTATACGCAGCAATCATGCAGTACTTACGGCTCAAGGGATCCTTAATCGCACTCAGATAACGATCATTGAGCAAGTGTAGGTAGGCTGTGCCGGCCTCGATGTTATTATCAACAACATACAAATAAGGCGGACTCATTGGCTCATCCAGCTTGTGCAGGAAGCGATTAACATCAACCCCCGCGCTGGTAGGCACGATTTGCATTAAGCCAAATGCCGGAATATGTGATTTTGCTAACGGATTAAAGTGGCTTTCTGTATGCATAACCGCCAGTACCAGACTGGGTTCTATTTCAAAACGCTCACTTTGCTTTGCTATCTGGCCTTGGTACTGGGCTGCACGTTTATGTGCCAGGCCATTTTTCGGCATTTTAATCCGGACCTGGGTGACCTGCTGAGGCTCAGTCTTTGAGATTTGTTTAACAGATTTGGTCAGGTTTTTAATGCGCTTGGTAGCTAGTTGATCCAGCTCCGTCTTTTTGGTTGTAAGCTGCTTGCTCGCGGCTTCAACTACTTGCGGATCAGACTCCAGCGCCAGTGCTTCGTCGGCTTGTTGTTCTGCGAGCTTCTTCTGCTCCTGAGTTTGCTGCTTGATCTGGGCTTTTGCCGCTATAATGGACTTTACACGAAGTCCATTATCTATCGCAACTTGTTTGCGCTCACTCACGCCATCGTCCAGAGCACCGCCACTGAGAAATGAATGAAACAGCTCATCTTCAGATTGTTTAAATCTCTCAATCGCCTGTGAAACCTGCTCATCCGAGACATGAGAGCCGGCATGATGCCGTACACTGAGTACGATTTCATTGTTTTCAAAATCGACCTCCAGGCGCTCCCGGTTATCCTCAGAATAACTAACAAACTGGCTTTGGTCAGAAACCTTCGCTTCTCCCCACTGTTGGATCAGTTGGTCACGAAACGCATCGAACTCCTCAAAATGTGCCTCAACATAGTCATTAAATTCTTGTAAATGCTGCGCCTTATAGCGCTCAAATTCCGTTTGTTCCTGGGCGCTGTTGTCATAGGTTTGCATTGCCGCTTCCAGCTCATTAAATAAACTGGATGTACTGGCAACCGCTGCCGCGGCGGCAAACTGAGATGCAATCGTCAATGCAAGTATGGTTTTCACAGCCCACTCCTATCAATGAATAGCGCACCTTTCGGTGCGCTAACGAGTCGATTAATTGGTTAATCTGGCGATTTCTTTTTCCAGATCTTTTTCTGCTTTAAATGCCTTGAACTCCTGATACAGGAACTGCTCATCTTGCGGATTAATTTGTTTCTTGCTCTCTTTCACCAGGTCTTTAAACAGACTTTTTGTCAGTGCCGGTGATAATGTCGTCAGTGCACAGAAATAATCTTTGCCGCCAATTTCAACGACGTCGGCTTTAATCACGCGAGAGCCATTAAGCGTTTGCTTTGTTAGCTGCTTTGAAACTGAGCTAAACGTCGCGCCCACTGTGGTTTCTTCGTTCGCATCGGTACGGTTAGCAAAGGTTTTGTCTAGCCCTTCAATGCGTGTTTCAATCTGTTGAGCTAACGCCAGTCTTGCGTTAGCCACTGCCATTTTCTGGTCAATCGAGATGTTTCCAGAGAACTTCACACAATCGGCAGCTGCGATGCCATTTTCAACAGCCGGGTTCAAAACCCAGTCTGGTATATTTATCTTCGACTCAGAGGCAGTTTTTTCTCCAGTCGAGCTACAGGCTGTTAACATCCCTGCCACGAGCATAGTAGTAATAAGCGGTTTGATCTTCATGATATTGTCCTTCGAGCTATTGATTGCTAAGCGATGAATTAAATTTAACAAAAGCCAGATTGCTTTACAGTAATAAATTGTAAGAACGATTTCTTACAATATTCAGCTTCAAAAAAAGCAAAATAATCTTTAAGTTAGTGCAAATATATCCAACTTTTTTGGTATAGTCACCGTAAACTTTATTACAAGCAAAGGAAGCGTAATGCTATCTCTATTCAATACTTTGCATTATCGAGCTTGGTTAACCGTGACACTGATTGTGGTTCTGACTGGATGCAATACAACACCCGCTAACAAAAATGCAATTCTGCTTGCCCAGCAAGGCCAGTTTGAACAAGCAAAGACTGCGATTGAAACCTCGTACCCGGCTTCAGGCAAAAACAAACTGTTACGCCACCTTGAGCTCGGCACTTTGTATCATCTTGAGCAAAGATACCAGCTAAGTAACGAAAACCTCGACAAAGCCAAAGCGATTATTGAAGAGCAATACACCATCAGTGTTTCGGAGCAAGCGCTGGCATTGCTAAGCGGCCCGACTTACACTACGTTCTCCGGGAAAGAGTTCCACCGCCCGCTGATCAATGTTTTTAAAGCACTGAACTATAACGCTTTGGCAAATCAATACCCCGCACAAAGACAATATTACCTGGATGCCGCTCTGGTTGAAATGCGCCAGCTTGATACCTACTTATCAACGCTCACTGATGAAACAGGAGGTTATGACGGAAAACCAAGCGGTGACGGCCTCACTGACCGAGTGATGCGCATTTTGCAGCCGCTACTGGCACCAAACGACCTGCTCAAAGACATCGATTATAAGGATGACGCCTTCGCTCATTACATCAGTGGCATTCTTTATGAGAGCAGCAACGAGCTGGATGCAGCCCGTATTCAGTATCAAAGGGCCGCAGAGGCATTTGAGCAAGGTTTTGCAGACCAATACGACTTAGGCACTCACGCTACAAAACAGGCTTATACGGATCTCGCACGCGTCATGCGAAAAGCCGGTGGCTATCGTAATGAGCTGAACGAACTCGAGGAAAAATGGGGCGACAGCATTAATGAAGCCAGGCAAGCGGGTCCCCGCCTGACCGTGGTTCAAAATGCGGGCATTGGCCCGCAGCGTAAAGAGTTCAATTTACTGCTACGCGCAGATCACAGTGCTAAAGCATTGGTTGTTACCCCTATCCTGTGGGGAACATCAGCGGAGCGAAAAGCGCAAATGTGGTGGTTCCAGATGCTGTACGCAGACACCAGCCTGTTCGATATGATGCAAAACTACGCCACCGGCGACCTGGGTGACGTTGCCATGGGGGCATTGACCAAACGCCTGCCATTAGGCGACACTCTGTGGCAAAGCGCAAAAACGGCTGGATTGATAGATGCACTGGAGCACGGTAGTCGTATTGCGGTGACCTACCTCGAGCCATTCGAGCAGAAAATAGATAAATCTGAACTTTGGATTGAAGGTAAAAAAGTCGCTGAACTGGATAACTATCACTCTGTTAGCCTGCTGACCTTACAAAGCGCGCTGAAAAATGCCAACCGGGAAATGCAAATTGCACTTACCCGTGAAGTGGTTAAAGCCATGACTGCCCATAAAGCAATACAAAGCACCGGGCTGCAGGCATTTGATGGCTTTGCTAAATTGGCAACCAGCGTAGTAAACGCGGTCACGGCCGGTGCCGACCTACGCCAGTGGCAGTCACTCCCAGCGCAGATCAAGCTCACTCAGGTACCGGTAACCTTGGGCACAGTTAATATCACGCTCAAAACCAAACTGCGCTCGGGCAAAGTAATAGAACAATCTGACACACTTGAGATCAACAAAAATATGACGCTGTGGCATACCCGTACTTTCATTGAAAGTGCCCAATCCGCAGCACCAATCACTCTGCTTACAATGGAATAATTGTTATGAACTGTAAAACCACACTTTTAAAGCTAACTCCTTTGGTTGTTGCATGTAGCTTAGCTATTACTGGCTGCTCGTCAACAAAAGTACAAAGAGTAGATGCAAATCAAGAGGTTGCTCTTTCTGACAAGTGGAACGGTAAGGACTCGCAACTGGTTGCAGAGGCCATGATCAACGATATGTTGAGCTTTCCATGGGTTAACGATCACTTACAAAAAGAAGGCACTCGCCCTGCTATTATAATCCAGTCAGTACGCAACAAGTCGCATCAGCATATTGCGGTTGATACCTTTTTAAATGACTTAAAACGTTCAATTTTACGCAGCGGCCAGGCGGACTTTGTTGCAAACAAAGATGTTCGTCAGGAGATCCGCGACGAAAGGAAAGATCAGGAGCTTAACGCCAGCCTCGAGACACAAAATGAGATGGGTCAGGAACAAGGTGCGGATTATGCCCTGTCAGGCACCATCAACTCATTCGTTGACGAGCAAGGCGGCGATCGCGTGACTTTTTATCAGGTCGACCTGAGATTGATCGATATGACCACAAACCGTGAGGTATGGAATGGACAGAAGAAAATTCAAAAACTGCAGGAGCGCTCGCGCTTTGGTTTCTAAGCCGCTGCTTGCCACTTTGCTAACAGCCGCAATTCTTAGCGGCTGTAGCGCAAATAACGCAAGCCAGACACCTGCTGATACTAAGCCTGCATGGATCACAGCCATGCCCAGTTCTAGCTACATGATTTATGGTGTTGGCAGTGCGAAAAATACCGGTGACTTGCAGCAGGCCAAACTGGCGGCTCAGGAGTCAGCCAGACTTGCTTTGGCTAAACAGCTCAATGTAACCATCTCAGCCAATACCCGGATTGAGCAATCCGCCACTGAGAAGTCAATGCAGTTTCACGTCGATGAGCTCATTAACTCTCAGGTGCCTGACATTCATTTGCAGGGGGTTAAAATTGAAGATGAATACATCAGTGCGGATCAGCAAACAGCGTTTGCATTAGCCGCCTTTAACCGCACCGAAGCCGCCATGCAAACTGAGTTGACCATTCGTGCACTCGATGAAGAGATTGCTCAGTTCAGATTGGCAACCGGTGGCAGTAAGTCTCAGCGGTTAAAAAAAGCCGTCGCGCTTAAAGAGCTGTTAGTCAAACGCAGCAAGCAGAATCGTTACCTGACACAGCTACAAACAGCCCCAATCGCTTTGTCTGACGCTGTTCGCGCTAAGCAAGATGAAGCGGATGCAATCATCAATAGCATCAGCTTTAGTATCGAGGGTGACACTGCAGCACATCGCAAGGTCCGCGATATCCTGGCAAAAGCGCTCAGTTCTCAGGGGATCAAGGTCACCACCGGTGAGGCGGACTTTACCCTAAAGTTTACCGTAGACTGGCAGGACATGAGCAAGGCTAACACTTTTTACAGTGTGGC
Source organism: Pseudoalteromonas sp. DL2-H2.2 (assembly GCF_021532535.1). Taxonomy (NCBI): domain Bacteria; kingdom Pseudomonadati; phylum Pseudomonadota; class Gammaproteobacteria; order Alteromonadales; family Pseudoalteromonadaceae; genus Pseudoalteromonas; species Pseudoalteromonas sp. DL2-H2.2. The sequence goes on along the minus strand of NZ_JAKGBD010000003.1, from coordinate 277,942 downwards.
TGAGAGCTACTTAGTCGTAATGGAAAACGGCGAAGAGCAGGCACACTTTAATACCAAAGTGAAAGCAGCATCGGGTTATAAAGATACGGCCAGAAGCAACGCCATGACTAAGCTGGCAAACAAACTAGGCACTCAACTGGCGCAGTTTGTGGTGACCGGCAAATCCTAAGCTGAACAATCCATATTGTCGGCTTAACGAAAAGGGCTAACACAAGTTAGCCCTTTTTAATTTACTCACTGTCTTCTTGATAGAATTTTTCCAGCTGATCTTTGAGGTTTGGCGGCACACCCTTAATGGTTAAAGTGTCATTTTGCGGGTCATATAATACCCGCTCACCTAAGTGCTTGCGCTCGAATCCCACGCTAACGCCTCCACCGAGGCCGGAGAATTTAACCATCGTAGTGACCGTCTTTTTATCCAGCGGAAATGACTCCTCCAGCTCATAGCCTTGTTGCTTATAAAAGTCTTCAAACTGAACATCCGAAGACTTAGACACTGTGTCTGACAAAGATTCGACATCGGCATCTTCGCCACTATTGATACAGTCATTACAATAATCAAAGACCTCTTTGCGGATCGCGTCTTTCTCTTCTTTACCAAACTGTTGTTCAGCCAGGTAGTCTTCTACCGCGTGCAGCATAGTCTGCGACTGCTGTTTAGGGTCAATGCCTTCAGCACAGCCCAGAAAATCGAGGAAAAAATCCGCTACTTTTCTGCCCGCACGGCCTTTAATGAACGAGATATAGCGGTTTTCGTCCGCTTGCGTATCCCAGGCTGTCAGGTCTATACGTGCCGCCAGCTGCATACGCGAAATATCTAAATGTCTTGATGCCGCCAGGTCCAGCTCAGAGGTAATCGAGTAGTGCTCTTTGATGTTGATCATGGCTATCAAAAGATAGTCGCTGGCAACATACTGATAATGACAAAACACCAGATAGCCGGTCTCGTTGAACGCATATTTGTTCAACTCTTCTTTCAACACTTCGGTTGCTTGCTGTGTAAGATGCCAAAAGGCCAGCTCATTATTGCGGTAGCTTTGCATTGCTGAGGCAACGCGGCTGTCTTTATCGGGATCAAAAGCACAAAAGCCTTTTCCGGGCTTGCCATTGTAGGCGTGATGGAGCTGCTCGATAAATACCGCGACCCTATCATTAACCTGCATCTCATCTTCGCGTAAATGAATTTGTGTTTCTTCGTCTTGCTTGTCTACATAGTGTACAACAAGCTTGTTCACCTCAATGCTCATCTTTGTTTTTAACGCCTCTGGTGTTAGAATAGAAAGAATTATAACTCTTTTTATTTGAACCAACCGATGCCTATCCAGTCAAAATATTCCAACGAACAAGTAGAACAAATTGTCGACCAACTGTTAAACGTACTGACAGAGAATCAGGCAACCGTTGATTTAAGCTTAATGTGTTTAGGAAATTCTATCACGCACATCATTAAAGAGCATGTGCCAGAACAGAAAAGACAAGCGGTTGCTGAAAATTTTGCCAAGGCGTTGACACAGTCGGTAAAGTAACTGAATGAATCTTTCTTCGCACAGCCCTTTTTCTTCAAAGGCCAGTCAGCTATTAAGCTGGGGACATTGGTTTACCTTTGCCAACATCGGCTTGGTATTACTCATTACCTTAAGCTATCTGGCCGCTGATAAAGCCCCTACAACTATGCTTGGCTGGATCTACATGCTAGTCACTTGGCTCAGTCATACCAGCTTTATCACTTTTTGTGTTTTTGTACTGAGTATTTTTCCACTCAGCCTGATATTTCCCTATCCAAGGCATATTCGGGGCATGGCTGCCTGCATCGCCACACTGGGCATTACCGTGCTCAGTGTCGACGCCTTCGTCTATTTCCAGCTCGGGTACCATTTGAATCTTCAGGCATTGCCAGAGATATTATCCCTATTCTGGAAAACCATCAGTGGCTCCCCAGCAGTTAACAGCCTGATTGTACTGGCTATGATCGCCGCAATTTTGGGGTTTGAGCTTATCGTTGGCAATCATGCCTGGCGCCACCTGGAGCGATTAAAGAGCTACGCCTTTCCAAAGTTCGCCAGCACGGTACTGGTCACTTGCTTTGCAACCAGCCATATTATGCACATCTGGGCAGATGCCAATAGCTACTTCGACATTACGATGCAAGACAATGTACTGCCATTATCCTACCCAACAACGGCTAAGACGCTGCTTGCCAGGCATGAGCTGCTCGATATGCAAAAGTATAATCAGGCAAGATCGCTGAATGTCGGGCCTAACGAAGTAAGCTATCATCCACCGGCTTCACTGGCGTCATGCCCAGCTCAGGATACACCGGTCAACCTGTATATTGTCAAAACGCTCTCTGAACAAACCGATACAAGCCTGATGCAACTTGGTTGGCATCGCTCCGAACAGCTGCTTGTACCCACGTTGGCGGAGGATTTTCAGTTTAACCTGCTCTACGCTCTGCCAGCCTATTATAAACGGCCGCTGATGGACAACAGAGTACCGCCGGTATGGTCGAGCCGCCTGTCTTTATCCGTTACTGGCCTGGACAAATTTGCTTATATTGACGACACCAAGAGTGCCGATGTGCGGGTATCGTATCAAACGCAAAGCCCTGCTTTTAATGAAGACACCACACCCACCGTCGTCATTGTCGAGCCTGCAAGTTCAGATATGGTGACCACCACTCGTTTTTATACCAATATCCCGGCCTTTGCAGGCTACTCTGAACTGTTCCAAATCAGTGATGTGCTGACGACAATCACAGCCGAGCATTTCCAGTGTAGCGCACTCGCAACGGCGAGTATGTTGGGCAACAACATAGCAACCGACACGCTCAATGAAGGCGTCAACTACTCTCGCGGCGTGCTGGTTGCATACAAAAAGGACCGCATCACACTGATAGCTCAGGATGGTAGTTATAAACAAATTTCTGCAAAAGAAGGCTTTACGTTGGATCAGAAGTTGGATGTTCCTTTCTTAATCCAAAGTATTAAGCGTCTTAAGCAATTCAACCAGACGCCGGCTACTAAGTAGCTCGGCGTCCGCCTTCACACTTGCGATATCGAACAAATTTACTATCTTGAAATGTAAATACAGGTTTCAGGGAAGCACTTGCTATGAGGGTATTTATCATCATCTTTGGGCTGCTTTTGCCCATACTAGGCCAGGCAAAAACAACCTTCAGCTACTACAAATGTGTCACTAACAAGACCATAGTGTACAGCCAACATCCGTGCGCGGCCAATGCTGAGCAGCATACTTTGAGCCACTCAGATCCAAAAGCCCCCCCGCCCGATGGCCAACACACTAAAACACTGAACAACATTGAGCGCCAGCAAATGGTACTCAGGTTAAAAAAAACACTCAGGGCAAAAAAGCATCAGGCTGCAATCCTGGGCAGAAAGCGAGACGAGGCGACCCGGGATGAGCAACGGCGAATTTCCCGTCTGATGGAGAAAAGTGAGCGTGCCAAAATGCTCAAAGATGTCAAACGTAATATCAAATCCATCAATACCGCCTACCTCAAAGAGGTAAAGCTGCTTAATAAAGAAATAGCCCGTCTGGAAAAACGTCTCAAGCGATTAGAGTAGAAGTGCTTATGACGCTCATTGAGTGCCTGAAAATCTGTGGTTGAGCGCCTGACATTTATGCGCTAGAGTAACTCGGCAGATTAGGAGGTCCGATGAGTTACCAGGTTCAAACAATTGCACAACATATTCTGTCCGGGTTCCATACGCACTACGCGTTATTTCAGCAGATAACCGCACGCGCGCCACAGGCGTTTGCACTGCAGAAATGGGGCGAAATTGAGCAGATCAGCAAACAAAGGATCAGCCTCTATGATGCACGTGTTAACGACACGGTCACTGAGCTAAAAAAGCATACGCCACAACACACCCCCGACGAAGCATTGTGGCATCAAGTTAAGCAACATTACGCAGAGCTGTTGTCTTTTCACCCACAAGCGGAGCTGGCTGAAACCTTTTTTAACTCTGTGTTTTGTCGATTGTTTCACCGGCGCTACTACAAAAATGATTTTATCTTTGTTGAAACAACCCTAACAAAACCAACAACGTTACCTATTGAGGCCGAATTTCGCAGTTATTTCCCGGTTATTTCGGGGCTTAAACCCACCATCCGCAATATGATCTCGCACATGGACTTACAATGTGGCTTTCGCGACCTGGAACAAGACATTAGACTGCTGGTAAAAGCTTTCATTAAGCAGGCGCCAAGCACACACCATAGCCATCACGGGCTACGTTTCGATATCCTTACAGCGCCTTTTTATCGTAATAAAGGGGCGTACATCGTTGGCCGGGTCGTGTCTAAATCGGGCGTACAACCTTTTATTATTGCCCTATTACACCACCCTCAGGGCGGCTTGTATATCGACGCGCTGTTAACCAAAAGTGCACAGATGCGCATTATTTTTGGCTTTGCCCGGGCCTATTTTCTGGTTGAAACCCATGCCCCTTCGGCAATGGTTGGCTTTTTACAACAATTAATGCCAAATAAAACCACCGCAGAGCTCTATAATGCCATCGGCTTTCATAAACAGGGGAAAACCGAATTCTATCGTGATTTTCTGTTTCACTTACAACATAGTGAAGACGTTTTCACTATCGCCCCCGGCACACCTGGTATGGTCATGATGGTTTTTACCTTACCCAATTTCCCTTTTGTGTTTAAAGTGATCAAAGATGTCTTCGCCGAAAGTAAGCCGTTTGGCAGAGATACCGTACTGGCACGCTATCAGCTGGTAAAAAGTCACGACCGTGTAGGTCGCATGGCCGACACCATAGAGTATTCTGAGGTGGTGATCCCCAAAAAGAAATTTTCCCCGTCATTGCTGGAAACGCTCAAAGCCACAATCAGCAACAGTTTGCGAGACGAAGGGGATTACCTGGTGATCAAACATCTGTATATTGAACGCCGTATGACGCCACTGAATCTCTTTTTACAAACCGCTGATGAACAAACCGCCAAAAAAGTGATTGAAGACTATGGCCATGCCATCCGGGAAATGCTCAGTGTAAACATTTTCCCGGGGGATATGCTGCTCAAGAACTTCGGTGTTACCAAGCATCACAGAGTCATTTTTTATGATTATGATGAAGTTCAATATCTGACTGACATGAATTTCAGGCCCATGCCAAGTCCATCTCTGGAGGACTTATATAGCGGTGTGGCCGAACCCTCAGCAGCCCCAAATGACGTATTTCCTCAGCAGCTGTGTACATTTGTTCTCACAGACCCTAAACTCAGAGCGGTGTTTGAACACTCGCATGAAGCCTTATTAAAGGTGGAGTATTGGCAACAGGCGCAGCGGGATATTCAAACCCATGTGGTTAAACAGATTTATCCCTACCCTGCTTCACAGCGCTTCTATCGACACATAAAATAATAAAGGAACACAGTGAACATAAGTAAAATTGATCTGAACCTACTGGTCTACCTAGATACACTATTACGAGAGTGTAACGTCACCCGTGCGGCAAACCAGCTGAGTATTACCCAGCCTGCAATGAGTAATGGCCTGAAGCGGCTCAGAAACTTGTTTAACGATCCGATCCTTGTGCGTACCAGTGAGGGCATGGTCCCGACAGAGCGGGCCCTCGAACTCCAGCCTGTGATCCGTGGTATTTTGATGACACTGGAAGAAACTCTGGCACCTAACCGCGAATTCGATCCCCGACAGAGTAAACGCGTATTTCGCATCATGGCCAGTGATTACGCAGCCAGTACATTGGCTCCTAGGCTACTTAATAAACTGCATATGGAAGCGCCGGATACCACACTCGACATCCTTACGCCAAGTGACGTGACTTTTCACGATGTGGAAAATGGTAAGGTTGACATGGCCATCAACCGCTTTGAGAACTTGCCTCAGTCTTTTCATCACAAACGTATCTGGAAAGACAGCTTTTGCTGCCTGGTTAAGTCGGATAACCCAATCAAAGCAAATTTTAATTTGGATGCTTATCTCAAAGCTAGGCATATCTGGGTGAGTAAAACCGGTTTCGGGGTCGGTGTCGGGATGGATCCAGCAGATGTACAAAAGCTGGGCTGGGTAGACGAAGCGTTGGCCCACTTCGGCAAACACCGTAACATCGCCACATTTACGCGAAATTATCACGTTGCCATCCACCTTGCCAAAGAACAAAACCTGATTGCAACCTTGCCATCAAAAGCGGCGAATATCTACAGTGACGACCCAAACCTGGCGATACTGGAGCCACCTTTTCCTATTCCCCCATTTGAGTTAGATATGATCTGGAGCCCGCTGCTACACCGCGACGCCAGCCACATCTGGCTCAGACAGAAGATAGCCGAAGTAGCGGACGCACTTAAGTAAACACTTATCTGCAGTCAGATATAGGGGACCTTCCCTATATCTCGCTTTCCAGCATAGCCAATGCACGCTTTTCACTGTCGCAAACCTCGCCGTTGGCTTCGCTGATCCTGTGGGCTATCGACACTGCCAGCTCACGCATGGGTTTATCGACAATGTGACTCAATCTGTGCTGAATAAAACACTCTGTCTCATCTTGCTTAATCGCTATCAGGCACTTACCCAAGGCATCATCCATATAGTCCTGCAGTGCAATAGCAGAGTTCCAATGAAGCGTATTTGCCCAATCCCGAACAATCTCCATTTCCTCGGTTTCAATCTTTTCATCGATACAAACAAACAGCAACGCAATATCCAACAAGGATTCTTTTTGCAATTGCTCCACACATATTCCCATATCAAAGTGGTTCAACAGTTGTTCAAATTTCATATTGGTTTCCTTGTAATTGAGATAACGCCGACCAATCAAGACACAGGTATCTGCGCCGATCCACCTGACCCATTTAAGATACCTGACGCCCAGGTGCTGACAAAAACAACAACACCCATAGCATTCAAACATATTCTACAAAACTCGGGTTGTCACTTTAAAAATAGTCAACTGATTGGCTGTGAACTAGACTAGCCTTAGTACTTACAGGAAGTCGCTATGTCTTGGCTGAATCGTTTATATTTGAAACTACTACTTTTTTTGAGCTTGGTAATGCCCGCGCACGCACGAATCTCAATTTCAATAGAGCAAGACATATATGAATACGCAAAGGAAATACTGGCCGATCAACCCATTGCTGAATTCTCAGCTGAAATTTTCGATCACCCCAAATGTCAGCGCGATGTCGTTGAATTTCTGATCGCACAGCGCGCCCTGTTAGAAGGAGGCTTTTCGCATCCCTTTCATTTTACGCTCGGAAACTATGATGCAAGGAACCTGAAACTGCTGGAATCTGGGTTGCTACTAATGAGCTTTGACACAAAGCTGGCTGTCTCAGGCACAAACAATCAAGGACGATATTTATATTCCAGAACCGATAATAGAAAAAGGCGCATATTTTGCCGGGATCTATACGTCAGGCTCCAACAAAGTATCTTTACGGAACAAAATCTCAAAGGTTCTGAGCCAGATAAGTGTCGTAAGCAGCCGTGCCAGGCTCGTTGACTGGGTCACCCTGAAAGCACTGAAACCCAAACAGCTGCACCACGAAGATGACTGGATCACCATGGCGAAACTGGTCAGCTATGGCTGGGTTGATGCCATGCTGGTTTCGTTTAACAACACTCACCCTTTTTTCTATGAAGGACAAGGATACCGAATAGAAGCCATCGAAGGTATTAAGGTCGCACTGCGCGATAGCCGACATTTTGTGATCTCCAGGCATCACCCATACGCAAAAGAAGCCTATAACGCGTTGCAACTTGGTCTGGAAAAACTCAAAGCACACAAGTTCATTTATCAGGCTTATCACCAGTGCGGGTTTATCACCCCTTTGGTTGACGAGTGGTACACTCTTTAGCCCTAAAATCGCAATTATCTGGTTTAATTTCGGGTATTCATATTTCTTCCATTTTCTTCTCCTAAATTTCCAGCCTCTCGGGAATATGTCAATTTAGGAACAACTAATGAATGAATTAAAACTGGAAGTAAATACGGCTTTTTACAGCGTTGTTGGTGTTTTCGTTATTACGTTATTGGCACTGTCGGGGCTGTTTACTGAACTCAACCTGTCATTTCTGGCAACAGTACAAATCGCGATAGCCAGCGTAGTAACTGTTGCATTGGTTATTCACTTACTACTGAGTATGGCAGGGCATAAACGCGTCACACTGTGTAACCAGGGGCTGTCATTTTTCAGTCTGACCGGGCGCCAACGTTACGTTCCAGCCGAAAACATTCAATCCATTGAATTTGTTAGCTACATTGGTCTGACGATGACCCATGTTAAGACCAATAACGGGGTGATTAAGCTGCTGGCATTCAGAGTACGCAAAGAACAGCAACAGCGTCTGAAAAGTATGGGTTACCTGGCGTAACCCCCTTGCCCTTGGCCCACAATCAAATTAGCATTCAGATACAAATAAAAAAGAGACATGTTATGACTGATCAGTACCCGATAGGGCAAACCGGCAAACCTTGGCAAGCAGCAGAAAAACAGCAGTGGTTCGCGACACAAATCAAGAAACGTGACTACTTCGAGGATATTGAACCACTTATCAATGCCCTCAAAGCAGACTTGCGAGTTGAGCAATACGGTGTACTCAGTTACGATACCCAGTATCCGCTATATGCACTGAAATCCGCCAACTGGCATGCAGAACTACCTGTAGTACTGGTGACTGGTGGGGTACATGGCTATGAAACCAGTGGCGTGCTTGGTGCATTGGCGTTTGCAAAGCAGCATGCTCAAACTTTTGAGGGTCAGTTCAACCTACTCATACTGCCCTGTATCAGTCCCTGGGGTTATGAAACCATTAACCGCTGGAACCCAGAAGCAGTAGACCCTAACCGTTCCTTTTATACAAACAGCCCTGCTCAGGAATCACAGCTTGCAATGGATTACGTCAATCAATATCAGGGGTCCATTGCCCTGCATATCGACCTGCATGAAACCACAGACACAGACAACAGCGAATTTAGACCGGCACTGGCTGCACGCGATGGGAAAGTAAATCATAACTGGAATATTCCGGACGGATTTTATCTGGTTGGTCATACCCAGAAACCACAAGCGGCATTTCAAAAGGCAATCATTCATGCCGTACAACAGGTCACACATATTGCCGAAGCGGATGAGCATAATGCGCTCATTGGCGTACCGGTAGAACAATTTGGTGTTATCAACTACGACGCCACGCACCTTGGTTTGTGTATGGGCATGACTAATGCGCCCTATGTCACAACTACCGAAGTTTATCCGGACAGCCCCAACACAACACCGCAAAATTGCATCGATGGCCAAGTTGCTGCCATCGAAGGCGCAATCGCCTACCTGGCAGCCCAATAGTAGTCTAAAGGTAATTTAGGCCATCAACTCCCCGTGCTCGTGAATGATTTCAAAGATATCTCTAAAAGAGTGTGCTTTTTGAAAGATATTCACGGGTACATGCAAGGCTCGGGCAATATCTGACGACGAAATCATCCCCCTCAGGCCCCCTTTTTCGTCCATTAATAAAACATGCTGCTGACCAAGCTCTTTCAGCGTCTCTAAGACATCCCCTATTTTTGCTTTAGCAACGGTGGTAAAGCGCATTGCATGTAAGTCCTGTTTTTTGGTCATGACATCTTCAACCGTTAAATCACTGCGCGATACTTGCCGCTTCTGGGCAATGGACAAAACCCGCCGACCCGACAAGTCTTTTGAATTAACCACGCCAAGAAAGGTATCGTCATGATCAACAACCAGCTTTGAGCGCACATGGCCGTTTAACATCATATAAACGGCATGATCTATGTCGACGTCCTTTTGGATCATCTGAGGCTGACGTTTGGCAAAGTCGGTGATCACTTTGATGGCAGGACTCGATAAACTCAGCGGCTCTGCATCAGAGTAATCACAAAACTGATAAACCCCTTCTAATTTAAGTGTTTTTAGCGATTTATATTCACTCATATCCCCTCCGCTGCCGGCGCTGCGACCGAACCTTGTGATGCCACTCTAGTAAAAATATGGAACATAGTTGTGTTTTATGCAAGGGAGTAGGTTACGCGGTGTAATCTGCTGTAATGGCGAGATACCTGTGTTCTGGTTACAATGATAGTGTTCGCAATTGTCTTTGCCCAGACATGATAATTGCCTGTTTCAGGTCGATTATTATTGTGAATATTTCCTGAAATAACAGTACCCTCTGCGGCGGGTTCTTTTTATAAATTGAAGGTAACTAAGGAAATAGTGCCTTCAACAAGGTAGAATCTCCACCGAAAAGCAAATTCGCGTGCGTCACTTATACGGAAAGTTAGGAAAATTTTATGGCTTATTTAATCGATGAACAGAAACTGGAAAAAATTTACCTGAAAAGTTATCACACTTTTGGGCGTTACAAATTTAATGTGGATACGTTCGTCGATAAGCCCGGTATATCCCGACATCATGCCATCATAGAACACGCCAATAATACCTGGCTAATTCGCGATGTCAGTACAAACGGCATTTGGATCAATGATAAAAAGATTGATAAAAACCTCCCGTATCAGCTCTGGGAAAATGACAAAATTGACTTTGCAGCCCCGGGACAAAACTCCTACGTAGTGGCTAACCTGAATGCCAATTGCCAGTATTTGGTATCGCAAACCAATGCCAATGAAGTCATTGAACTTGAGAACCAGATCCTGTTGCCCAATGACGAGGAAGCAAGCCATATCGTGTATTTCGATGCCCTGCTCAATTACTGGTTTTTGGAAGATTTAAACACCTCAGACCGCCAGGCTTTGATTGATGGCGGCGTAGTTTCCCTGTTTGGTCAACAATGGCTGTTTTACTGTGCCAATACCTCCACCATGACCAAGCACCTGGACAATCAGCCGATTGTAAAACCCATTGCACTCAATTTTAGTGTGAGCCAGGACGAGGAAAAAACGGATTTAACATTGGAGCTTGAAGGTCAGGAAATCGACTTAGGTTGCCGCACACACCACTACCTGATGTTACTGCTGGCAAGAACCCGGATTGACGATAAGCAAAATGGGATGGACATTGAGTCTCAGGGCTGGCTTTATCGCGAAGACCTTGCCAAGGCACTTGGTGTGCAAACCAATCATATGAATATCATGGTGCACCGCGCCCGTAAGCAACTAACTGAGGCAGGCGGAGATAGAGCACCAGAACTGGCCTACGTGCTGGAAACCAACAATGGTAAAATTCGCCTTAATTGTCAGAATATTACCATTGTTAAAGGATGCCAACTGGAAACCCGCATCTCAATATAAGCGGGTATCAACAACTCAGGGCCGGTACGGACCGGCCTCATTATTTATCTGCTGCTCCAGGGCTTTAAAACACCCTACTTTGTTAAGTAGCTCCATCATCACAAATAGCGGACCTATCAGTAACCCCATCAGGTCGTCTGCAAAAGCCGGTTTCTTTCCTTCAAAATAATGCCCAACAAATTGGATCACCCAGCCAACAACAAACAATGTCAGCCCTGTAACATAAAACCACACCACATCGACCCCTGCCTGGGCCATCGCACTAAATGCATAACCAGCTCCCGCCTGACACAGCAGCAGAAACGCTATCATCCAGCTACCCAGTGTCGGCGACAAGGCTAGATAATAAATGCTAACCAGCAAAATTAAACAGGTAGAGAGACTGACCGGGATCTGAAAGAACGCGCCCAATGGCACAAATGTCATCCAGACCACAGCAAATACGATTAAAGGGACACCCACAAAGTGGGTTGCAATATTGCGTTTATCTCTGTGATACAAGGCATAGTTGATCAGGTGTTGCTCAAGTGATTTCATCGTTCTTATTCTTTTGAGTAATTACTTTATTTTATAAAGCCGTAATCCGCTGAAAAAGTCAACACTGTTACAAGATAAAGCCGCAGTTCTTCGCATTTACACGCAATAAAAATGCCGCCAGATGAGTGGCGGCATAAATCACTGGGTTATTAACGCAGATGAACACTCTCTGTCATCTCCGTTATTTACAACTGTAGCCCAAAGAAAAAAACAAACAAGATAAAAACACAAATTTAACCAATATGTAACCTGTGAGCCATTCCAGATTGTCGTCCTGCCTCGGTTTGCATGGATAATTGCAGCACTTGCGGCTGGCAATTGAGCTCCAGGTGTTGCTTTGCACGCGTAATACCTGTGTAAACCAGCTGACGGTTCACACCTTTACCGGCGCGCTGGATTGGAGGCAAAATCAATGCCGTGTAATCAAACTCCGAGCCCTGAGACTTATGGATAGTCATGGCATACACTAGTTCAAAGCTGGGCAGTCTTGCGGGATAAAAGTGTCGCACTGTGCTTTGCTCATCAATGAAGGTTGCATAAAGCTGGCCCTGTGCATCAGGTAATAAAATGCCAATATCGCCATTAAACAGTTTAAGCTGGTAATCATTTTGCGTGATCATAATCGGCATACCGGCGTAAAAGCGGCTATACGGAGCAACCAGCCTGCGCTGAGCAAGTTTCTGCTCGATACGCTTATTGAGCTCTGCGACGCCATAAGGCCCCTCTCTGACCGCTGCAAGCAGCTGGTACTGACTGAATAACGCGTGCACCTCTTCTGGCTCACTGTGACTCTGAATAGCCTCGAGGTATCGGCTGTAGTGATCCGCCGCCCGCTCAAGCAAAGCATTATATTGATCCACGCCCAGTCCGTAAAAACTCAGATCGCTGAATCCGTGATTGATCACCTGTTGTAGCTGCTGCGGATCGTTGTTATTAACCGCAAAGGCCAGCTGACCAATGCCGCTATCACTTTTAAAGCGATGACTTTGCTGCAAAAATGCCGTGGCGTCGGCGAGTGCATAACGGCTTGCTTTGCCCTTTAGCACATCACGCCCGGCAAAACAGACCTGATTTAAAAAAGCCGCACGATTCATGGTATATGCCGGCTGCGTTCCGAGAATTAGATGACCACACAAGTCACTCAATATACTGCCGGTATCAACCGAAGCCAGTTGGTCTTTATCGCCCAGCAGGATCAGTCTGGCATGCGGCGGCAGCGCCCTGACCAGTTTATTCATCAGCGCCAGGTCAACCATAGAGGCTTCATCCACTATCAACAAATCAATGTGCAATGGATTTTGCTGATGATGAATAAAGCGGTTGGTGTTCGGGATCACGCCAAGCAAACGGTGAATGGTTTGGGCTTGCTCCGGGATAAGCGCTGCCAACTCAGGTGACAGCGACAGCCGCCCTTTCGCACCAATGATAGACTCGCTGAGTCTGGCTGCCGCTTTGCCTGTCGGAGCCACCAGCTTAATGCTCAGTGGTGCAGCCGTATACAGGGACTGTAAAATCGCCAATAACTTGGTAACTGTTGTGGTTTTGCCTGTGCCAGGGCCTCCGGTGATAACACAAAACCCGCTGGATGCGGCCATGGCACAGGCAACCTTTTGCCAATCTACGTCCTGAGCATTGCCGAGCGGAAAATACTGGTCCAGCAAGGCACTCAACTGCGCTGCATCTTGCTGTATCGGTTGCTCTGCCATCTGCCGAAAGCGGTCACTCAGGTAAGCTTCATAGTCTGCCAGACGTCCCAGATATAGCCGCCCGGCAAATAGCCGTAAAGGACGCCCTTCGCCCACCGCCGGATGCGAATTCAACGCTGCCAACGCCATGTCAGAGTTACCAAACGGGGTGTATGGCAAACGCTGAGCCTCTGACACTGTGTCCGATCCGGCACTCATATCGTCCGCGCTTAAAGAAAATGGATTCTGCCAGTCAATCTCAGTCAGTAGCAAGCAAGTGTGCTGACTTTGCTCTGCTCGTTGCAACAATAAAACCAGGTAAAATACCGCGCCATACTGCCCCTGGCACAAAAGCTTTGCCAGCGCCACATCGGCGGCTCGCACACGTCGGGTGTGGATCAGTAGGGTAATATAGGCCTGATGATCCAGCTCCTCCGCCGGGAATTCAAACATGTCCTGCATCATTCTTGTTCTCCCGCCTCAAATAAGGCATCCAGTTGCAGTAAAGTCTTTTCGTCCAGTTGGGTGAAGAAGCAACCGGCCCCATCCGGTAAAGCACGTAAAAACAAGTAGTACACGCCCCCCAGATGCCGCTGCGGGCAATAATCCGCAAGGCGATGTTTTAATAACCGGTGCAAGGCCACAGAGTAAATTAGGTACTGAAGATGATACTGATGCGAGCTCATCGCCAGCGCCAGGTTATCGGCCTGATAATCCGCCGCCGCGTCCCCAAGGTAGTTTGATTTATAGTCGAGAATAAAATAGCGCCCCTGCCAGACAAAGATCAGGTCAATAAAGCCTTTGAGCATGCCCTGTACCTCATCAAAGCGTAAATGGCTCGGCGCACCTGTGATTTGCGCTATTAATTTGTTTAATCTCGTATAGGACAGGCGCTTAAGTGGTAACTGAAACTCCATCTCCACCAGACAATCCGAGACGCTCAGCTGGCTCAGCATCAGCTCCGGATGCGGATTGAGAGGCGCACTCAGACATCCCAGTATCCACTGCTCTACGGTTTCCTGCCACACGGTATCAAGATGATACTTCTCCAGACAAGCCTGGGTTGCTTCAGCTAAGGTCAATTTGTCTGGCCGGGTAGGTGCATGGGGCGCCGTGAAGTCAATTTGCTCAAAGATCTCATGTAAACAACTACCGGCGCGCGCACCTTTAACAAAGGTGTAAGGGGTAAAGCGTTTGATCACGCTAGGCTCGGGAAGGTCAATTTTATGGTTTTCATCAAGTGCCCCCACCGGGCGATCTGCACTGGTTTCATGGTAACTCAACTGGCTAAAACTGGTCATTCGCCAGTTTTGCTCAATCGCGACTTCGACAGGCCGACTATGCAACAACAGTGTTTCCTGGGTATGCTGCGCCTGATACACACAAGGCGCTATGCGCAACACCTCATACGCCATCCCCTCATGGCGTGAACACAGGTCGCGAAGCTGGTCATGCCATTGGGCTGCGTCTGTGATTTTATCCTTGTCAAACAACACATGCCCAAGAGCACATTGCTGGATCCCAGGCTTTTTACTGCGCCCCAGAGGCAGGTTATACAGGCCCAGGCTACAAAAATGGATTGCCCGGGTCAGTGCCACGTACAGCAGGCGAATATCCTCTGCAAGACGCTCACGCTCGGCATTATGCTGTGCGTTATCGTCCGCATCCAGATTAAGCACCAGCTCACCATTTTCGTGATATATCACCTCACTGGCCTCGCGGTATGCGGTGGCAAACGGCATGTAAACCAGCGGATATTCCAGCCCTTTGGAAGCGTGCATAGTAACGATTTTGACCAGATCGGCATCGCTTTCGAGGCGCAGCTGGGTGCCTTCATAGCTGGGGTTGGCACACTGAGCTTGCAACCAGCGCATCACCCTGTGTGTGCCTTCCAGCTCTATCTGTTTATGCTGTAGCAACTCGGCCAGATGCCGGTAATCCGTCAGCCAGCGCTCAACTTCATAGCCTGCCTGCTGCCACAGCGTAACCAGTTGATTATCGACCAGCAAAGATTCCAGAGTGGCCATTGCGCCTTGCTGATACCACAGCTGTTTTAGCTGGGCAAACTGCATCAGGTAACGCTGCCACTGCCCTTCCTGAGTACGCAATGCAAAGATCTGTTGCTCGTTTAGCGCGAACAAGGGACCGGCCAGCACACCACGTAATGCCGCTTCATCATAACTGCCATGTACAACATGCAGTAACTGCCAGACAGCCAGCGCCACAGGTTGTGAAAACACGCTATCCCGGGCCAGATAAACACTACTTACGCCAGCCCTTTGTAACGCCTGTTTTATCACACTGGCTTCAACGCGATCCCGAACCAGTACACAAATATCCGCCGCCAGCACCGGGCGTTTGCCAATGCGGGCGCGGCCCTCCTGCGCCTGGGTCAGCAACTGTGCGATTTGCGCCGCGAAGCCCTCGGCAAGCTGTGGATAGGCGCTGGCTTTGCTGGTAACTGGCGCGTCCTCATCTTCAAGCACATTGAATTGCAATGCCGCAGGCTCAGTGCCATTCAGAGTAAAGGTATTGTCGGCATCTTTGCCCGCAGCGTCGACCTCAATAAACGGAATGTCGCGGTTAAAGATAAAACTGTCGGCTTGCGCGGTAAAAATGGCATTCACTGCACTGACCACGCGCCGGGCCGAGCGATAATTCTTATCCAAAGTAAACTGGCGGGTTTCATCCACCAGATGTTTCGCACCAATGTAAGTGAAGATATCCGCACCACGAAAACCATATATGGCCTGCTTGGGGTCGCCTATCATGGTCAGGCCTTGGGCGCCCTCAGTGCCATAGATGCGAGAAAAGATGCCAAACTGAATGGGATCTGTGTCCTGGAATTCGTCTATCATCGCAACCGGATACAGCTGCGCAATTTTTTTAGCCAGCGTCTCACCCTGCGCACCATGTAATGCCTGATGCAAGTTTTGTAGCAGATCGTCTGGCGAGATCAGGCTGTGTTCAAGCTTTGCCTGACTCATCAGCGCGCGCACTTCTTTCAGTGCATGCTGCAACAAGGCAATGGGTAATCCTTTGGAGACATTTTGGTGCAGCTGCGCCATCTCATCAAACCAGCACAGCGCCGGGTGGACAATCGGCTTACCCGTTTTGGTATAGTTTTTCGGGTCGCTCAGCTGAGCCTCTCCCCATAGGGCAAACGAATGCTTGCTGCTGCCAAATTCAAAGTACCAATCGTCGCCCATGCAATAGTCGATCAGCGCCTGGATATTGGCCGGGCGTCCCGGCGCTTTGCTCTTTGAAATTCCACTGTCGCGCAATAACTGGAAAAAATCTGAGTTTAACAGCTGTTGTTTAAACCCTGCCGCCCGGCGCTGATACTCAGCTCTTTGCTCCAGCACAACTGCCAGGTCCAGCTCGGGCGCCAGACGGGCATCGCCGCGTTTAAGCAAAGGATAAAGGCGCTTTGCCAGTGCCTGTGGATGAGAGAAATGCGACAACACCAGCTCAGTTTTATCCGCATCCAGGGGATAGACAAAGCGTCGCCAATGGTCCTCTACAGCGGCGTTAAACAGCTCACTGTCATCGAGGATAAACTCCAGATTAAAGCTCAGGTTAGATTCAAACGCATGTTGTTTAAGCATGCGCTGACAAAAGCCATGAATGGTAAAAATAGCAGCCTCATCCATGGATTTCGCTGCGGCATCGAGCAAGTGATAAGCCGCTTCCTGATCCGCCACTTGCGCCAGTAGCGCACTGATCAGCGCATCGTCACAGCCGCCGCCGAGCAAAGCATCCCGAGCCTGTACTATGCGCTTGCGGACCCTGTCTTTGATCTCCTGAGTCGCGGCGTCTGTAAAGGTAACGACCAGGATCTGCTCAACACTCAACGGGGTAGTCTGACTCTGTGCATCAACAAGCCCCAGAAGGTAGCGTAAATACAGCCCCGTGATAGTATAGGTTTTACCCGTTCCGGCACTGGCCTCAATCAGGTTATGGCCCGACAAGGGCATGGTTTGGGGATCAAGCCGTTTCATAGCGGGACTCCTGTGCAAGGTCGATAAGCGGGGTTAGCAGTTCATTACTCCACTGTGCAAACTCCGCTTCGCAGGCCTGCAATGACGGGAAACTCAGTGCCACATACGGATCTTCACTGTCACCAAAGCCGATGTACTGGCCTCCCTGGAATTTGTTCAGTGCTTTGCTCATATCCTGAGTTTTACAAAACTCATAACTGGTGGCCGCAAAGAAGGGCACTGCGCGGGTGACAAGCTGGGCATAAAAAGCCTGCCACTTAGCTAACTGAACCTGTGCGTCATCACGACTGACTGACGGAAAAACGACTTGTTCATCGAGTCCATAGATGTGTGTTTCTGTGTTGGGTGTCACGCAATTGGCTATCAGGTGCATCAGGTAGCCTCGGATCCTGTCTTTGCCTTTGATACTGGCTGTACGATAAAATATTTGCTTGCCCTGGTATAAGTCTCCCAGCCAGCCAAGCAGACGCGTTGAGCCAATTTGCACACATACCTCCACCGGCTCCATTGGCTCACCCATCACGTCTTTCAGGCGTCCTGACATAGCCGCTACGCGTCCCTTTAACTTTTGCAGTTCAACCACACCCACATTGGCCTGTGGTAACTGGGCACGTTGCAGCAGCTGCGCCTCGGGCAGCGGTGTGTCGCTCAGTTCGCTGTGTAAGATTTCGTCCAGATACTGATAACGCGTCAGAGGGTCCAATGCAAATGGCTCACTGTCGGGCGTATCTTCCTCTAACGTCACTAACCTGACGCCCAGCGTATACTGATAAAACCAGCGTTGCGGTGCCAGACAGGCACGCAAAAAGTCCGGTAACTCCAGCTCGTCTGGCGGCTCAAGTGCAATCGCCTGCTCAGTGGGTTGCTGTGCCAATTCAGACGGTGGCTCACTTTGAGATGGACACCAGTTGGGGTTAAAGCTGTGTAATGAGCCGCTTTGATAATGCTCGCTGCTAAATGGTTGCAAAGGTGCCTGGCGGTAAAGCTGCTCACTGGGCTTGAGGCTGTCATCCTGGTAGCAAAAAGCCCGGTCCAGGTATTCACATAACTCGCTCACCAAAATGGACGGCACCTGCGGCTCATTGTTATAACAAGAGCGACCCAGATAACTGATATAAAGTTGCTCACGCGCACTGAGCAGTGCCTCCAGAAACAGATAACGGTCGTCCAGCTTACGTGAGCGGTCTCCTTTACGGCGCCGCGAATACGGTACCAGGTCAAAACCAATCGGTTGTACCTGGCGCGGATAATCGGCATCATTCATGCCAAGCAGGCAGACAACTTTAAACGGCACGGCCCGCATTGGCATCAAAGTACAAAAGTTTACTGCCCCGGCCAAAAAGCGCTGACCAACCCCTTTGTCTTTGATCCCCTGGCGAACCTGATGTAATACGATCCTGGCATCAACCGGACCGGCAAAGTCGCCGTTAATATGGTGTTTTTCCAGCTCGTCGATGACTTTATGCAACTGCATCAGATCCCAGCTCTGTTCGGTGTCCTGATCGTAAAAGTCTGCCAGCATGTGTCTGAGCACGTTACACTTCTCGTCCAATGGCGTTGCTGCTAAGAGCTGCTCTCGCGCCTGTTCCAGCGCTTCAATGAAGGCAATTAGCTTGCTCAAGGTGTTCACAGCCATGCCTTCTACCGCATCGGCCGGGTATATCTCATTGTATGCTGTCAGTTCATCTGCACTGGCAATGCCAAGCAGCAGACGTTGTAGCCCGTGCCGCCAGGTATTCAATGAAATCTCCGGCAACCCGTAATCGCGCTTATGCTGGCCATCTAAGCCCCATTTAACCGCCACCTGCTGCAGCCAGGTCTGGATCTGTACAAACTCACTCTGCTCTACCCCAAAACGCTTGCCAATGGGCTCAACGCCCAGCAGATCGAGTATATCGGACACGCTGAAACGGCTAAAAGGCAGCCCCGCCAGTGTAACGAAAGAATTCAGCACCGGCTTTTCTTGCTCTATGCTCATATCGGCCAGCGCAAAAGGGATTTTTCTCGCCCCAGATGCACTGCCAAACACTGCTTCTATATATGGACTGTAGGTGCCAACGTCCGGCATCATCACTATGATGTCTTTTGGCGTCAATGCCGGGTCTTCATGAAAGAGCGTCAGCAGATGATCGTGCAGCAACTCGACTTCGCGCAATGGCGTGTGGCAGTCGCATAGCAGTACAGAGCTGTCATCCTCTTTGATGGTCAGCTGCCCATCAATACTGACATACCAGTTTGGGTCATCGACCAGAGACTCACCTTTAAACGCCAGTTGATAGATTTCCTGCTGCAATTGGGCCAACAGGCTGTCATCAAACTGATCAATAAAGCCATCCAGCCAGCGCGCATCGGTTTGCAGCAGCTGCTCAAGATAATCGCGACCTAGCTTCCCCCAGGAGGACAACAAGGGGTTACCGGTATTGTAGTAACCGCCCTCACCAGCTTGTTTTTGCAACTGAGCATCCAGTGCCGGTCTTACCTGATAGTTGGCCAGGATCTTTGCCTGGGTTTTCTCATCAACCAGGTCGCCCCAGTAGTGTTCACTGGGATTAAAGAAAAACAGCAATACATCGATTTTTTGGGCAAGGGCATTGAATATCTCTAGCTGGTTAGTCGCCATCGCTGAAAGACCAAATATGCTGATCCGCTGGGGCAAGCTGGTGATGTCAGCATCCGCCAGCTTTGCCAGTAATTGCTGATGCATATTGGCCCGGTTATAAGGGCTTTGTCCTAAATTATGAGTATGTTCGACCAGTGCCCGCCACAGGTCCGGCTGCCAGGGCGCAATACCTACATCGACATCTTCCAGCGTATCTGTGCCCAGCTCCCATTGTTCCAGCCAGTTTGGCCGGTACATCAGATATTGGTCGTATACATCGGCAATTTTCTCACATAAAGCAAAGCGCTTAAGGTCACTCTGTGGCTGATCACTGCCTTGTTCAAGATACATTCTCAGCGGCTCGTAAAGCGGATTACTGAGCTTCTGTGGTAGCAAGGTAAACAGCTTCCAGCTCATGTTGTTTTTATTAAAAGGTGACTCTTTGGGCACATCCGGCAAAAACTGTTGATACAGCTGCCAGATAAAACTGAGCGGCAGTGGAAACTCAACCTGTGCCGCATAGCCGATATCGCGGCTCAAGCCATTTTTAAGCCACTGAGACATGCCCGGAGACTGTACCAAGACAATTTCGTTAGCAAAAGGGTCATCGAGCGGCGCCTGCTTCAACAAGGTTGTAAACTGTGCTTGAAGGGCTTCCATACGATTTGATTGGATTATGTGCAACATAATGATGTCTCGGGCTTTTTAAGCGGGTTTTGGACTTTGGTCAGTGTAAGAGATTTCACAGGGTAATAGCAACGTGGCTGAACACGCCGCTAACCAGAAGAATAGCAAAAGAGGAAACGGTAGCAGGCTGCCATTACCGCCACTTGTCCTGTCGGCTCAGAACAAGTCAATCCCAGAGCCCTCGTCATGGCGCTCCAGTTTATTGGCATTCAACAATGTTTCAAAGAACGCAACCTGATCGCGACCGTTTTCCTTGGCGTAATACAGCGCCCTGTCAGCATTCTCTAATACATTAATCGGAAAATCATAGGGGCTGATCCGCGCCAGTCCCGCGCTGACGGTCAGGGTTTTTACAAATGGAAAATGGGTATTGCGGATAAGCGTTAAAAACTGTTCCATTTTTGCCTCGATAGAGGCCTGATCGGTTGGCTCGAACACCAGCACAAATTCTTCGCCACCAAACCGGAATAACAAGTCGGTCGAGCGGAAAAACTGCTGCATTTTCTGTGCAACCAGCAGTAAAACTTCGTCCCCGCAAACATGCCCATAGTTATCATTGACCTGCTTGAAATGATCTATGTCTATCATCGCCAGCCAGGATGTGGCCCCCTGGTGGAAAGTACGCGGATCCTGCTCATCACGAATATGGCGATTTTGCTTGATCACTTGTTTCTCAAGCAGCTGCTTAAGCTTTTTCTCAAAGGTCTGACGATTCAGCAGGCCTGTGAGCTTATCCCGCTCATTTTCGTGCAATATGGTCAGGTAGTTTTCGTAGATGCGTACAAAGGCATTCAGAAGTACCTGTTCATTACTGTTCAGGCCACCTGAGTGCACTTCTATTGCACCAACCGGTGTTTCATGAATATTGATAGGCAGCCAGCGTTTTTCTATACCATCCGCATTTTGCACCGTGATAATGCAGGAGGACTGCAAACAGGAGATCAATTCAGACTGAGGCTGTTCAATTACTTGTCTGTCGAGCCATTCAAACTCCCGCTCACCATGCATAGTCAAACCAATGCTTCGTTCAACAGCGAGATCTTCCTGAGTATTAAAATTCTTATACACACACAGATGCTGACAGCCTACCAGTTCCTGAATGGTCGATAGCAGACTGTATTCGAGCGAATCTATGTCTCTTGTTTTTGTTATTTTGATTACTGAATTGAGCAGTTCTTCTTGCATTAGATACTCGCAGACTCGCTTAATGCTGATTATAGTAACGGCTTTTCACCCAAGTGTGTACTACCAAGTGTAGCACCACAAAGGTCTGACAAGGTGTATTTATATAAAGAAGCAAAACGCAAAAAGGCGTCCACCGGACGCCTTTTTAAAATTTGGAATGGCGGAGAGAGAGGGAGTCGAACCCTCGATACGCTATAAACGTATACACGAGTTCCAGTCGTGCGCCTTAAGCCACTCAGCCATCTCTCCGCGCTGTAGCACCGCTTGGGTGCGGCGCTAATACTATGAAAAGCTTACCGCTTTAGCAAGTATTTTTTGTAAAAACCCAGCTAAATGCTTAGTTACTAAGCAACTTAGCTTATTTTTGCAAGCTTGCTGAAAAGTCCAGCATGCGATTCAATGAACGCAATGCGCCTTCTCGTAGGTCCATATCTACGAAGACTTCT
Source organism: Pseudoalteromonas sp. DL2-H2.2 (assembly GCF_021532535.1). Lineage (NCBI taxonomy): Bacteria > Pseudomonadati > Pseudomonadota > Gammaproteobacteria > Alteromonadales > Pseudoalteromonadaceae > Pseudoalteromonas > Pseudoalteromonas sp. DL2-H2.2. Next base: position 255,535 of record NZ_JAKGBD010000003.1, on the reverse strand, counting down.
TTACCGCTTGGGTCTAGTAGCGCTTCTTCAATGGCTTTAAGGCCATTCATTGCCATCCACGGACAGTGAGCACAACTCTTACAAGTTGCCCCTTCACCCGCCGTTGGCGCTTCAAAGAACTCTTTTTCAGGACACAATTGCTGCATTTTGTAAAAAATGCCGCGATCAGTCGCAACGATGAACTTCTGATTAGGCATTTCCTGCGCGGCTTTAATCAGCTGGCTTGTTGAACCCACAGCATCTGCCAGGTCAACGATCTCGGCTGGTGACTCAGGGTGCACCAACACCGCCGCATCCGGGTGCAGGGCTTTCATGTCTTTCAGCGCTTTGGTTTTAAACTCGTCGTGGACGATACAAGCACCATTCCACATGATCATATCCGCACCGGTTTTCTTTTGAATGTAAGAACCCAAGTGTTTGTCTGGTCCCCAGATGATCTTCTCACCTTCTGAGTCCAGGTGCTCAACAATTTCAAGTGCGCAAGACGAAGTCACAATCCAGTCAGCTCGCGCTTTCACTGCGGTTGAAGTATTCGCGTATACAACAACTTTTCTATCCGGATGTTGATCACAAAACGCAGAAAACGCGTCGATAGGACAACCCACATCCAGTGAACAGGTTGCTGCCAGAGTCGGCATAACAACGGTTTTTTCTGGTGTTAAGATCTTGGCGGTTTCACCCATAAAGCGTACACCGGCAACGATGATCATATCGGCATCTTTTTGCTTGGCACCAAAACGCGCCATTTCCAGTGAATCTGCAACACAGCCACCGGTTTCCTCAGCCAGAGCTTGGATCTCCGGATCTGTGTAATAATGGGCAACCAGAACCGCGTTCTTTTCTTTTAACAACGCTTTAATTCTGGTTTTATATTCGGCTTGTTCCTGCTTAGTTAACGGCGCAGGCTTTGGAGGAAAAATATAATCCTCCGGCATAATTTGTTCTGCTAGACTCATTCTCTCGACCACTAGTCCACATGACGGAATATCCGCGAATTATACGAAAATCGGGGCAATAATCCTAGTTGAAGACGGTATTTTGAAGGAATATTTAAGAGAATATGAAAGGAAAGGAATTCAGCAAGAATGGTGGGTCATGATGGACTCGAACCATCGACCAATGGATTAAAAGTCCACTGCTCTACCAACTGAGCTAATGACCCGCTCGGTGTTAAAATGCCATTAAGTCGTCCTGACGCTTGGGCCCGGCTATCGGTTACCGTTGTCGTCCTGACTCGCGTTCGAAAACTGCGAAGCGGTGCTTCGTTTTTCTCACCCAACTGAGCTAATGACCCGCTCGAAAGTTACTTAAGTATTGCACCAAATTTGAAATGGTGGGTCATGATGGACTCGAACCATCGACCAATGGATTAAAAGTCCACTGCTCTACCAACTGAGCTAATGACCCGCTCGAAAGTTACTTAAGTATTACACCAAATTTTAATGGTGGGTCATGATGGACTCGAACCATCGACCAATGGATTAAAAGTCCACTGCTCTACCAACTGAGCTAATGACCCGCTCGAAAGTTACTTAAGTATTACACCAAATTTGAATGGTGGGTCATGATGGACTCGAACCATCGACCAATGGATTAAAAGTCCACTGCTCTACCAACTGAGCTAATGACCCGCTCTGGCTTTACTTAGAGTAAATATAACAAATTTGAATGGTGGGTCATGATGGACTCGAACCATCGACCAATGGATTAAAAGTCCACTGCTCTACCAACTGAGCTAATGACCCACTAAATTGTTTCGCTGCAAGAAGTGTGTAACACTATCGGCTGCTGCGGGCGCTTATAATACTTATTTAAAAATCTTGTGCAACCGAAATCGCCTGTTTTTTTCAAATTTCGCGTCTAAGCGCCTAATTTTAAATCACTCTGAGAAAATATCCGCCATTTAGATTTTACTCAGCCGCTCCGTTGCCAGTTTTGCAGCCGTTGTGCTGGGATATTCTTTGATTAGATTTTCAAACAAGGTCTTCGCTTGTGCAGATTGTCCGGTTTTCTGAAGCAAGGTGCCCAGCTTTAACATCGCATCAGGTCGCTTATTTGAATCAGCAAACTGATCAACCACTGTGCGGAAGTGCACCATGGCCTGAGCATCCTGATTCTTAATAGACTGAAGCTGGCCCAGCCAATAATGTGCATTCGGAATATAAACAGAATTTGGGAACTGCTTTAAGAAGCCTTCAAATTCAGGAATAGCGGCATCGTAGCGCTTGTCTTTCATGATCAGCGCAACGGCTCTGTCATACGCTTCATTTTCCGACAAGTCTGTGCTTATAGCCTGCGTAGTCGCGCTGTCAGGTGTTACAGCAGGTTGTAACTGCTTGCTTTGTTCATAGACTTGGGTAACACGCGTCTCTATTTCCTGATAAAGCTCACGCTGGCGCTGCAACACTTTTTCGAGCTTATAACTTTGCTCTTCCGTTACACCCCGGATCTGGCTTACTTCATCCTGAAGTTGATCAAGTTGCGTTTGCAGCTCAGCCTGGATCAGATTGCGGTTGCGCATCAGGTTCTCAAGCACAGACAAACGTTGTTCAATAGTTTGGATAGAACCAGCAGCATCAGATACAGCAGCGGGAGCTGCCCACAATTGGGAGCTCCCGCTGACTAAGATGATGGCTGCCAAAATAGTATTCGGCTTCATAGCATCTCTTTACAATTAGTATACCAGTACCGCGCGGCGGTTCTTAGCAAAAGCTTCTTCGTTGCGCGCTTTGTCCATCGGCTTCTCTTCACCGTAGCTCACAACAGAAATTTGGCTGTCAGATACACCCAGGCTCTGTAAGTACTTAGCAACGGCTTTACCACGGCTTTCGCCCAGTGCGATGTTATACTCAGGCGTACCACGCTCATCGGCATGACCTTCAATCAGTACTTTTACGCTTGGGTTTTTAACCAGGAAATCAGCGTGTGCTTGTAGCAGCTCTACAAATTCGCTGCGTACAGTAGACCGGTCAAAGTCGAAGTATACGATCTGCTCTTGACGCAACGCTTCATACTTTTCTTTCAGTAGCTCTTCTGCTGATTTCTGACGTGTTGCAGTGTTCACATCAACGTTGCTGCCGTTGTTTGCAGTAGCTGCGTTTGTTTCGCTGCCAGCGCCTGCATCAGTGCCCGATGAAGAGCTACATGCAGCCAGCGTCATCACAGGCAACGCGACCAAAAGGGCCTTGAGAGTTTTGTTAAGTTGCATCGAGTATATTCCTATATCTTTTATAAGTCTTACCAGCAAAATTACTGTAAAAATGGCGACCAAGCTGGTGCCTTAACCTGTCCGTCTAATACCGGCAGGCGAGCCTTGAAACGGCCATCCATCGACACCAACGCCAGTACCTGCTTATTATTATGCAAGGTACTATAAATAATCATAGAGCCGTTCGGCGCAATACTCGGTGATTCATCGAGTCTGGTGCGCGTTAATACCTGAAACAGCCCAGAATCCAATTCTTTCTTAGCAATATGGTAACGGCCTAACGTACGATTTACCATTACCAGTTGTTTACCATCTGGCGTGATTGACCCGGCTAGGTTCATGTCGCCGTCAAAAGTTACACGCCGTGATCTTCCTGTATCTAAATTTAACTTATATATCTGGGCATTACCACCCCTTTCAGATGTATAGACTATTTCTTTGCCATTTGGGTGCCAAGTTGGCTCAGTATCTATACTACGGTGCTTAGTCAGACGTCTTTCTTTACGCGTTTCAAGGTCAATCAAATAGACTTCTGTTGCGCCGCCTTTATCTTTTGACAACACGATCAGCATTTGTGTGCCGTCCGGAGAAAATTGCGGTGCACCATTGATCCCGGGATAACTGGTTAAGATCTCACGCTTACCTGTATAGATATCCTGAATATAAATTTGTGACTGACGATTCTCAAACGTGACATACGCTAACTTGTTACCATCCGGTGACCAGGCCGGTGACATCAACGGCTCTTTAGAGCGCAGCAGCACCTGTTCATTGTAGCCGTCATAGTCTGCAACAACCAGCTGATAAGGTTTATCCTGCTCTTCACGCACGATCACATACGCAATCTTAGTACGAAATGCGCCTTTTTCACCCGTCAGGGCTTCATAGACAACGTCACTGATCTGATGCGCATAATAGCGAAAGCTCTGCGCATCAATCACACTTTGGCGCGCCTCAAGAACATGATCCTGGCTTTTCATCAATTTGCCATTGGTCATCATACGAGTTTCACCACCAGTAATTTGAGCGCGGATCACATCGATCAGCTCATATTTTACCAGATAGCGATTTGCTGGTTGCTGAGTAATGGTTCCAACAACGACCGCTTCTACACCCAGCTCAACCCAGGCATCGTAATCTACTTCTTCATCAGTCGTTGGCAGCTGAGGCATTTGTTCCTCAGCCACCGGTTTAAACTTACCGCTGCGGATCAAGTCAGCGGCAATCACTGAACTCAGCTCGGCAGGTGCCTCGCCATTACCTATGTATTTAAACGGAGCAATCGCAATTGGTCGGGCACTGTCGACCCCTTCTGTAATTACGATCTCCAGTGCTGCGTAGGCGACCCCTTGCGCAGCGAAAGCCAGAACCAAGAGTAAATTTCTTAAATGGTTGTACATGGTCTTCCTTTATAGAGTTGGTTTAATCGTCAGGTTAATATTCTTAAGCTGTTCGAAAACATCTTTATTTTCAGAAACCGGTAAGGTATCTGCCATTCTTACTGCACGTAAAGCGGCTTCACATACCAGCTTATCACCACCAAGCGACTCCGCTTGTGTCACCAGGCCATTAAAGCCAAGACGAATATTCAGCCGACACTGCTTACCTTTCATCTTTTCATCGATTAACAGGTTAGACTGGATCCGCTGCATGATCAGCGCCTTATATTTGTCCACTTCAGTCAGGACCTGCTGCTGGCGAACTTTGGCTCGTGCGGCTTGCTCCTGCGCCAGTTGTTCCTGAAGGAGTTGCTCTTGCAGGGCTTTTTGACGTGCTTCTTCAGCTGCCTGCGCCTTACGTTTTGCCTCTTCTTCTTGTTGCTTACGTTTTGCTTCCGCCTGTCTCAGCCTGTCTTCTTCCGTTTTACGCTTCTCAGCAGCGGCTTTGGCAGCCTGCTCAGCGGCCAATGCTTCCTGACGCGCTTTTTCAGCCTGCTGGCGCTCTTTGTTTTGAATTTCCTGAGCACGTTTGGCCTGCGCTTCGGCCTTGCGTTTTTCTTCCAGCTTGGCAAGGCGCTGTTGTTCCAGCTTCTTGATCCGTCTGGCTTCGGCTTCACGGTCTTTTCGGGCCTGCGCCGCACGACGCTCTAAATCACGGATCCTTTGCTCTTCAGCACGCTTTTGTTGCGCTTCTTTTTCACGTAACTGAGCAATTTTCTGCTCTACTGCTTGCTCGTTTACTGAAATGGCTGAAACCGCTTTGGCTTCTTCAATCTCATTAACGGCCGGGTTGAGCTGAACTTCCATCACACTGGGGCTGGAAAACTGAAAATTAGCCGTTGCAAAGAGTAACCCGGCTATCGCGAAATGCAGTAAAAACGACTTAAATATTCCGCTGGTTAAAGCATCCATTAACTGTCCTCAAACGATTTTGTCATTAACCCAACAGACGGCACACCGGCATTTTTCAAAAAGTCCATAAGCAGCAGGACTTCCTGATAAGACACATGACCTGAGCCTTTGATCATCACCGGGGTGTCCGGGTTTTGTTGCAATTTAAGCTTGATCACAGCGGCTACTTCTACCGCATCCATGGGCGCTTCCGGATCGGTTCCTACAGAAACATAATAGCGACCTTCAGCATCTATACTGGCGATAATGGGTGGGGCGTCTTTGGTATCGACCAGATCAGACTCTTCCATCTGTGGTAAATCCACTTTCACACCATGCGTGATCAGTGGCGCCGTTGCCATAAAGATAATCAGCAGCACCAGCATAACATCAATGTATGGCACCACATTGATCTCTGCGACCGGGCGTCGTCTCTTAAGCTGATACATTTTGCTTAGCCTCAGTTAAGCTGGCAGCCTGACGATGCAAAATATTGGCAAACTCTTCCATAAAGTTGATGTAGTTTGACTCCAGCTTTTCTACATTCTTTGCAAAACGGTTATAGGCCATGACCGCCGGAATAGCCGCAAACAAACCCATAGCAGTTGCGATCAGGGCTTCTGCGATACCAGGCGCAACCATCTGTAGTGTTGCCTGCTTAACTTCACCCAAGGCGATAAAGGCATTCATTATCCCCCAGACGGTACCAAACAGACCAATGTACGGGCTGATAGACCCCACAGTTGCCAGGAACGACAGTCCGGACTCTACTTTCTCAACTTCACGGGACAACGCGACACGCATAGAACGATGCGTGCCTTCAATGATCATGCTGGCCGATCCGGTGTTTTGCTTTTTATGGCGGGCGAACTCTTTAAACCCGGATACAAACAAAGCTTCAAGGCCGCTCGAGCTGCCTGCTCTTGCTGTAATTTCATTATATAACTTGCCCAGGTCCATGCCTGACCAGAACTTTTGTTCAAACTTCTTCGCATCAGCCAAAGACTGCGCCAGGATACTGCGGCGCTGAAAAATAATGGCCCATGATGCAACTGACATACCGACCAGTGTCAACATCACAAGTTGCACGAGGATACTGGCTTCTAAAATGAGATCTATGAAATTAAGTCCCGATTCCACGTTGTTATACTCCTAGAAAATAATTGTGTTCTCGGCCAAGGCAGCCTTCACCGTATTGACTGTAAGCCAGCAAAAATTGCAAGTAGTTTAACCACACTAATAAGGGCTTACAATCTCAATGCCGTAAAATTCACTTAAATGCCGATAATTCGCACATTCGTTACCTTGACTCGTATTCTTGCCCGGATAGACAGACGTCAACCCGGTTGCACTTCACACCAAACACCACTGGTACTGGACGTCACCAACGGCAAAAAATACCAGTGCCAAAGTTAAACTGCCCTGAATTACAACGCCCAGCGTGTGATTGTGAAAGAAAATTTAAGTGGTCGGAGCTGCCGACTCCCCTCTGTGTTTATTTATTTATGCAAGCTGCATAAAAGTGTTGTTTTATTCACTATCTGAGAATAAACCCTCAAAATACGATTGGTAATACCAATTAACAACAAATAATCTAATATTCACAAATTGAGTATAATAAAGACAATCCGTTATTTTACATGCACTTGCAGAAAATCTTAAGTTCACGATTTGTACAATACCTGACTTAGAAAACCCATCGCATTAGTTTTTTCTATAGCAAAACTGTAATTTTTCTAGTTTGATAAAATGCGTCAGTGGGCTTATTATACTCCCCGTACTGAGCGAGCAGCATCTCTCAATGCAAATGCACAGTTACTAAGGCAGCAGAATTCTGATTTATTCTGCAGTCATGATGAGAAACTTTTGGATAAAACCTTAACGGACTCATCAGTTCCCTGGATTACTTCCTTCAACTTGTTGTTTTCGCCCGCACACTGTGCGGGCTTTTTTTTGCCCGCAATTTCTCGTCTCGTTCGCACAATTTAATCAGACATCGCCTAACATAGAGCAATGAAATGGGTGTGATACCAATTTGCTTAATTAAGTGTTCTATTTTGAGGCGAGAAAATATGTTCGATAACTAGGCAAAAATTTTGCTATTTAGTTGTTCTAAATGAGGAATTTTTAACACAGTTAGCGCCATATTTGCTCCGTCAAATTGAACAGGTATTCAGTGAAAGTGGTATAGCAGGAGGAAAGACCCAAGAAACACATGATGTGCTTCTTGGCAGCCAGGTAGGATTTAGAAAAGTCTGGTCAATCAGTTGTTTGGTTTCGTTAGGTCGAAATGCAGATAGGCCCGGTCTGAGACAATTCGCCCTCTGGGAGTACGCTGGATAAAGCCCTGCTGGATCAGATAAGGTTCTATCACATCTTCTATGGTCTCGCGCTCTTCACCAATCGCGGCAGCCAGGTTATCCAGGCCCACTGGTCCCCCAGTAAACTTCTCAATAATTGCAAGTAAGTACTTACGATCCATGTAATCAAACCCACATTTGTCAACGTCGACCATATCCAGCGCCTGACTGGCAATCACTTCATCGACACTGCCATCTCCTTTTACCTGAGCGAAGTCCCGGACACGTCTGAGCAAACGGTTAGCGATACGCGGTGTACCACGCGCTCGTTTGGCCACTTCAACCGCCCCAGCGTCACTGATCTCGAGATTCAAAAAATGCGCAGAGCGCGACACAATCGATGCCAGCTCAACCACAGAATAAAATTCCAGACGTTGTACAATGCCGAAACGATCTCTCAGCGGTGAGGTCAGTGATCCTGCTCGGGTTGTGGCCCCCACCAGCGTAAAAGGTGGCAAGTCCAGCTTTATTGAACGAGCCGCCGGTCCTTCACCTATCATAATATCGAGCTGGTAATCTTCCATCGCAGGGTAGAGGATCTCTTCAACCTGGGGACTCAGGCGATGTATTTCATCAATAAACAACACATCGCCCTGCTCCAGGTTGGTCAGCATAGCGGCCAGGTCGCCTGCTTTTTCAAGCACCGGGCCTGAGGTGGTTTTGATATTCACACCCAGCTCATTGGCAACAATGTTGGCCAGTGTTGTTTTACCTAACCCCGGCGGGCCGAATATCAGCAGGTGGTCCAGTGCTTCTTCACGGCTGCGCGCCGCTTCGATGAAGATTTCCATCTGCTGCTTTACATGCTGCTGGCCGGTATAGTCCGACAGTAATTTAGGCCGTATTGCTCTGTCTACGGCCTCTTCACTGCCCTGCACTTCCGGCTCAATGAGTCTGTCTGCTTCAATCATAATTACTTAATCAGCCTTTCTTACATCATAGATCTCAGGGCTTCTTTGATCAGCCCCTCAGTATCCATGCCTGGTTTGCTCACCGCTTTCAAGGCTTTTTGTGCTTGTGCGGGTTTATAGCCTAGCGCAAGTAGTGCTGCCAGCGCATCATCTTCGGGCGTATTCGCCACCGTGGGGTCTTCCTGAGGCGCTAACACGGCACTATCGCTGAACGGGGTCAGCAGATCATGGCCAAAGTTTTTCAGTTTGTCTTTCATCTCAAGCACCAAACGCTCAGCGGTTTTCTTGCCTACCCCGGGAATTTTCACCAAAGTAGACGCATCGCCCTGATTGACACAATGAACAAACTGTTCCGCCGACATACCCGACAAAATTGCCAGAGCCAGCTTCGGGCCAACACCATTGGCCTTGATCAACTCACGAAACAACGCCCGCTCAGTTTTGTGGTTAAAGCCAAACAATAATTGCGCATCCTCACGCACCACAAAATGAGTATAGATGGTTGCTTCATTACCCGTTTGCGGCAATTCATAAAAACACGTCATCGGCATTTGCACTTCATAGCCGACGCCACTCACCTCTAACAGGATCTCAGGTGGCTGTTTTTCTACTAAAAGACCTTTGAGTCTGCCTATCATAATTACCTCAATCTTCCTCGTACGGTTTTTTTCGCATTGCCAGCCAGCTTGATCAGGTTTTGCTCTGAATGTGCATGACAGATGGCGATGGCCAGCGCATCAGCGGCATCGGCCTGGGGGGTGCCTGGAAGCTTTAATAGCCGTTTGACCATTTCCTGAACCTGCGACTTATTCGCCCCGCCGGTACCAACCACGGCTTGTTTAACCTGCCGGGCCGAATATTCAAATACCTCAATCTCTTTCATGGTGGCAGCGACGATGGCAGCCCCCCGTGCCTGACCTAGTTTTAAAGCGGAATCTGGATTATGTGCCATAAAGACTTGCTCAATGGCAAATCCCTGCGGGTTAAACTGCTCGATGATCTGGCTAACGCCCTGATAAATCATCTGCAGTCGTTGTGGAAATGGCTTATCACCCAGTCGGATACAGCCACTGCCCAGATACTGAAACTGGCTACCCTGGCGCTGAACTACACCATATCCGGTCAGCCTGGAGCCTGGATCTATGCCTAAAATTACTGCCAAGGCGCATACTCTCGTTGTTTTTTCGCTATCATGCCAAAATACTGTATGAATTTCCAGTTACCTTGAGTTTTCAGAATAAAAAAAGCGGCATAATCGCCGCTTTATTTATTCCTTTAGCTGTCGTTATTCAGCGTCTTTTTGCTGTGCAGTGACGGTGACTGCAAGCTCCTTCAATGCATCCGGGTTAGCAACGCTCGGCGCATTGGTCATCAGACACGATGCCTGAGTCGTTTTCGGGAACGCAATCACATCACGGATGTTGTCTGTGCCACACAGCAACATCACCAGGCGGTCAAGGCCAAATGCCAGACCTGCGTGTGGTGGCGTACCGTACTTCAGTGCGTCCAGCAGGAAGCCGAACTTATCTTGTTGCTCTTGCTCATCAATACCCAGAATACGGAAAGCCGCCTGCTGCATATCGTTGTTGTGGATCCGCACCGAGCCACCACCGACTTCATAGCCATTCAGTACCATGTCGTACGCATCTGAAATAGCGCCTGCCGGGTTAGCTTCCAGCTCTGCCGCTGAAATGTCTTTAGGTGCCGTGAATGGGTGGTGAACTGCATGCAGGTTACCTTCGTCGTCTTCCTCAAACATTGGGAAGTCAACAACCCACAGTGGTGCCCACTGACCAAGGTTGGTCAGCTCAAGGTCCAGACCTACTTTCAGACGCAGTGCACCCATTGCTTCGTTAACCACGTTGCGCTTGTCAGCACCGAACAAAATGATGTCGCCGGTCTGTGCGTTAGTGCGTTCAAGAATGCCTTTGATCACTTCTTCGTTCAGGAACTTAGCAATTGGCGACTGAATACCTTCAAGGCCAGCGTCCAGGTCGTTGACCTTCATCCAGGCCAGACCTTTTGCACCATAGATGCCAACAAACTTGGTGTACTCATCAATTTGCTTACGAGAAAGTGATGCGCCACCCGGTACAGTCAACACCGCCACGCGGCCTTTTTCATCGTTTGCAGGACCTGCCAGTACTTTGAATTCGACGTCCTTAACCAAGTCGGCAACGTCGATCAGTTCTAGCGGGTTACGTAAGTCCGGCTTGTCTGAACCGTAACGACGCATGGCTTCTTCGTAGCTCATGACCGGGAACTGGCCCAGATCAACGTCAAGCAGCTCTTGCCACATTTCACAGATCAAACGCTCAGTGATATCACGCACCTGTGCGGATGTCATGAATGAGGTTTCTAAATCGATTTGAGTGAATTCAGGCTGGCGATCAGCACGTAAGTCTTCATCGCGGAAACATTTAACAATCTGGTAGTAACGGTCAAAACCAGACATCATCAGCAACTGTTTAAACAGCTGAGGCGACTGTGGCAACGCGTAGAAACTGCCTTTATGCACTCGGCTTGGTACCAGATAGTCGCGTGCACCTTCTGGTGTTGCTTTTGTCAGTACCGGCGTTTCGATGTCCAGGAAATCATTGCTGTCTAAGAAGCGACGTACAAAGCTCGATGCTTTTGCGCGCAATTTAATGCGGTCACTCATTTCCAGACGACGCAGGTCAAGATAACGGTAAGTCAGGCGACGCTCTTCTGAGTTTTCCTGGTTAAAGTCCAGAGGCAAAGGTTCTGCACGGTTGATGATAGTCAGGCCAGTGCCCAGGATCTCAACTTCACCAGTGGCCATGTCCTGATTGATTTGGCTCTCAGGGCGCGCACGAACAGTACCTGTAACCTGAACGCAAAACTCTTGACGTAAAGTGTTTGCAACATCCATCAGGCCTTCTACTTCAGGATCAAACACGACCTGGACCAAACCTTCGCGATCTCGCAGATCAATGAAGATCAAACCACCCAGATCACGACGTTTGTTGATCCAACCACATAGCTCCACTTCCTGACCTACATGGTCCTTGTTTAATTTTCCGCAGTATATTGAGCGCATAATAATCCTATTTGCCTACTAACTCTAAAGGGCATAATGAATGATAAATTTAATCGCCAATTATATAAAATTGCCACGCTTTGTCATCCCACAAAACCGGGATTCTTTCGCTGTTACGATTTTTTCTCCATCTGGACTTTGTTAGACTCTTCTTTAAGTCAATCAGGGAGCAAATTTCATGCTGTATTTGGGGTGTCCTCAGTGGAGCTCTGCACACTGGAAAGGTCGGTTTTTCAGCAGCGACTGCAAAGCCGCGGATATGTTAAGCGAATATGCGCAGATCTTTAACAGTGTTGAGGGCAATACCAGCTTCTATGCCAGCCCAAAGCCAGACACCATCGCCACCTGGTCAAATGCGGTGCCAGAAGACTTTCGCTTTACCTTTAAAATACCCAAACAGATCTCTCATGAGCTGGCGTTGACTCATTGTCAGCAAGAACTCAGGCAATGGCTCGAGCTGTTTTCGCCATTATTTTCACAACTTGGGATGGTGCTGCTGCAACTGCCTGCCAGCTGTAGCCCGCAATATCTTGGCCGGATAGCCGATTTTATCGCACAATTACCTGAGGAGTTGACCCTGGGCATCGAAGTCAGGCACAGAGCGTTTTTTGCCAAAGGCGACGCTGAAAAGCGTTTTAACCAGCTGCTGATGCAGACCGGTGTAAATCGCATTATTATGGATACTCGGCCTTTGTTTAGTGAAGCGCCCAGTACCCCGGCCATTATTGATGCCCAGCAAAAGAAACCGCGCGTGCCCGTCAATGTGATTGCAACGGCTCAGGCGCCCATGCTGCGTTTTGTCGGGTGTTCAGATTTGGCTGCAAACCGCACCTTTTATGCCCCCTGGCTCAACAAAATTCGTGACTGGCTAAATGAGGGGCGTACACCGTATGTGTTCTTTCACACCGCCGACAATTATGATGCTCCTCTGCTGGCCAGGCAGTTTATTCAGGATCTGGGCGCTGCCCATCAAGTACTCGAGCCATTTCCGGCAGAGCGCCAACCACAGCAACAAGCGTTAATTTAAGCACTTGACAAATATCAAGTTTTACAGGACTTTAAAAGGTGAATAAAACAACAATAAGGAAAATACCATGCGTTTAAAACTCAATAAAAAACCTGTAAAACAACTTTCTGACGACCAGTCTGCACTACCAGCCAAAGCAACCCGAGCTGTCGGTGGTGCAGGCAGAGCAGAGCTGCAGAAAAGCGGTGGTAACTCACGCGCATCTGACTGCTGTGCGATGACAGATAACTAAGCACTTAGCCGCAGGGCCTGAAACGGCCCTGCTTATTATTTCCGACCCGGCTCTTTACTTTCATAGCGAGGTAAGTCGGCATCCAGATCTTCCCAATTCGCTTTAGACGTTACATAGTTGTGTGACATTGGCCGCTCCGCTATATCAGAGTCGAGAATTCCGAGTCGAAGCCTGAGTTTTTCAGGGTTATCCTGATTAGAGCTGTATAAAGGAGACGCACAAATCCCACAGAAGTGACGCAGCCTGCCAGGTTTAAACGCGTAGTGACGGATATGCTCCTCCCCGGCAATCACTGTTAATTCATCACGACTGACAAATCCGTTGGTGGCATAAGCGGTGCCAGACGACTTGCGACATAAGGAACAGTGGCAATGAATGATACTCGTAATGGCACCACGAAGTTCCAGTTTAACGGCCCCACATAAACAACTCGCCTGATACATTTATCTCTTTTCCTGCTATGATCTTGAGCCATTAGCTTAGAATGTTCGTCCCCGGATTACTACCATCGATATGAATTATTTGCAGTACTTTGCGCACTATCCGTCAAGCTTACAAGCACAAATCAAACCCCTTTTGGAAGGCGACAAGCTTGCCACGTATTTCAGGGCAAAATACCCACACGGCCATCAGTGTCAGAGCACCCAGGCGCTCTATGATTATTGTCATGATTATAAGAATAAATACCTGAAGAACGTGCCTCGTTTGCATAAAGTCAGCTACGCAAAAGGCCGGGATCTGATGACAGGTACGCTGGGACATCACAGCCAGACACGTAAACAGCATGGCGGAAAAGTCAAAACCCGTTATGAAATTGCCCTGTCCCAGCAGCTGAAATATGCCCCGGAGGCGGTATTAAGGGCACTGGTTGTACACGAGCTGGCTCACTTCAAAGAGCTGGATCATAACAAAGCGTTTTATCAGCTTTGCTGTCATATGGAACCGGATTACCACCAACTGGAGCTGGATCTCAGACTATTTATTGTGCTCGACAGACTGGGCGCAAACTTTTATCACAGCAGCGCCCAGCAATAGTGGCTTATTTACAAGCGGGGTTACGACCCTGACGCTTGGCATCCGCAGCCTGTGAATTGGCTTGTGCCATCTTGCTTTGTAATAAGGCAATGCGGTTTTCGGGTGAAGGGTGCGTTGATAAAAACTCCGCCGGGCGCTCTCCTCCTGCCTTGTTCATATTCTGCCAAAGCTCAACAGCCCCCTGCGGCTTAAACCCGGCTTTGGCCATCAGCTCCAGGCCAATGACATCCGCCTCACTCTCATGGCTGCGGCTAAAAGGCAATGTAATGCCATATTGTGCGCCCAAGCCCAGCCCCTGCATTATGGCATTACGGTATTGCACATTGCCCATTTCCAGCGCCACGTTGCCTGCCTGCAAGCCAATTTGCAATAAGCTGTTTTGTGAGACACGCTCATTAGCATGCTGAGCGATAACATGACCCACTTCGTGGCCCATTACGGCTGCCAGTTGGTGCTGGTCTTTGGCAACATTCAAAAGTCCGGTGTGTACGCCAATCTTGCCTCCGGGCAAAGCAAACGCATTGGCACTGGGCTCCTTGAAGACCACCACTTCCCATTGCTGCTGCGCATACTGCGCCGGTAGCTGAGCTATCAGTGCATCAGCAATACACTGTACATAACGATTGGTTTTTGCGCTTTTTTCAATCGTCTGTTCCTGTTTCATTTGCGCAAAACTGGCTACGCCCATTTCATCCATTTGTTGCTCTGAGTAAAGCGCTATCTGCGTGCGCCCGGTCGGGGACGTTTTACATCCCATAAGCGTCACGGCAATGGCAACCGCTGCCACTATTTTTTTATTCATCACCCTGTACCTGCTGAAACTAAGTTATCTACTATTTTAAAAGGAGACCTGAGTCTATGCAAATCACCAATAAAAAAGCCCGCTGGTGCGGGCTTTTAAATCAACATGTTATTATTCTGGACTAGTCTGCTGCCTTAGAAACCATCACCATCGCAGGGCGCAGTAAACGGCCATTCAGGGTATACCCTTTTTGCATAACGGCCAGTACAGTGTTTGGAGATACATCGTTGCTAGGCTGCATCGACATCGCCTGGTGCAACTCAGGATTGAATGCCTCACCCTGAGGGCTGACGGCTTCAACACCAAACTTAGCCAGTGCATCATTGAATGACTTCAGTGTCATTTCAATGCCTTCAATAATGGATTTTGTCGCTTCGTTTTCTTTGTCGGCAAACTCAATTGCACGCTCCAGGTTATCAACCACAGGTAATAACTCATTTGAAAACTTTTCCAGCGCGAACTTCTGTGCTTTTTCTACGTCCTGTGCGGCACGACGACGCACGTTCTCGGCGTCAGCAGCAGCACGGATCACACTGTCTTTTTGACCTTCAATTGTTTGCTTAGCCGCTTCCAGTTCTGCATACAGACCTGCAATCTCTTCTTCTGGGCTCAACTCAGCTTGCTCAGTTTGTGCACTCTCTTGCGCTTGTTCAGCTTGCTCTGCCGCGTTTTCCTGTACGTCTTCTTGCACTAACTCTTGTTCCTGCTCTTGGGCTTTTGTCTGCTCAGACATGAAAAATTCTCTCCGATTCTTTACAACTGCCGTAATTATGGGGATTCAAATTCGTTATTCAAGCTTCTTTTTTTGGGATTTGTGTAAATTCGCTGATTATTGCCTCAATCGGCGCATCCGCCGGACAAATCACACAAAAACGACTTTGATATTCGCTCGCCGTAAAATAAGGCACGCTCAACACCACAAATCGTTCCAGATTCAGATAACTCAGCTCACTGCCCAATAATACCGACAGGCCGTTCTTCAGTGCCAGTCTGTCTTCTACCTGATGTAAAAAGCTCACGCCCAGATTGAGTTCATTGTGCCCTTCGAGGCGGTTATACAAATAACGTTCTCCGACCACAATGCTGTTATCGGTGCCCAGCTGCAAGCTTAACTCGCGGCTCCACTGCATTAGGGAGCCACGGCAATCGGCCATCGCGCTTTTCGCCATGGCTCGCATTCGGTGTAACCCTTCTTTAAGCGTTTGCTGACTAAACACCGTGTTCATCCAGGCTGCGAACTGATAGCGCACCGGATCAGAATTAGACTCAGGCTTATTGATAAGAATGTTGTTAGACTGGCCCGTGCGGTCAATCAGCAATACCAGCCAGTGCTTACGGTCAAAGTCTAACACCTCTACCCGAAATATGGTCTGCTCGCTTACTTGCGGCAAACCAACAATACAGCACACCTGATACTTTTGGCTCAAGGTATGGGCAAAGCCCGTGAGCTGCTCACGCTCAGGCTCCCAGTAAGGGGCAATCTCTTCCAGCCCAAAATATTCTTGTAACCAGTATTTGATCCCCTGATCGGACGGGACACGCCCGGCCGACGTATGCGGCGAAAAAAGTAACCCCTGGTTTTCCAGGCGTGCCATGGCATTACGGACCGTGGCAGAGCACACCGCCATACCTTTTAATTTTGCTATCTTACTCGATGCCACAGGATGCCCTTCACCATTACAGTAAAGACTCATTACAGCAGAGAAGACTTGTTTATCACGTGCACTAAGTTTCATAACATCATAAATAAGGTTAAATTTGCGAGTTTCAAGCGAATTCATTTTAAGATAATCTTGGCGACAGATAATTTGCCAAGGAAACTCACCGAATGAGCGCACCATTTAAAACCATCGGCCTGATTGGAAAACCAAACCATGATGGCGCTGCCCTGACATTACAACGCCTGTACACTTTTTTGCAAGCTCTTGGCTATGAAGTTTTTGTGGAGCAGCGAGTTGGCAAACAAATCGCAGAACTGCCCGACTCACACATACTCGATGTGGTTGCGCTGGGCGAGCGCTGCGATCTGGCCGTCGTCGTTGGCGGCGATGGCAATATGCTGGGTGCAGCCCGGGTGCTGGCCAGGTTTGATGTCGCCGTAATTGGCGTCAATCGTGGAAATCTGGGATTTTTAACCGATCTCGATCCGGACGACTTTGAAGCCGAACTGGAACAAGTATTGAGTGGTAAATTTGTTGCCGAGCAGCGCTTTTTACTGGAAGTCGAAGTCTTTCGTCATGCCGAATTAAAAAGTGCCAATCTGGCGGTCAATGAAGCCGTACTGCATGCCGACAAAGTTGCTCACATGATCGAGTTTGAAGCTTTTATTGACGATCAATTTGTCTTTTCGCAACGCTCAGATGGCCTGATAGTCACTACCCCTACGGGCTCTACTGCATACTCTTTGTCCGGTGGCGGTCCTATTTTAACACCGGAGCTCAACGCCATGGCTTTGGTTCCCATGTTCCCACATACGCTGTCTAGCAGACCGCTCGTGGTTGATGCCAGTAAACAGGTAAAACTCAAACTGAGCCCGGAGAACACCGCCAGCTTACAAGTCAGTTGTGACAGTCATGTGGTACTTGCATTGCTTCCCGGAGATGAAGTGGTCATTAAAAAAGCAGAAAAAAAGCTCCGTTTGATCCACCCCGAGAGCTATTCCTACTACAATGTTCTGAGACAGAAATTAAATTGGGGCAGCAGGCTTTACTAAGCGCCGCAAGTTCAGCAGAATAAGTGAAATTTGTTTTCTATTTTAGGGAAAAGTAAACCAACATGAGCTACGTTGTTTTCGTATCTATCACCTTATTGATCACCATTTTAGGGGTCTATGTGGTGATTGAGAATAACCGCAAAAAAGCACGCGAAGCCGAAAAGCGGGTGTTCAATGAGCGCCTCAAAGAGATCAGCAGTCACTTTAAAAGTAAAATAAGTGAATTTGTGAGTTACAAGCTGATCAGACCCAAGCATGCACCGCAATTTAACGCCATTGTCGGCAACTTTTTTGTTGTCCAGGCGCATAATGATGAAAATCTGGAAGCACTGGAACGTGTTACCGATCACTTACTTGCCACGGTTGGTAATGAGCTGAATAAATGTCGTGAAAATGGCAATATGGAGCTACTAGCCGACCAGCTGTTTATGTTTGTCAGTGAGCTGCCTTCAGCCGGGATTGCCTATAATAAGGCGTTTTACAATGAAATTTTGCCTGCCCTGATCTCGCGGATCCAGACGCCTGACACACCCGTACAAACCGACACGCAAGAAGCAGAGCAGAGCGAGGAAGACGCCACAGCTCAAGCAGAGAATAACGACCCTTCTGTGCAGCAACAAAAAGCCGCGGCACTTTAAACAGGCCGCGCACAACAAAACGCAATTTCAAGTTGCATTTCCAAGAAATGCTGTATAAATTAACAGTAATTGTACTGTTTGGATATACAGCATGCTTATCAGTCTGCAAATTAAAAACTTTGCCATTGTTAACGAATTAACCATTGACTGGCGCTCAGGTATGACTGCGATCACCGGTGAAACCGGTGCGGGTAAATCTATTGCAATCGATGCACTTTCTCTGTGTCTGGGCGAGCGCGCAGATGTTGCCAGCATCCGCCCGGGAGCAACCAAAGCAGAGATCACGGCTCAGTTTGATATCAGGCAACTCCCCTACGCGCAGCAGTTTCTCAGCGACCTGATGCTCGATGATGAAGAGCAAAACTGTATTTTACGTCGTGTTGTTATGCAAAATGGCCGCAGTAAGAGTTTTATCAACGGTAACTCTGTAACCGCAGCCCAGCTTAAGGAGTTAGGCCAGCGCCTGATAGCCATTCATGGCCAGCATGCCCACCAGTTACTGCTCAAGCCTGAACATCAGCTTAGATTGCTGGATGCTTACGCCGGACACGATAACCTGCTGCACGCTGTACGTGCTCAGTACCAGCACTATCATACCTTGCAGAAAGAACATGCCGAGCTCATTAAGCAACAGCAAGCTCAGGCAGCCAAAAAACAACTGCTCGAATATCAGGTTCAGGAGCTGGATGAGTTTGCCCTGGAAGAAGGCGAATATGAGCAGATTGAAACTGAGCATACGCGCCTGAGCCATAGCCAGACGCTGGCCGAAAGCTGCCAGCGCGAGTTAATGTGTTTGTCTGAGCAAGATGATCAAACCGTTTTAGGCCAGCTTCAGCATAGCGTACAAACCTTCATTGAATTGAGTAACTACGACCCTAAATTACAAGCGATCAGCCAACTATTAGGTGAGGCCGCGGTGCAACTCGAAGAAGGCTGTCGTGAGCTGCGTGCCTACGGGGAAAATATTGAGCAAGATCCAGAGCGCCTGCAGAGCGTCGAAGACAGACTGGCTCAGGCCATGGCGTTGTCGCGTAAGCACCAGATCAGCCCCGAATTACTACATCAGCACCACCAGCAATTGCATGAAGAGCTGGCATCCATTTGCTCTAACAACGAGCGTATAGAAGATCTGCAGCACGAAATAGCAGAGGCCCTGCACGCCTATCAAATCTCCGCGGCTCAGCTCAGCGAAAGCCGTGCGCAAGCAGCGCTGACCTTAAATGAACTGATCAGTCAAAGTATGCATGAACTGTCAATGGAGAACGGCCAGTTTGCCATCCAGCTTAACCAGCATGAAGACAGACGCCCCAATGAGCTGGGCATGGACCAAATTGATTTTCTGGTTTCAACCAACCCCGGCCAGCCTCTGCAAGCCCTGGCCAAAGTGGCCTCTGGTGGTGAGCTGTCACGGATCAGCCTGGCGATCCAGGTGATTATTGCGAACCGGGTCACTACGCCGACCCTGATCTTCGATGAAGTAGATGTGGGTATATCAGGCCCAACTGCCTCTCAGGTGGGCAAACAGCTGCGCCAGCTAGGTAACTCAACTCAGGTGATCTGTGTAACCCACCTGCCTCAGGTTGCCTGTAGTGGCCATCACCAGTTCTTTGTGTCCAAACGCGTTGAAGACGGTGAAACCTTTACGTCGATGCTCCCGCTAGTTCAGGAACAACGTATTGATGAAATCGCCCGTTTGCTTGGCGGCGATAAAGTCAGCAGCACCACACGCGCCAGTGCCAAGGAGCTACTTGAGGTGCAGGGCGCGTAGTGCTTTATATGCCGTTGGCCATGCTTACTAAATCAAGAAGCTTGGCCACCACACTCTCATATCCATCATAATGAAAATTATCTCATCGTTGGTACTGTTATGACATTTCTACATATTTGTAATCTACGATATCTGAAGTACCACGCAGAACCATATTTCCGTTTGCTTCTTCCAATGCTGAACTACTTAATCGCCAAATTTGGTCATCTCCAAAACCGACCATTAGGCTAAAAACATGTGTAAGGCCTTCCTTATTATTTGGGAACATATTGAATCTAAAGTTCAGCCTCCCATTTACGTTTGTGTTTTCATCTATGAGGTCAGCAACAAACTCTCGGCGGCCACAATTTTCTTTCAGCCATACCTTCTTCGTCACTCGATTAATTTCTATTATTTTAATCCAGGCATATGACTGAGTGTCCATGAGCTCAAACACAGCTACTTCATTATCGTAGTAGCTTGGTTTAGAGATGCTCTTTGGAGGGGGGTAAGGTGCATAAGCTAGTATATCACTCCACTCTTGAAATCCAGAATTAACCAAGCCGTTCTCAATTAACCTAACAGCTTTTTTACGGCTAGAGAACAGAGAGCTTAATGAATTTGTATTCTTGTGATTGTTTTCCCGAATAAATTTCTCTGCGTTCTCTACAATATCAAAATTCCTGAGAGATCGGACTAGTTCCTCATGTTGAGACCGCAACGGACTTTCTTCCAACAAGTAAATTTCATATGGCTCTAATAAAAAGTACTCACCGCTATTCTCTTGTTTTGACAGAAAGTCAATGCTGTACTTAAGCACATCCGATGAGCAGTGCTTTTCAATAATTTCCTTAAACTGATACAAGTTATCCAAAGCGTGCCGGTATTCCATTGATATTGCAAAAGGTGTGTCAAAGTCCCAAATTAGTGAATCAACACTTTCTATCCCCTCGCCGGATACTAGAATTTTATATATTAAAGGAATGTCATAGTTCCATTCGGAGAGGCCACGTAATATAAGTGAATCCGCTCGTTTCGGTTTTTGATTTGCTGAAAATAAATAACTTCTATTTGCCATACTTCCCTCTCAGAGAATAAATTCCTGCTATTAACTGAAGTGCATGTTACATCATTAGCTTTTTGTTTTTAAAAGTTTAAAATTAAAAAATAAAATGTATCTGAGGGCATCTCTACTGAGGTGACATAAGTATCAGGTATACTTGTGCCTTTAAACTTTTTCTTAGGGAAAGTTTGGTGAATGATAAAATGGCGTTTATACACTAAATAAACGCCACATTTAGGATAGTTGGCTTAAGATCTGGCACTAAGCATAAATTAGCACTTTTTATAAGAGACCAATTTACCTTTATACCCCAAGATAATCCATGATCCCTTCCGCGGCGTTACGACCTTCAAAAATCGCAGTCACCACTAAGTCAGAGCCACGTACGGCATCGCCACCTGCAAAGATTTTTTCATTACTGGTTTGGTGTGTAAATGCGCCTTTTTCTGGGGCTACGATACCACCCCACTCGTTGATTGCGACATCATACGCTGCCAGCCAGTCGAGGTTATGCGGTTTAAAGCCAAACGCCATGATCACGGCATCCGCTTCAATCACGTGTTCAGAGCCGGCCACTTCTTGCGCGCGCCTTCGACCATTTTCATCAGGCTCACCGAGTTCAGTCCGCACCATACGAACGCCTGAAACCTGACCATTTTGGTCAAGTTCAATGCCCTTAGGCTGAACGTTAAAGCTAAATTTAACGCCCTCTTCTTTGGCATTCTTAACTTCCCGGCGCGACCCCGGCATATTGGCTTCATCCCGACGATACGCACAGGTTACCGATTTTGCCCCCTGACGCACGGACGTTCGCACGCAGTCCATTGCGGTATCACCGCCACCGAGTACCACAACGCGCTTGTCGGCCATATCGATATATGCCTGCTTACTCTCGTCGTAACCCATGACCCGGTTGGTGTTACCGATCAGGAACGGCAGGGCATCATAGACGTGCTCCGCATCCTCATTCTCCAGACCAGCCCGCATATACTGATAAGTGCCCACACCGATAAAGACCGCATCGTACTGAGACAGCAAGTCGTCCATGCTAATATCTGTGCCTATCTCCGTATTAAGACGGAATTCCACCCCCATTTCCGTGAAGATTTCTCGGCGCTTTTCCATCACAGACTTTTCTAACTTGAATGATGGAATACCAAACGTCAACAAACCACCGATCTCGGGGTTTCGATCAAACACCACGGGCTTCACACCGTTGCGCACCAAAATATCCGCACAACCAAGCCCGGCAGGGCCCGCGCCAATAATCGCGACCTTTTTATCAGTCCAGGTGACATAAGACATATCCGGCTTCCAGCCCTGGGCAAACGCTGTATCTGTGATGTATTTCTCAATATTGCCTATGGTTACGGCACCAAATTCATCATTGAGCGTACAAGACCCTTCACACAGCCGATCTTGCGGACAAACCCGGCCACACACTTCGGGCAGGCTATTGGTCCGGTGCGACAACTCCGCAGCTTCCAGGATCCTGCCCGTACGGATCAGCTTTAGCCACTGCGGAATATAATTGTGCACCGGACACTTCCACTCGCAATAGGGGTTGCCGCAATCCAGGCAGCGATCGGCCTGAGAGCTCACCTGCTGCTTTGAAAAGGGCTCATAAATTTCGACGAAAGAGCTTTTGCGTGTTGTAATTGGCTTCTTTCTCGGGTCGATGCGCTGAACATCGATAAATTGATAGACATTTTCGCTCATACTTCCCCCTATTGTGCCTGTACACGTAATTCAGCACTGCTGCGTGCGCGATGCCCCAGCAAGCTCTTAACATCGCTTGATTTTGGTTTTATCAGCCTGAACATAGGCACATACAATTCAAAGTTAGCCAGGATCTGCTCTGCCCGGCATGATGCAGTATGCTCCAGGTGTTCAGCTATCAGACCACGTAAATGCTCCTGCATGGTATCGAGCCCATCCAGAGGCAGTACTTCAACCAGCTCAGGGTTATACCGTTTATCAAAGTCACCGGCTTCGTCGAGTACGTAGGCAAAACCTCCTGTCATACCGGCGCCAAAGTTAACCCCTACCTGACCTAACACACAAACCACACCACCTGTCATGTATTCACAGCCGTTATCACCTAACCCCTCAACGGTGGCCTGCACGCCTGAGTTGCGCACTGCAAAGCGCTCACCAGCGCGTCCTGCGGCATACAACTTGCCGCCGGTCGCACCGTACAAACAGGTATTACCCGCAATGGTGGCCTGATGAGTCTGAAAACTCGAGCCTACCGGTGGGCGCAATACTAGCTTTCCGCCCGCCATGCCTTTACCGACATAATCGTTGGCATCACCCACCAGTGTCATTTCAAGGCCACCTGCATTCCACACTCCGAACGCCTGCCCGGCAGTACCGTGCAGTTCGATCACCACAGGATCTGCGGCCATGCCCTGGTTACCATGACGAGAGGCAATATAGCCAGACAACATGGCACCCACAGAGCGGTCGGTATTTTTGATCCGACTCACCAAAGAAGTACCTGTTGTGTCATCTATCGCCTGTTTCGCTTTTTCAAGCAGGCTCTCATTGAGTTGGCCCTGATAGTGCGACGTGTTCGGCGCACTGCAATAGAGCGTTTCGCCCGACGGGTTCGCCGGTTTTGCCAGCAAAGGTTGAAGATCAAGCTTTTGCTGTCTTGCCGTTGTGCCATCTAGTACCTCAAGTAAATCCGTTCGGCCAATTAAATCCGTCAGTTTACTGATACCCATAGACGCCATAATTTCGCGCGCTTCCTGGGCAATAAAACGGAAGTAGTTCATCGCCATTTCCGGCAAGCCATGGTAGTGCTTCTGTCGCAGAGTTTCATCCTGCGTAGCAACACCCGTAGCGCAGTTATTCAGATGACAGATCCGCAGATATTTACAGCCAAGTGCAACCATAGGGCCTGTACCAAAGCCAAAGCTTTCGGCACCCAAAATAGCCGCTTTGATGATGTCCAGGCCAGTTTTCAGGCCCCCATCCGTTTGCAAACGAATACGATGACGCAAGCCATTTTCGACCAGCGCCTGCTGAGTTTCGGCCAGGCCAAGCTCCCAGGGGCTGCCCGCATATTTAACGGATGTGAGCGGACTGGCGCCTGTGCCTCCGTCGTAACCTGCAATAGTGATTAAGTCTGCGTAGGCCTTTGCCACCCCCGTGGCAATGGTACCAACACCCGGTTCAGAGACCAGCTTAACGGAAATCATCGCCTTGGGATTAACCTGCTTAAGGTCGAAGATCAGCTGTGCCAAGTCTTCAATAGAGTAGATGTCATGGTGCGGCGGGGGGGAAATGAGCGTTACGCCCGGCACCGAGTATCTGAGTTTGGCGATATAAGGGGTCACCTTTTCACCTGGCAACTGACCGCCCTCGCCGGGCTTAGCACCCTGTGCGACTTTTATCTGGATCACATCTGCACTTTGCAGATAGTGGGGGGTTACGCCAAAACGACCCGACGCCACCTGTTTAATCCGCGAGTTTTTCTCCGTACCAAAACGTAATTTGTCTTCTCCGCCTTCACCTGAATTGGAGCAGCCGCCGAGACGGTTCATGGCAATCGCCAGCGCTTCATGGGCTTCCGGCGATAAAGCACCAATACTCATTGCCGCTGAATCAAAGCGTTTATACAGCTCTGTAGCAGGCTCCACCTCGTCCAGGTCAATTGCGGGCCCTTGTGTGTTGAGCTTCAAAAGATCTCGCAAATTGGTAACTGGACGATTGTTTACCAGAGCGGCATATTTCTGGTAGTCCTCATACTTGCCCGAGCGCACCGCAACTTGCAGGGACTGCACCACATCCGGGTTATAAGCATGATACTCTCCGCCATGGACAAACTTCAGTAAACCGCCGTGAGACAGCAATTTACGCTTGCTGTACGCCAGCTTATGTAACTGCGCACCATCAGCCTCGAATTCAGCAAATCCAGCTCCCTGAATACGGCTGCTAACGCCTTTAAAACACAGTTCAACAATTTCGTCTGACAGACCCACGGCCTCAAACAACATAGAGCAACGATAAGAGGCAATCGTACTGATCCCCATCTTAGACATGATTTTGTAAAGACCTTTGTTGATGGCATTGCGATAGGCCAGCGTCACCTCTCGATAAGTTTTGTCGATGACTTTGCTGTCGCACAACGCAACCAGAGTCTCATAGGCCAGATAGGGGTAAATCGCGGTAGCGCCAAAGCCAAGTAGCACGGCGAACTGATGCGGATCCCGCGCACTGCCGGTTTCGACTATGATATTAGAATCGCAGCGTAAATTGGTATTAACCAGCCGTTGCTGCACGGCACCAACCGCCATTGCAGCTGGCACTGGCATGGTGTCCTGGCTGATATATCGGTCACTTAACAGTAGCATGACACAACCAGACGCTGCTTTTTCCTGTGCTTCGTCACAGATCCGCTCAATCGCCGCTTTGAGGCTTTCCGTATTCGGATCGTAGTTCAATGAAATACGACATACGCTGTAGTGGTCATCGTCTGCCGCTAACAGCTGCTGAATATCGGAATAAGTCAGGACTGGCGAATCAAACTGCAAGCGCTTAGCATGACCGGTCGTTTCGTTAAACACGTTTTGCTCGCGACCAATACAGGTGGCAAGTGACATCACGTGATTCTCACGCAGTGGGTCGATGGGCGGGTTGGTTACCTGAGCAAATTTTTGTCTAAAGTAATCGTAGAGTGAGCGGGCCCCCTCTGATAACACAGCAAACGGAGTGTCATCACCCATAGAACCTGTGGCCTCCTGGCCATTCTGGCCCATCACCCGGATCACTTGCTCAATTTCTTCGTTGCTGTACGCAAATAACTTTTGATAAGTCAGCAAAGTGTCGCTGTCAAAATCACGCTGCCCGGCATCGGCTTCATCCAACGCTTCGAAGGGTGTTAAGCGCTTAACATTTTGTTCCAGCCAGGTTTTGTATGGATGACGAGCTTTTAAGTCCTCGTCAATCTCATCGGATTGCCAGATTTTGCCATGCAATGTATCCACCACCAGCAATTCACCAGGTCCGACACGTCCCTTTTCAATAACTTCATCAGGCTCATAGTCCCAGATCCCCACCTCGGAAGCCAGGGTAATAAAACCATCCTGCGTGATCACGTAACGTGCCGGGCGCAGGCCATTTCGATCTAGATTACAAGCCGCAAACCGGCCATCAGACATTACTATGCCCGCCGGACCATCCCAGGGCTCCATATGCATAGAGTTAAAATCGTAAAACGCTCTGAGTTCATCATCCATAGCGCGGTTTTTCTGCCACGCAGGCGGCACCAGCATACGCATCGCCCGGAAGATATCCATGCCACCTGCCAGAAATAACTCCAGCATGTTGTCGAGGCTGGATGAATCCGACCCACTTTCATTTACAAACGGGGCTGCACTTTGTAAGTCAGGCAGCAAAGGCGAGGCAAACTTATAAGCCCGTGCCTTAGCCCACTGCCGGTTGCCGGTGATGGTGTTTATCTCGCCGTTGTGCGCCAGATAACGAAACGGCTGCGCTAATGGCCAGCGAGGTTGCGTATTGGTAGAAAAGCGCTGGTGAAAAACGCAAATCGCACTGGTCATGCGGATATCCGCCAGATCCAGATAAAAATTTGGCAGATCGGCCGGCATCATCAGGCCTTTGTAAATAGTAACCAGACCCGACAAACTGGCAATGTAAAAGTCAGGGTCTGTGCTCAGACGTTTTTCGATACGACGGCGCGCAATGTACAACCGACGTTCAAGATCTTTTGGTCGCCATCCTTCCGGTGCAGATACAAAGACCTGTTCAAACTGGGGTAATTGCTCTGTTGCTATAGGACCAAGCATGCTCGGATCGGTAGGTACACTGCGCCAGCCCACTAAGCTTAGTGTTTCTTTTTCTAATTCTTCGTTGATGATGTCACGGGCTTGCGTGGCAAGTGCCGAGTCCTGGTTAAGAAAAACCATACCAACTGCATAGTTTTTACCAAGATGCCAATCGTTTTCGGCCGCCACCGCCCTGAAAAAGCTGTCTGGCTTTTGCAGCAATAAGCCACAGCCATCTCCGGTTTTTCCATCCGCAGCAATGCCCCCGCGGTGCTGCATTCTGTCCAGGCCAGTAATTGCCGTGCGGATCAGCTTGTGACTTGCTTGACCTTGCGTATGTGCTATCAAGCCAAAGCCACAGTTTTCTTTTTCTAATGCCGAGTCATATAACATGGACTCCTCCCCTTGCTACAACTGCCAGCAGGTAATGTCAGACGAATTACTGGCAGATAATCAAAGCTAGCCTTGATTAGTATTCGAGTCAATACAATAAAGAATAGTTATTCATACACATGAATATTTCTCATAAAAAAGGTACTTAGAACACGTCTTCTCATTTCTAAGAATATCAATTAAAGGTAGAAAACCACAAAATGACACCGGTATCAAATCAAAATATCACGAGTAAAAAACATAAAAAGAGGAAGCTTACGTAAACGTAACGATCGGGAAAACAATGAATAAATATTCATTATTCACCTCATGAATTTGGCAATTCCTTATTTTCTGCCGCACACGCGCTTGACGTACGCGTAAACTCGGTGTTGCAAAACTAAAAATATGGCGTGAAACGATAGAGAGATATCAATGGTAAAAAACGTCTGAAGGCTATAAAGGCAGGCTGTCTGGTAAATTCTATAGATACAAAAAAAGGCATGTGATGCAATGATCACATGCCTCGAATATGTGCGATATCAGGTTTACTCCGCTTTTTCAGCGTCGTCTTCTTTATATTTCGCGGCAGTTTCAGCAATTAGTGGCTGCAACTCACCCTTTTGGAACATCTCGATGATAATGTCACATCCACCGATCAGCTCACCCTCAACCCACAACTGCGGAAAAGTCGGCCAGTTAGCATAATGAGGCAGCTCAGCACGAATGTCCGGGTTAAGCAAAATATCGACGTAAGCAAACTGCTCGCCACACGCCATGAGCGCTTGAGATGCCTGCGAAGAAAAACCGCAGTTAGGTAGCTTGGGCGATCCCTTCATGTATAGGATGATCGGATTCTCTGCGATTTGCTGTTTAATCTTTTCAATGGTTTCCATTATTTACCTCAAAATGACGATAGCATAACTCATCATATCACTCACTTTGCTACGCAGCCGTTGTCAATAGATCAGCCTGGCGGTACAAAATGAATGCAATCTGAGCCATTCATTCTACAAGTCTTGGCTATTGCCATTGCTGTTTGCCAAAACTTGAGTAAAATACTCAGGAATTATAGTATCACTATATGCCGTCAAATCGTATAGAAATGTAAGCTAAGATAGAGATTGCTTCTATTGTTTTGGCAATTTAACAACGAAATGGAGATTAACATGGCTTTTGAACTACCGTCACTTCCTTATGCTATCAACGCGCTTGAGCCGCATATTTCTCAGGAAACACTTGAGTTCCACCACGGTAAACACCACAACACATACGTTGTAAAACTGAACGGCCTTATCCAGGGCACAGACCTTGAGAACAAATCTTTAGAAGAAATCGTATGTAACTCTGAAGGCGGCGTATTCAACAACGCAGCCCAGATCTGGAACCACACTTTCTACTGGCACAGCCTGGCACCAAATGGTGGTGGCGAGCCTACTGGCAAAGTAGCAGAGCTGATCAACGCAAAATGGGGCTCATTTGCTGCATTCCAGGAAGCGTTCAACGATAAAGCAGTAAACAACTTCGGTTCTAGCTGGACTTGGTTGGTACAGCTTGCAGACGGCTCTTTAGACATCGTAAACACGTCTAACGCAGCGACTCCGCTTACTGAAGAAGGCGTAACGCCAATCATCACTGTAGACCTGTGGGAACACGCTTACTACATCGATTACCGCAATGTTCGTCCAGATTACCTGAAAGGTTTCTGGGCACTGGTTAACTGGGATTTTGCAAACGAAAACCTTGCTTAATATCAGATAATCCAAAAAGGCGCTCTTTTGTAGCGCCTTTTTTGTTGCCTTTTTACCCTAGCTGACTTCCTTCCGCTGACATGCCTGATATCAACTCAGCTTTTCCTGTGTTTCTAGAAGGTGAACTGCGAACACCACAGTAAAACATACATATGTGACCATCATTTTTTTGGCAATTTTTATCAATCTGCAAACGCCAAAATCTCCCCTGTAAAGCACCTATTTGGCACTAAGTTCACCGCTTTAGTAGCCTAGTTTAGCCATTTCTACCCAAGTATTAGAATAAAGTGCCGTAACTCTCATTCGGTATCTAATTCTTACACCATTGCACTGTGTTCAACAGACATTAAATTACTGGAATTTTTAGGCAATTTTTGAATATCCCGACTAAGCTTTAAGTAGCCTTGCATTAAGAGACCGCATCATCAACAGGTTATTGGAGTTCATTATGAGTATATTTGAGCATTACCAGTCCAGGTACGAAGCGTCCCAAGAAGAAGAGTTCACCATCGCGGAATATTTGGATATATGTAAAGAAGACAAAGCTGCCTATGCGAGCGCGCCGGAGCGCCTGCTAATGGCAATTGGTGAACCCGAAATGGTCGATACTTCCACAGATGCACGACTCAGCCGTCTTTTTTCGAACCGGGTGATCGCACGTTATCCGGCATTTCATGAGTTTTACGGCATGGAAGACGCCATAGAGCAAATCGTGTCCTATCTGAAACATGCAGCACAAGGCCTCGAAGAGTACAAACAAGTGCTCTATTTGTTGGGTCCTGTAGGTGGTGGTAAGTCATCGATTGCAGAAAAACTCAAATACCTGATGCAACAGGTCCCTATATATGCCATCAAAGACTCGCCAGTGAACGACCACCCGCTCAGCCTGTTTAATCCGCTCGAAGATGGAGAGTTGCTGGATAAAGAATACGGCATTAATAGCCGTTACCTGAAAACGGTGATGTCGCCTTGGGCAACCAAGCGCCTGCACGAATATAATGGCGACATTTCTAAATTCAGAGTGGTCAAACGCTACCCGTCTATCCTGGATCAAACGGCCATAGCCAAGACAGAGCCAGGCGACGAAAACAACCAGGATATCTCGGCGCTGGTTGGTAAAGTTGACATTCGCAAGCTTGAGCATTACGCCCAGAACGATCCGGATGCCTACTCTTATTCGGGTGCGCTGTGCCTGGCTAACCAGGGGTTAATGGAGTTCGTTGAAATGTTCAAGGCACCCATCAAGGTGCTGCACCCACTGTTAACTGCCACACAGGAAGGGAATTACAACGGTACCGAGGGTATCTCGGCATTGCCCTTCAATGGCATTATTCTGGCCCACTCTAACGAGTCGGAATGGCAGTCGTTTAAAAACAACAAAAACAATGAAGCATTTTTGGATCGGGTCTTTATCGTCAAGGTACCCTACTGTTTGCGCGTGTCTGAAGAAGTGAAAATCTACAAAAAACTTATTGAAAACAGCGAGCTTAGATCGGCACCCTGTGCGCCGGGTACGCTCGAGACACTAGCGAAATTCTCAACCCTCTCACGTATTAAGGAGCCGGAAAACTCCAGCATTTATTCGAAAATGCGTGTCTATGATGGTGAAAGTCTCAAAGACACAGATCCAAAAGCTAAGTCGTATCAGGAGTATCGAGATTACGCAGGTGTCGATGAGGGCATGACAGGTCTGTCGACCCGGTTTGCCTTTAAGATCCTCTCACGCGTGTTCAACTTTGACCATGCCGAAGTTGCAGCAAACCCGGTTCATTTATTCTACGTACTGGAGCAGCAAATTGAACGCGAGCAATTCAGTGCCGAGGTTCAGGAGCGCTACCTGAGCCACCTCAAGGGCTACTTGATCCCGCAGTATGTTGAGTTTATCGGTAAAGAACTGCAAACCGCATACCTGGAGTCCTATTCAGAGTATGGCCAAAACATCTTCGACCGCTATGTCACTTATGCCGATTTTTGGATCCAGGATCAGGAATACCGAGATCCGGATACAGGTCAGCTATTCGACAGAGCAGCGCTCAATGCGGAACTCGAAAAGATAGAAAAGCCTGCGGGCATTTCGAACCCCAAAGATTTTCGTAATGAAATCGTCAACTTTGTATTGAGAGCCCGTGCTCATCATAATGGTGCAAACCCAGTCTGGACCAGCTATGAAAAGCTCAGAACCGTGATCGAGAAAAAAATGTTCTCTAACACTGAGGAGCTACTGCCCGTTATTTCTTTCAATGCGAAGACTTCGGCTGAAGATCAGAAAAAACACGAAGACTTTGTTAATCGAATGATGGAAAAAGGCTACACCCAAAAACAAGTCCGCTTACTGTCTGAATGGTATCTGCGGGTGAGAAAATCTCAATAACATTAGCGGTTGGAGGGTGTTTCTATGGCACATTTCATCGATCGTCGACTGAATGGCAAGAATAAAAGTACGCTGAATCGTCAGCGCTTTATCAGACGCTACAAGAAACAGATCAAGGAAGCCGTTTCTGACGCCATTAACAAAAGAAGCGTCACTGATATATCCAGCGGTGAGAGTATATCGATACCGCAACGGGATATCAGTGAGCCGATTTTTCATCAAGGCAAAGGCGGAAATCGCGAACATATTCACCCGGGTAACGATCAGTTCACGACGGGTGATAAAATACAACGCCCGCCTTCTGGCCAGGGCGGTGGTGCCGGAGAAGGCAACGCAAGTGACCAAGGTGAAGGTCAGGATGATTTTGTCTTCTCTATTTCAAAAGATGAATACCTTGATCTCTTATTTGAGGATCTTGAGCTACCAAACCTGCAAAAGAGCCAACTCGATAAGCTGGTACAAATGAAAACGCATCGCGCCGGCTTTTGTAATGACGGTATGCCCAGTAACCTGGACATAGTGCGCTCTTTAAAAGGCTCAGTTGCGCGGCGAATTGCCATGACAGCCAGTAAACGAAAGCAACTTAAAGAGTTGGAAGAAAGCCTGGCACTCCTGTTACAAGAACCAGTCCCCAAGCAAACGCAAATACAGCAACTTGAACAGGAAATAGCTGATCTCAAGCGTAAGATAGATGCAGTGCCCTTTATAGATAATTACGACTTGCGCTTCAGAAATTACGAAAAACGTCCGCATCCCACCAGCAAGGCAGTCATGTTCTGCCTGATGGATGTGTCTGGCTCTATGGATCAGGCAACTAAAGATATGGCAAAGCGCTTCTATATTTTGCTGTATCAGTTCTTAACACGCACCTACAAAGACATTGAGGTTGTTTATATACGACACCACACCCAGGCCAAAGAGGTCGACGAGCAGGAGTTTTTCTACTCTCAGGAAACGGGTGGCACCATAGTGTCGAGTGCATTGAAATTAATGGATGAGATCATTGCTGACCGTTATGCTCAGGGAGACTGGAATATCTATGCTGCGCAAGCGTCAGATGGTGATAACTGGGCGGATGATTCACCACACTGCACAGACATATTAACGAACAAACTATTGAAAGTGGTGCGTTACTACGCCTATATCGAGATCACCACTCGTGCGCATCAGAGCTTGTGGCGCGAATACCAAGGTATTGCAGACACCTTTGATAACTTCGCCATGCAGCATATTCGGTCGGTCGAAGATATCTATCCGATATTCAGAGAGTTGTTTAAGAAAAACCGACAACAAAACGCAGCTTAACAGGGGGAGTGCCTATGACATATAACCCGCTTAATGATGGCCCGGATTGGACATTCGACCTGCTTGAAGAGTATCAGGCTGAAATTGCCCGCGTTGCGGCCCATTACAGACTGGATACCTATCCGAATCAGATTGAAGTGATCACCGCCGAGCAAATGATGGATGCATACTCCAGCGTAGGTATGCCCATTGGCTATGCGCACTGGTCTTATGGCAAAAAGTTCATTCAGACTGAGCAAACCTACAAACGTGGTCAAATGGGGCTGGCGTATGAAATTGTGATTAACTCAGATCCCTGTATTGCCTATTTAATGGAAGAAAATACCATGCCTATGCAGGCGTTGGTGATGGCGCACGCATGTTATGGCCATAATTCGTTTTTTAAAGGCAATTACCTGTTCAAAGCCTGGACCGATGCCTCTTCGATTATCGATTACCTGGTCTTTGCTAAGAACTATGTCGCTAAATGTGAGCAAAAGTATGGCATAGACGAGGTTGAGAACCTGCTGGATTCTTGCCATGCGCTGATGAACTATGGTGTTGATCGTTACAAACGTCCGCAGCAGATCTCCATGTATGAAGAACAAAAGCGCCAGAAAGAACGCGAGGACTACTTGCAATCTCAGGTTAACGAACTTTGGCGGACCATTCCAAAGGGCAAACAACAGGACGAACGTGAAGACATTAAGTTCCCGTCTGAACCTCAGGAAAATATTCTCTATTTTATAGAGAAAAACGCCCCCCTTCTGGAGTCCTGGCAACGTGAAATCATCCGTATTGTGCGCAAAGTATCTCAATATTTTTACCCCCAGCGACAAACCCAGGTGATGAACGAGGGATGGGCAACATTTTGGCACTATACAATTCTGAATCACCTCTATGACGAAGGTAAGGTAAGCGATGCGTTTATGCTGGAGTTTTTACAAAGCCATACTAATGTCGTTTACCAACCCCCTTACAACAGCAAGTTCTATTCAGGCATCAATCCCTATGCGCTAGGCTTTAATATGATGGTGGATATTCGCCGCATCTGTGAAAACCCCACCGAAGAAGACAAATACTGGTTTCCTGAATTTGCTGGTAAAGACTGGCTGGATACCCTGCACTTTGCCATGGAGAACTTTAAAGATGAGAGTTTTGTAAGCCAGTTTTTATCGCCGAAGATCATGCGTGATTTTAAGCTCTTTACAATCATTGATGAGGAAAAGTCTCCGCACCTGGAAGTCGGTGCGATCCACGACGAATCCGGCTATCAGAAAGTCAGGAATAGTTTGTCGGCACATTATAACCTGAGTAATCATGAGCCCAATATTCAGGTCTACAACGTAGATATCAGAGGTGATCGCTCACTTACCCTGAGATATGTACCGCACAACAAGGTCCCCCTTGCCGATTCAAAAAAAGAGGTGCTCAAACACTTGTATCGATTATGGGGTTTTCCGGTTAAGCTGGAGGAGCTGCAGGACGATGGAACAGTTGCAACGCTGGGACAGTGCCCTCAGGAGAATAAAGAAGACTCGCTATAGAA
This sequence comes from Pseudoalteromonas sp. DL2-H2.2, assembly GCF_021532535.1. NCBI lineage: Bacteria > Pseudomonadati > Pseudomonadota > Gammaproteobacteria > Alteromonadales > Pseudoalteromonadaceae > Pseudoalteromonas > Pseudoalteromonas sp. DL2-H2.2. Next base: position 221,286 of record NZ_JAKGBD010000003.1, on the reverse strand, counting down.
AAAAGCCCTTGTAACAAGGGCTTTTTAGCATCTGCAAGTGATGTATCAGTTAAGACTAATGCGCCATGGACGGGTCGTATACTGTGACGACATTACGGCCATTTTCCTTTGAATGATAAAGTGCAATATCCGCAGCCTCTATCCATTGCTCGTACTTTTCGAAATTGTCATCGCAACAAGCAATCCCCAGGCTCACGGTGAGCTTGATCTCTTTGTCATCATAATAAATAACTGAGTTTTCGATCAGGCTGCGCAGTCTTTCTGCAAACACTTTTGCGCCCTCAGCATCCGTGTCGACCAAGGTGACCGCAAATTCTTCACCACCATAGCGCCCTGCCACGTCTGTCTCACGGAGTGTCTTTTGTAGTAAATCTGAGATATGGCGAATGGCTTCATCGCCGCCACTATGGCCATAAGCATCATTGATGCGCTTGAAGAAGTCTATGTCAAACATCAGCAAACTACTGCTTCCATGACTGCGCTGTAAGCGTTTAAACTCCGTTCTTAAGCTTTGCTCCCAGTATCCCCGATTGGCCAGCTTAGTCAGGCTGTCTGTACGGCTCATTTTCTCAAGCGTTTTATTGACCTTTTCAAGCTCGAGCTTGTTCATGGCTTCGTCGGTAACGTCGTATATGATCACACAGATGTGCGCCACTTCACCGGTCACCGTTGTCAGTGGAATAAAAGTCGCGTTCTGATACATATAATCCGCTTTACCCGTTATCGGCCGATAATTCTTAAAGCGGAAAATGTAGGGCTGTTGCTCCCAGATAGTAAACGAGCGATTCTTCAGCACAAAAACAGGCTCAGATTTACTTTTAAACCAGGCTTCATCAATGCTGGGGAATAAATCAAAGACATCTTTGTCTTTTACGGCGCTTGGTAATAACCCTGAATGGTTCTCCATAAACCCATTCCAAACACACACTCGATAGTTCCTGTCCAGCACGACCAGGCCAACATCCACTGTGTTAAACATATCCATTAACCAATGGATCTCATTCATGTCAAAATCAGATGCAGGCATAATTCTAATCTTCTAACAGGTACTCAACTTTATATTTGAGTGTTTTAAGTGAGTCTTCGGTAAACAACAACATTAAATCGCAGTTGATGTCGTGATTTTCGATTCCGTAACTAATTTCAATGGCTAAGGTACGTTGCCAACGCGCTTTGTTTGCTTTTACCAGTTCAGAGACTTCGCAGTGCTGACCCAGTACCACCGGATGGCCCTGACTAAATGGCATATCCAGCTGTTTTGACAGACCTGTCAGTATGGCACCTATCAAAATGTTGCTAATGTCCATTAGCAGCTCAAGCTCAACTTTTTGGTTCAGCTCGCCCTGATAGCTCATCAAAGAGGCAATTTCTTTAAAACTCGAGTCGTTGAGCAACAGCAGCGCCTCGCCCGAAACTCCTCCACCAATAAAGCCCTGGCATACGCCCGATGTGGTTGCGCTGGCATCGATGGCTTGCAGTGCCATATGTAGTTCATTGACTTCCAGTACGTTTACATTGGGGATGGGTAATTCTACGAAAACATTCAGCAACCGGGCAAGCAAGTCGCCCGCCTGCCCCATAGCGACATTGGTGATTTCCTGATAAATATCACGGATCTCAGGCTCAAGCTGCTCGCCAAGTTTATGTACCAGGTTAGCCCGAATGGCTTTGTCTTTGATGCCATGATGCGTGATTATCTCTTCGAGTTTCGCCGCATCACATGGCTTTCGAATAAAATCAATTGCACCCAGCTCTATGACTCTTTGGTGCGCATTTGGCTGGATATCTCCAGAGACGACGACTGTCAAAACATTCAATCCTTGTTCGTTTATTGCTTGCAAAACCTCATATCCATCCATGTGAGGCATGTTTAGGTCTAAAAACAGAATCTCGGGAGAGACCGCTTTTATCTTTTCAATGCAATCCAGGCCATGCTCAGCAAATTCCACTTTAATATCCCAGTCGTCCGGCAATGACCGCGCCAGTTGCCGGCGAGCCAATTTAGAATCATCGCATATCAGGACAGGTGTTGACATAAAAGCTCTCTTCGCTTATCGACTAACTTGTTGTAAGGAGTCGAAAAATTTCTAATTATAGTTATGACATAGCAGCATTTACAGGAACTACATGTTAATCAAAGCGTGGCCGATTTACAATCCAATTTACTGCAAAGGTTGGTTATATAATTCCAGTATAATACACTGACGGGAATTGCAAAAAATTAAAAAGGGAATACGTTATGCGAATCATATCCTTGCTTGCAGCCTCGTTATTGACGCTGGCTAATCCAATGCAGGCCAGCGAACTGCCAGAAAACCAGGTTGACGCTGGCAAAGTCAGTGCTCAGGGTAAGCCTGTAACCCTGCTGGGTCAGGGCATTCGAGTAGGTGACACGGCCCCTGATTTCAAAGTGGTCGATGGCAATTTTGTACCTGTTACTTTAGCGAACTATCAGGGTAAGCCGGTCATGATCAGCGTGGTACCAAGCCTGGATACCGGGATCTGCAGCTTGCAAACTAAGTACTTTAACGAAAAAGTGGCCAAAGAGTTTGCCGGTGTTGCGATGCTGACAATCAGCGCCGACCTGCCATTTGCCCAAAAGCGCTTTTGTAAAACAGAAAACATTGACCAGATTGATACGCTATCAGATTCAGTATGGCGCGATTTCGGTGCTAAATATGGACTGTATATCAAAGATATGGGGCTGTTAAGCAGAGCGGTTCTGATCTTAGATAAAGATCACAAAGTGGTATACAAGCAACTTGTTAGCAACCTGGCCAGCGAGCCAGACTACCAGGGTGCCATCGACGCACTTAAACAGCTCTAATGAACATAAGAGGTGCAAAGCCACTGCGTGCGCCTTTGCACCAACTCACTAAGGCAAGATCATGTCTATGTGTTCTATGCCATCTTCCAGATAGGCCTCACCACATGGCTCGAAGCCAAAAGACTGATAAAACTGAGTAAGATAAGTTTGCGCGGCAATCCTGATTGGCAGCTGTCCGTAGTGGCTACGACAGGTTTCTATCGCACGGGCCATCAGGGTTTGCGCAACCCCTTTCCCCCGACTCTCAGCTGACACCAGTACCCGTCCAATAGCACAGTAAGCAGCATCAGGTTGGTAACAGCGGGCGTAGGCCTGAAGCGCACCTTCGTACATTGAAAAAACATGGAGGGTGTCTGGCGCTTTATCGACTTCATCCACTTCCTGGTAAGCACAGGCTTGTTCAACCACAAACACAGCAATCCGGGTCTGAAAAATAGCGAAGAGCTCGTCATGTGACAACTGATAAAAAGTTTTAACTTGCATGGGGTTTATCACTGTGGGTAAGGTACGCCTCTGACGAGGCGTAGTAATAAATCAGGCGAATAGCCTTTCAAGCTGGTCGCACAACTGAGACAGGTTGACGTGGTCATGCTCAATAGTCAGGTCGACATAACCATCGCCACGAAAAGCTCTGTCGAGCTCAATCAGCACATGGGTACGGTGTGCTTCCGGGACAAATGACAATTCAACTTCCTGTAGACCAAACAAAGATGTACTGGCAGGACGATACTCAATTTCCTGATAACAGCCAGAGACTGACTGAAAATTCGACGCTTTCAAATAACCACGCTCAACGTCTGCTTTAACCATCCTAAAGCCAAGTTTCTCCATGGCCAGTAAGCAATTCTTAACCGCTTCATTGGGATATATGTGGAGCAGATCCTTATCGCTTGGATCTAACGCCAGGTCAATATCTAAGCCGGTTTCCAGCCACACATAGCTGTGGTTATAAGGCGCATTAATTTCCGTGATCGGTGTTTCAGAATGCAACCGGGCTTCAAATGGGATCACTTTTTTCTCGCCGGGTGCTATGGTGAACTGACTGCCAACACGCCACTTTTCAATGACCTGACTTGCGTAGTATTCGCCATTTTCGCCCTCGACTTTCACTTTCGTCATCAGTGCTAACTCTAAGCCACTGATCTCTTGCTCTACATCGCCACCCAGAACCACTACTTGCGCCTGGAATTTCTGGCCAGGGTGCAGGTGTTCTGTTTCTAAAATTGTATCTACTTTCGCGGCACCAATACCTACGGATGCCAAGAGCTTTTTAAACATCTTATCTCCTCTCGAGGATGTCCCCTTATCCGCATCTTAACCACATTTTTTCAGCTTTGTCAGCGAAAATTTATGGTAATCAGTTAAATAGTTGACGATAAACTACAAAACATCCACTTTATGACACTTGTTAGTCACTCAGGTTGCTAATTTTTCATTTATAAATCAGTTTGTTTTGTTACACTGCTAACACCTTCGACTTGACTGAATCACTATGGAATTACTGTACTTTGCCGTTGCCTTCGCCTGTGGCTTTTCTGTTTATCAACTCAAACTCCCGCCACTGATTGGCTTTTTATTGGCGGGCTTTGTGCTCAACCTGTTGGGGCACAGCAGTACCGACTTGCTCACTCAGCTGGCTGACTTAGGTGTGACGCTGCTGTTATTCAGTATTGGTTTAAAACTAAAAGTATCCAACCTGATTAAACCCCAGGTGTGGGCTCCTGCAAGCCTGCATTTAGTCACCAGTATTGCCTTTTTTGCCTCTTTATTACTGATGTTAGGCGCATTTGGTTTGCCTTTGTTTGTCGACCTGTCGTGGCAAAGTGCCTGTCTGGTTGGCTTTGCATTTAGTTTTTCCAGCACCGTATTTGCGGTCAAAGTATTGGAAGAACGCGGTGAAATGGCCAGCCTGCATGGTAAAATTTCCATCGGGATCCTGGTTATGCAGGATATTTTTGCAGTCATTTTCCTGGCTATCAGTACAGGTAAGTCACCGAACGTGTGGGCACTTGCCTTGCTGGTCGGCTTGCCCTTATTGCGGCCACTTTTATTCTGGGTATTGAACCGCTCCAAGCACGGTGAACTGTTGCCGTTATTTGGCTTTTTCTTTGCACTGGTGCTCGGCTATCACGGGTTCGAATTCGCGGGCCTGAAAGGCGATCTGGGCGCGCTGATCATCGGAATGATATTTGCGCCGCATAAAAAAGCGGGCGAGCTGTCGAAGGCTTTACTCAACGTCAAAGATATTCTATTGGTTGGCTTTTTCCTGAATATCGGTCTTAATGCCAATATCTCTCTTGAAGCCGTGCTGATTGCGGTACTGCTGGCCGTCGTGTTGCCCGTCAAAGTGTTTATTTATTATCTATATACCAACATGTTCAGATTGCGTGCCCGGACCTCCCTGCTCAGTGCCTTTACACTGTCAAACTACAGTGAGTTTGGTCTGATTGTCTGTGCGGTTGCCGCCAGCAGTGGCATGATCACGGCCGACTGGCTGGCTGTGGTTGCACTGGCAGTCTCAGTCACATTTGTTTTGGCCACTCCGCTCAATAAAAGGGCGAATGAAATCTATGTCAAACTGGAACCATTACTGATCAAGTTCGAAAGCGATAAGCGACTCGAAGAAGAGCTGCCGGTTAACCTAACCGACACGCGGATAGTGATCTTTGGCATGGGTCGCATTGGTACCGGTGCTTACGAGACGATACACGCCACCCACCCAGGCTCCGTTGCAGGTGTCGACATCAAGCCTGAGGTCGTTGAAAAGCATATCAGCCTGGAGCGCCGAGTGCTGCTCGCTGATGCGACTGACCCCGACTTCTGGCAACGGGTTAACCACTCCAATGTTGATATGGTCATGCTGGCTATGCCCAAGCATATGCAGAATATTTACGCGCTTGAGCAGTTAAAGGCATCCGGATTCTCCGGCCAGGTCACCGCCATTGCAAACTATCCGGACCAACAAAAAGAACTTGAAGATTTGGGTGTACATTCAACCTATAACTTCTATCTTGAAGCTGGTAGCGGCTTCGCAGAACACGTAAAAGAAAAATTATTTTCATAGTCGAAAAAATAATTCTCAGTATCAATAGCGGTACTGAGAATTATTTCTAATTCCGCATCATATAGTTACATCTAGACGTCTAAAAATCAGGCACATAACTTTGACTGTTTTGTAACTACACGATTTACAAAGCTTTACATCATCGTTGGTAATTACCCCTCAATTCGAAGTACACTGGCCCCAGTAGGTTAGTTGCACTAATCTATTTTCTCAATTTAAATCTGATACTTATACCCCTCAATCAGGAACATTGAGTGGGGACGATATTATTCGGGAGGGCACGCATGTTAAAAAATAAATCGGCTTCTTACTTTCCAGCAGCGGTGGATGATGTAAACGCAGGCCCGCTCGCAAAATTGCAAGCGCAGCTGGACGCTATTCAAGATTCAGGAATGACAGCGTTGACAATTAGGGACATACTTTTTCATAAGATGCTGGACATGCATGCAGTACCTAAAGAACACTTTTTACGCGATCAGGCAACGCCTGAGAGATTAGACGACCCAACCATTATTGAGCAATTAAACAAGCTGGGTTTCTACCGCACCTCACCCAATCAGGTGCACTAAGTTTCAATTTACGGGAGCCTACTCTCCCTTATAGGCTGGCAATGCCCGTCGCCAGCCTATTTCTCTCTCTTCACTTCTCCGCTTGCGTTTTTTGGCAATAAAGTTAACCACGCTTCTCGCAGCGGCTTCAGATAGATTGCGCTCAGGCTATCATGACCCGCATCGTAACGCCCGACACCAATTTCAATGTCTTTGACTTGCGAGGCACGGATCAGTGAACGCCCCAGCCGGTCCCAGATAGCCAGTGCTGATCCTAAGTTGGTATCAAAATGCGCCGGATCGGCACTGTGGTGGATCTGATGTTGTGCCGGGCTGATAAACCAGTTTTCTACCTTGTCTCCCCAGCTTAGCCAAATATGTGAATGCCGCAGATTCGAGCCACAGATGTTAAACAAAAAGACAAATGCATTCGCCCCCAAAATATCAAACATACTCAGTGCGGTGCCAAAGACAAAATAGCCCAGCCCAACCACAATCCCCTGGGTCAGCGCCATCCGGCATGCATACAGGTAACTTTCAACCGGGTGAGAGCGGTAGATGGTAAACGGCGTCAGTACTTTTGCTGAATGGTGTACTTTATGAAACTCCCATAAAAACGGGATTTTATGTAGCGCCAGATGCAACAGATAGCGGGTAAAATCATCGACCAGAAACAGCATCAGTGTAAACAAAAAAATGACCACAGACTCATCCCAGGCCAAATGTAACGGGGCGCCAAATAACCATTCCAGCGCGTCTGAAACAGCAATCGCCACTGGTACCATAGTCAGGACGATAGGCGCAAAGGTCAGTGCTTTAATCAGCTTGTTAACCACAAACAAACCGTAATCCAGTTTGGCACTGTCTGAAAGCCAGACATCGCGAGGAAACAAAAAGCCCATAAACCCTTTCAATGAACGAGGGCCGTGCAACTTGCTGTACACCAGGCCTGCCATTACCACGGCACTGAGTAAATACAGCCAGTAAATGCGTTTATTTGCATCCAGTAAGTAACCGGGCAAAGAAGATATGCTTTGCCAGAGCGTTTCTACCATAAAGTGGACTGACTCCTGTAAAAAGGGCCACTGATTAGCGGCCCTGTAAGTATACTCAATTATGCCAGATACACAGCTGAATGTGCATCCGGCATGGATTCATTCAAGTTAGAATGAATACTTATAACCCAGCGTAAACTGGCGAGGTTTGCCAGGCCTTGCTCCGTAAGGACGACGACTGACGATCTTAGTCTCGTCCAGCAGGTTATCAACCTTGGCGTATACCTGGCCGTATTTACCCAGCTCATAAACCGCAGACAGATCGACGGTTGTAATCGCCGACACTTCTTTGCCCTCAAGTACCAGGTTGTAGCTACCATTTGGCGCATTGGCGTCTGTGCTGCTATCCCAGCTGCGCCCCGCCGCTTCCGACATAGAGCCCACATACTTTACCGCCAGCGATACACGCCAGTCAGGTGCCGACACACCAATGTTAAAGCTGGCCTGGTGCTCTGGCAGGTAAGGCAGCTCATCGCCGCTTTTCACATGGCCCCATTGTGCAAAGTTCGTATACCGGTCGTTTTTGAATTCACCTTTGGTATAGGTGTAAACAAAACCGTAAGGGATATCGATCTGCAGGTTCAGTGGGTAACGCTGACTGAACTGAGCCTCCAGTCCGTACACATGTGCTTCACCGCCGTTAAACTCTCTGCCCACTTCCAGGGCACCACAGTTAGACTGACCGCAGCTCTCTTTCAGGTTGCTGTAATCATTAAAGAAGCTAACAACTTCAAGCTGGGTCACCCCATCATTAAAGCGCCCACCGAATTCATAGTTGGTGCTTTTCTCGATTTCAATATCCACGGACTGCTGCGGCGATGCCGGAGAGAATCCCTGATGAACACCGAATAAAATGCCTGAATCTTCCGATAACTGATAAAAACCACTCATGCCAGGCAACCAGATACGCGTGGTTTTATTCTGCCAGTCATCCGCATTCGCATTGTTCTGATAGGCCATGTCCATCAGCTCGCCACGCACCCCCAGGCCCAGCGTCAGGGCATCGATTGTCACCTTGTCTTCAAGATAGACAGACCAGGCTTGGGTGTTTTCGGTATTCTGAGAGGTATAGACCTTATCTAATCCAAGGTTAAAGGCACCGCCGTCTCTCATCCCGTAGGTTTCTTTAAAGTGCTTGCGCTCAATCTCATCTTCATGGAAGCGTACACCGAAGGATAACGTATTGTCGAAGCCTGCCAGCTTAAACTTAGCAGAGCCATCTACCTGGATCCCTTGCGAGAAGTATTCACGGTCATTCGTGCCCATCGACAGATAGTTAGGACGGCCACTATCAGCAATGGAGTCTGCCGTGCCACTGATCACCTGATACAGACGTTGATATTGCTCATCTTCAGGATTGGCCAGGATCTCAGATAAAGTCGCATCTGTGTTGGTTAAGCCATCAAGCTTGAGCCAGGCACGTTCATAATCATTGCGGTACACTCGGGAAGTCAGGCTTACATCCTGAAACTTGAGATGATGAGAAAACATCACCTGGGTGTGCTTGGTGTCCATGTTGTCGGGCTGAGACGCGGCATAACGACGATAAGGTGTGGCATCGAAGTCCGCATCAGTCAGGCCCAGATAAGTTTCGTTGGACAGTTCATCCGCATAACTGAGCTTAAGTCCAAAGGTGTGCTCAAACTCACCTTGCTGTAGTTTATAGTTAAACTTAGCCAGTAAGTCATTTTTCTCAAACCCGGTATCTGCACCGCCATCCAAGTCTTTAAACCCGTCCGCTTGCAGATTCACCCCTTCAAGCAGGAAGCCCACGTTATTAACTACTGAACCGAAGTAAGCATGTGCTTTGCTGTAGCCATCACTGCCCGTTGCCAGATCAATGGCACCTTCAGAAAACTCAGGTACAGCACGCGTAACCAGGTTCAGCGCCCCGGCAACAGACTGAGGGCCATGTTTAATAGCCGCCGGACCCTTGAAAACTTCAACGGCCGTCATACGGGTTGTTACCGGAAAATAATAGGCTGCGGGTGCTGAATAAGGCGCCGGGCCAATCAGTACCCCATCTTCCATAATGGTGATTTTCTTACTCCGCTCTGGAGTGACACCACGAAAGCCAATATTAGGACGCAAGCCATAGCCATCTTCCTCACGGATATTGACGCCCGGCACAGAAGATAAAATACGGTGAATATCGTCGTACTCAAATTCAGCCAGCTGCTCTTCGCTAAGCAGTGTTGCAGAACCTGCCTCGGTACGTAGTTTGTCGTAATGACTCAGGATCTGAATGTGCTCCATGTCGTCATTTTTTGCATCATCATTTGCCAGTACCTGAGGCGCTGCAAGCGCCACAGCGATGGCCAACACAGATCGTTTCATCATGAACCCTTTAGTCATTGTCACCTGCCGATGTTGTTGGAAGTTCCAGAGCCAGTTTTTGGATAAAGTCATTCTTAAGCTGATCGGTCACATCTTTGACCTTAGCATGGGTGTTTGTCACCCCGGCAGTGTCTTCTTCCAAGGCTTGCTGCAAGCTGCCATTGAGTGCCGCTGTCGCAGCTTTGGCATCAGCAATCCCCTGCAACATGATTTCTTTGGTCTGGCTGGCATCCTGTTCATCAAGGAAATCATCAAAGCCGGTGGTGTCTTCACTGTCTGTGCCCTGGCCCAGGAAAATTTGCTCAAAGGCAGCAATGTTAGCCTGAATATTCTCTAACGAATGTTTGGCAAAGCGTGATTCGACCGCCTGCGGACACACGTCAGTGCCGCACTGGTTAGGAAACTCACCACCTAAAGGAGTAGCCAGTTTGTAATCTTTCAGCTCTTCCGTCATATAAAATAAGGCATCGGAGATCAGGTTAATGGCCTCGGTGACCGTGCTAAATTCACTGCCTGCCTCACCGGCATTTTTAAGCTTAGCCGCATAGCCTTGGTCACCTGCCCACTCGAACATCAAACGCTCTGAGGTCTCTTTCAGATCAGTCGACACCGCAACCGCATACTGACAACGCATTGTGCGTCGTTGCTGCTCATCAAGCGTATTCCACTGTGCCAGGAGGTCGCCACTGGCCGCAGCTGAGCAGCTATGGTTTAACTCATTGTTGAACAACAGGTACTCAAGGGCATCCAAACCACGGCGTTTATCGCTGCGTTTGCTGATGTCGTAAGGCACGCCATTGATGTCACCCTGTGCAAAATACGCCACATCCTGATCGACATTGCAGTAGTTGGTATCCGGCCAGGAATAAATGTCTTTGCGCAGTGCTTTGTCATCGGCCAGCAATGGACCGACAATCATCAGCTCAGCATGTTGCCAGCTCACCATCGCCTCTTTCCAACCATTTTGCGCAGCAAGCTTGGCTTCATCTCGTGCCGCTTTGGCCGCTTCGTCCTGCAAGGTTGGATCAAATGCACTTTCCAGGTCGCAATAGGCTTTCACTATCGCCGGCTGTGCGCTGGCTTTGTCTGCAAACTGCTGGAATGTGGGGGTAAATACATTGTCGGTCAGGTTAGCGACCAGCTTTTTCTGATCGAACGTCGTGGGCTCCACCACCGGGGTCCCCTGATTATATCCCGGGCCCGCTGAGCTGGAGGTACTTTCGCCACATCCGCTTAATGCCAAACCAATGGCCGTTGCCAGTAAAATAGGTCTGGGGTGTATTCTCATTATTTGCCTCAAATGAATAGTCTAGATACGCAAAAGGCTAGCAAAACTTGCTAACCTTTTGACAGTTTAGTGAATCGTTATAACTTACCAGCCAGCAACATTCTTTTCATCAAACTTGTAGACAGCCTTTAGGATGTTACGTGCTTCTAGCAGATCCTTATTGTAATCCTCAATACCTTTAACATCATCAATGACAGGTTTATTGCCCATTAGCGTATGAAGTCTTGCAAACTCTCCTTCATGCTCTGGCGCGTAGAAAGGTGAGTTCGGATTAAACTGGAAGTTCAATGCAAAGCCTTTCATTTCAGACCAGTGTTTGGCTAAATCGGTAAAATGAGAAGCACCATATTCTTCTCCTTCATACTTTTCTTCGTGTTTTCCTTCCAATTCAAAGGCCAGACGTTCGAGGTCTTTGTGTGTGTCGTTGATATAGTGAACAACGGTAGCAGCAATGGCTTTTTCCCACGCAAGCAGCGCTTTGTTGGCATGTACCTCAAGCTCTTCTACCTTTACTGCACCTTCGGTTGTACTAATGAGCTTACGCCCCGCGTAAAATGCTTCAAATGCTTCTTTGGTTAAGTCGGTCGGATTGGTTTTGTCTGCAGTACCCAAATCACGCTTAGCAGCATTGGTCGAGTTACCAAAGTTGTATTCTGAATTGAAGTTAATCTTTCCATCGGCATTGGCATCGTTATAGCCCTTGCTGAAACCATCACGACCACCTTTACCGGCAATTTCGATATCTTCGTAATTCATATAGTTACGTGCCGCACCAAAGTAACCGAAACCCTCGTCCCACTGGTGTTCAAGGTTCGTGTAAGGTTTTACGCTGCCATCTTTCTCAACTGGTTTTGTATTGTCAGCTAAAAGTCCTTTGTCTGCGTCCAGATAGTCATCTGCTGCCTGAGAAAACGCAACCGCGCCATACAAGAACTTTTGGATCAACTGATTCAGATCTACACCATCAGCAGTCACATAAATATTTTCAATTTCAATATTCTTTGGACCGATCGCCTGCTCAAATGCACGCTCAGCAAGTTGCTCGAATAACTGCTGAACAACCAAGTCAGGAATCGGTGTTTTTTCTTCATCATCCAAGCCTGCATTTTGAGTCGTATCGACTGGCCAGCCAACAAAATCACCTTCGTCTGTCCATCCTTCTTTATCCTGACCACCGCGGTCATTCCCTGCAATTTTATCTTGCAGGTTTTTGTGAGACGAAATATCCGTTAATCTAGTTTGTGCCGCGGGCTCAGTTACCACGGTAAGTTCACGGTCTTCCCAAAAACTGTTGTAGTCTTGTTCAGACACAGCATAAAATTTGTTTAGCTCGGTTATAAGAGCTTCTTTTGTGGCATTGGTGTTTTCTGCATCAGCTTCAAACTGGCCACCGCCGATATAGTTAAACAACTCTTTGATCAATACGTGGCGGGCAATCTGGCCTGAGTAGGCAACGCTTGATTTACCTTCCTCAAAACGGCTGATGAAGTCGTAGTCCATTTCATCTTCAACATTGAGAGTGAATGAGAGCGTTACAGGATCATTCTGGCCGTCTTCTACTGAAACAGTCATCGTCACTTGTGGCTCAAGCTCGTAGTTAAGGTACTGCCCAGCTTTAAGCGCCAGAATGTCACCGTCTTTGATTTCAAATCGATCATCCGATGGTGCCGAAAACTTGTGAGTTGTATCGTCACTGTCTGTGGCGACTAGCTTACCAATCTCCACCGCAACCATGTTTTCTTTAACCGTTGTTACCTTTTCACCATTCGAATTTTGCGGTTCAACACTTGTTGGTTTTGCATTTGTTGTTTGGTCAGGGGTTTGACCGTTGTTGTTATTGTTATTGTTATTGTTGTCATTTGAGCTTGAACCGCCACAGGCAGTCAGACCTAAAGTGGCAACTAAAATAGAAGTAGCTAGCAGAGATTTTTTGAAAATCATTGAGCATTCCTTAATAAAGCAATGTTAAAAATTATTCTTAGTCGCGTTAAGTATACACCGCTTTAAATAGCAATCAATTCTATTTACGTTGTCAAATGCACGATTTAGATCAAGGAATACGCAGAAATATCCGCTTCGTGATACGCCAGGATATAGCTTACAGGAGGAAATGATTCACATAACACAATGATATACATGAATTATATTGTATTTCAAAGGGTGAGTATAAGCGGCTAGGAATAGACTATGTACAATCGAGAGCGAATGGATAGTTCGAATAATTGGAACTATCCATTGTGGAAATTTCGCCAATTTTTGGCTTTACTGAGGAGTTAACCAGGCATCTTTTACAAACAGATAACCTTTGCGCCAAACCGTTTTAATTTTTTCTGCGCCCACTGCCGTATCTCCCAGCTTTCTGCGCAGGCACGAAACACGCACATCCACGGTACGACTATTAGCCTGATAATGCTGTCCGACGACCTTTTTGTAGATTTCTTCACGACTGACGACCTCAGGCGCACGTGAAGCCAGCAACCACAACAACTCAAATTCGTGGCTGGTTAAACTAACCGGTTGCTGTGCCAGTGATACGCTGCGCTCGTTCAGATTCAAATATAGCTGGCCAAAATGCAGTTCGGTTGGGCTGTCAGACCTGACCGTCAAAAGCGATGGACGCTTGCGCACTAAAGCGTCAAGCCGGGCTCGCCATAACCGGGGTTTGGCCATACTCGGAATAACATCATCGGCGCCCAGCTCCAGCATGAGACTTTGCAGGTCTTCATTGTCCTCGTCCAGAGAAACCATCAAAGGCGCGTCGAAGCAGCTTTTGAGTGTGTTGATGGTGTCGTACTGAGCACTGGTTGCCAGCGCCTGACCAATGATTATACTATCTACCTGCTGAGCCGGATACCCTTTGCTGGTTGCCTCATGAATATTGATAAAGCGCATGGTAAAGCCATGCTGTTGCAGTGCCTCAAAAGGTGCGATGCTGTGTCCTTTTTCATCTTGTGCGATTAATACCGTTGACACGAAAAAGCCTCGTTCGAACTATTTATGCGGCTAGTCTAGTGGACTTAGCTGAACAAACGCTTTACGCAGCAAACAAACGCGCGGCAACCCGAAATAAAGCACTGACCACCGGGTCTTGCAGGCGCTTTTTCTTACATACCAGACCAATTTCTATTTCTTCGCTTTGTAATCCCAGTGTTTGTACCTGGTTTCTAAAAGGGCTTTGCTCTAACACCACTTCAGGAACATAGGCAACACCAAAACCCAAACTGGTCAGCGCCACCATGGCTTCATGACCCGACACATGCGCATAGATTTTAGGTTGCAGCGCTTTTTTCTTGAAAAATACATCCAGACGCTCTTTCAGAACACCATGTTCTGGCACAATAAAAGGCACCTGGTGCCAGGGCAGCTCACCACGATGCTGCGCCAGTAAGTCACTCAACGGGCATTTCATCGTCGGGGCAATAAACAGCAGCCTTGAGCGGCCAATGCTGAGATACTCCAGACCCTGTGGCAGGTTGCGAGGTCGAACGGCCACCGCCACATCAACCACTTCTCCTTGCACCTGGGCAATAGAGTTGGCCGGATCGCCGGTCAATAGATTCAATTCAACCTGCGGAAAGTCCTGCCGGTAACGTGCAAACAGGTCGTAAATAAAGCTATAGGAAGCCGTGACAGAGCAAAACAGGCTCAGCTCGCCGCTCAGTGGCTTGTCTTCATCCAGGCACTCGCTTTTAAATTGACGCCAGCTTGCCAGTGTCGCCTGCGCATACTGAATAAACGCCTGGCCTTGTGGTGTCAGAGCAACACTGCGATTATCACGGATAAATAGCGGCGCCCCGACCTCTTCTTCCAGCTGCTTGATCTGGCGGCTTAGCGTCGGCGGGCTGATGTAGCAGCGCTCACTGGCTCGAGAAAAATGCAGCGTGTCTGCCAGCGCCAGAAAGTACTTCAGTTGTTTGTGGTCCATCGTGTTAGTTACTCAGCGTATTTCATAATGTGAAATACAATAGTTTAAATATATCATTTTACGCAACTTAAACTTACTACTAGTCTAGAACCTATCTTTTATTCAGACCAATCAGACAGGATAAATCATGGCGAACTATTTCAACTCACTGCCGCTGCGCGAGCAACTGGCCCAGCTGGCTCAGTGCCACTTCATGGACCCTAAAGAATTTGCGGACGGTGTTAACGTCCTGCTTGGCAAAAAGCTGGTGATCATCGGTTGTGGCGCTCAGGGTCTGAACCAGGGTCTGAACTTACGTGATTCTGGCCTGGATGTGAGCTATGCGCTACGTCAGTCTGCCATTGATGAGAAGCGTCAATCATTTGTGAATGCCAGCGACAATGGCTTTGCCGTGGGCACCTACGAAACCCTGATCCCACAGGCTGATCTGGTGCTAAACCTGACCCCGGATAAACAGCACTCGGCGGTGGTTGAAGCGGTGATGCCGCTAATGAAACAAGGCGCGACACTGGCTTATTCACACGGTTTCAATATTGTTGAAGAAGGCATGCAGGTACGTGAGGACATCACCGTCATCATGGTTGCTCCTAAGTGCCCGGGCACTGAGGTGCGTGAAGAGTACAAACGCGGTTTTGGCGTGCCAACCCTGATTGCAGTGCACCCCGAAAATGATCCGCAAGGTCATGGTCTGGCACAGGCAAAAGCCTATGCCGCAGGCACGGGTGGGCACCGAGCCGGAGTACTTCATTCATCGTTCATCGCCGAAGTTAAATCCGACCTTATGGGTGAGCAGACCATACTGTGTGGCATGTTACAAACTGGCTCATTACTGTGCTTCGATAAAATGGTCGAGCAAGGCGTAGAGCCGGGTTATGCCTCAAAGCTTATCCAATATGGCTGGGAAGTGATCACCGAAGCGCTCAAACACGGTGGTATCACCAATATGATGGACCGCCTGTCTAACCCGGCAAAAATCAAAGCATTTGAATTGAGCGAAGAGCTCAAGACCATTATGCGTCCGCTCTACAACAAGCATATGGACGACATCATCAGTGGCGAG
This sequence comes from Pseudoalteromonas sp. DL2-H2.2, assembly GCF_021532535.1. NCBI lineage: Bacteria > Pseudomonadati > Pseudomonadota > Gammaproteobacteria > Alteromonadales > Pseudoalteromonadaceae > Pseudoalteromonas > Pseudoalteromonas sp. DL2-H2.2. The sequence continues at coordinate 205,182 of NZ_JAKGBD010000003.1, read as the reverse complement.
TTTTCACAGGGCATGATGGCCGACTGGCATGAAGACGATGCTAAGCTGCTAAGCTGGCGCGGCGAAACCGCTGAAACCGCATTTGAAAAACAGCCCAACTGTGAGCAAGAGATTGCCGAGCAGGAATTTTTTGACAACGGCATTTTGATGGTTGCCATGGTCAAAGCGGGTGTAGAGTTGGCGTTTGAAACCATGACCGCTGCGGGCATCATCGAGGAATCCGCCTACTATGAGTCTTTGCATGAAACCCCTTTGATTGCCAATACCATAGCACGTAAAAAGCTGTTTGAAATGAACCGCACCATTTCAGACACGGCGGAATACGGTTGCTACTTGTACAACCATGCCTGTTTGCCGTTACTGAAGCCCTTTATGGAAAAAATCGGTACAGATGTCATTGGTAAAGGGTTGCCAGACAGCTCTAACGAAGTAGATAATCAGGCACTGATCAACGTCAATGCCGCTATCCGTAATCATCCGGTTGAAGTGGTTGGCAATACCCTGCGCGGCTATATGTCTGCCATGAAGAAAATCATCTAAGCAATTGAAAATTAGCAGGATAGCCTAAGTTCTTACTCGCTATCCTCGATCCTTTGCCATTTTAGTTCGCTTGTTAGAAACCAAGGCCCACCTGCTATGCAGTGGGCTTTTTTACTATTAAAAACATGACACTATTATGACAGTGACTTTATACCTATAGGTGTTAATTATTGACCATGCTAAAATTATGACACACGGGATTTAGAAGTAGTAAGTTTAATGCATAACACTGGTTTAACAATTACACAACGAATTACTCTACTGGGCAGCCTAATCGCTGTAGTTGTCGCTTGTCTGATCGGCTTTATTTCAACCTATCAGGCTAAGTCCATGATCGAAACCCGCATGCTGGGCTCTGAATTGCCCAGCAAGGTTGAGAGCATCAACAAATCGATTAGTCAGCAAATTGGCCAGTTAAAGAGTGCTGCAAAACAGCTTTCGAGCAACCAATTTCTGCTTGATGCGGTCAACAAAGGTCAGCTGGATGAGCAGGTATTGCTTAGCGAGCTGGCACGCGTGCAAAATCAGTACGCCCTGGTTACCGCCTCCTGGGCAAACAGAGAGACACGACAATACTGGAACCAAAACGGGTTCCTGCGCGTGCTCAATCAACAACAGGATGGCTGGTTTTTCCAGTTCACGCAAAGCCCTGAGGAATACTCAATCAGCATCTACCAGGAAGCACCTGGCGATGTGAAAATGTTCGTCAACCATCAACAAACGAACGGCATTGGCTTAGCGGGTCTGGCGAAAAGTATTGATGCCATGCAAACCATGCTGGCCAATATGACCATTGAGCAAAGCGGCTTTGTATTTGTCGTTGAGAAGGCACAAGGGGTTGTTCAGCTTCACCCTGATGCAAATAAAGTGGCGAAAACAAAACTGCTTGATTTATATGGCACACAAGCGGCCGGCCAGCTGCGCAATAGCCGCGATTTCGTTGTGCTGGACCTTGAAGCCGACGGCACCCCTTCTTTGGTGGCCGCCAGCCCAATTGCAGGCACCGATCTGCTGGTCATTGCACAGGTTCCTAAGGCGGAAGTATTCGCCCAGGTTTCTGCTTTGCAATGGCAAATCGTGATCTGGTCATTGGCTGTCGTTGCGGTTGTGTGTATTGCCAGTATGATTATGGCACGCAGCCTCAGTGCACCTTTGCTAAAAATGGCTGATGTGTTCCGCCAGCTGGGCAGTGGCGACGCAAAACTGAATTACCGGGTGCCCGATGCGGAGCAACCTGAGTTGCAGGCGCTGGGTCAGGGCTTTAATCAGTTCATCGAAAAGATTGAAGCCGCTATTTGTAATGTTGCCAAAGAAAGTAGCGACATACGTGTTGCCAGCGAGCATGTCTTTGCACAGGCGAAAAAGAACTCATCGTCACTGGATGAGCAGAAGTCTCAGACGCTCTCTGTGGCCGCAGCGATAAACCAAATGGCTGCGACGGTACAGGAAATTGCCGGCAGTGCTAATAATACCGCCAAGCTCACCGACGAGAGCCGCGAGCACACCAAACACAGCCACAGCTGCGTGCAGCAAAGCCAGTCAACGCTACATCAACTGGCATTAGATATTCAGCAAATGGCAGATCAGGTTGCCACTTTAGCCAGTAAAACTCAGTCCATCGCCAGTATTTTAGATGTGATCCGAGGGATTTCTGAACAAACCAATCTGCTGGCACTCAACGCTGCCATTGAATCAGCTCGCGCAGGTGAACATGGTCGCGGCTTTGCTGTGGTTGCCGATGAGGTCAGAGCACTGGCAAGCAGGACTTCTCAGTCTACGGATGAAATTCAGGCGACCATTCAGGAGCTTACCGCAGCATCGGATTCCATTGTGACGCAGATTGCACAGTCATCCGATCAAGCGCAACAGAGTGTCACTAATATGCAAACGTCTGTGGAGCTGATGAACACCATCACAGAAACCGCCGATCAAATCAATGATATGACGACCTTGATTGCCACAGCCACAGAACAGCAAAGTAACGTGGTGGCCGATGTAGGACGTAGCATTGAACAGATCAGTGTGATCAGTGACGCCGTTATGAGTGAACAACTTGACACTGAGCAGGCAATTCAGCAGCTGGCTAATTCAGCCAAAGCGCTCGACAAACTGGTTGCCAGCTTCTAGATTACACGGGCGGCCACCTGTATGTGGCCGCTTACTTTTATAAGTAAATCATACTTATACCTTGCTACTTCCACCTTGTTCACAAAGCCCTCAGCCATCCCCAGGCCCCCATTTACTGCAACGGATTGTAACAATTTTTGCTTCCTTAACTGGCCAAAATAGCTACACTGAAAGAAAGCTGTAAGATTTAGGAACGCCCTATGTTGCCCTATGCTCGTTTTGCCCGCCGCTACCTCTGCCCTTTACTGGCTATCTCAACCTTGTTACTCAGTGGCTGTGAATCAACCAAAACAGAACCACAAGTCGACATGTTGCTGCTGGACAATGCGCCATTCAGGCAACACAGCGTCGAGACACAAAAAGACATTTTTGCGCTGGACGCCAATATTCGAGCCACACTTGACCACTATCTGGACCGCCACAATGGCTCCAACATTAAAGTGGCGGAACAGTTACTCCTGTTTCTCGTCAAAAATGGTGACTCAAGCCTGTCCTATATGCGCGGTGCCAATCTCAGCGCCGCTGAGGCATTTTATGATCTCAATGCCAATTGTCTGTCACTGTCGATCCTTGCGTATAGCTTATCGGACTACCTCGGCCTTAAAGGTCAGTTTCAGCGCGTACATATCCCGGAATACTGGGCACAAACTAAGGGCTATAGCCTGCTGACCGGGCATGTGAATTTGGTGGTCACTCAGACCAATTCCGGGGCCCGCAGGAGCAGCGATAGTCGCGAGGTGTTATATACACGCCCGATCAGTGTTGTAATTGACTTTGACCCTAACAGTCGACAACAAAAATTTGCCACATCAAAGATCAGTAAAGAACGCATCACCGCGATGTTTTACAGTAACAAAGGTGCGATGCATATGATCAATCAGGAAATGGATATGGCCTACAGCTACTTCCGGGCAGCCATAGACATTGACCCGCTCTACTCCGCAGCCTGGGGCAACCTTGCAGTTCTCTACCGGATTAACGATCACACCAGGCAGGCCGAGTCTCTGTATCAGCAAGCACTATTGATAAACGATGAAAACAAAACCGCGCTCGGTAATCTGGCGCTGCTTTATGAATTAACGGACCGACCTGATAAAGCTGAGGAAATAAGAACGCAACTTCATGCCCTGCGCAAAGACAATCCGTATTATCAGATTGCACTGGGGGATGAAGCCTTTGCCAATGAAAACTATGACAAGGCACTGAAACATTATCGCACTGCGAACAAGTTATCAGCGAAGATCCACGAAGGCTATTTTGGCCTCGCTAAAGTCTACTATGTGCAGGGTGACCTGGAGTTGAGCAGAACATTTCTTAACCGGGCGCTAAACCTCGCCAGCTTTGGCCATGATAAACAACGTTACCGCAGCAAACTGGAGTGGCTCAGTGCTGTGGCTAAAAATTAGTCTGCTGTGGCTGTGTTTTATAATAACCGCCACACAAGCCAGCACACAACTGGCAACCGATCTTAAAATTCTGACTAGCCCCGAACATGCAGGCAGAGGCTCCGGTGATAGCGAAGTCAACGCGAGTGCACGTTATATTTACACGCGCTTCGCTGAGGCTGGCCTCGAGACTTATTATCAGTCTTTTCGCTTTCGTCAGGGCCTGGGCAAGCTGGGATATGGCCATAATGTTGTTGCCACTTTGCCCTGTAACGTGCAAGTCTGTGAAAAATCGCTGGTGATCAGTGCCCATTACGACCACCTCGGCAGCAGAGGCTCTCGTTACTACCCCGGCGCCAATGACAATGCCTCAGGCGTGGTGGTCATGCTGGATATTGCAAAGCGTTTGGTATCACATCAGCGACATCGTAAAATCATTTTTGTCGCCACCGATGCAGAAGAAAAAGGCCTGTATGGCGCTCACTTTTTCGCAGCCACACTAAACCCGCAGCAGGTTGCGCTGAACATCAATCTGGATATGCTCGCGGTGAACAGAAAAAACCGTCTCTATGTACTTGCCTCTAAGCAGGCAAGTGCCTTTACTCAGGCCATCGAACCGGCATTTGACAACCAGATCCGTGCACTCGTCTATACATCTGCGGCTCATATGGCCCGCCGTTTAGACACACCCAGAGTAGACTGGCTCAGGGCAAGCGACCATTATGCTTTTCACAAAGTCGGGATCCCGTTTGCCTATTTTGGCATTGGTACTGATCCCTACCATCACACCCATAAAGATAAGTTTGATAAAATCGACCTGCCTAAGCTCGCTCAGGTTTCAGAGCATATTAATGCCTTTATATCCGCATTATCAGTATCCGCAGCGCCCTGAACCAGGGCGACTTTACGAGACTTAGATAAGCGCTTGAAACGCCACTCTAACCGGGCGGCCGTGCGCTTATCTCCCACAGCAAAACTATAAACGAGCTTGAGCGGACCTTTGCCGCGCAAGTTTTTGGCCCCTTTGCCAGCGGTGTGGTCCGCGAAACGACGCGTGACATCATTGGTGATCCCGGTATACCAATGACCAAACCGGTTTTCTATTATGTACAGGTGCCAGGGTTGCTCAGTTTTACTCATCGCTTTGACTACTCACTACAATGGATGGAACTATTTTAACGGCTAACTGTCGAAACTTACCAATAATTCTACTTTACCTTCTTTATCCATTCTGTATCATTCATACAACCAAAAATAAGGATACACATACATGCAGTTAAAAAAGCGCCTTTTTGTTTGGCTTAGTATTATTCTTGCAACGACATTACTGTCTGCCTGTTCCAGCTGGGTATACCGGATAAATGTGCCTCAGGGTAATTTCCTGGAGCAGTCCGATGTCGATAAGCTCAGAATTGCTATGACAAAAGAGCAAGTTTTATATGTATTGGGCACGCCTGTAGCTAAAGACGCGTTTAACAGCGAAATCTGGCATTACTCTTATGTGTTCAATCTGGGCCGAGACTCAGAGCAACGCCGGGAGTTGGTGGTTTATTTCAAAGAAGATACACTGAATGATATTTCAGGGGACTTTGATAAGCCGGCAGAATTCAACACCCCGCTTAGTGAATAAAGAAGCCACACCCGGCTCATAAAAGCAGAGCCTAAGCTCTGCTTTTTTAGCTTCCCACCACCGCAATCAAGACAACAATACTAAACAAAAATTGCAGTGACATACTTAGCCATGCAAGTACATTGACACCGATCAGACTCCAGGGAGATGCGTCCTGAGGGTAAAGCGGACTGCGCTTTTGCCAGCGTGCCAGGGCAAAAAATAACAGCGTCAGGCTTGATATCATAATAGTCGCAGACAACTTATTACTGTGTGCTTCATTAAAAAAGAAGCTCAGTTGTACGGGCATCAAAAGCGCCACTAAGGCGTACAAACTATATACCCGCGCTACTTTTTCGTACTTGGCAGCAAACGATAGTTCAATGATCCCTCGCGCTTCCAGAAACTTCTTTGCCGCAACCGCCTGTGCCTGATTTGCCAGCCGATAGGGCGTCATTCCATTCACATCCGCAAGCCTTGGATCAACTTCCATCGATTCGACCAACTCAAGCATCGCAGTAGAATTGGAGCGCACGGCATAATGCATCAGGTTACGCCCTAAATCATCCAGAGACTGTTGTTGCGCATGGTGTTTTTTTATTGCCTGGACTGCACTGACAAAACCTTGTTCGACCAGCCACATCATAGCCGACTTTCCGTCAATGTCTTTGCTTTGCCCACTCGCACCTTGCTCAATAAGCTTCAGGGCCACAGATTGCTTGGCTGTCTTGGACATCACATGGGCCAACAAGGCCTGATCCAGCAAACGCTCAACTTCATCACCATCGCACAAAAGCTGCAATAGCCCAACATAAGCTTCGTCACTTTGCAGGCGTTCTACCGCCAGATGTAAGGTTGCTACGCTATCTTGCAAAGCCGTTTTAAGTACACCACTGATGTGTTGCTGGGTGTCTTCATCCGCCGCACACCACAAATCACAGGCTTCTTGTGCTGTGAGTGTTAAACCATGCTGCAAAAGTACCTGTAAGGCACATGTGTAGGATTTATTGAGTAGTAGTGTCGCGGGGGATACCTCACTGTGATAAGCCAGCTGCGCCTTTATATCCGCGTACTGGGCAAACACCCCAAGTAACTTTGCGATCAGCTCATCCTGGCTCACACCTGCAGCGGCAATATGTGCCAGCAATTCGTCACAGTAACTCTGATGTGCCTCATCGTAGTCGTCAATATGCTGATAACAGCAAGACTCAAATGGCTCAAGTGGTTTAAGCCACAAAATATACATCAGGGGCGGAAGTACCGACGAGCGCACACCCTGTTGATCTGTGACCGTTTCGCACTCTGGCCAGGCCTCGAGTGCATCCAGGATAAACGCCCCATTATGTTCAACCAACCCTTTGAGTAACAGAGGATATTGGGCCGGCCAAATTAAAACATGCTCCATTAAAGAATTAACCACCTTTTTGTCGTATCACGTGCTGAGTGCCATTGATAGTGTCGCAGCGCTATTAGCGGAATGATACCAATTGCATCTTAAAAAAGCTGCTGCTGATCTCAAGAATTCAACCCATTTACCCAATACAGTTACACACAACGGTGATAGACAACCGTTATACACAAGCGTGCCAGGGTATAACTATGGCTTGGTTTACTCATCTAGAGTCCTATAATTTCCTGTTCTTAACCAGAAACTGAGTACTCTGTGTATTGACTGACTTGTCTGTACTACAACTCGCTGAGCGCTATACTTGAGATAATTAAGGCTTAAGATATACAATAGAGGTGAACGTCCAATGAAGGCCCTGTGATAGGGAGCAAGTCAAAATGGAAAATACCTTACCAACCTGGCACGTGATACTGATTATTGTGATGGTGCTTGGTTTCATCATCAGTAATATTATGCTGTTAAAGTATATGACGCGCTTTGATGTGAAGGGCAAACTCGATAAACAAACCAAGCCTGAGTCAAAGACCGAACAAGAAGAAAAAGAAGACAAGTAGGGCTGGCTGCAAACCTGCCCTACTCCATTTGGTTAGCCCACCAACCAGTGTGCCATCAGCGCAATCACTGGCAGTGTCACCAGCGTACGTAAGATAAAGATACAGAACAGCTCAAACAAGTTAACTGGGATCTTACTCCCCAAAAGCAATGCTCCCACTTCTGACATATAGATCAGCTGCGTCACACTCAGCGCTGCAACAATAAAGCGCGTAACATCACTTTCAATGTTTGAGGCCGCCAGAATAGACGGGATAAACATATCCGCGAACCCGACCATAATGGTTTCGGCCGCTTTGGCCGCTTCTGGCACCTGCAGCAACTCAAGGTAAGGGACAAACGGCTTACCCAGGAACTGGAACACCGGCGTATGTTCAGCGATGATCAGTGCAAACGTACCGACCGCCATAACCACAGGCAAAACCGCAAACACCATATCCAGCGCATTGTGCACACCTTCTTTCAGTGTCCCTTTAACGCCTGGCGCTTTATCTGCTTTTGCCAGTGCAACGTCCAGTGCATGACCAAACAGTGTTTTTCCCTCAGGCACCAGCTCAGCACCAGGGTTGGCATCACTGCCATCAACATAGCAGTCTTTTTTCCAGCGAAGCGGAGGCAAGCGTGGCACGATAATGGCGGCGGCAATCCCCGCGGCGCACACAGTCAAATAAAATGGGGCAAACAAGTGCTCGAGTTTCACCTGGCCAATCACCACCAGACAGAAAGTGATCGACACAGCCGAGAAGGTCGTGCCAATGATGGCCGCTTCTCTTTGTGTGTAGTGTTTGTCTTCGTACTGGCGAGAGGTCATCAGAATCCCCACGCTTCCGTCTCCAAGCCATGACGCAACGCAATTCACGGCACTTCGACCAGGTACACCAAACAAAGGCCGCATCACTTTGGTCAGCAAAGTGCCAACCAGCTCCAGCAAACCGAAGTTAAGCAGCAAAGGCAGTAACAGACCTGCCAGGACGAACACAGAAAACAACACAGGTAGCAGATCATGCAGCACCAGCGTGCCCGTATTCGCAGAATGGATCATTTCGGGCCCGACTTTAAAGTAAGTCATCAGAATAAACAGCATACCTGCCAGGCGAGTCACCAGCCAGATGGGACTCACGGCAAATAAGTGCCGGAACAGGTGATTCTTCAGTAATTGTCTGGGTTTAGTCAGCGCGACAAACGCACTCATCACCCCGGTGATGCACACAATGCTTACTATCATGCCGTGTGCATAGGGGGCTATCCAGCTCTGTAGTGTTTTGGCCATTACTGCAATAGGAATGGTCATTGCTTCACCGATTGCCACAGGCGTCATAAATAAAAACACCCCGATCAGGGAAGGCACGAGAAACGCAAATAGCGTGCGCCAGTTTGGCGACGCTGAACCCGTAGATTCTGACATCATATGATTACCCACTAAAAAGAAAAAGAGCGTAAGGCTCTTTTTCATGTTACTTCAACTCATTGTTTTTATTTTAATATTTTGATTTATTTAAAATATTATATTTGCAGACCTCGACTGCGAAGCACCTCTAACAGAGATTGCAACAACAGCTCCATAGTCTGTGCATCCAGCACCTGTTCCTCACTGTCCAACCAGGTCAATGCCGTTTGACCATCGTCCGTTGTAGATACTTTGACGATATAATCACCGTCTGCTACTGGCAACACTGTGGCTTCCTCGCCCCAGATAGAATCCCAGACACTTTGATCCGGTGCTTCATAACGTATTTTCACTTGGTCGAGCTCTCTGTCCAGGCGAATAACGGTAAAGTTGACCCGCTCCAAAAAGTTCGACAGACGATCCATCACTGCGCTCTTTTCGACCAGCGTCAGCATGGCAGCATTACCATCCTGATCAAAGCCACCTTGCAAAGACAATAGTCCCTGCTGCTTACGCAGCTCAACGGCCAGCAATCTGTAGCGATAGTCAAATTCTGCGATCACTTCATTCAGCGCACGTACTTCTAACTGCTGTTTCAGTGTGTCGGTCAGTGGTTGTTCGTCGCTTTGATAGTCTAGCAGCTTGGCACTCAAAGACGCGGTACGTTGGTGTTCTTTTTGCTCCACCGTAAAGGCGAAACGTTGACGTGAAACCTCAACGATATCTTCCCATAGCCAGCCCTCATCTTTTCTGATCAATGAGTACCAGTCGGTTTCTATGGTCCCTTGCTGACGGGCATCCTTAACAACCCCCGTGTTGTGATTAACCAGCACGCCATCCAGAGAGTCCCAGATAAAGGCTGATAAATCTTCGATGCCATCGTTTTTATCAAAATAAACTTTGGCGATTTTGTCTTTGCTTTCAGCCCAGCTGCCCTGTGCCAGGGTCAGTACTTGCTGAGGTGGTCGGTACAGCTTAGCATCACTATCCGAGTTGTTGTCATAAACAGCAACCGTCATCTTATACTGCGGATCCTGATATGGCTGCTCAAGTCCGTCAGGCACGTTAATACCTTCATTAACGCGGTAGTTTTTGCTGTTATGTGCATCATTTGGAAATACACTACATCCCGTTAAACCAAGTAAAACACCTAAAGTCAGTGCTTTTGGAACCCAATACTGCACGAATAAAACTCCTTAGCAAACCCTGTTATATTTATTTACGGTAAACGAATATCGTCATTATATGAGTGGGGATTGCCGATTTGGTTCACTGCCGGAACAACTTTTTATCTTCGTCCGGCGAGCCTAAACAACTTGCAAAATTTGCCCTATGTTACTTGCCTCGCCCTGTAAACACAAGATGTGAGCCTGCGCGACGCAATATCTGAGCCAGCAAAACCCTCTGCCAGTATCCCAAGTTACTAAGTTATGTTAGTATTTACGGCTATACATCTAAAATTTGCCGTCAGGCATTACCCTATTCTCAGCGTATAAGGTGTTCTTAAATGACCACATTTGCCAACCAACAATTGGTTTTGACCGCAATCGGAGAAGATCGCTCGGGGATCGTCAGTGAACTGACTAAGCTGGTCAGTGAATGTAATTGCAACATTATTGATAGCCGTATTGCGATACTCGGTAACGAATTCACTTTCATTATGTTGTTGTCGGGCGACATGGCGGCAATCAGCCGTGTTGAGCATACCTTGCCGACCAAAGGCATGGAGCTGGGCTTACTGACCATGATGAAACGTACCGCCAGCCATCAACAAAATGAGTTTAGTGCCGGTTATACCCTGGAGTACAATGGACTCGATGCGCCTGGTACTTTGAGTAAAGTGACACGCTTTTTTGCAGAGCAAAATATCAGTATTAGTTCTTTGAAATCTGACACCTATGAAGAAAATGACGCATTACATATGCGCTGTGAAATCGAAGTTAACATTCCCATTGAAGTAGATGCCGACGCATTTAAAATACAGTTCGAGCATCTCTCAAACTCACTAAATCTGGATTATATTTTTCGACGCATTCGTTAAGGAGCATCCTATGAATACGCTACAAGCAGGCGCTCAGGCCCCGCAATTTACTTTACAAAATCAAGATGGTGAAAGCATTTCACTCAGCACACTGCTGGAATCAAACCAGGTGCTGGTGTATTTCTACCCAAAAGCGCTGACACCAGGTTGTACGGTTCAGGCTGAACAACTCAGAGACCACAAAGAACAATTGGCCCAGTTTAATACTGTGGCGGTTGGGATAAGCCCGGATCCGGTGAAAAAGTTGAAAAACTTCGAAACCAAAAAGGAGCTGAACTTTGACTTGTTGTCGGATGAAGATCACGCCATTGCCGATGCTTTTGGTGTCTGGGGACTGAAAAAATTCATGGGTAAAGAATATGACGGGATCCACCGCATCAGCTTTCTGATTGGTCAGGATGGGACGGTTAAACACGTATTCAATAAGTTTAAAACCAAAGAGCATCACCAGGTCGTGATTGACTATCTGGCAACCCAGTAACAAAAAAGGGGCTGTATTGAGCCCCTTTTTTACATTCTTCGCGCCTAAAGGTTAGCTGCGAGCATCCAGCATTAAGCGTTTCATGTCTCTTACTGCTTTCTCAAGCCCATCAATGGCCGCTCTAGCAATGATCGCATGGCCAATGTTCAGTTCATAAATTTCCGGCATTTCAGCAATGGGTTTGACGTTGTGATAATGCAAACCATGGCCTGCGTTAACAACAATACCCAGACTATGCGCATATTTAACACCGCTACGGATCCGCTCCAGCTCAGCATGCATGTCTGCGTCTGACTCGGCATCAGCATAGGCACCGGTATGGATCTCGATATACGGCGCGCCCGTGTCTTTCGCAGCGTCAATTTGCTTGGGATCCGCGTCGATGAACAAAGATACCTTGATACCCGCATCAGCCAAACGCGTCACTGCTTGTGTGATCTTATCTTTATTCGCAATCACGTCCAGACCACCTTCTGTGGTCAGCTCTTCACGCTTCTCCGGTACCAGGCAAACATATTCAGGCTTAACCTCACAGGCGATATCCAGCATTTCATCTGTGACAGCAATTTCCAGGTTCATGCGTGTCTGGATGGTCTTGGCCATCACATACACATCCCGGTCCTGGATATGACGACGATCTTCACGCAAATGGATAGTGATGCCATCGGCTCCGGCATGTTCAGCCACTGCCGCAGCATGGGCCGGATCTGGATAGCTGGTGCCTCTTGCCTGGCGCAATGTAGCAATATGGTCGACGTTTACGCCCAATAATATCTCTTTCATTGTTATTACCTTGGTTGAAATAGCTCTCTGCTTTTCAGCGGTTTATGGCCAAGTAATGGCCTGAGTAAATATCTGCTTAAGCCTTTCGCCTGACGCCTGACCTGATCGTCAGAAAAATCGTGCTGAGCAATCTGGTGCAGTACCCGTCCCGAAAAACCTATATGCCTGTCATCCGTGCGGACAAACCCCAGCTCTCGGGTATATTGATAATACGCATTTTCTACAATCATCTCACCATCGGCGTCACAGTCAAATTCGACCCCAAACCCCAGCTGCTCTAACAGCTGAAACTCAAAGCTGCGCAAGGTCAGCTCAAACTGCTGCTTACTGGTACTGTCGCTAAGGGCATGGAGCTGAGACAAATGTTGGTGGTAAAGCGAGAACATTGATTCGAGTGGCTCGTTAACGGGAATAACCCGCGCACTCAGTTCATTGAGGTAAAAGCCACAATACAGCACTTGCCCTTTTAGCGCCAAAGGCTGGGTATGTAATTCGATGTCGTTCAGGTATTTTAAATCGTGACGGCCACTGTAGCGTACTAACAGCAGGCTGAAGGGTTGCAGGTGTGCGTTATGCCTGAGCGCCTGGCGCCCTTTGATGCGGGCCAGCATCATCAACTGGCCCACTCCTTCGACCAGCATATTGAGCATCACCTGTGAGTCGCTGTATGCGCGGCGATGCAACAAATACGCTTGTCGAAAGTCATTGTTCAATTAGTCTTCCCCGTAGCCAAGACTACGCAGTGCCCTCTCATCGTCTGCCCAGCCGGACTTCACTTTTACCCAGCATTCGAGGAACACTTTGTTATCCAGCATCTCTTCGAGATCGCGGCGTGCTTCACGGCCAATGACTTTGAGTTTTTCACCCTTATTGCCGATCACCATGCGTTTTTGTGACTCGCGTTCTACCAGGATCAATGCATTGATCTGCCACACCCCGTTGTCGAGCCACTTAAATTGCTCAATTTCAACGGTCACGGAATAGGGCAACTCGTCGCCCATAAAACGCATCAGTTTCTCGCGCACGATCTCAGCAGCCAAAAAGCGCATTGAGCGGTCTGTGACATAGTCATCCGGGAAGAAGAATTCACACGCAGGCAGATGCTTGTGCACTTCGGCTTTAACCATGTCCACATTGCGGTTTTGTTTGGCCGAAATAGGAATGATCCCGACAAAGTCGCCCTGCTCCGACAACCATTGCAGGTGCGGCATCAGCGCTTCGCTCTTGTCTTTTACCTGATCGCTTTTATTGATCACCACTAAAACCGGACGACCGCTGTCTTTGACCTTGTTCAGTACCATTTCATCGTCTTTGGTCCACAAGGTGCCCTCAACAACGAAAATCACCAACTCAACATCACCGATAGAGCTGGAGGCAGCCCGGTTCATCAAACGGTTAATCGCGCGTTTTTCTTCGCTATGCAACCCGGGTGTATCCACGTACACCGCCTGATAGTTATCCTCGGTATGGATCCCCATGATACGGTGTCGGGTTGTTTGCGGTTTGCGAGACGTAATGCTGACCTTTTGTTCAACCAGCTTGTTCAGTAACGTTGATTTACCAACGTTGGGTCGCCCGACAATCGCGACCATGCCACAATGGGTATTAGGAGTCATTCTTTAAAATCTTTAGTGCTTTTTCAGCGGCCTTTTGCTCCGCCTTACGACGTGAGCTGCCTACTGAGATAATACTTTCCATCCCTTCCACAATACATTCAACCGTGAAGGTCTGATTGTGCGCCTGTCCCTTAGTATCAATTACAGTATAACCGGGTAGAGGTAACTTGCGTGCCTGCAAGTACTCTTGTAGCAAGGTTTTCGGGTCTTTTTGGTTGTGGCCCGGAGAAATTGCCGCCAAACGCGTGTCATACCATTTTAAAACCAACGTCTTACAGGTCTCGATGTCTGAATCTAAAAACACCGCGCCAATAATCGCTTCAACCGCGTCTGCCAAAGTTGATTCGCGACGATAACCGCCACTTTTCAACTCACCAGGACCTAATCTCAGGTAATCACCCAAACCAAACTCAACGCCAAACTCGGCCAGTGTCTGACCACGTACCAGGGTTGAGCGCATGCGGCTAAGATCGCCTTCACGCGCTTTAGGAAACTGTTTGTACAGGGCATTTGCAATAACAAAGCTCAGGATCGAATCGCCCAAAAACTCCAGGCGTTCGTTGTGCTGCCCCTTATGGCTACGATGCGTCATTGCCTGCTCAAGCAGGCTTTGATCTGAGAACTCGTAACCGATTTTTTTATATAATTCTGTGACGTTTTTTTTCATGCTACTGAATATTACCTAGGCGTTCAAAACGAACTCCTGTTGGAACCCAGGAAGGCAAAATGCTGTCCGGGCCATTTTCAAAATCAAAACTCATCCAAATAAATACGGCTTTACCAACCAGGTTTTCTTTCGGTACGAAGCCCCACATACGGCTGTCCTGGCTGTTATTACGGTTGTCACCCATGGCAAAATAACTGCCCTCAGGCACCACCCACTCATCACGACGAGTGCCAGGTTGCTGGTAATAACGCTCGGTCAGTTCGGGCAACTGAGGTGTCACCAGTACATCATGCGTCACACCCGGCAGGCTTTCGGTCAGCCGAACCATTTGCATCGCACCTTGTTTAAATTCATCGCGGTTGACGATATCGAGGTTAATCTTATTAAACTCACCACATGCCAACCCATCGCGTTGCTGTTCACCTTCATTGCAATACGGCTTTATATATAGCTGACGATCACGATACACGATACGATCGCCAGGCAAACCGATAATGCGCTTGATGAAGTCAATGCGCTCATCCAGCGGGAACTTAAATACCGCGATGTCGCCTCGCTGTGGATCGTCCACTTCAACCAGCTGACTGCGCCAGACTGGGTCCTTGATGCCATACGCGTACTTTTGTACCAGGATAAAATCGCCGTCCAGCAGCGTTGGCATCATTGAACCAGATGGTATCTGGAAGGGTTCAAAAATAAATGAGCGGAACACTGTGATCGCAGCAATCATCGGAAAGATGGATTTTGCGCTTTCAGTGATGGCAGGCACAGGTGCTATCTGCTCAATGGTTTCCTCATCAAGCGGCTGCTCAGACGCGCCTTGTGCTAATGCGATACGCTCCTTACGCTTAGGCGCGTAAAGCAAATGATCGATTAGCCATATCAAGCCCGAGCCGAGCGTCAATAACACCAAAAATACTGAAAAATAACCTGCCATAATAATTCCTGTTACTTACCTACTTTAAGAATCGCAAGGAAAGCATCCTGTGGCACTTCAACGTTGCCCAGCTGCTTCATACGCTTCTTACCTTCTTTTTGCTTTTGCAGTAGTTTCTTCTTACGACTGACGTCACCACCATAACACTTCGCGATGACGTTTTTACGTAACTGTTTCACAGTGCTTCGCGCAATCACGTGGTTACCGATCGCCGCCTGAATCGCGATATCAAACATCTGGCGCGGGATCAGTTCACGCAATGCTTCAGCCAGCTGACGTCCGCGGCTTTGCGAGTTGTCACGGTGGGCAATAATGGCCAACGCATCGACACGATCGCCATTGATCAGGATATCGACACGAACCATATCAGACACCTGGAAACGCTTGAAGTTGTAATCCAGTGACGCAAATCCACGGCTGGTCGACTTCAATTTATCAAAGAAGTCCATCACTACTTCGGCCATAGGCAACTCATAAGTCACCGCAACCTGTTTACCGTGATAGCTCATTTTGGTCTGCACGCCGCGTTTTTCAACACACAATGTGATGACATTGCCCAGGTATTCCTGAGGCACCAGAATATTGGCTTCTACAATCGGCTCACGAATTTCAATGATGTCATTAACCGGAGGCAGATCAGACGGGTTATCAATCTGGATAACGCCATCTTTGGTTTCCACTTCGTACACTACCGTCGGTGCCGTCGTGATCAGATCCATATCGTATTCACGCTCAAGACGCTCCTGAATGATCTCCATGTGGAGCATACCCAGGAAGCCACAACGGAAACCAAAGCCCAGTGCTGTCGAGTTCTCCGGCTCGAAGAATAAAGACGCATCATTGAGGCTCAGCTTGTTCAGTGCATCACGGAAGTTCTCGTAATCATCTGATGAAATCGGGAACATACCTGCATAAACCTGAGGTTTAACACGCTTAAAGCCTGGCAGACGCTCTTTCGCCGGCTCTTTGGTCAGGGTGATCGTATCACCCACCGGCGCGCCATGAATGTCTTTGATACCGGCAATCACGAAGCCAACTTCACCGGTTTTCAATACCCCGGTTTCTGTTTGCTTCGGGGTGAAAATACCGACTTTATCAGCGATGTGCGTCTGATCTGTCGACATAATCTTAATTTTGTCACCACGACGCAGCTCACCGTGCTTGATACGCACCAAAGACACAACGCCCTGGTACGGGTCAAACCAAGAATCGATGATCAGGGCCTGCAGTGGCTGCTCCGGCTCACCTACTGGTGGCGGCACGTCGCGCACGATCATTTCCAGTACGTCGTCAATACCGATACCTGTTTTGGCACTACACTGCACCGCTTCAAGTGCTTCGATGCCGACGATTTCTTCAATCTCTTCTGCAACGCGCAAAGGATCGGCCTGCGGCAAATCGATTTTGTTCAACACCGGCAAAACTTCAAGGTCCATTTCAATCGCGGTGTAGCAGTTTGCCAGGGTCTGGGCTTCTACGCCCTGACCGGCATCAACAACCAGCAAAGCACCTTCACAGGCAGCCAGTGAACGTGATACTTCGTAGCTGAAGTCAACGTGTCCCGGTGTGTCGATAAAGTTAAGCTGATACGTTTCGCCATCATTGGCTTTATAGTTCAGTGTCACGCTCTGCGCTTTGATGGTGATCCCACGCTCTCGCTCAAGGTCCATCGAATCCAGCACCTGCTGCTGCATCTCGCGATCTGTTAAGCCGCCGCATACCTGGATTAAGCGGTCCGAAAGGGTCGATTTCCCGTGGTCTATATGGGCAATAATTGAAAAGTTACGGATGTGCTTCATATACTGGATTCTAAACTTCTGTTTTTCACAAATAGAGATTAAACGCCGATTTTACAATTTATTTGGCGCAATCACCATCTATTTGCGTTAGGGGAAGGCTAATTGGATAAATTTTTATCACTTTGATGTCATGACGCAGCGCTTTTGTGCGTTGTTTTGCGATTTGAAAGCCTGTCAGGCCACCCAATGCAGCGGCCAGGATCTGCCAGGGTTCAGACACCCCCAGCATCAGGTGAGCAACAAACATGGCTAAAAACGCCATTACCAGCGGTAACAAATAGACCCAAAGCGCATTTTCGACGACTTTACTGTCATCCAGTGCCAGAGTCATTTTTTGTCCAACCTGTACGGATTCCTCACACACTATGGGCAAGGCCTTTTTGTTGCTGCCAAACAGCTTGCTGAAGATCTGTGACCCGCACTTGCCGTTGCAGCCGGCACAAGCCGGCTTGTCTTCGGCAACGAGCCAGACAGTATCGCGTTCAACCCGCGAGACGGTAAGCGTTTGTTCTATCATAGTAGCCGTGTCACCGACTCAGCGATTGCCTTGGCCGTCATTGTTGGGATCTTGCCAACCACAGAAACGTCAAATGCACCGGAGTTGTGGACATACACTGTGGTTGCGCCAGAACTGAGCGCGCCGCTGGCTCTTTGCCCCGACAAGGGTCTTTGTACAAATACGGAGAACTCCACCAGGCCATCGGAAAACAAAAAGTAATCCGCCAGTTCATTGTTCAAGTCAAGCTTGTGACGGTCCGACTTGAGTAGTTTAAAACCTTCTGGCAACCAGCCAATACGCCAGTTGTTTTGCAATTTTTGCGTGCTTTCTGCCGGCGCAAGAGACGCTAAAGGCATAGGAAAGTCTTTACTGCTCAACTCTATCAGCGGTGGCGCCGGTTGCTCGGTCACACTGATGTGGGTGAGCTGCAGCTGCTCTAACACTTCACCTTGCTGGGTGACATAGGCGGCTTTAAGCAGCAGCGCAGATTGAATATCAATCCACAGCCAGTAATTGTATTTATGTTCATCTTTAGATACTAAGCGAACAAGCTGCGCGGCTCTGTCAGCAATGCGCTCTTTGCCACCGAGCACAAAATCGTAACTGTCCGACAGGCTGCCCACTTCGCCAAACAAAATTTCCGGAATGGGGCCGGCTATGGCATCGGTTTCGATAGAGTAAGGTTGGGTTTGTGGCTCGAAGTAGGTGACTTTATTATCGACGCGCACCACTTCCAGGCCAGCACCGTTTTGTCGGCTGAGAATTTCCAGTTCACTGTTATCCACTTTGCCGTGGATCCAGCGGTACGGTTCCATCCCCTTGCCTTTCACCACCACAAATGATGCATCAAAGTTACGCTCCTGAATGGCAGAAGACATATCAGTGAGCAGCTGTTTTGCATTAATGATTTCGCTGGCAACAACCTGGGCACTCAGGCCCACTCCCAGTAGTAACGCAAGCCACTTCATCTACTTTGCTTGTTCCTCTTTTTCTTGCTGTGCCTGTTGAGCCAGGGCATGTGCCATTCTGGACTGGCGCTGATGCTCAAGTACCAGTGCACCAATACGTTGCTGTTGCAACTCTCTTAAACCTTTTTCAGCACTTTCCAGCGCAGGCTCTGATGACAGGCTCACTGGCGACACCGAACCGGTTACCGGGGTCGATTGTAACACAGGAAAGTCGCCATTGGCTTGTTCCTGCGGGCTATAATTGCTCACTCCCAGCACCGCCACCAAAGACACACTGGCTGCAATAGCAACCTGAGCCAAAGGCTTGCGCCAGTTCGACAAGGTAACAACGTTGTCTTCCTGAGGGGCTTTTTGTGGTTGCTGTTGTGGTACCTGTTCGCCATAAGTAGCTTCATCGGCGAGTGCATCCGCTATACTGGCGGTAATATCTATGCAAGGAGCCTGATTTTGCTGGCTACGCATTGCATCACCTATCAGCGCATAGCGAGCAAACTTATCTGCATCGAACTGTGCCTGACTGGCGTTATCCAGAGCCTGCTCGGCATCGAGAATACTGGATGTAACTTGCCCGTCTTTGACATTAAAGTTTGATTGCGTCATCTACTATTACCTATGAGTGGGTTAATATTATTGTCAATGGCTTCACGCGCTCTGAAGATCCGCGATCTGACGGTGCCCACCGGACAATCCATCACAACAGCGATTTCTTCATAGCTCATGCCTTCAATCTCACGCAGCGTAATTGCCGTTTTAAGATCATCTGGTAGCGATTCAATGGTCCTGAAAATCACTGCCTTGATCTCATCGCTAAGCAACAAGCTTTCCGGAGACGCGTTTGACCTGAGCTGCTCTGCGCCATCATAAAATTCGGCTTCCTCTGCATCTACGTCGTTTGCCGGCGGTTTACGCCCTTGTGCCACCAGATAATTCTTCGAGCAATTAACGGCAATCCGGTACAGCCAGGTATAAAATGCACTGTCACCCCGAAAATTGGGTAAAGCCCGGTACGCCTTAATAAACGCTTCTTGTGCCACATCGGCCACGTCGCCCGAATTGGACACGTAACGCGAGATCAATGCTGCAACTTTGTTCTGATATTTGGCAACCAACAAATTGAACGCATTTTTATCTCCTTGCTGAACACGCCGAACTATCTCTAAATCTAAATCCTGCTCGCTCATTCGAGCCGGTACTCCTCTTTGTTATTACTTGTTTTTCACACACATTGTCGCGCATTGTTGCCATCTTTTACAGCTACTCTGACTTAGTGCTGAATAAAAAGTTCTGTTTTTTTGATATTTTTTTTAAAATACCCCGTATTGTCACGTCATAAACGTATTCGGTGTCGGATAAAACAACGCGCGGCAACATTGCGCTAAGCATAGCAGATTTATCACAACACACAGAATATCAGGTTTAATTAGCTAAGACCCACTAACATGAAAGAACAAGTTCAGCACCAAACAGATGTCATTATCGTCGGCAGCGGCGCAGCCGGGCTAAGCCTGGCCCTGTCGCTGGCCAACACCTGTCGCGTCACGGTACTCAGTAAGGGCGACCTGCGTGAAGGCTCAACCTTGTACGCACAAGGCGGCATTGCTGCGGTGTTTGATAAGAAAAATGACAGCATAGAATCCCATGTGGAAGATACTCTGGCAGCAGGTGCAGGACTGTGCGACAGAGAAGCCGTACATTATACCGCGTCTAACGCTAAGCAGTGCCTGAAATGGTTAATTGAGCAGGGCGTGCCATTCGATATGGAATTCGACAGCAAAGGAAAGGAGCGTTTTCACCTGACGCGTGAAGGCGGCCACAGCCATCGCCGTATTCTGCATGCGGCCGATGCCACAGGTAAAGCGGTCCAGTCGACTTTGATTGAACGCGTTCAGGAACACCCCAACATTTTGCTACTGGAACAATATAACGCCATTGATCTCATTACTCATGGCGCTTCAGGGCAAAAGGTGGTGCATGGCCTGTACGTTTACAACCGTCGTGCTAATCAGGTTGAAACTGTCACCGCTAAGTTTGTTGCGCTGGCAACCGGTGGCGCCAGTAAAGTGTACCTTTACACGTCTAACCCGGACGTATCCAGTGGCGACGGGATTGCAATGGCGTGGCGCGCAGGCTGTCGCGTTGCCAATATGGAATTTAATCAATTTCACCCTACCAGCCTGTACCACCCTGAGCTGCAAAACTTTTTGATCACCGAAGCCATGCGTGGCGAAGGCGCTTTATTAAGACGCCCCGACGGCACCCGGTTTATGCCGGATTTTGATGATCGGGAAGAATTAGCGCCCCGTGATGTGGTGGCCCGCGCCATCGACTACGAGATGAAACGCCTGGGCGCCAACTGTGTGTATCTGGACATTTCTCATAAAGACAAAGACTTCATTATTGAGCACTTCCCGACCATTTACGCCAAGTGTTTGAGTGTGGGCCTGGATATCACCAAAGAGCCTATCCCGGTGGTGCCTGCCGCACATTATACCTGCGGCGGTGTGATGACGGACTTCAATGGCCTGACCGATATCAGCAATCTGTACGCCATCGGCGAAGTCGCCTATACCGGGCTTCATGGCGCCAATCGTATGGCCAGTAACTCTTTACTTGAATGTATTGTGTTTGCTCACGCCGCTGCCAAGGACATTCTCGCCAAACTGGATACCCAGCCGTTGCCGCCGCAGCTGCCGGAATGGGACGAAAGCCAGGTCAGTGACTCAGATGAGGAGGTGGTGATCACCCACAACTGGCATGAACTCAGGCTGTTTATGTGGGACTATGTTGGCATTGTACGCTCGACCAAACGCCTGGAGCGGGCACTGCGTCGGGTTGAGTTATTACAACAGGAAATCCAGGAGTACTACTCACACTTCAGAGTCAGCAATAACCTGCTGGAGCTGCGTAACCTGGTGCAAGTCGCAGAGCTGATCATTCGCAGCGCGCTGGCCAGAAAAGAAAGTCGTGGACTGCATTATACGCTCGACTACCCAGACAGTGCCCAGACCACCGCACCAACGGTGCTCACGCCCAGCAAAATCAAACGTTAATGCCATTTGGGCTCATATCATCTGCAATACCTGGCGGCATAATTGTCGCCAGTATTGTTCATCCATTGCGTGGCGCATCACGCCAATATGCCGGGTGCCCTGTTCGGTCTTAACGCTCAGCAGTAAAGCGCTGTGAAAATACAGGTGCGCTGCCTTTAACTGCCCCTGCCAGTGCTGCTGCGAAGCCGATACAAGCACCAAGCCTTGCTCCGGCAAGACGCCGAGCTGCCCTGAAGGTATAAAGTATTGGCGCGCCTTGTATCTGGCAAAGTAATAACCCAACAAGCAGGTGCCACTATGCCACCACCAAAGAGTTGGCGCTGCGATAATCAGGGCCAAAGCCAGGCAGCAAAAAAAGACCACAATGAATTTGTGGTCTGGTGTGTTCTGTGTGAAGTAAAAGCTAAGCGCGGACCCGGTCAAGAACGAACTTTACCATCGCATCCAGCTCGGGATAAGGACACGCCTCATGACCCATAAACCAGGCAAACAAATCGGGATCTTCAACTTCCAGTAAACGTTGAAACACTAGTTTATCCTGCTCAGATAACTGGTCATACGCTTCGTCAACGAAAGGCTCCAGTAAAATATCCAGCTCCAGCATGCCACGGCGACATGCCCACTTTGTGCGGGCTTTTGAATACAACTCAGCCATAATTTCCACATACCCCTAAAATTTGTCGTGTCGAAGCGATTATAACGTATCCTGCGGTGCACGTTAACTGGGTGAATAAACAATAATCCTGCCTTTGGCGCCTATCTCAGCTGCGAGAATTACGGTAATATTAGGTAAATTCTTCAACAAGGATCAATAAGATGGCACAAGCAAATGCATATCCTCTTAGTTTACAATTGATCTCTGTAAGCGGCGCCGATAAGTTGAGTTACCTGCATGGCCAGGTCACCCAGGATCTCAATCTGCTGACGGATGATAACTACCTGTGGGCCGGGCATTGCAGCCCCAAAGGCAAATTATGGGCAACGCTCAGGCTGAGTAAGTTAAACGACTCCTATCTGCTAATTGGCTCCCAGGCCGAAACCGACGCATCCTGCCGTGAGTTAAAAAAATATGGCGTGTTCGCCAAAGTTGATATTGAGATCACCCACCATCAGGTTATTGGTATTCTGACCGATGACATGACACACACTTGCGAGCAGCTCGGACTCACCTTCGCTCAGGAGGCCAATGCCTGTACATTTGCTGGCAATAATAAGGCACTGCAACTGGACAGCCAACGACTTCTGCTGATTGTAGAGCACGGCTACACCTTGCCACAAGGCATAGCGTTACACACAGATCCGACCCCGTTTGAGACCGCTTCGATTCTGGCCGGCGAGCCACAGCTGGGCGAGTCCAGCATTGACGAATATGTTCCTCAAATGGTGAACCTGCAGGCACTCGGCGCGATCAGCTTTAAAAAAGGCTGCTATACTGGTCAGGAAACGGTGGCCCGAATGCGTTACCTGGGTAAGAACAAACGTGCCTTGTATATCGTCAAAGGTCAGGCTGCAGCGCATCCGCGGGAATCCGAACTTGAAATACAACTGGATGGTGATAACTGGCGCCGGGCCGGTAAAGTGATCCACCAGGCCTACGACAGCACAAGTCAGGACTATTATGCGCTGGCTGTAATGGCCAACGATTTAACCGACGCATCCGTTTTGCGCGGCAAAACACACCCGGACGTAGCGCTGGCTATCCAGCCACTACCCTACTCTTTAGAAGACAATTAAGCGGAAATATTATGAAGATTGCCCCGAATACCGTTGTAAAAATGCACTACGCTGTACTGGACAACGATGACAACAGCATAGACAACACCTTTGATGATGAACCTCTGGAGTTTATCGTTGGTACGGGTTATTTGATTTCGGGCCTGGAAGATGCCTTGATGAGCAAACAAGCGGGTGACAAGTTCAGCGTCAGTGTCGAGCCGCAAAATGGCTATGGTGAGCGTCATGATAACCTGATGCAGGCTGTACCAAAAAGCATGTTCGAGGAAATGGAAGTTGAAGTCGGTATGCAATTTCGTGCAACCACAGACGAAGGTGAGCAAACCGTGATTGTGATCGGCATCGAAGGTGACGATGTTATCGTTGATGGCAACCACCCGCTGGCGGGCATCACGTTAAACTTTGATGTTGAAATTCTCGAAGTGCGCGAAGCCACATCCGAAGAGCTGGAGCATGGCCATGTACACAGTGAAGGCGGCTGTGGCCACCATCACTAATCCACAAATAAACACTAGAAAGCGCCTATTGGGCGCTTTTTTTTATTTCCTCAAGGGCGGCAAGTACACCCGCCTGATCGTTCGTACCAATGCGATATTGTGTGCCATCTTCAAGCACAAACTCAATGGCTTTAAAACCATGTGCCGCGTACACCCAGCCATCATGTGTGATCTTCACCCCTATACCATGACGAAATGAGTTAGTCACTGCTGTGAACGATTGCAACTCATTTACATTGACCGTTTTCTTCAGGACACCCGGGCCAAACCACCAGCTCACGGTCTGCTGTTTCTGGTCAACTTCCAGTGTCAGCCCATAGAACAAATAACCTATCAACGCCAGAATACCAATAAATCCGTATAACAGCGCATTGTGGCCTAACAAATAGATTGCCATAGCAACAAAAGTGGCAAACCAACCCAGAAACGCCCAAATTATCCAGGACCATTGCGTGTTTTTATACATGCACTTCACTACCTAATTAAAACTATAAACAAGTGTGACACCCACTTCGCTGTCCACCTTCTCTTTTCCTTCTTCTGGCTGAGAATGATAGCGATAGGTGTAAGCGACTTTCATTGAAACCCCGCCCATTACCTGACTGATCAATGCCGTTTCAGAAAACATCCGAGCGCCGAGACCCGACATTGATTTTTCATAACTGATGTCCTGATTAAAACGGGTTCGCTTTGATACGGTGCGCTCCCACTGTAATGCCGCACGTAACAAGTGACCTCGTTCAACCCTTTGCTCCCCGGGCGCCAGTTCTACCTCATCCTCGCGCCGATACATAGACAAGCCCGGACCGAGATCAACGTCGACGGTATTCTTGCGTCCTTCGAAAATCCGCTTGCCATAGCCCACAACAAACGTGGTGGTGTACTCGCGACCATTGAACTCATCCCGCTCATAGTCGCCATATAAAAACAACGAGGTATTCTTCTCGCCTATTTTATAGTTGCCCTGCGCGGAGATGAAGTAGCGAGACGCGGTTTCATCTTCAATCTTAGTATCCGGGTCGACTTCCCGCCGGTATGCCCCGTCGAGCTTGAACTGATTACGCCAGTACTTAAAATCTTGATACAAGTTACTTTTAAGTTTAAATGCTGTATTGCTGGTATTGCCCCGATTAAGCAATACCCCCAGCTCAACGTCACCATACAAAAACTCTCCCTCATGCAACGCGTGGATCTCTTCGTCTGACAACTCCCCATACTCATGAAAATCTTCGAATGGATCGACGGCAAAAGCCCGGGCGCTGAGCAAGAGCCCAGCGGAATAAAGGAAAAAAATGGCGTACTTCACTACAGTGATTTCTCTTACTGCTTCCAGACAATGTGGCAAAAAGGCGCATCCAGGTCGCGGCTTATCAGGATCTTGGCAAAAACGGTATCGCCCTGATCGAGCTCCAGACCCACGATCACCTGAACAAAGTGCTCCGCCTCTGCTTCTTGTTCATAAGCGACCAGTGACTGCCAGCTGTCATCGGGGACACTGTCTTCGATAAATCCAAATTCCTCGCTGTGGCTGTCGAACAGCTCAACGTCTTCGGCCGTCAGGTTGTCAGCGGCGAGCTCAAGGAAAATATCATAGGCTTGTTGCGATACTTCTTCGATGGAACTTAAACGTGCAGACATTACATTACCTCGTCTGTCAAAATTGAGTTGTATAGTAGCAAATTGCAAATTTACAAGGCTATGGCTTTTAGTTAGTTTGAGCAAAAATATCGTCCAAATACATGAAAAACGGTATTTGACCTGCCCGGTGTGCCATCAGCAGTACTGGCACCGTTAAAGTAAATACTCTATGCTAGCCCTGCAAACCGACAAGAATAATAATGATGCGCGAAAGAAGGAAACAGATATGGTCCAGTTAGAGACAACTGACGGCATCGCCTGGGTCACCCTGGCCCGGCCCGAAAAGCAAAATGCACTGTCTTACGAGATGTTCAGACAGTTAGATAAGATCATCCGTACACTCAGGCGCGATCGCCAGTTACGCGCTGTGGTGATCCAGGGCCAGGGAGCGCATTTTTGCGCTGGCCTGGATGTCGGCGCCGTCATGAAAAACCCCCGCAATATCTTCTCGCTAATTAGCAAATGGCTACCCGGTAATGCCAATCTGGTACAGCGGGTTGCGTTGGGTTGGCGCGCTCTGCCCGTGCCTGTGTTTGCCCTGGTACGGGGTAACTGTCTGGGTGGCGGTTTACACATCGCTTTGGGCGCTGACTATCGTATTGTTTCACCTGACGCTCAGTTCGCCATTATGGAAGCCCGCTGGGGGCTGTGTCCGGATATGAGTACCAGTTTGATGCTGCCTGGCATTGTAAATCATGATCAGGCGCTCTGGCTGGCTTCTAATCCGACTCGTATTGATGCCGGGCAGGCCAAAGCGCTTGGGCTGGTGACAGAGGTCTGCATTGATCCGCTGGCCAATGTCCAGCAACGATTAAGCCAGCTTGCGCGGGTGTCACCGGATGCGCTGGCTGCCATAAAGAGCCTGTACAATACGGCTTACCACCCGCCACAGCGTAAGTTGTTATGGCAGGAAACCTGGTTGCAGATAAAGCTGCTGCTGTCTAAAAATACCCGTACGGCTATGCACAATGGCCGTCAGCCTGACACGCCCAAACCATATCGTCCGCGCGGAAAATGGTAATAAGGTCGCATTGTGAGGCGCACGGATTGCGCTCAGAATACCCACAGTCTTAATCGAAAACGTGTCTACTATGATGATTGCTCTGCGATTTATTGCATCCCTTGCGATTTTGATTGGCTGCCTGTGGACGGCCAGACTGGCCACGGCCGCCTTTGCCCTGAGTTTGCCAGCCCCGTTACTGGGGCTCGTGCTGCTGTTTATCTTACTCCAGACCGGCACCTTAAAAAGCGAGTACTTACTTCCATCTTGCGCACCAATTTTAAAGTATATGGCCGTGTTTTTTATTCCTGCCGGCGTCGGGTTGATTAGCTATCTGGACACACTTGGTGAAAATGCCTGGCTGCTGGTGAGTGTGCTCATCCTAGTACCGGCACTCGGTCTGCTCCTGACAGGAAAACTGGCGAGCAAAGGCAGATACTATGATTAATATGTTGCTGGGCTGCTCAGTCACTCTGGTGTTATTTTTTGTCATGCGACGCCTAAATCAGCGCTGGCGCTCACCTTTACTGAACCCCGTATTGCTATGCATTGTGATCATCAGCGCCTGTTTACTCATAAGCGACGTTGATTATCTTGACTATCGCAATGCCACAACTCCAATCAGCTTTTTCCTTGAGATTGCTGTCGTGGCCCTTGCCCTGCCGCTGTACCAGCAGCTCCATGCAATCAGACCTTATCTTGTCTTGATCTGTGCCTGCAGCTTTGTCGGGATCTCCAGTGCAACCCTGCTGGCCTTTTTGCTCTGTCAGTTGTTTAGCGCATCCACAGCACTGAGCGCTTCACTTATGGCTTTGTCTGTCACCACCCCCATTGCATTGATTGTCACGGATTCGCTAAATGGCTTGCCCGGGGTTGCCGCCATTATGGTGATTCTCATTGGCGTACTGGGCGGCGTCTTTGGCTTGTCACTGCTGAGTTTAGCTGGCGTAACTCAGCCTCAGGCCAAAGGGATTGCGCTGGGCGTGGCCTGTCACGCAATTGGCACAGCGGCCGCGATGGAACACCACCCAGCCGCCGGCGCTTTTGCCTCCGCAGCGATGATAATCAGTGCCGTGATCACCGCAAGCTGGGTGCCGGTGCTTTTTACTCTGTTACAGGGCATAATCAGCTAAACTGATAGAAATCACTTTATCATCAACCAATAAGCTGTCACGAATTGCCGTGACAGCCACGCAGGAGCACACTGTGATAGAACAAGAAATCGCACAAATTGAACATTACTACGTGCTGATCCGAGATTACCTGGTCACTTACAGCATGCAATTATTGGGTGCGCTGGTGATCCTGATCCTCGGCTTATGGCTGGCGAAAAAGCTCGCCAAAGCCACCGAAACCCTCATGCTCAAGCATAATATTGACGTCACCCTGACAAACTTCATCAGTAATGTGGTCAAAGTCCTGATCATCATTATGTTTACCATCATAGCGCTCGGCAAAATAGGGATCAGTGTCACTCCCTTTGTGGCGGCAATTGGTGCGGCCTCACTGGGTGCAGGTTTAGCGGTGCAGGGCATGTTATCTAACTACGGCTCTGGGTTGGCCATCATTGCCACCCGGCCATTTGTGGTGGGCGACACCATAGCCGTTAAAGGGGTGTGCGGTCAGGTAAAGAGTATTGAACTGGGTCATACCATCCTGATCAATGAGGAAAAGGTCGAGATAACCATTCCCAACAAGCATATCATTGGTGAAATTATGCAAAATTCCTTCGCCCACTCATTGGTGAAAGGAGAAATTGGTATTGCTTACAGTGCCAGCGCCGAGCAGGCTATTGCGATTATTAGTCGAATTCTGGCCGATTATGACGCCGTCGCAGACACGCCACAAGCCCAGGTTGGGATAGAAGCATTTGGCGACAGTGCCGTACTGATCAGCTATCGTTACTGGGTACCGACCACACAGATCATCGAGCATAAATTGACTATCAATGGTGCCATTTATGCCGCAATTCAGGCTGCCAATATAGAAATCCCATTCCCGCAGCGGGTTGTCACTATCAAAGAGAAGCATACGTCCGCAGATTGATCCAGGCTATTTTTCACTCTATGCTGTCAATGTTTTGTCTACAAAACATACAACATGTAAAACGGAGTGATCTATGAACACAAGAAAGTTAATGAAGATATGCTGTGCTGCGGGCCTGCAAATGATTGCAGTGCACAGCTGGGCTCAGGCCGATACCGCCAACTATGACTGTAGCGCTCTCGCCGAGTGGTCCAGCTCAACGGTGTACCGCAGAGGGGACCAAGTACGTGCTCAGACGCAAGCCTATGAAGCCAAATGGTTCAATCAAAATGAACTGCCGGCAAATAATTCAGGTACCTTTGACGTATGGCGACAACTTGGCCAGTGTATCAGCGGCAGCGCCCCTTTGGTTACTTTGCTAAGCCCGTCAGACGGTGCTGTGCTGAACAAAAATGACAACGCTGTTTTTTCTGCAAATGCTAGCGATCAGGATGGCGACCTTGCTCAGGTTGAGTTTTTTGTCGATGACATTAGCGTCGGTATACTCAGCCTGCCTCCTTACCAACTTACCTGGTCAGCACAGCTGGGCCTGCACACCGTGAGCGCAGTGGCAGTAGACGCCAAAGGGAATCTGAGTAAACCCGCAACGGCTGGCATCACAGTGCGCGATGACAGCGGCAATGTCCCCCCGGCTCTCACCATTGAAACACCGACAAACAACCAGGCATTTAAAGTTGGCGATTCCGTTAGCCTTGCTGTGCAAGCCACTGACACCGATGGCCAGGTTGTACAGGTCGAAATGTGGCGAGATGCTCAGCGGCTGAAAACACTCAACACCCCGCCTTTTCGTCATGATTTTGTGACCGTGAGCCCGGGCAGCAAACAGCTCAGAGTCATTGCACAAGACGACAAAGGCGCAACCGCTGAAGCCAGTGTGACCATTCAGGTAAGCGCTGCAAGTTCCGGCGGCTGTGCAGGTCTGAGCACTTATCACGCGGGGCAAAGCTATCAAAATGGTGAACTGGTCGCCCATAATAATCGCAAATACCGCTGCGACATTGCGGGCTGGTGCAGCTCCAGTGCTGCGTGGGCCTATGAGCCCGGTGTGGGCCAGCACTGGCAGGACGCCTGGAGCGATTTAGGGATCTGTGCAATCGCGCCCGAAATTAGTTTTAGTCAGCCTAACGACAATGCCACTTTGCTGCTTAACCAGCCGACACAAATCGCGGTCAGTGCCTCCGATGCTGACGGGACTATTTCGCAGCTAGAGTTGTTTGCTGATCAAACCTTACTTGGCAGCACCGCGCAAAATGCACTGACTGTTGAGTGGACGCCAGGCAACACCGGACCAGTTACACTCAGTGCCGTTGCAACCGACAACGAGAGCAATCAGAGCCAGCAAACCATCCAGGTTACAGTGACAGATCAGCCTTTGGTGGTTGATTTAACCGCTCCGACTTCAGGCACACGCTATGTACTGGGTAATTCAGTCACTATCAAAGCTAATGCTCAGGCGCTCAGCGGTCAGATCTCTATGGTCGATTTTTATGCCAATGGGGTAAAAGTTGCTAGCGATACTCAGGCACCTTATGAGTTTAATTACACTCCCGCAACACTTGGACAGCTCAGCATCTATGCAACTGCGACCAGCACATCGGGAGATACCACAAACAGCCCGGCCGCCACTGTCACTGTGATTGCCCCACCGGTTGGCAAAACCCATAAACTCATAGGCTACTGGCATAACTTTGTTAATCCGGCTGGCTGTCCTATTCCATTGGATCAGATCTCCGATGCCTGGGACATCATTGACATTGCCTTTGCTGAGAACGACCGCTCGTCTAATGGCACGGTTCACTTCAAACCGTTTGAGAAGGACATTCGTTCTAACTGCCCACCCATTGACCCCGCTAAATTCAAAACCGATATGCAGGCACTGCAGGCCCAGGGCAAAGTTTTTGTACTCAGCCTGGGTGGCGCCGAAGGCACCATCACCTTAAATACCGATGCCGATGAAGCGAATTTTGTCAGCAGTCTCACGGCCATTATTCAGGAGTGGGGATTTGACGGCCTGGATATCGACCTTGAAAGTGGCTCAAACCTGTTACACGGTTCTCAGATACAAGCCCGCCTGCCCAGAGCAATTAAGCAGATAGAGCAGAATATCGGTGGTGATATGGTGCTCACCATGGCGCCGGAACATCCTTACGTTCATGGCGGTATGATAGCCTACTCCGGCATTTGGGGCGCATACATACCACTTATCAACGAGCTCAGAGACACGCTGGACTTACTGCATGTGCAGCTCTATAACAATGGTGGACTGCCCAATCCTTACGAGCCGGGCAGCGCACCGGAAGGCTCAGTCAATATGATGGTCGCACACGCCAAAATGCTGATTGAAGGATTTGATCTTGCCGATGGCAGTCGCTTTATGCCGCTCAGAGACTCCCAGGTCGCCATTGGCCTGCCATCCGGCCCGCAATCCGCCAATTCAGGTCAGGCACCCATTGCCAATATCATTGCAGCGCTGGACTGCCTGACTAAAGGCACACAGTGCGGCACCATTGCGCCCAGCCAGCCTTACCCGGCTTTTGCCGGTGTGATGACCTGGTCCATCAACTGGGATAAATTCGATGGCTACAACTTTTCAGTACCCGTTGGTAATAAGCTCACTGAAATGAATCAGGGGCAATAAACACCCAGCTACGGGGTAACGGCACTCTGCTGACCGTTACCCTATTTAGGGCTTGTTCTTACCATTTGCCTCTGGCAGATCGGCATAATTAACGCTAAGGTGAGGTTTATCCGGTCAGTGCCAATGATATTCAAGGAGATCTCATGAGTAATACCCCCTATACGCCGCCCAAAGTGTGGACACATCAGTCCAGTAGCGATAATAAATGGGCCAATATTAATAGCCCGAAATCCGGTGCCAGATATGAACAGGCACTCCCTGTCGGTGCCCACCCTTTGCAACTGTACTCGCTTGGAACACCAAACGGCCAAAAGGTCACCATTATGCTGGAAGAGCTGCTGGCACTTGGAGTAAGCGAGGCTGAATACGATGCATACTTAATCAATATTGGTGAGGGTGAGCAATTTTCTTCTGGCTTTGTTGACGTTAACCCAAACTCAAAGATTCCCGCTCTGGTTGATAAATCAGGCGAAACAGAGGTCAAAGTCTTCGAATCCGCTTCTATCCTGGTTTATTTAGCGGAAAAGTTTGGCCACTTATTACCCTCATCTGGCTCACCAAGAACAAACACTTTTAACTGGTTATTCTGGGCACAAGGTTCAGCGCCGTTTGTCGGTGGCGGATTTGGTCACTTCTATGCTTATGCGGATGAAAAACAGGAGTACCCTATCAATCGCTTTGCCATGGAGGCCAAGCGGCAGCTGGATGTGCTGAATAAGCACCTGGCAGACAACACCTATGTTGCAGGCGAACAGTACACCATTGCCGATATCGCCATCTGGCCCTGGTATGGCAACCTGGCACTGGGCAAGCTATACGATGCCGGCGAGTTTTTGCAGGTGCACGAGTATGAGCACCTGGTGCGCTGGGCTAAGCAAGTTGGCGCACGTCCTGCGGTACAACGTGGCCGGGTAGTTAACCGCACCTTTGGTGAGTCCTGGGAGCAGCTGCCCGAGCGCCACAGCGCAGCCGATATTGACGCCGTGCTGGCACTAAAAGCCTAACTATCCAGCGCGTGTCCCGCACGCGCTGATTTACCTACCCTTACAGAGGGTAAGCCATTGTGCTCCCCTCTCCCTTTAGTCCATCAGGTGGCCAGCGATTAACTGCAAGATAGAAAAATCATAAATATAAATGACAATTATTTGCATTTGTGTTTTTATATTTATAATAAGCCGATTATATGGTGTTGAACCACTGCCCATCAACAGGAGGAGCTATCTATGCTGCAATCCGAAACTGCGCCAAATTGCACTGCCGATCAATACGAACATGCACTCGCCCCCTGGCAAAAAGCAATCACCGCGGGTAACTGTGCGTTTGAAAATCAGTCATTCTATCGTGCCAGAGATCACTATCAAAGTGCCCTGTATCTGGTGAGCAATTTAATCGCGCACTTTACGCATCAGTATGATCGGCAACTTCAGGAAGAGGCGCTGATGCATTGCTGCCCGGCCCTCGTCGTTGCCGCTCATAACCTGGCCGACTGCTACCTGGCCATGGCATTGCCACACAAAGCCTGTGAGCAGCTCATTGCAGTACACCAGCAGCTGGCCCAGCTCGGCGATCATGCCAACCCTCAGGTTGGACTCATTGCAATGCGCCACGGTATGAGAACGCGTACAGAGTTAATGCACTTTATTGCCAACCACCAGGCACACAAAAATCTGGTCAGCTGGGCGACTCAAACACTCAACACCCCACATTCAGCACACCCTTATCATTAATCCAAAGGAGAGAAGTATGGCATTTACACTGCCCGAATTACCCTACGCCTATGACGCGTTAGAGCCGCATATTGACAGTAAAACCATGGAGATCCACCACACCCTGCACCACCAGACCTATGTGAATAAAGCCAATGCCGCGCTTGAGGGCAGTGAATTTGCAGACCAATCCAGTATCGAATTGCTGACCAATATTCAGGATCTACCCGACGCCTTACGCGGTGCGGTGCGCGACCACGTCGGCGGTCACAACAACCACTCCCTATTTTGGCAGATCATGTCGCCACAAGGCGGGCAATTGCATCCCGGTGTACTCAGTGACGCCATTGACAAACACTTTGGCGATTTTAACTCCTTTAAAGGCCAGTTTACCCTGGCAGCTGTCAGTCGCTTTGGCAGTGGCTGGGCATGGTTAGTCATTGATGCTCAAAAGCGTCTGCAGGTTACCAGCTCGCTGAATCAGGACAGCCCATTGATGGACGGCCTGACACCCATTTTGGGCCTTGATGTATGGGAGCACGCCTATTATCTGAAATACCAAAATCGCCGGCCTGAGTACATTGAAGCCTTTTACAAAGTGATTAACTGGCAGGAAGTGGAACGCCGTTTTATCGCCGCCGTTGATTAAT
This sequence comes from Pseudoalteromonas sp. DL2-H2.2, assembly GCF_021532535.1. NCBI lineage: Bacteria > Pseudomonadati > Pseudomonadota > Gammaproteobacteria > Alteromonadales > Pseudoalteromonadaceae > Pseudoalteromonas > Pseudoalteromonas sp. DL2-H2.2. The sequence continues at coordinate 171,424 of NZ_JAKGBD010000003.1, read as the reverse complement.
ACCAATTTCACTTAATACTTGTTCCATTTGACGGATCAAATATGGCGCTAACTGTGTTAAAAATTTCTTATTTAGAACGACTAAACATCAAAATTTTTGCCTGGTTATCGACCCTATTTTCTCGCCTCAAAATAGAACACTTAATTAAGCAAATTGGGATAAACCATACAGACAAAAAAGCCAGCGTAAAAACGCTGGCTTTTTTCCCGGCGGCGCTGTTAAGGTCTTTGCGCCGCAATTGGGCCATGTTGCAAGTCAACATGCGGGTTTTGCCCACGTTGTCTGAGCAAATGATCCATCAGGGTAATGGCCATCATGGCTTCGGCAATCGGGATAGCCCGGATCCCCACACACGGGTCGTGACGGCCTTTGGTGATCATCTCTACCGATTCATTCTGGGTGTTAATGCTCTGACCTGGGATAGTAATGCTCGACGTCGGTTTAAGCGCTATCGAGGCAATGATATCCTGACCAGTCGAAATCCCGGCCAGCACGCCACCGGCATGATTGCTGGTAAAGCCTTCGGGTGTCAGTTCATCCCGGTGTTCTGAGCCTTTTTGCTCTACCACCTCAAAACCGTCGCCAATCTCAACGCCTTTTACGGCATTAATGCTCATCAGAGAGTGCGCCAGTTCGGCATCCAGTCTGTCAAACACCGGCTCGCCCAGACCAACAGGTACGCCTTTGGCCACCACTTTTACCTTTGCACCGACCGAGTCACCTTGTTTTTTCAGGTCGCGCATATATTCATCCAGCGCATCCAGTTTAGTGGCATCGGGAAAGAAAAAGGGGTTCTGCTCGACCTGTTGCCAGTCGAACTGCTCGGCTTTAATTGGCCCAAGCTGCGACAGACAGGCATGGATCTCAATGCCATGCACTTGCTTGAGATATTTTTTCGCTATGCCACCGGCTGCAACACGAATGGCGGTTTCCCGGGCTGACGAGCGTCCGCCGCCGCGATAGTCGCGGTGTCCGTATTTGTGCCAGTAGCTGTAATCACCGTGGCCGGGACGGAATACGTCCTGGATTTTACTGTAATCTTTAGAGCGCTGATCGGTATTCTCGATTAATAAGCCAATACTGGTGCCAGTGGTTTTGCCCTCGAACACGCCAGAGAGTATTTTAATTTCATCCCCCTCGCGACGCTGCGTCGTGTACCGGCTTTGTCCGGGTTTACGTCTGTCCAGGTCGACCTGGAGATCCGCTTCGTCCAGTTCCAGTCCCGCCGGGACACCATCCACCACACCACCCAGTGCAACGCCATGACTTTCGCCAAAGGTCGATACCCTGAATAACTGGCCTATGCTATTGCCTGCCATTGATTTTCCTCATTCCAAAAAAACACTTTTGCGCTTCCCTGACCACAGGAAAACGCTTAGTCGTTAAAGTAATCCAGTAATTGTTTTTTACTGATCACAAAGACACCCAGCCCGCCGCGTGCAAATTCCAGCCAGGTAAATGGCGCACCGGGATAAAGCGCTTCCATATGTACCATAGAATTACCCACCTCGACAAATAGCAGCCCCTCTTCGGTGAGGTGTGCTGCGGCTTCTTGTAGCAAAGTGCGTGTTACATCCAGCCCATCTTCTCCCGACGCCAGACCCAGTTCAGGTTCATGATGGAACTCCTCTGGCAAGTCCGCCATATCTTCCGCATCCACATAGGGAGGATTGGCCACGATCAGATCATATTGCTGTCCGGGCACCCCGCTGAACACGTCCGACTGGATAGCAAAAACCTGCTCCTGGACCTGATGGTCATGGATGTTCATCTCGGCCACTGCCAGCGCATCAAACGAAATATCAACCGCATCAACCTGAGCCTGCTCAAACGCTTTGGCCAGCGCAATGGCAATACAACCAGAGCCCGTACACATATCCAGGATCCGGGTCACTTTTTCCGGCGACTTTAACCAGGGCTTGAACTGGGTTTCGATCAGCTCAGCAAAGGGCGAGCGTGGTACCAGTACGCGCTCATCCACATAAAAGGGCAGCCCTGCGAACCAAGCCTGGTTGGTCAGATAGGCTACCGGAATGCGCTCATCGATACGCAATCGCAGGTATTCTACCAGCCTGACTTTTTCGCTGTGTGTCAGGCGTGCGCTAATCAGTTCTTTTGGCGCATCAACAGGCAGATTAAGCAATGGCAAAACCAGACTGACCGCCTCGTCCCACGGGTTATCTGTGCCGTGTCCAAAGAACACGCCATTGCCTGCAAACTGGCTGGCAGTCCAGCGTAACCAGTCCTGAATGGTGATTAAATCCTGATAGGCTTCTTCAGCCATCGCCTGAGAAATAACAGAGTCGCTCATGAGTTGCTCTCACTACTATAAGTATGGCGGCATTGTAACGGTTTTTACGCTAGGTTTTTACGCTTTTTTTCTTTAAAATGACGCTATGAACACAGATAAATCAAACTCACAATTGCCAGCCGACGATTTCGCCCTGTTCCGCGAGGCCGTCTCGGGCACCAGTCAGTTCAAGCAAGATACCGTGCAGCAGCCGAGGCGCCAGACGCGCTTTAAGGGTGAAGTGATCGCCGAGCAAAAGAAACAGCATCAGGCTGAATTTTACTTCTCGGACGAGTATGTACCAGATATAGATACGCATGGCACCGTCAATTATGTCCGCCCGGGTGCCGACAAGTACCTGGCCAAACAGTTGCGCCGTGGTGATTATGCGCCTGAGCTGATTCTGGATATGCACGGCATGAACAAAGAAACCGCGAAAGACGAGCTGGCAGCTTTGATCCACGCCTGTAAAAAACAGCACGTGGCCTGTGCCTGCGTGGTCCATGGCATTGGCGAGCGCGTGTTAAAGCACAAAGTACCGCAATATCTGGTGCAGCATCCTGATATCCTGGCTATCCACCAGGCACCGCTGGAATATGGCGGCAAAGGCGCCGTGCTGATCCTGGTAGACTTACCTCAAAGCATGGAGTTTCGTCGCTAAGTTTAATGTTGGGCCATCGTCGATATGCGTATTGCCCTTCACCCCAGCCCTATCAAATCCCTCTCAAAACACCCGCTGACTGAGTTTTTGCTTTTACCTTGTGCGCCTTCTCACGCCACATGTAAATTAGCGCCGAGATCCCGTTTTAACACCCTGCTCACTAAGCTAGCGACACGGTAACAAATACGTTATATTGCCAGTTAATCTGACTATTTTTTATTGTAACCTGACTCTCAAACCATGAATGAACTTTTAAGCTCAGACTTGAGCATCTTACTCCTGGAGCCGTCCCAGACCCAAAGACGGATCATCAGTAACGAACTTCAGGAAGAAGGGATCCAGAATATCGAGTGTGTGGACACACTTGCGGCCGCCATAGAGAGCCTAAATAGCAGCAAACCCGACTTAGTGATCAGTGCACTCTACCTGCCAGATGGTGACGCACTCACGTTATTGCAGCATATCCATACGGCTTTAGCAGACCATCAGCTGCCCTTTATGCTGATCTCTAGTGAAACCCGCAGGCCGCAACTGGAAGCCTTTAAACAGTCCGGCGTCGTAGCCATTCTGCCTAAACCCTTTAACAAAACCCACCTGGGCAAAGCCCTCAATGCGACCCTGGATATTTTGTCCCCGGAAGAGTTAGAGCTGGACTTGTATGATATTCAGGAACTCAGGATCCTGGTCGTGGACGACTCCCGCCTGGCACGTAATCATATCCGCCGGGTACTCAACAACCTGGGCGCATCCCGAGTCAGCGAAGCCGAACATGGCGCACAAGCGCTGACTATTTTGCAAGACACCATGTTTGATTTGATCATCACCGACTACAACATGCCAGAAGTGAACGGTCAGGAGCTGGCTGAGGCCATTCGTAACTCCAATGAGCATAATCATGTCCCTATCATGATGGTGTCTTCTGAGGCCAATGAAACACATCTGGCCAACATCGCACAATCTGGCGTCAATGCCTTATGTGACAAACCATTTGAGCCTCAGGTTGTAAAACAGTTGATCTACCAACTGCTTGAACAAAACTAACCAATAGTTGGTGAAAACCGCTAATTAGGCTGGTCAAAATCCTCACCATGGGTTTTAACCAGTCTAAAACAAAAAGTAAAACCCCATATATTTCAACACATTAAAAATTTTCTTTAAGCTGGCACAACCTTTGTAATAGTTAGAACGACTAACACATTAACGTCATCGTGACTAACCCAAAAGGAACCAGACAATGAAAACTGCAACCCAACTTAGCATTCTTATCCTGACTCTTGGCCTTAGCACCAGCGCTGTCGCCGCAGGCAATACCAGCGTCGCAGCCAGTGTCAATGCCAGCACCATTACCAGCAATGCGACCGCAGCCGTAACGCAAGAAGTGCTCAGCGAGATTAAGTCTCATGTCAGTCAGACCATCAAAGCGAACCTGATTGAGCTGAAAAGAAGCACCAAAGCGGCGCTTATCCAATCTTTAACACCGCAACAAAAAACAGCCCAGCAAGCGCAAGATAAAGGACAATAACATGCTGAATGAAATAACACTGTTGAGCTTATTGGCCACACCCGTTATCAGTCTGATACTGGCATATGGCTCAATTGAATTGATTAAGCTTCTCAATCAGAAATGGTCAATGGGACGTACATCATGACAGGGCAAAACCGGGGTATAAAAAAACCCGCACAAGGCGGGTTTTTTTCAGAACAACTCAGTCGAACTTACAGGTCGCCTTCGTTTTCTGACAGGAACTTAGCAACGCCTTCAGGGCTTGCGTCCATACCTTTTTTGCCTTCAGTCCAACCAGCTGGACATACTTCACCGTGCTCTTCGTGGAAAGCCAGTGCGTCAACCATGCGCAGCATTTCGTCGATGTTACGGCCAAGAGGTAGATCGTTTACTACCTGGTGACGTACGTTGCCTTCAGAATCGATTAGGAAAGAACCACGGAAAGCAACACCTGCTTCTGGGTGCTCAACGTCATACGCCTGACAGATTTCGTGCTTCACGTCAGCAACCAGGTCATATTTAACCGGACCGATACCGCCTTCGTTTACAGGCGTGTTACGCCATGCGTTGTGAGAGAACTGAGAATCGATAGATACACCGATCACTTCAACACCACGCTTTTGGAATTCTTCGTAACGCTTGTCAAATGCGATTAGCTCAGAAGGACAAACGAAAGTGAAGTCTAGTGGGTAGAAGAAAATAACCGCTTTCTTACCTTTGATACGCTCATGTAGATTGTAACCATCTACGATTTCACCGTTACCTAAAACTGCAGCTGCTGTAAAGTCAGGTGCCTTGCGGCCTACTAATACACCCATTGTTATCTCCAAATAGTTAGTTTGAGTTCCAAAGTCTCACAATCACACAGAGCAACATGCCATGTCAGGCAACGCTTTTCTGTATCACTGCGAATTGTCACTTATTATTGAGGCGTTTTATAAAAAAACAACCCCTATACCAGATGGTATTATTTGGCGCTCAGTGTATGCTGTTCCTTCAAAAGGATACAATCGAATTATCCGATAGCAGCCATCTAATAAATTGATGGCGCAGTGAATAACCAATATCACCGGTGTTTGCAGGCACAAAAAAAGCACCCTGAGGTGCTTTTTATCATAAAACCATCAAACTTAGTCCATGATGTCGTCAGGCATGTCGCCACGCAACTGCTGCCAAATCTCACCAGAACGATGACCGTAACGACGCATCAGTGTAATGGCTCCGTCATGATCACCTTTTTCTGCCAGCGCTGTCAGATCGGCGTAAAATTCGCGAGCCAGCTCACGAGTGCGCGGATCTGAGAAATAATGACAACCGATTTTTGAGTACAGGCCTTTAAAACCGTTGAGGATCAGTACATAGATTTTGTTGTTACCGGCACTGGCCAGCTGATGGTGCACCCGGTAGTCGTACTCAGCAAAGGCTTCTGCTGTGTCGGCTACTTCTGCATGCTTAGACAGAATATCAATTACAGATTGTGGATTAAACTTAATCGCAGCACGGGTATAAATGGCGCTGATATTAGTGCGTGCAGACAATAGCTGATCGGTCAGCTCAGGCACTTTATCTTCATCCAAACGAGCCAGCGTCTCAAGAATATTCAGACCAGAGGTTTCCCAGAAATTGTTTACCCGCGTTGGTTTGCCATGCTGGATAGTCAACCACCCGTCACGTGCCAGACGCTGTAGTACTTCACGCAGCGTGGTGCGAGTCACACCAATAAGCTCGGACAGCTCGCGCTCGGCTGGTAAAATCGAGCCTGGAGGGAATTCGCCATTCCAAATTGACTCAACTATATACTCCTCAGCAAAACCTGCTGGGCTCTTGGCTTTAAAGATTCTCATTTAGCACCACTTTTGACAACATAAGGTACGTCGACAAGCCTGTGCTTCAGTGTGTAGCACACCAACAGGCTTCTGCAACTCAATAATCCACTGATTGTACCAGATGATTTGCAACTAACAAGGCATATCTGTTCCACCTTATAACAGCATTCAACAAAGGCCGAGAAAAGCCCCATTAAAGGGACGTTCCCTCCAACTAAATCGTCCTTTTTTACGGCTTTATGAGCGGTTTTATGGCAACGCCCTGGACCACGGCGGCGAGGCCTGTGTGATACTGGCCTTCGACCACCTGACGCTCCAGCTGTTGCAGATGTTTCCATTCCAGCGGGCTTAATTCTTCAGCGAGTTGAGTCGCACTCAGCATGGTACTCACATCGCTGCCGCCGCCGGTGCCAAAATGTATTTGTTCTGGTGCGTAGGCCTCCGTTAAAAAAACGCCGCCTGGCTTGAGTGCCCGCACCACGCCTTGATGCAATTTTTCACGTAACGGACGGGGAAATGGCGCAAAAATAGCGATAATGTTATCCCAACACTGACTGCTGAGCTCAAACTCGCTCAGATCGGCATGAATAAATTGCACTTCTACACCCACTGCCTGAGCTAACTGTTGCGCTTTTTCTATGCCTTTAATTGAAGCATCTACCGCTGTCACCTCAAAGCCCAACTTTGCCAGGTAAACGGCATTGCGCCCTTCACCTTCTGCCAGGCTCAGCACACGTTTACCTTTCAGCTGTTTAACCTGAGCCTTTAAAAAATCATTTGGTTCAGTGCCATACGCGTAATCAGGCCCAGCAAAGCGTACATCCCACATTGGATCAAAATTCATCACGGTCTCCTCTCGTCAAGTGATATAAAGCATGCTACAACTTAAAGTCGACTTTAGGTCAAGCCCTGACAGGCACACTTAGTCTTCACTTTCACATAAAAGAGAAACACATGGATATTGCAGATGTCGCCAAAGCCTCCGGGCTCAAGCCTTCCACCCTCAGGTATTATGAACAAAAAGGGCTGATCCGCAGTGCAGGACGCCATGGTCTGCGCCGCTATTATGAGCCCTCAGTGCTGGAGAAACTGGCATTGATTAACCTGGGCCGTTACGTTGGCCTGTCTCTGGATGAAATTGGCCGGATGCTGCTACCTCAGGGCGTTGATATTGATCGCGCCCTGCTCAAAGCAAAAACCGCCGAACTGGACAAGCAGATTGCCTCCATGCAGGCGATCCGAGATGGTCTGCATCATGCAGCCCACTGCCCGGCCCCCAATCACCTCGCCTGCCCGACTTTTCAGCGCCTGATGAAACTGGCCGGGAAACGCCTCAAACCACTTACGCATAAAATCTAGCCTGATAATATTTATAACCATTATTATCAATTAGTTAGTTGATATAGCTGCGTGTTGTAAGCGTGTTGCCATGTCAATTCCGGTCAGATTAGCCAATGACGCAGGCTCAGTATGTTAGCGTCTGGCTTCTCTTACCTTTAACCGAGACCTGACGTGAACCAACCCCGACATATTTTACTGGACGTCATCAGAGGCACCGCCGTACTGGGCATTTTGCTGATGAACATTCGCCTTTTCTCAGAGCCTTATGCCGCTTATTTTTCACCGCTGATGCTATCGGCTCAGTCGTCGCTGGGATATCTCTGGTGGCAGCTCCAGCACCTGCTTGCCGATCAGAAGTTTATGGCGATTTTTTCTATGCTGTTTGGTGCCAGTACCGCGCTTACCTGCGATAAACGATTACAGGCAGGCCAATCTCCCTATGGTTATTACATCAAGCGATTACTCATTCTGCTCGCCTTTGGCCTCGTTCATGCGTACCTGATCTGGCATGGGGATATTCTGGTGTATTACGCCATGTGTGGTGTCATCCCTTTATTGTTTGTCCGCGCCCCGGCTGGGCTGACGCTATTTTGTGGCCTGGCGATATTGGCTGTGGGCTCCATCAACAGCCTGACGACTTTTGCCGCCCTGAAACAGCTTCCCGAGCACATACTCTTTGACGTGATTACACAGCACTTTGCCCACAGCGCCCTTATCAGCCAGGCGGAGCTGGACGCTTTCTCCGGCAGCTGGTTTGAACAATTGGCGATGCGCGCCCAGCTGGCCAGAGAGTTTCACCTGTCAACCTTTCCCGCCTGGGGCGTATTCAGGGTATCCGGTCTGATGCTGATTGGTCTGGCGTTATACCGGTTTGGTTTTATCAGTGGTCATCTTTCACGGCGCTTTTATGGCTATTTTGCGCTCTGCGTAATCCCCGCTGGGATCACTATGTCGCTGGCCGGGTTATGGTTTAATCATCAGCAACAGTGGCTGTTCCCGGACTACTTTTTTAGGCATGCACTGTGGAATTACTGGGGATCTGTACTTACCGCCTGTGGTTACATGGCTTTGCTGGCATACATCAGTCTGCGAGGCTGGTTGAGTCGCTTGCGGGGTTACCTGAGCCTGGTTGGACGCATGGCGCTGAGCAACTATTTGCTGCAAAGCCTGGTATGCTCTGTGTGGTTTTACGGGCTGGGGTTTTACGCCAATACCGGGGCGGCAGGGGCCATTTTAACTATCGCCACGGTCTGGATGATACAACTGGGCCTCTCAAAATGGTGGCTGATGCACTATTCATCGGGCCCGGCTGAGTTACTCTGGCGCACGCTGTCAGGCCGTTGAAACTGAATACGCCATTTAGCGGGCGTGAGCTGGTGGTGTTTTTTAAATGCCGTGTAGAAAGCGGCCCGGGTACCAAACCCGCAGTCATAGGCAATCTCTTCGACCGAGCGGCTGGTATTCTTCAGCAGCTCAGTCGCATGTTTGACCCGCCAGTGGTTTATATAATCATGATAATTGGTTTGCAGATGTTCATTGAGTAACTGCGACAGATTATGCGGGTTCAGCCCGACTTGCCCCGCCAATGTCGACAAGGTCAGCTCACTGTCCAGATAAGGCTGCTTGTCGCGGATCAGGGTATCCAGTTTGCGCCCATAATAGTCTGACAGCGCGGGGGTCAGCCCAGACTTTTGATATTTCTGACGCGCAGCCTGGCGCTGCTGCTCAGTAAAAATAACCTGGGGTGCGTGAGCCGCACGCCAGGCAATCAGGAGTAAAAACAGCTGCAATACCGTATTGAGCAATGCCCTGCTATTCATTGCTGGCAACACATCGAATTGACGCACAATATAGTAGCTACTCTCCAGCAACAGTATGATCAGGTTGAGATAGCATAAGTAATTCAGCCAGCTCAGCTTTACAGGCACCGACCCATCCGCAGTCTGACTGAGCACATGCGAGGTATGCCGTAATTGCGATATAGTAGCCAGCACATATATCAGCTCCATGGGGGCAATTGAGTGCAAGACCGTATTGTGACTGAACACAGGCGTGGCAATCACCTGCCCCTTAAACAGCAGCCAATGCAACGTCACCAGGGCGGCCGGAGAAAAAAGCAACACTCGCAGCCACGGGCTGGCTTTTGAACAAGGGGTCTGTGACGTCACATACAGATAAAAGAGCGGACCCAGCATCAGCGCCAGTGGCCCGATCAACAGGTGTAAGGTGTCACCCGGCTTGCTGGCAATGTCCACCAGCTGCACCGTGCCGATTAATAACAAGTAGCCCAGCAAGTAGCGGCTGTTAGTGCGCTGCTGGTGCGACAAAGACAGCAGTAAAAACACAAACAGCAGACACGTTGTGGCACTGCTTACCAGGATAAGATCTTGAAATGACACTGGAGGACTCAGTTTTTCAGTCAAGTCCGCTTGGGTCTTGCGCCAATAAATTGTGCAACGACAAAAACAATGGTGCTGGCAGGGCATTGGGTGAAAACCAGCGCCACTGCACGCATTTATTGGGTTCCAGCAGCTGTGGCTCTCCTTGTTCGCACTCCCCCTGCATAAACAAGGTGATGTAGTGCTTGCCTTCGGACTCAAAAACATCATTGGTATAGCCCATTGGAGTGACCCGCGTTAGTTCCAGACCAGTTTCTTCCAACACTTCGCGACGTGCGCACTGCTCAATGCTCTCGCCCACCTCAAGATGCCCTCCAGGCGTTGCCCAGGTATGCGCCCCGTGAGCACCAATGCGCTCGCCCAGTAACAGTTTACCCTGACGTTTTATGACTACGGCCACGCCAACACGCACAACTGATTGCATTGCTTATTTTCCCTTTACTGTTAAGTTGCCCAGAAGATAGCACATTTAACCTCTGAAATAAGTCTGTCCCGGAAACTAATATTGCATTCAGCAGTCAAACCGCACGACTAGTCTGAAACCAGTTGCCCGGATGCAATGACAGCGCCATAATAACGGGCAAAAAAAGGAACACTTATGTTGAATAAACTCGCTGAATTTTCTCGTACCCGACTTGCCTGGGGCGTTTTGTTTTTGTCTGCTTTCACGCTGGAAGCCATCGCCTTGTATTTTCAGTATGCCATGGGCCTTGAGCCCTGCATTATGTGTATTTATCAGCGTACTGCGGTGCTTGGCATTGTGGCCGCAGGCTTGATTGGCCTGGCCTCACCGACCAGTTTGCCTGTCAGGTTCATCGCCATGAGTTGCTGGGGTATTTCAGCAATTTGGGGCTGGTTGCTGGCAAAAGAGCATATTGCGATGCAAACCACCACAGATCCGTTCGCCTTTACCTGTGACTTTGTGCCTAACTTCCCAAGCTTTATGCCTTTACATGAATGGCTGCCGGCTTTCTTCGCGGCGACCGGAGATTGTGGTAATATTGACTGGTATTTTGCGGGTCTGTCGATGCCAGGCTGGATGGAAGTGATTTTCGCACTTTACAGCGTCTGCTTTATCGCCTTTGCCGCCGTATTTATTGTTAAAAGATGAGACGTAAATGGTTTTCAGACTGAGTAAACTCGCCGAACTGGATGACTTTGCACTGCGTGATAAACAACGTATTAAAGCGCAGGCTTTGGCGCAGCTACCTGCATCACAAAAAATTATGCTTAATATCGCCAAGCTAATGCTGTTAACTCCGCTATTCATGGCGCTGGCATTTATCGAAGGCTGGATATTGCTGCCCGTGTTACTCGTATGCGGGCTGGCTTACCCCTTGCTCACTGTGCCGCTTGAGATCCAGTTTGCCCGGCCTTATTTGCAGCAGGCCATCACTGAGTTTCGCAAAACCAATCAATAAAAAAGTGGTGCACTGCACCACTTATCTACTCGCCAGCTTTAAGCTCGGCAATCCGGGCCTTTACTGAGCTCCTCACACCAAACAGTCCAGGGCTTAGTGGTATAGCCGCCGCCTACCTGAGGGGTATTGGCCCGCGCCAATTGTTGGTGTTGTTCATTAAGACGCTTTAGTTTGCTGGTTTTTAATTGTAGTTTCATTACTTCGCTTCCTTCTTGGTTATTGTTTCAACACCATAAAGTCACAAAGGCTCTGCCATTCTCAAGTTCAAAAAACAAACAAATATTACAAGGTGATGCTATCGACATACCCTTTCACATTGTTGTTATTAACTGAATGCACCTTTGGCGATTGAAATCAGGTAAGCTGTCCGACGAGTCGTATTATAACTGCTATAATCAAGCTCAATGACCCACAAGTTTGCGGTCATCCGCGTTGCTTGTTCCTCCAGGGAGTTGGAATAATCATTATCATTGAGGTACTCAATGAAAAATAGACTCCCTCGTATCGCAAGCTTCTGTGCAAGCTGTATGGTGTTTAGCGCAGGTTCGGTTGCCCACAAGACCCCCGGCAATGACACCGATGTGTTCGCCTTATCTATTGATGAGCTGCTGGAAGTAACGGTTGAGGCCCGCAAAGTCAAAGAAAACGCGCTTGCCATACCCGTTTCTATTTCGGTCATGTCAGATCAGTTTCTGCACGAGCGTAATGTCAATACCTTGCTGGAGGCCGCCTATTTTATTCCCAATATTGATGTAACCACAGTCGGTGAAAATTCTGGCTGTACACACTGTGCAAACATCACCATTCGTGGCATAGGCCAGGTTGACCCGCTGCCCACGGTCGACCCCAGCGTAGGGCTCTACCTGGACGGTGTTTACTACGCCCGCTCCCCCGGTGGTATTTTTGACTTATATGATGTGCGCCAGGTTGAAGTATTACGAGGCCCGCAAGGGGCTATATTTGGTAAAAATACCATAGGGGGTGCTGTCACAATCTACACGCACGACCCCATCTCAGAAACGTTTGCCGATGGTGAAATCACACTGGGTGCGTTCGAGCGCAGAGATGTCCGGATGCGCGCAAACCTTGCACTCAGCGACGCCCTCAGCAGCCGCTTTACCTTTACTCACCTCTACCGCGATGGCTTTGTTATACGTGACAACGGCGAATTTGAAGGTGGCCAGGATGAATGGGCAGCAAGCGCCAAGTTCCGCTATCAGGCCAGTCCGCAACTCACCGCTCAGCTGTCTTTGGACCAGCGTCGCATTAACTCGGGATCGGCACCGTCTATTCTCGCAGCAAAAAACGATCAGGCTGATCTGCTGGTGCTATATAACGACCTGGTTGCACAAAGTGGTGTTGCCGAGCCCTACCCGCCGCTGCAGATCTTTGCCAATGCGCATCGCAGTGCCTCGCTGGGCACTAACTTTAACACGCTGGATCAATCCGGCGTTTTGCTCTCGCTCGAATGGCAAACGCCCCAGCAATGGCAGTTAAAATCACTTACCGCCTATCGGGAGTTTTATGCCACTTATGGCCGCGACTTTGATAATAACCCGGCCATCATTGGCGATACCCAGGACTTTCAGCGCCAGTTTCAGTTCAGCCAGGAGCTGCACATCAGCGGCAGTGCGCTGGACGAGCAGCTCGATTGGCTGGTGGGTTTATTCCATTTTGATGAGCACATCAATCACCTCACCGACTTGGTTTTTATTGGCGGACTGTATCAGGCACTGGAAAGTGTTCCGGGTCCGCTCGACGGCTCTCCTCTGGATAATCCAACCAGCATCGGCGGGCCAGGCAACCCGCTGAACATTGGACTGGATATCGACAGTGGCTTTGACAATCAAGTTGATATTAAGAGTACCGCTGTGTTTACCCACATGAAATATGCACTAACACAACACTGGGCTGTGCACCTGGGCGGACGACTGACCTTCGAGGATAAAATGCAGCAGGTACAAAGTGATGCCGATAATGCCGGGGTCATTTTGATCGACAGAACACGCCACACGCAGGGGCAAAAAAATGGCGGCCCTATCGAGCGCAGCTGGCGGGTGTTTTCTCCTCAGGGAGGCATTGAATACCACTTCAGTGATAAACAATTCGTCTACTTAAGTGCATCCCGGGGCTTTAAATCCGGTGGATTTAACGGCATACCTAATTCACCGACATCCGCTCAGCCCTTTGACCCTGAATACCTCACTGCATATGAGCTGGGCTATAAGACCAAATTACTGGAAGATACTTTGCAACTCAGCTTAGCCGCCTTTGATATGCAGCATAAGGACATGCAATTACGAGGCGGTCAGTCTACCGAAGCTGGCCTTGAGATTTTTATCGACAATGTCGGAGAAACCCGTATTCGAGGTATTGAAGCCAGCTTTGAGGCACTGCCAGCACCAGACTGGCGCTTGTCTGGCAACCTGTCATACACAGATGCCCGGTTTGATTCTGTGGGTACTGCCACTCAGGTTACCACGGACAGCAAACTGATGCGCTCGCCGCGCTGGACGGCCGCCCTGGGGCTCAGGTATCACTGGCATACCGCCATGCAACACCCAATCAAGATTGGGCTCGACTGGGGGTTTCGCAGCAAAACGTATAACGATGTGTTTAATACTGAGCTGGGTGCACAAGGGAGTTTTGCCTTGGTGAATGCGCGTATCAGTCATGCCATCACAGATAAGCTGGAGCTTGCCTTGTTTGTTCGCAACCTCACTGATAAGCGCTTGCTTATCGGTGGCAATGACTTTACCGAAGTATTTGGTGTGGCCGAGCATTACCTGGCACCACCCAGAGAGTGGGGGTTATCCCTGTCGTACCAGTTTTAAAGAAGTACTAATATGACCTTAGTAAGCACTTTTTTACTTTTTAGCACAGTCGTCTTGTCTGCCTGTGTGCCGTTTATCGCAAGCGCTCAGCTGTTGCTACTCAGTGATGATCCACTGGACATTAAGATGGTATTTTCAGATCAGACACTGGATATATCGACCGACTCCAATAATCTGGTATTTGAGTATATAGCGCAAACCACACCGGCATTGACCCGCCCACAGCTACTGCTGGCACCCGGAAACCGTATTGACCAGTTGCTGAGAAGCAACCAGCCCTACTGCGCCCTGAATCGGATCAAAACACAAAAACGCGCTAAACAGTACTTATTCAGCTTACCAGTACACCTGTACCCCAGCCACAGGTTATACTTTTTACCGCTAAATATTGAATTATCCTCCTTTGCGAATGCACAAGGCCAGCTGACGGACCTCAATGCACTGCTGCGGGCCCACCCTAAAACCACTTTACTTACCGAAGCGCAACGCTCTTATGGCGATTACCTGGATGCTCAGCTCGCCACTGTCAATAAAGACCAGCTTATCAGGCGCCCCGGTGGTGACAGCTACAAGTCGACAATCGCTATGTTCGAGCGCGGCCGGGCCAGTTTTATTCTCACTTATCCGACGACAATACAGCGTTATGCAAGCGCACTGACGCTGCAGCAAGTTCAGAGCCTTGAAATCGCGCACAATCCACCTTTTGTTCTTGGTCACATTGCCTGCTCTGATACCCCAGAGTCGCGGCAATTTTTGCAAACCGTCAACGACGCTTTGCGCCAGCTATATCAAACCGAGGGATTTTATGACTTGCACCTGCGCTACCTGCCTGAGTCTGAACGGGCTTATTTCAAAAAGCAGCTGGAACAACAGACCGCCAGGGCACTCGAAACAACACAATGAAATGAAGTAAAAAGAGCAGCCTGAGCTGCTCCTGGAGATGACCAGACGACTCTGGAACAACGCTAAAAAGTGACTCTGCCTTTGAGTTTGGCAAGAATGTTGACGCCTATCCCTTTCACCCGCAATAAGGCATCCATATCCTGAAACTCGCCAGTTTCCTGCCGATAGTGAACAATGGCCTGTGCTTTTTTCATGCCGATGCCAGGTAAACGGGTTAGCTCTTCGGCACTGGCACGGTTAACATTAATGACCGCATCCGCGACTTGCGCAGCAGCTACGGGCGTTTGTTCTGGCTGAGCAATAACCGGAAGTGCGGCGGACAACGCCAATGTCGCTAACAGTGTTTTGATATTCATAGTAAGATCCCTCATATAATAAAGTGTCCATGTATAAGTGCATGCGTTGCGATGTATATGCACAGTTAAAATAAAGTAAACATC
This sequence comes from Pseudoalteromonas sp. DL2-H2.2, assembly GCF_021532535.1. NCBI lineage: Bacteria > Pseudomonadati > Pseudomonadota > Gammaproteobacteria > Alteromonadales > Pseudoalteromonadaceae > Pseudoalteromonas > Pseudoalteromonas sp. DL2-H2.2. The sequence continues at coordinate 155,805 of NZ_JAKGBD010000003.1, read as the reverse complement.
GGTGAATATGTCAAAATGATGTCAGCGTTTTTTAGTTGCTTATTTTTCATCTTGCCCTGTTATGCTAATTTCTGTGTCTTATGCTAAGGCCAAACCAGCGGTCTCATTGCAGTGTCGAGAAACCAAACTAGCTGTTTGTTTTTATTTGAAATTAAGACCTAGTCGAGTGTGACCTGGCGGGTGCGAGCTGAGCTGCATGGATTAAATTTGGCGGTATAAACGCATAACAACACTTTATCGGTTGTAATTATTGACAAGACAAGTTACTGTATATAAAAACAGTGTTCGTGGAGAGTGATCATGGCAGTTATCGTAAAGTATGTGGTAGAAAGAAATGGAGTAGAGCGTATGACGTTTACCAGCAAAAAAGAGGCGGATGCTTATGATAAAATGCTGGATGTTGCAGAAGCGCTTGAAGGCATGTTAGAGAAAGTAGACGTCCCACTCAGTGAGCAACAGGTTGAGTCGCTTGCACTGGAAATTGCCAAACAAAAAGATGACTTTATGGCCATCCTGAAAGGCGGCAAAGTGTCAACAAAGAAAGACACAGAAGAAAAGCCTGCCAGTAAGAAAGGGAATGACGATAAGGTCACAGCCATCAAACAGGCCTAATCTTGCAGACCAGAAACAAAAAAGCCAGCTCCCGACGGAAGCTGGCTTTTTTCATATTAATGCACTTATTTCAAAACAGTCGCAACGGCATCTGCAAAGTAAGCAATATTGTCTTTGCTTACTCCCGCTACGTTTACGCGGCTGGAGCCTACAATATAAATTGAGTACTCTTCACGCAGTCTGTCAATTTGCACTTTGTCTATGCCAAGGAAAGAGAACATCCCGTTCTGACGCTCAATGAAAGAGAAGTCCTGAGATGTGCCTTTCGCATTCAGGCTGTCTTTTAGCAAGCTACGCAGACCATTGATACGGTCACGCATCTCTGCCAGCTCCTGATGCCACTCTTGAGTAAGTTCTTCACTACCCAAAATCGTGTTCACAATGTCCGCACCGTGTGCAGGAGGCATTGAGTAGATGCTGCGTACAACGCTAAGCAGTACTGAATTAGCAACATCCGCCACGGCTGCATCTTTAGCAATGAATGAACATGCACCAATGCGCTCACGGTACAGGCCGAAGTTTTTCGAGCACGAAGAACAGATCAGCATTTCGTCCACGGTTGCAGCCAGCAGACGCAGACCTTGTGCATCTTCTTCAAGGCCACTACCAAAACCCTGATAGGCAATGTCAACAAGCGGTGTAAAGCCCACATCTTTCGCTAACTCTGCCACGACTTGCCATTGCTCTGCGTTTAAATCCATACCGCTTGGGTTATGACAACAAGCGTGCAGTAACACGATATCGCCTTTTGGTACCTGCTTAAGTGCTTCGATCATTTCATCGAATAGCAGGCCTTTGTTCTCATAGTCATAATAAGGGTATTCTTTAACTGTCAGACCAGCCGCTTCGAACAAGCTGATATGGTTTGCCCAGGTCGGGGTCGTTACCCAAACAGTCGCATCGGTATTGCAACGCTTAATAAATTCAGCCGCAACGCGCAGAGCCCCTGTGCCACCTGGTGCCTGAGCCGTTCTGGTGCGATTGGCCAGCAACGCCGGATGGTCATTACCTAGTAACAGTTTTTCCATCTTATCGCAGTAATCCAGATTACCCGCCAGACCAATGTAAGATTTGGTTGTTTCATTTTCCAGGCGAAACGCTTCTGCCTTTTTTACCGCCTTCAGAACCGGGGTATGACCCTGCTCGTCTTTATACACCCCAACCCCCAGGTCAATCTTATTCGGGTTAGTATCTTTTTTATAGGCAGCCATCAGGCCAAGAATTGGATCCGTCGGAAGTGGTTTTAGTTCTGAAAACATGGTTCTCTCTTTCCTAATTAACGTTAACGAGGTTTTCTGACTCGTTTGTCGAGGGGTTAACTTTCAGCTCATATTAACATAAGTTGTCGCGAAGACGAGTCCGCTTAACCGGGAAGATTTTCAATTGCGCGGATGCAAGCGGCAACTAAAACTGCCAGCTTGTATTCATCAAAGCACTCTTGCTCAAACGCTTCTGCATCTATGATCCCCAGGCACTTGCCTTGTGGATCTAAAAGCGGCAGGCAAACCTCTGACTGCACCTTAGGATCGCAGGTATAATACTCGCCACCTTTGGCTACATAATCCGGAATGTTATTGATAACCCGGGCCTGCTCAGACAAAAAAGTCTGGATATTGTTTGACGTCGCAGCAAATGCGTCGGTAATTGGGAACAAGGGTCGACTTGGCGCGCCGTAATAGGCCAGCTTCAACAACTGCCGTATGCCATCGGCCTCACGCGCCTGATAAATACCAAACCAGTCTACGCCAGTGGCGGATTTAACGTATTGCGCAATGGTCTGTAAACGCGACAGCTGTTGCTCAGTATCATTAGTTTTGGAAACATACTCAGCCAGTAAAAAAGGGGCTTCCTGTAAGTGACCAAACAGGCTGCAACTGCCCCCTTCTCCAAGCTCCGGAATTTGGTATGACCATATGGCATCCAGGTGATGTGTTTCAAGATACGCATCCAGCTCACTAAGCTGGCCAGCCACCGCGGTTTCGCTGATAGATAAATTACAATGAGAAAGATAGGTAGAAATCATTTGGCCATCCAAACATCTAAATATCCATCAAATCTATCACGGACGCACGGGGGATGCCAGAGTGTCATTAGAATATTTTATTTTTTACAAGAAAAATTGCCTGCGGCCCTGGCTCATCTGAGCGAGTACACCAGTTCAACCTCATTGCCCACCTGGTTATAGGTCACACTTCGTGCAATTTCAGAGAGTAGCTCAACCCCTCTGCCATGCTCTTGTTGCGACTGATACTGTGCTGTTGAGCTTTGGTCAAATCCATTACCTGAATCACAAATATTGAACACGAGACAATATTCTTCCGGGCAAAAACGGACATTAATAATGATCAACGCATCCTTAAGGCTTTCCAGTGCACGAGCCCGCTGATGGTAATACTCAATAAACCCATCATCCTGATTTTTTAAATCTGACTTTAACCCCAAAACGCCGTGGTCCAACGAGTTGTTATATGCCTCTGACAGTAACAAAAAGACATTAGATCTGTGGGCGTGCAGGCCCTCTACTTTAGACAAAATGTCCACCAGCTCGAGTACTGGATCGGTAAAGCGCATCTGCTGAGCATTCAGCGAAATACTAATATTAAAAGGTAAAGTAGAGTATTCGGGCGGCAGGGCTTCACTTGAGTTATCAGGTAAGCAGTTAATGATCGCGATGCTTAAATCGTCCTGTTGCTCTTTGTGACCACTGTATTCTCGTACCTGCTGAATAATATCTCTGGTCGAAATATCAGCCTTGCAGCGTAGCACATCGATCAACCTTCGCTCACCGAACAGCTCACCATCGGGCGCTTCGCTTTCAATAATGCCATCCGTTGCCATCACGAGGCGTGTGCCTACCTCAACTTCAAAGTGCAAGGTATTACGCTCGAATTCATCTTCATCGAGGATCCCAAGCGACATATGCTGAGATTCTATGGTTTTAAGTACCTGCCCCTGGCTGTCTATCAGATAGATGTCGGGAAAGCCCCCCAGCCAGGCTGACAGATTTCGCCCGGAGCCACTGATCTCGATAATCGCTGCGGCACAAAACATGTGCCCGGGCAATAAGGTATTCAATGAACTGTTCAGCTCGGCAGCAATGTCATTCACCGCCATGCCTTTTTGCACCATGGTATAAAAAATCTTCGATGCCGGGAGCGCGCCGACCGCAGCAGCCAGGCCGTGACCTGTGAAATCCCCCAACAGGCAATAAAACCCACCAATCGGACTTTTTGCCATCAGAAACATATCACCGTTGAACATCGAGGCCGGAGACAGGTGGTAGTCACACAAGTCGGCAAAGTCCTGCTGACCGGACAAGGCATTACGAAAGATATGCTCTACAATTTCGTGTTCGCGCTCAATCTGGTTGTAGTGATATTCAAGCTGCTTTTTTTGTTCGTGGGCTTCTTTACTGAGTTTTCGCGTGCGGGCATGGGCACGGATCTTTGCAGAAAGTACGATCCGATCAAAGGGTTTGTGGATAAAGTCATCGCCACCAACATGCAGGCACTTTTCAAAACTAGCGTGGTCTTCCAGGGCCGTGATAAATATCACGGGTAAATACACATCACCGGCATGCTCTTTGATTTTGGGGGCGGTCTCAAAGCCATCCATCACTGGCATCATGACATCCAGCAAGACAATGTCTATATCGTGCTCATAAAGCACCTCCAGGGCTTCCTGGCCATTGTTTGCCACCAGCACATCATAGTGTTGGTGCTCAAGCATGGTTTGTAGCAATCGACAGTTGAGCGGCTGATCATCCACAACCAAAATTAACATGCACGAGTCCCTCGTGGATTAGTCGATATCAAATTTCTTATCGAAGCGTGAAATCTGTAAAATCTTCTTCAGTTGAGGTCTGCAATTACTGATCTGGATGCTAGATACCGAGTCGCCTAAGGTTTTTTTCATATTAAGCAACATACCTAATGCGGAACTATCCATATAATCAGTGTCACGCAGATCAACAACCACTTTCTCCGTTTGGCTGCCTACTTCGGCATAGGCCTGACGAAAAGACTGGACCAGGTTAAAATCAAACTTTCCTTTGATTTGAATCGTTAAAGTTTTTCCGTCCGCTGAAGCATTTTTGCTCAGGCTCATTGCAAGCTCCTACTTTGGTTGAATTTTGGTATCCATGATGTTGTTTTAAATATAAACCGATAAGTGGAATTAGCCAAAAAATTATCTCGCTTCAAAACGCTTTTTGTTACCATGACGAACATTAGTTATAAACAGGAGAGTCAAAATGTCAGAGAGTCGTTTGGTGTATTCCACCGAGTCTGGCCGGATCAAACACACCGAAACCCCGGCTGAGCCAGAAGTAAAATTATTTAAAGACGGCGCAGTGCGTATTGAGCGACAAACGAAAGGTCGTAAGGGCAAAGGTGTTATGTTGGTTGTTGGCATAGACCCGGCTGAACACGATTTGAAGAAACTGGCAAAAACGCTGAAAAGCAAGATGGGTCAGGGTGGCGCGCTCAAAGACGGCGTGATTGAGATCCAGGGCGACGACCGTAATAAACTTAAAGCGCTGCTCGAAGCACAGGGTTTTAAAGTTAAAATCGCCGGTGGCTGATCCCGGTATCGTGCAAAGTCAGCTATCAGTGCACCACAGCAGGCCTACTTGGCCTGGCCAATGTCCGGATGCTGGCTTTGCAGCAAAATCTCATGTTCTGTCAGGGGCGCACTGTAATAGTAGCCCTGTACAATAAAGCAGTTATTTCTTTGTAAGAATGCTACCTGCTCCTCAGTCTCCACCCCTTCTGCAATGACCTTCATACTCAGTTTTTGTGCCATCGCGATGATTGCCGCAGTGATCTCCATATCATTGGAATCCTCGGGGATATCTTTGACAAAGGAGCGATCGACTTTCAGCACATCGACCGGGAAACGCTTGAGGTAACTCAATGACGAGTAGCCCGTACCAAAGTCGTCGATCGACAAGGACACGCCAAGCTTCTTCATTTCCAGTAGTTGCTCTATGGCGGCTTCAACATCGCCCATTAACATGCTCTCTGTCAGCTCTAAATGCAGCATCTGGGGAGACAGGCCGGTTTCTTTTAGCGTCGTGGCAATGTGTTCGATTAATTCGACGTCTTTAAACTGGCGTGCCGACAAGTTGACAGAAATATCCGCAGCCCGTCCACTGCGGCGCAAGCGGGCTGAGAACTGGCAGGCTTCACGCAGTACCCACGCACCCAGCTCAACTATCATGCCGGTCGCCTCAGCGATAGGAATAAACTTCGTTGGCGCAATAAAGCCTTTTTCAGGGTGATACCAGCGCACCAGCGCCTCATAGCCGACAACCTGCTCTGTGGTGCTGTCTATCTGAGGCTGATAGCGCAGGCTAAACTGCCCTTCTTTGATGGCCTGACGCAGCTCGTTTTCAATATATAAACGCTCGTTAGCTGCCGCATCCAACTCCTGCGAGTAGAAGTGGAAGGTATTTCGCCCTTTTGCTTTGGCTTCGTACATGGCCAGGTCGGCATGCTTCAGGAGTTGCTCTTCTTCTTTGCTATCAAACGGGGCCAGGGTAATACCAATACTGGCGCTGACAATCACTTCGTTATTACCAAGACGAATGGGCTTTGCCAGTGTGCGCTGGATTGTGTAGGCCACATCCATGGCGTTTTCCCGACTCTCGATACCACTAAGCAGCACAGCAAATTCATCGCCGCCCAGGCGCGCTATGGTGTCTTCTGCACGCAGTCGCTGTTTGAGTCTGTCTGCCACTTCAACCAGTAAACGGTCACCTGCATCATGGCCCAAGGTGTCATTGATCCGCTTGAATTCATCGAGATCAAAATAAAACAGGGCAAAAGCGTAGTGCCCGCGCTCGGCCAGCGCCATCGACTTGCGTAGCTGCATGCGGAAAAAGGTGCGATTAGCCAGTCCAGTCAGGGTGTCAAAATAGGCCAGTTCTTCCATTTTGCGCTGGCTTTCTTTCACAAAGGAAATATCCTGAGCCGACGCAACATAACTGGATATCCGCCCGCCATCTTCGCGAATGGGAGAAATACTAAGACTGACCCAGATCTGTTCATTCGACACGCCCTGCAGCAGCGTATCACCCCGCCAGTAATTGCGACTGCGCAGATCAAAATCAATGTCGTCTATGATGATGGCCATTTCTTTTGACACGATAGCCAGCAAAGGTGAGCCAATAAAATGTGCTTCGTTGTAGCCAGTCATCTCCAACATTTTGGGGTTTACATACTCTATCTTAAACCTGTCGTTGGTAATTATGACTCCAGTACCAGAGAACTCTACCGCCTTGCCAAGTCGGTTGGCCTGCTTTTGCGCCGATTCTTTTTCAGATACCCGGGTATTCAAACCCTGGATCAGTTTGCGAGTTTCACCACTCATATCATTGATTGACGCGTTCAGTACACCTAACTCATCATGTGCATCAGGCAGTGCGGGATGATCAAGCTGACCTTTGCCAAAAGAATTCAAAGCATCGGCGGCGTAATTAAGGCGCTTAAGGATCAGGTGATAAATTATCTGATGCAGCAGCAAAGACACAAACAAGCCATAAAGGATAAATAGACCCGAGAACTTCCATTTTAAATCGTTGAGTGCAAACAGCGCGGTATCTCGTTGTTTGTAATATCCTATGTACCAATCCAGCTCCGTCAGATGAACAACATTCGCCAAATAGGCCGCCTCGTTATAACCGAATTCACTTTGTAAACTGGGCAGATTGACCTGCAAGGTACGCTCAATCATTTGTTTAAAAGCCTGAGGCAACGATGATTTATCTGCCAGCTCGTTGTTATGCGCCAGGATCCCCATGTTAGGTGCAGATAGCACGCGCCCCTGCTTATCAAAGACGATATACGCCAGATCCTCACTGGCTTCAGGCAAGTGTCTCAGCAGCACATCTAACTCCAGATCACTGCCAGTAAACCCTTGATAGGTGTCGTCTACGTATACGGGAACCAGCACACTGACGACCCATTTGCTCCAGACTTCATCGAAGTGGATCCCGGACCATAGCGCCTGACGCGTCGGGTTAAGTTCTTCACGCAGTAAAGGCAGTGCATGGGTGCTGAAATGATTGCCTCCTTTGCCCTCTACCAGCAAAGAGTTTGGCGGCGATATACGTACAAAATCGTCTGTGGTATACAGGTAAAAATTGAAAAAATCCTGCAATAACAAAGGAGACAGAGAGTTCCACACATATTCAGATTCAGTGAGCAGAGTTTGAGTTTGCTCATTCAGGTTCTTGGCGGGCAGGTAAGCGGCTGAAATGCCATTCGCTGCAATGCTATTAATACGCTCGTCGGTATGGTTAAGCTGTACCTGATGCTGTGTCGCCGCGTCTCCAGATTGCTCTGTAAACAAAGCGCGACTCACCACCATATTGGCCTGCTGAGCCAACTTTTTCTTTGAGGTCAGAAATTCAGAGAAATGCATCAAGGTTTGTTCACTTTGCACTCTCAGCTTATGAAACTCTTCATAAACTAGCTGCCTTTCTTCGGTTTTCAGCAGCAAAGCGGCTGCGATGGCGCCGGCCATCAAACACACAACGGCAGTGAGCAGCGGGAGCTTGACACTGAGCGAGTTAAAACCAAAGCGAGACACAGGTCGTCGATAGCCCACGATAAACCTTTTAGCTAGTTACAGTTTTTTTATATTGAGTGCGCAGAATATACCAGATCATGGGGAACCTCGCCAAACACTTTGCCAGATATGTCAACATTCGGGCTTGTATAGTTAAAATGATCTGTGCTAATAATAGCGTTAATTAGATTAAGCACCACAAATTAGACAGATTTATGACTTTAAACACACGCAACTATTTTTTCTTTTTTAGCTTCTTTAGGTGAAGAGGCTTAACTGTTTGCGTGTAAAAGTTCAGATAGCTAAGCCTCCCACACTGGGAGGTTTTTTTTTGGCAAAATGGGAGTGAGGACCTATGACACAAGATACTTTGGATGCCCTGCGCAAGGACATCAATGAAATTGATTCAGAACTGCTGATCCTGCTGGCAAAGCGCCGCAGACTGAGCCACAGCGTTTTAGAGTATAAGATCACCAATAACAAACCGATCCGAGATGAAGCGCGCGAACTGGCGCTGCTGGAAAAACTGATCAGCTACGGGAAATCTCTGGGTCTGGACCCTTTCTATATCAATAACGTTTTTCAGGTGATCCTCGAAGACTCGGTATTAAATCAACAAGCAATGCTACAAAAGAGCCTGAACCAGGAGTCGTTGAGTGATACCCATAAAGTCGCGTATCTCGGCGGGCAAGGCTCTTATAGCCAGCTTGCGTGTCATAAGTATTTTAGCCGCCGTCCGGGCACCTTAGTTGAGCTTGGCTGTCAGACGTTTTCCGACATTACTCAGTCGGTTGAAAAAGGCCAGGCAGACTATGGTATTTTGCCAATTGAGAATACCAGCTCGGGCAGTATTAACGAAGTGTTTGACTTACTACAGCACGCTCAGGTCTCCATTATTGGTGAGGTGACACACAGTGTTGAGCACTGTTTGCTGGCACAAGAAGGCACAACACTTAAAGACATCAATAAGATTTTTGCTCACCACCAGCCTTTTGCACAGTGCAGCCGCTTCTTAGAAGGGCTTGGTGATCTAACACAGGAAACCTGTGACTCTACGTCCAGCGCACTGAAACTGGCAGCTGATACGCCAAACAGTGCCGCCATCGGCTCTGCACAAGCCGGCAAAGGGTTTGGACTGGAAGTCCTCAAAAGTGGCCTGGCTAACCAGGCAGAAAACCACAGCCGCTTTATTGTGGTTGCGCGTCAGCCGCTTCAGGTATCGACGCAAATTCCAACCAAGACCAGCCTTATCATGGCCACCAAACAAAAAGTCGGTTCACTGGCCGACGCACTGATGGTGTTTAAAGAGCACAATATCAATATGACCAAGCTGGAGTCACGCCCGGTACCAGGTAACCCGTGGGAAGAAGTGTTTTATGTTGACCTGCAAGCCAATGTTGCAGACAGGCTGGTGCAAAGTGCCCTGGAATCTCTGAAAGAGCATACTCAGTATGTGCGCATTCTGGGTTGCTATCAGAGTGAATCGCTGCAGGCAGTGGAAGTGGTGTAATACCAATTACACTTAATACCTGGTCAATTTGAAGGAGCAAATATGCCGCTAACGGTGTTAAAAATTTCTCATTTAGAACAACTAAATAGCAAAATTTTTGCCCCGCCTACATGGATGTAGGTGCCTCAGCGATAGCAGGACACGAGAGCGGTGTTATCGACGATATTTTCTCGCCTCAAAATAGCACACTTAATTAAGCAACTTGGTATAAAAAAACGAGAGCGAGGCTTCCCTCGCTCTGCCATCAGTCCATTAAGAAATGACCTTTGCGTCATTGGCCTTATTAAGCAGACCGCGACTTTGTCGTAAGAAGGTTTGTGCACTGTCCGAGAAATAGCTTTTCGCCTCTTCAAACGCCGCCATCAGCGCCGCTTTATCACCTGTCTGCAAGCGACTCAGGGTTTGAGCAAAGGTATCCTGATAACTGGCAAGCAAGCCTTCTACTTCGTCAAATTGTGCCAGCATAATGTCGGTGTAGAGCTCTCCCGATTGCGCAAACAAGCGCCCAACCATCATCAGCTCAAGCTGGTAAATAGGTGATGAGCAGCTTCTCAGCTCTTCCAGTGTATGGCACTGGCGGGCCAAAAACTGACCGTATACAAACGTCGTGAGGTGGCGCATGACCTGGATGATCTGCATAGCCTGATCGTGCTTTTTCGCTGCCATATTTGCCAGGTGACAGCCCCAGATCTGCAATTGTTCAAGCAGCCCCTGATACGCCTGCTCACCTCGGCCGTCACACACTACGACGGTTTGTTTCACCCAATGTGAAATATCCGGGCCAAACATGGGGTGCAGGCCAACCACAGGACCTGTATGTTTGTTCATCATGGCCTGCAAAGGCGCTTGCTTAACCGAGGTAATATCGGCCAGTACGCAATCCTCGGGCAGCTCAGGCAACTCATTGATCACCTGCTCCAGAGCATTAATAGGCACACTCAGCAACACCAGTTTGGCATCGGCCAGGATCGTCTCTTGCTCAGCCTGTTGTGCTTTGTCGAGTATGCGTACTTGGTACCCGGAGCGCTCAAGCTGGCGGGCGAACAGCTGGCCCATTGCTCCTGCACCACCCACGATCACCACAGGCGATAGCTGAGGGGCTGCACACGCCAGTTCACTTTGCTGATTCTCATAGGCCTCACGCATCATGCGGCGCAAAATGTCTTCGACCAGATCCGGATTGACCCCTTTTTGCTCTGCTTGTGCTCGCCGGGCCTCAATCAGGCTGGCTTCGCGCTGCGGCACATGTAAAGGCGCCCCGGTGGCTTGCTTAATTTTACCAACCTGCTCGGTAAGCTCGCGGCGCTGTGCCAGCAGATCAACCAACGCGCTGTCACAGGCGTCAATTTTCTCCCGCAGCAAAGCGAGTTCAGATGTTTGACTCATTCCCATAGTGTAAACTATTATTTACTTCAGTAAACCAAAAGATACACCCAGTCTATCAGGAAGAAATAGGATAAGAAAGCGGATTGAAATTATAGAGTATAAAAACCAAAACGGGCCACTCAAAGAGTGGCCCGTTTTTAAGCATTGGTAAATGCGACGTATTAGTTAAGTTTTTCTTTAATACGTGCAGACTTACCAGAACGCTCACGCAGATAGTAAAGTTTCGCGCGGCGAACTGCACCACGGCGCTTCACTGCAATGCTGCTGATAAGAGGGCTGTGCGTTTGGAATACACGCTCTACACCTTCACCGTTCGAGATTTTACGAACTGTGAATGCAGAGTGAAGACCACGATTACGCTTAGCGATTACAACACCTTCAAAGGCCTGTAGACGCTCTTTGTCACCTTCTTTAACACGAACCTGAACAACAACTGTGTCACCAGCGCCGAACGCAGGTACGTCTGTTTTAAGCTGCTCTTCTTCAAGCGCTTTAATAATATTTTGGTTTACTTTTGCCATTTTATTTCTCACATTCCTAGGAGTAACTGTCTTCTAGCCACAAGCTTCATGTTCTTGCTGAAATTCAGCAAGCAAACGTGCTTGCTCCTCAGTCAGAGCTAGGTTACGCAACAAGTCTGGACGGCGTAACCAAGTTCTTCCCAGTGACTGCTTTAAGCGCCACTCGGCTATCGCTTGGTGGTTTCCACTGAGTAATACAGCAGGCACCTGTTTTCCATCCAACGTTTCTGGCCGAGTATAGTGTGGACAATCTAATAAGCCGTCTGAAAACGAATCTTGTTCTGCAGACTGGTTGTGGCCTAACACACCTGGCACCAATCGCGCGACAGCGTCAATCAATGTCATGGCGGGCAGTTCACCCCCACTTAAAATAAAATCCCCGATGGACCATTCTTCGTCGACATACGACTCGATGATCCGCTCGTCTATACCTTCGTAGCGACCAGCGACTAAAATCAACTTTTCGGATTGAGCCAGTTCGACCGCACCTTGTTGATCTAACTTCCGCCCTTGTGGAGACATATAAATTACTTTAGCGCCTTCCCCTGCTGCCTGTTTGGCATCGAGAATGGCTTGTTTGAGAGGCTCGACCATCATCAGCATGCCCGGACCCCCACCATAAGGTCGGTCGTCAACGGTTCTGTGCTTATCCAGTGCATAGTCTCTCGGATTCCAGCAGTGAAAGTCGATCAGTCCGTTTTTTACGGCCCGACCGGTGACACCTTGCTGAGTTACCGCGTCAAACATTTCAGGAAAGAGTGAGATCACCCCAACCCATAGTTTTTGCTGTTCACTCATTAAAACGCCGGATCCCAGTCTACAGTAATTTCTCGTTCTTCGTGCTTAACCTCAATCACAACAGAATCTGTCAGGAATGGAATTAAGCGCTCAGACTGACCAAATGCATCTTTTTTGTTTGCTTTCACAACCAAAACGTCATTTGATCCTGTCTCCATCAAGTCATCAACATGACCCAGGTTATACCCTTTTGTCGTAACGACTGTCATACCGATGAGATCTCGCCAATAAAACTCCCCTTCTGGTAATTCAGGGAGCTGCTCTACATCCACTGAGATTTCTGCATTGGTCAGTGCCATTGCTTCGTCTCTGTCGTTGATGTTCGCAAACTTGGCGATAAAGCCCTTGCTGTGACGACGCCAGTCACTCACTTCAAGGGTTTGCCATTTACCTTGTTGACCTATCAACCATGGGCTGAAATCGAAGATCCCTTGGGGATCATCAGTAAATGAATGCACCTTAAGCCAACCTTTGATGCCATAAGGAGCACCAAGTTTACCAACAACGATTGTCGAGGTTTTTTCTTGACTCATGGTTACACTTACGCCTATTAAGCCGCTTTACGAGCGTCTTTAACCAGTTTCGCTACGCGATCTGAAAGACCAGCGCCTTGACCTACCCAGTGATCAACACGGGCAAGGTCTAGACGAAGTTTTTCTTCTTGACCAGCAGCGATTGGGTTAAAGAAACCTACTTTCTCGATGAAACGACCGTCACGCGAGAAACGGCTATCCGCAACCACGATTTGATAGAATGGACGCTTTTTAGCGCCGCCACGTTGCAAACGAATAGTTACCATACCGTCCTCTACATAGATTGACTGTTTTCATTAATAAGATTTGCTTCCCACTTTGGGAAGCTGGGGAATTGTACGTCTTTTTTCACGCATTGCAAGTGTGAAATCCATTTTATTACCAAATGATGAAGATGCTCGGTAATTGACAGAAGATGACGCCTAAATTGTGTGAGTGCGATGACCAGCCTGGGCCATATCGCAACTGAGGGCATAAGTATAAAAGAAGGGCTGCAAAACAGACACCCTTCTTTATATACAGTGGTACTTTAACTGTGCTGACTAGAAGGTGATTTTAACTTTGGCCGCCAGATAACGTCCCGGCATTGTATACTGAGACAAGCTGGTGTCGGCAGCACTACCAGCAACCCGCTCGTAATTAACGTATTCCTTATCCAGCAAATTAAAGACCCCCACATTGAGTTGCCAGCTGTGCCACTGATAATCTGCAAACACATCGACCGTGGCCCAGCCAGCGGTTTTGATTGCAGCGTCAGAGGGGACTTTGTCCATATGACTGGCAGCACGCAACGCCGTTGTCAGCGACCACTGCTCAGATTCATAACGCGCTTTAACAAAGCCATTAAGCGGGCTCAGCGATTCTATGTAGTCATCGGTCTGTGAATTTTTACCATGCAGGTAGGTCAGGCCACTGTCGATGGCAAGCTGGTCATTCAGCCACAGGGTCATATTGGCTTCAACCCCTTTGATTTTTACTTCTTCAATATTCTGGTACTGAAACACCTGTTTGCTGACATTGGGGATAAAGGTCGGCTCAGTGCGTACCAGTTGGTTGGCAATAAAATCATCAAAAGTCGAATGGAATACGGCTACGGAAAACTGACTGCTATCGAAATTGCCTTTTAAGCCCAGCTCTATGCTGTCACTGTATTCCGGATCCAGGTCTGAATTGGGGATGATCTGGTAGAAAGGCTCAACACCGTGGCTCTGATAAGCCTGATCGTGTGGCGGGATCTTAAAACCACGCGCATACTGGCCCACCAGGCTGAGATTCTGGGACAAGCTGTATACCATGCCCAGTTTGGGTGACAACGCCGTTGCATCAATTTTTTCAAAGACCCCGTCGGTGTACAACGCACTTTGCTTAGGGTCCATCTGATAACTGTCCAGTCGCAAGCCCGCATTTACGCTCAGGGTATCGGGCAGCAGCGTTACGTTATCCTGGACAAATAGTCCAATCAGCCTTGTATCCGCGCCGGGGAACGCTTTTTGTGGCTCATGATCTTTAACCAATGTGCCTTGCAGGTTGCGCCGTGACTTATAACGCGGGCGCTCGGTGTCATACTGGTCGAAATCAGCCCCATATACGAGTTGGTGCGCAACATCGCCAACGTTTAACTGTTTGTCCAGTACCAATCGGGTGCCAACAATCTGCTGCTCAAAGCGATAGTCATTGATATCAACGTAAGGACCTGAGCGGTCAGCACCAGCACGAGTTTGGTCGCTGCGCTGCTCATAATCGCTGAAGTATACCTGGGCCTCCAGATTATCGTACAAGGTGGTTGCCGCGCTGCTATTATAGAGTACAGACACCGACAGGCTGTCGTTCTCTTCCTTTGTTTCGTGGCTCTGAGCTGCCAGTACCTGCTCGGTTTCTTGTGTGTAATAATCCAAAGTGGTTAACAGGCTGGACTGCGCCCCCAGGGTCAGCTCACCTTTGAGTACCGCAGCCGTAGAGGTGTAGTCCGCCTCAGGTAAGGTTTCATCATAATTCTGTGTCTGGCCGCCATCTCGGCGCGTTAACTGGAGCGATGCAGCATGCTCGCCAAGGCGCTTTGCAAACACGCCGCTGAGGCTTTGCTCATCACTGGCACCGTGATAACCGGCGCTGAGATGGGCATAGCTGGCGGCATCCGCCAGATAATCAGATGGCGATTTGGTGGCTATCACGACGATGCCGCCAAGTGCGTCAGAGCCATAAAGTGAAGATGCAGCCCCCTTCGCAACTTCGATTTGCCTGACACCTTCTAAGTCCAGATAACCACGGCCGATTAACAAGCCCTGACCTCCTTCGTAGGCATCATTGAGTCGACGACCATCTTTAATATACACAACCCGGTTACCGCCAATGCCGCGCACGGTGATCGCCTGGGCGTTACCCGCACTGCCCTGTGTGGTAATACCGGTTTGATAACGAAATGCCGAGGCCAGGTCGATACTAACTTCCTGCTCCAGAGCCTGCTCGGTCACCACACTGACGCTGCCTGCGACATCCGACAGCTTCTGTTCGACCCGTGAACCGCTGACCACAATCACGTCTGCCGACTTTTCAAATTCATCGGCCTTAACATCGGTCGTACCAAAAAGTGCCGCCACTACACCAAGCGCAATACTGCTGTGCTTTAAAGTCATTAGAAACCTCATTCAGGGAATTAAACAGAACTATTTTGCTGAGCACTATAATGTTCCTAAAACCCATTTGCAAATGATAATGGTTTGCGTTTTTATATTTATGTAGATTTATGCATTTTCATTACGTAGAATCACCTTCAGACCGGGGACGTGCAATCAGGCTGTCTGTTTTGACGGATTAATAAACTGTAAGCAAATACCCAGACCCATTTAATACAATTGAATTTAACGGGATAAAAAATGCAAAAACTTGTGTTTCTGATTGTGCTAGCAGTGCTCAGCAACCCAATACTCGCAGCTCAGCGGGTCGTTATCGCCGGCGGCTCCTTAACGGACATCGTCTTCGCTTTGGGTGGCGGTAAAGATGTTGTGGCGGTTGATACCTCAAGTACCTCGCCGCTGCAAGCAACTCAATTACCCAAAGTTGGCTACTATCGGGATCTGGCAGCTGAAGGGGTGCTCTCTCAGCATCCCGAGCTGATCCTGGCATTACAAGGCAGTGGCAGGCCCGAGGTCTTAACCCAGCTGCGCAGCACGGGCGTTAAACTAAACCTGTACGATAAGCCGACCAATATTAATGAACTCTTTAACCTGATAGGTCAGCTGGGCCGGGATCTAAACCGCCAAAGCCAGGCACAGGGTCTTATCGCTCGCCTGAAACAAACCTTGCCTGCCAAAGCGCCGCCGTCGTCGCTCAGTGCCCTGTTTATTCTCTCTGCGGGCGATCGCGGTGTTACCGTGGCGGGCCCAGAAACTGTGCCAGATCTCTTATTTGGCTACACAGGGATCCGTAATCTGGCAACGGCACCCGGCTACAAACCCTTCAATCGCGAGGCCATGCTGGTCAGTGCACCCGATTTTCTGGTGGCGCCCAGCCATGTTGTGTATAGCCTGGGCGGCCCTGAGCAGTTTTGTCAGCAAAGTGCCCTGGCATTACTGCCGGCCGCGCAGCAGTGCCGACTGCTGGTCATGGACTCTCTGCTGTCGATGGGCATGACCACCCGATTGCCCGAGGCCATTGCTCAGCTTGCTGCCTATCGGGAACAATCTGCGCTATGACACCTACACTTGCTATTCTGACAGCCCGTCATCACCAGATCTGGTTATGGCTTAGCGCTGCCATGGTGATTGTGCTCGCCTGGTTATCTCTGAGTAGTGGCCCGGTTGGCTGGGACTGGCGCATGCCTCTGGTTGCCATATTGCCTGACGCATTTGTTCAGGACATCAGCCAGCTGCATGTGACTGTGGTAACTCAGATCCGCTTACCCAGGCTGCTGCTGGCACTGTTGGTGGGCTGTGTACTGGCCTGCAGTGGTGCTGCCAGTCAGGCATTGTGTCGCAACCCATTGGCGGACCCAAGCCTGATGGGCGTAACCGGTGGCGCGGCCGTTGCAGCCATAGCCGTAATTGCACTGTCGCCCAAGGTTGCCTTTATCAATGAGTCCATGGTCGCACCAGCTGCGTTTCTGGGCGCTCTGGCGATCACCTCTTTATTGTACCGGATTGCCAGTCACCAGGGTCAGGTCCAGATCACGGTATTGCTGCTTGCCGGTGTGGCCATCAATGCCGTTGCCATGGCCCTGATAGGGTTATTTAGCTTTTTTGCCGACGATACCTCGCTGCGCCTGATGACCTACTGGCAGATGGGCGCACTGGCCGGCGCCAGCTGGCCTGCCATGCAATATGGTGCGCCGCTGATCCTCGTCTGTATCGCCATGCTGTTTATTCGTCGTAAACAGATCAACGCTTTGATGCTCGGAGAGCGCGATGCCAGACATTTGGGCGTTAACGTCAGACGACTGAAAAATGAGGTGATATTTTTGATAGCGCTGGGCGTAGGTGGCGCTGTTGCCATGTCGGGCATGATAGGCTTTGTCGGTCTGCTGGTCCCGCACTTGGCACGCCTGCTGGTCGGCCCCGATCTACGCCGCATGCTGCCTTTGAGTATGCTGCTTGGCTGTGTGGTACTGCTCACGGCTGACTGGCTGGCACGTCTGGTTGTCGCTCCATCAGAGCTGCCCATTGGTGTGATCACCGCCCTGTTCGGCAGTCCGTTTTTTGTCTATTTGCTGATCCAACAAAAACGAGGTGCACATGCTTGAATGTCGTAACCTGACAGTGACCCGCGGCGCCAAGCCGGTACTGACTGAGGTGTCATTGACGCTTAAAGCCGGTCAGTTTATTGTCTTGCTGGGTGAAAATGGCGCCGGTAAGTCGACCCTGCTGAGCGCGATTTGCGATGACATTCCTTATCATGGCGAGATCTTATGGCGCGGCGCACCACTCAATACGCTGGACCCGCTAACGCTGGCCACACAGCGGGCCGTGTTGTTGCAGCACAATCGGGTTAACTTTGCCTTTAATACCACCGAGCTTATCGCCATGGGCCGCTACCCTTATCAGGAAAGCCCCGACGAACAAGCCGCCGTGGTGGATCAACTCATCACCCAGCTGGCACTGGAGCAGCTCGCCAGCCGTGAGGTTACGCAACTGTCTGGCGGAGAATTTCAGCGCGCCCAGTTTGCTCGTTGCCTGGCCCAGCTAAATGCACACGACCCGGGCACCCGAAACAAGCTGATGTTGCTGGATGAGCCGACTTCGGCACTGGATCTGCACCACCAGCATCGGGTACTCAGTGCCGCGAAACGCTTTGCCCGTCAGGGCAATACGGTTATTGCCGTGTTACATGATTTAAATCTCGCGTCGCTTTATGCTGACCGGATCCTCTTGCTGGATAATGGCCAGATCCGCAGCGATGGCCCGCCGCAAGACGTCCTCAGGCGCGATGTATTGCAACCCATTTACCAAACAGGCATGCAGATTAACCTGCATCCCGGATATAATATACCTATGATATTCTCAGAACCGCTAACAGGAGCTCCCAATGCGTGAACAAGCTGTTTTTGAAGCGCGCCAGCTACTCAGACATTCGACTGTCTGTGTGATGTCTACACTCTCTAAAAACCTGGCCGGCTACCCGTTTGGCTCAGTCACGCCATTTATGAGTGACGATCAGGGTCGGCTGATTTTTTACATTGCAGGCATTGCACAACATTCACGCAACCTGACAGCCGACAGCAGAGTGTGCGCGACCATATTTGATGCGGCGCAAAGCGGCGATCAGAACGAGCATGCCCGCGTCACCATAGTCGGCGACGCCACCCCGGTGCCAGATGAAGAAGCAGCCGAGTTACTGCTGCGCTATGAGCGTCACTTTCCTGAGGCCATCAGCTACCGCCAGGCACATGATTTCAAATTGTGGCGTATGGACATAAAACGCGTGCGTTATATCGCCGGCTTTGGCCAGATATTCTGGCTGGAGGCAGATGAATGGGCACAGCCTGCTGCCAATTGGGATTTGGCCAGCGAAGCGCATATGGTGGCACATATGAATGACGATCATCAGGATGCCAATCAGTTGATCCTCAGGCTGGTGCATAATGTTGATGCCGCAGAGGTGACGATGACGACGATCCTCACTGAAGGCTGCTATTTAAGAGCCAATGACAAGTCTTATTACGTGTCCTTCGACACGCGCTGTGAAGACGCGACGGCAGTGCGTAAAGCGCTGGTGCGCCTGACCAAAGCCGCCCGCGCACAGTTCGATGAAGCCGTAGAAAGCTAACCATTAAAAAAGGACAGAGTGATTTACATCAGTCTGTCCTTTTCTTAATTTTGAGTCTGAATTAGAACTTCGGACCGCCGCCACCGAACATGCCCGGTGGCATCATGCCTTTCATATTCTTCATCATTTTCATCATGCCGCCCTTACCCTTCATCTTTTTCATCATTTTTTGCATCTGGGTAAACTGCTTGAGCAGCTTATTGATATCCTGAACCTGAGTACCTGAACCGGCTGCGATCCGCTTCTTACGTGATCCTTTGATCACTTCCGGACGCGCGCGCTCGTGCGGTGTCATGGAGTTAATGATGGCTTCCATCTGATTAAAAGTCTTGTCATTCACCTGACCTTTAACGGCATCCGGCAGGTTTGACATACCAGGCAATTTATCCAGCATCGACATCATGCCGCCCATGTTCTTCATCTGGCGCAGCTGCTCAGCAAAGTCTTCGAGCGTGAAGCCATCACCTTTAAAGACTTTCTCGGCCACTTTAGCCGCTTTGTCTTTATCAACCTTAGACTCGACCTCTTCAATTAATGACAGCACGTCGCCCATGCCAAGAATACGTGACGCAACACGATCCGGGTGGAATGGCTCCAGTGCATCGGTACGCTCGCCCACACCGATGAACTTAATGGGTTTACCTGTGATATGACGGATAGACAAGGCCGCACCACCACGCGCATCACCGTCTGTTTTGGTCAGGATCACACCGGTCAGCGGCAGCGCTTCGTCGAATGCCTTCGCGGTATTTGCAGCATCCTGACCTGTCATGGAGTCGACCACAAACAGGGTTTCAATCGGTGAAATGGCCGCATGGAGATCTTTGATCTCGCCCATCATCTCGTTATCGACGTGCAAACGACCGGCAGTATCCACCAGCACTACATCAATGAACTTTTTCTTCGCGTGTGAGATAGCATTGGTAGCAATGTCCACCGGCTTTTGCGAAATATCACTGGGGAAGAACTCAACGTCTACTTCTGTGGCCAAGGTTTCCAGCTGCTTGATAGCCGCCGGACGGTAAACGTCGGCACTGACCACCAGCACAGATTTCTTCTTACGCTCTTTTAAGAACTTAGCTAGCTTGCCCACACTGGTGGTTTTACCCGCACCTTGCAGACCGGCCATCATGACAACCGCTGGCGGTTGCGCTGCCAGGTTCAGCTCTTCATTGGCCTCCCCCATGGCTTTTTCGAGTTCTTCACGTACGATCTTGATGAAAACCTGGCCCGGACTCAGGCTCTTAGTCACTTCAACACCCACTGCACGCTCTTTAACCTGCTTAACAAAGTCTCTGACGACGGGCAAAGCCACGTCCGCTTCGAGCAGTGCCATACGCACTTCACGGAGCGTTTCTTTAATATTGTCTTCGGTTAGTCGGCCGCGGCCGCTGATGTTTTTAAGCGTTTTTCCTAAGCGTTCTTGGAGGTTCTCAAACATTTATCGCTTCCAGTATGTCGTAATTGCCCAGCATTATACTGATATGCGCGTCACTAATACAGTATTCAAGTCAGTTAAGAAACTTTTTCCCTGCCCCTATGCAAGAACCCGTGCTTAAAATACAATAGCCTACAAAAGGAGCATGTAAGTAGAAAGCCACTCATGTTGATCATCAGTTTATCTTTGTTTGCCAGTCTGTTTTATGTACTTGCCACCGGGCATGTGTTGTCGCGCCTATTCCATAAGGAAGGCCCCAGCCAAAAGCTGACCATTATTTTCAGTACGGTGGCGATACTCAGCCACATGCTGGTGCTGG
Source organism: Pseudoalteromonas sp. DL2-H2.2 (assembly GCF_021532535.1). Classification (NCBI taxonomy): domain Bacteria; kingdom Pseudomonadati; phylum Pseudomonadota; class Gammaproteobacteria; order Alteromonadales; family Pseudoalteromonadaceae; genus Pseudoalteromonas; species Pseudoalteromonas sp. DL2-H2.2. The sequence goes on along the minus strand of NZ_JAKGBD010000003.1, from coordinate 134,858 downwards.
TAAATTCCGTGTTTACACAGGATGGACAGGACCTCAGTACCATTAATGTGGCACTGCTTACCTGCTGGGTCATTGTGGTGTCCGTGACTACGGTTTCCCTGAAGTTTCCGGCCACTTTATTATTACCCGTTGTCTATGGGTTCGCTGCGCTGCTATTGGTTGCCAGCTTGTTTGTGCCACATCATATCGTGATGAAATCACTGGATGTGGACATTGGTCTGGTCGTGCACATTTCCTTATCTTTGCTGGCTTACTGCGTGCTTATCATCGCCACGCTTTATGCGGTGCAATTTTACTTCATTGACCGCCGTCTGAAAGAAAAAGACCTGGCCATCATGCACAGTCATTTGCCGCCATTGATGCAGGTTGAATCACAGCTCTATCAACTACTGACTGTCGGTACGGGCCTGTTAACTCTGGCGCTGCTCTCTGGCTTTGTGTTCCTTGAAGGCATGTTTGCCAAAGAGTTTTTACACAAAACCGTGTTGTCACTGGTTGCCTGGTGTATGTTCAGTGCTGTTACTATTGGCCACCACCAGTTTGGCTGGCGGGGCAAGTCTGTGGTATTTGCAGTGTTAGGTGCGTCAGGTATCGTTACCTTGGCCTATTTTGGCAGTCGCTTTGTTCAAGAAGTGATCTTAGGTAAGTTTTAATCTAAGTTTTAGCTTAAGTTCACGGTTTTTGACTTGACTCTGAATTCTGGCTAACGCTTAATACTCCTTCGTAAGCAAAAAAGGGATCCTCTGTTGGACGACATATCAACCAGCGCCTTGTTTATTATTCTTGGCGTGCTTGTTCTGCTCTCGGGTTATTTTTCCAGTTCGGAAACCGGGATCATGTCTATCAATCGCTACCGATTGCGTCACTTGGTCAAAGAAAAACACAAGTCGGCACAACGCGTAGACGAACTTCTGAAGCGCCCAGACCGCTTAATAGGTCTGATCCTTATCGGTAATAACCTGGTTAACATTGCGGCCTCTGCGGTTGCCACTGTCTTAGGTATGCGCCTGCTGGGCGATGCCGGTATCGTGGTTGCCACCTTTGCACTGACGCTGGTCATTCTGATCTTCGCTGAAGTGACCCCCAAAACACTGGCGGCACTGTATCCTGAAAAAATCGCGTTTCCCAGCTCTGTGATTCTAAAGCTGCTGTTAAAAATACTCTTCCCTGTGGTTGTCACGGTTAACTGGATCACCAACGGCATGCTTAAGCTGATTGGGGTTTCTCCAGAGCAAATCGAAGAACACAGTCTGAGTAAAGAAGAACTTAAAACAGTCCTGAATGAATCCGGTGCCATGTTGCCAACCAATCACCAGGATATGATGACCTCCATCCTGGATTTAGATCATGTGACGGTTGAAGACATTATGATCCCGCGCAATGAGATCAATGCCATCGACATTAATGATGACTGGAAAGACATTTCCAAGAAGCTGACCAATGCACAGCACACTCGAGTGCTACTGTATCGCGATCAGATTGATGATGCCGTCGGTTTTATTCACTCGCGCGATGCCTTACGCCTGCTGACCAAAGAGCAATTTGATAAGCCCTCATTGCTGCGTGCAGTACGCGAGATTTACTATATTCCGGAAAGCACCTCGCTCAATACTCAGCTGCTGAAATTTCAGCAGAACAAAGAGCGTATCGGCCTGGTGGTAGATGAATACGGTGACATTCAGGGTCTGGTGACGCTGGAAGACATTCTGGAAGAAGTAGTGGGTGACTTTACCACGACAAAAACGCCTGCCCCAAGCGACGAAGTGGACGTACAAAACGACGGCTCCGTGATGGTTGATGGTGGTGCTAACGTGCGCGACCTTAATAAAGAAATGCGCTGGCATCTGCCAACAGAAGGGCCTAAGACTTTAAGTGGCCTAATTGTTGAGCACCTTGAGGATATTCCGCAGACCCAGCTGGGCCTGAAAATAGCGGGCTACCCGATGGAAGTGGTCGAAATCAAGGAAAATATGATCAAGGTGGTGAAGGTTTACCCGCACAAGAAAAAGAAGTCGGTCAAACCTCACTAATAAAAAAGCCGCGATTGCGGCTTTTTTTATTTCTGTATGCGTATGCACTTCAGGAAAACAAACGCTCGAACCAGTTCTTGTCCAGATCCGCTTCACAGCGTCTGAGCTGTGCGCCATAACGAGACGCCCTGTGCTTCACCTTGTTGGCAACTTTCATCAGCCACTTTTTCTTTTTGTATGTACCCCGACGATAGCCACCCCAGCCTTCGTGATAATTCAGGTATTGTGCGTAGGCATCCCACTTCGAAACACCATTGATTTTATGCGTTTTATACACAAACCACCCCATGAAATCGATGGCGTCTTCAAAGTCGTCTCTGTCGGCGCCTGAGTTGCCCGTCTCACGAATATAATCGCTCCAGGTCGGGGTTTTGGCCTGCGAGTAACCATACGCACTGCTGGCACGGCCAATAGGAATGACCCATAAAAAGTATTCCATCGGTGGTGCGGCATCGTGCCTGAATGAGCTTTCCTGATACATCATGCTCATCAGCACATGTTTGGGCGATCCCCACTTTTCTTGTGCATCTTTTGCATCAAAGTACCAGTCGTCCTTTTCTTCAAAAATCTTACAAATATCATTGGGTTGCTTAGGAGGTGCCGTGGCACAACCGGTGAGCGCAGCCAACAAAGGTAATAAAATTATTTTTTTTCTCATTTTTTTATGAACTCGTTGAACTTTTTTAAATTGTGCCGGTCTTACTTTCTGAATGCAGCAGTTTAGCATTGTTTCATCCCTGAAATTTATTTGCGCAGCCTCTCGGCTGCGTTTTTTTATGCCCGTGAAAAATAGTCTCGCAAGAACTCATTAAAAGGTGCGCTATCCGCCGCAACCACACCTTGCTCATCCGTAAATGACTGCGCACGCATTGTATCCAGCGTTTCAGCTTCATAAGCCTGATACTGGGCTGAGGCATGGTGCTGCTTGTAACGCGCGGCCAGTGATAAAGCCAGCTCGCCACTGTCCCTATCCTCGCTGGTAAGCTGTGCAACAATACGCCCGGAAATGGTCAGCTCTGGCTGAGTCACCCAGGCTTTGAGCTTTTCAATCACCTCAGCGTAACACTGTGTCCCCTGTGCCTCGTCCATTAACGCAGCCACGCTCTCAAGCTGAGCAAAGATGTCCTGGCCCCATTGCTGCAAAGAGCAAGCCTCAGCGCCGCGCTGCAACATGACCTGCGGGTTACGCCCTTCATTAATTACCTGCTGCAAGTTGGCATCACAGGTTTTTTGCTCCTCCCAGCTCAGCTCAGGAGAATCTTTCAATAAACAGTAACTGAGGAAAACGTCCAAAAATAGGATCTGCTCCAGATCGATACCGGTTTCACTGAAGGGGTTAACGTCCAGTGCCCGGATCTCTACATATTCAATGCCGCCCCGACTCAATGCCTGAGTGGGCGTCTCACCTGAACGTCCATTACGCTTTGGTCGGATAGGTGAATAGAATTCGTTTTCGATCTGCAGGATATTCTTGTTGAGCTGCTTAGGTGTCTCATGCTGATAGTCCGGGATATGGTGATACAGATCCGAGCGACAGCGGATGGCGTTTTGCAATCCGGTAATGTATTCATCCAGGCTGTTATATGTCACCTTCAGCGATGACTGAGCACTGTTGGTGTAACCCAAATCTCCCAGCCGCAGCGCGGTACCGTACTCCAGATACAGGGTGCCTTTACCCAGCTTTTTAAAAGGTAACTGGCTATTTTTGCCCTGCAAAAAGGAGCTACACAAAGCCGGCGATGCGCCAAACAGGTAGCTTATTAACCACAGTTCACGCTTGAAGTTACGGATAAGCCCAAGATACTGTGCGGAGATAAAGTCCTGCAGAGGACGCGTATCCTGCTCAAGCTGTTGCAAGCTTTGCCACAAGGTATCCGGGAAAGAGATATTGAAGTGCACGCCGGCAATGGCCTGCATCATACTGCCGTAACGGTTTTTCAGGCCTTCCCGATACAGGGTTTTCATCCGACCTATATTAGAGTCACCAAACTGGGCCAGCACGATATCGTCTTCGTGTTGAATGAAGCATGGCATACTCATTGGCCACAAAAGTTCATCGCCCATATGGCTCAGGGTGTACTTCTGTAAATCGCTCAGCTGCGCAAGCGTCTCCTGTGGAGACTCACTCACCGGGGTAATAAATTCCAGTAACGATTCAGAAAAATCAGTGGTGATCGCACCATGGGTCAATGCATGACCCGCGCCCTGTGGATGGGGCGTTTTGGCTATCTCTCCGGATGGCTTAATCCTCAGCGCTTCGCGTTCTATCCCGCGTTTAATGCCACGTAAAGCACTCAGATGTGCTGGTGTTGCAAGCGCTTTTAACTTGCCTTGTAAATTTAATTGTTTCAAAAACTAATACCTCGAGGCCCGGTGCTCAGTAGTACACAATGCTACTGTCAATTGGGGCAAATTACGAATACTCAAGCGGTAATGATCACTTTGCCACAATGAGTGCCCTGTTCAAGATACTCATGTGCCCGCTGAATATCGCTTAATTCATATTGCTGACTGACGACCACCTTTAATTGCCCGCTCTGGAAGGCTTGATACAAGTGGGTCAGTTGCGTCTGGTTTGCTTCAACCAACAGACCGCGTCCGCGAACCTGTTGCTCACGAGCAACCGCTAATATCTGCTCTTTGGTCACCGTTGGAATTGTCACTAAGTCTGAACCTGGCAGCAGGTTTCTTGTCATCTGCTCGCCAAGTGCTCCACCTACCAGATCGATCAGGATCCCGTCACGCGGCTGTGCCAAATAGTCCGTTGGCGTCATCGCCTGGATCTTCAGAGTCTCGAACAGCTCATGCTCAGTCCGACGGCTTACCGGGATCACCTCAAAACCACGGAGTCTGGCTATTTGCAGCAATAAATGGCCAACGCCACCGGTTGCGGCATTAACATACACAGGCCGGTTGTCAGGCTCAAAATCAGCCAGCGCCTGCCAGGCAGTTAACCCTGCCAGACACAGACCGGATAAACTGGTATCCGCTTTCTCATCCACCTTGATTAACTCTTCGGCGTCGGCATAAACATGGGTTGCATAACAACCTGGGTGCGCAGCAAAGCCAACCATGCCAATCACTGTATCGCCCGCTTGTAAGCGCGTTACCCCATTACCGGTTTGCACCACTTTGCCAAGCACATCGTACCCCAGGGGCAAAAAAGCATCCGCTAATTTAGCTGCGGCGACATAGCCAAGACCACAGCGTGTTTTAATATCTATGGGATTAACGGATGTTGAAATAACTTGAATCAACACCTGTTGACTTTGAGGTGGTGTCAGCGGTTGCGCCTGCTCACACAGTTCAGTGCTGCCACCAAATTGAAAGATGCCATACTGGCGAAAGTACTTTTCCATGGAAGATGCGGGTTTGAATGTTGATAAGGAACTCTAACATATCAAGCGAAAACCCCCAACCTCAGCACGTTGAATTTAGATATGAAATGGGACAGCGTTGTGCTGCCCCGTTGTTGCTGTGTTTAGCGGGTAAATACGATGTCATCGCCGCTGACATCGACCTTAATCACATCACCGGCGTCAAAGTCTCCCTGCAAAAGCTGCTGAGCCAGCGGGTTCTCAATATAATGTTGCACCGCGCGTTTAAGTGGCCGCGCACCATATACCGGATCGAAACCACTGGCGGCAATTTTATCCAATGCCGCATCGCTCAGCTCAAACCCGAAGCCTTTGTCGTGTAAACGCTGACGTAATTTCGCCAACTGAATGTCGGCGATTTGCTTAATGTGCTCGTTGATAAGCGGATGGAACACCACAGTTTCATCAATCCGGTTAATGAATTCCGGTCTGAACTGAGTGACCAGTACGTCCATCACCCGCTGTTTCAGTGTCGCATAATCATTGCTGCCCGCCTGCTCCTGGATCACATCAGAACCCAGGTTAGAGGTCATGATGATCACCGCATTTTTAAAATCAACGGTGCGACCCTGACCATCCGTCAGACGCCCGTCGTCAAGCACCTGAAGCAAAATATTAAACACATCCGGATGGGCTTTTTCTACCTCATCGAGCAAAATCACGGAGTAAGGGCGACGGCGAACCGCCTCGGTCAGGTAACCCCCCTCTTCATATCCTACATATCCCGGCGGTGCACCCACCAGCCGTGCTACGGAGTGTTTCTCCATAAACTCAGACATATCAATGCGCACCATGGCATCTTCGGTGTCAAACATAAAGCCAGCCAGCGCTTTGGTCAGCTCGGTTTTACCGACCCCGGTTGGACCCAGGAATAAGAATGAGCCAATCGGGCGGTTAGGATCGGCAAGGCCCGCGCGAGAACGACGAATGGCATTGGCCACTGCGCTGACGGCTTCATCCTGACCAATCACTTTTTTATGCAGCTCGTCTTCCATCTGCAATAATTTATCACGCTCACCTTGCAGCATTTTCGCAACCGGTATCCCGGTCCAGCGCGACAAAATCTCTGCAATTTCATCTTCACCAACCTGGTTTTTCAGCAAGCTCATTTCCTGCATTTCGGCCTGAGAGGCCAGATCCAGTTTGCGCTCCAATTCAGGAATACGGCCATATTGCAGCTCCGACATACGCTGCAAGTCGCTTGCCCGGCGCGCCACTTCGAGATCAAGTCGGGCCTGCTCCAGCTCAGCTTTGATCACCTGAGTCCCCTGCAATGAGGCTTTCTCGGCATTCCAGACTTCATCGAGCTCACGGTATTCCGTTTCGAGCTGCTGGATCAGCGCCTGCATTTCGCTGCGGCGCTTCTGGCTGGCCTCATCTTTTTCTTTGGCCAGTGCATTATCCTCAAGCTTGAGCTGGATAATACGTCGTTCCAGCTTATCCAGTTGCTCCGGCTTGGAGTCTATTTGTAAGCGGATTGAAGAGCCCGCTTCGTCGATCAGGTCAATGGCTTTATCAGGTAGTTGTCTGTCACTAATATAGCGGTGCGACAGCTGAGCCGCGGTAACAATGGCGGGATCGGTGATGTCCACGGAATGGTGCAGCTCATAGCGCTCTTTTAAGCCACGCAAAATCGCAATGGTGTCTTCGACACTGGGCTCAGCGACAAAAACTTTTTGGAAGCGTCGCTCCAGTGCCGCGTCCTTTTCAATATACTGACGATACTCATCCAGCGTTGTGGCACCTACACAGTGTAATTCACCGCGCGCCAGCGCAGGCTTGAGCATATTGCCAGCATCCATCGCGCCGTCGGTTTTACCAGCCCCGACCATGGTATGGATCTCATCGATAAACAGGATCACCCGGCCTTCTTCTTTACCCAGCTCATTCAGGACCGACTTCAGGCGCTCTTCAAACTCACCGCGATATTTAGCACCAGCGACCAGGGCTCCCAGGTCCAGCGACAATACTCGCTTATCTTTGAGCCCCTCAGGCACCTCACCATTAATGATGCGTTGCGCAAGGCCTTCAACTATCGCGGTTTTACCTACCCCCGGCTCACCAATTAAAACCGGGTTGTTCTTGGTGCGACGTTGCAACACCTGCACCGTGCGACGAATTTCATCGTCACGCCCGATAACCGGATCCAGCTTGCCCTGCTCTGCTCGCTCGGTCAGATCTATGGTGTATTTCTCCAGTGCCTGACGGGTATCTTCGGCATTTGGGTCATCCACTTTCTGACCACCACGGATAGCCTTAATGGCTTTTTCAATTTTATCCTGAGTGATATTTAACGAGCGGAAAATGTCGCCCAGCGGGCCTTTGTCTTCGCAGGCAGCAAATACAAACAGCTCACTGGAGATATATTTGTCTTTGCGCTTTTGCGCATATTTATCACATAAATTGATCAGTGAAATGAGGTTATTCGACAGCTGAACATCACCGCCCACCCCTTCCACCTTGAAAAGCTTTTCAATGGCCTGAGAAAGTTTAGTGTTGAGCTCATCGGCACTCACACCGGCCTGCGCAAACAGTGCACGGACACTTGAACCATTTTGTTGTAACAGTGCGTACATAAGGTGCACAGGTTCAATGAACTGATGGTCACGCCCCAATGCGAGAGATTGCGCATCAGACAGCGCTGCTTGAAATTTACTGGTAAATCTATCTATTCGCATACCCGAAATAACCTTATAAATAACTTAGTTACCTATAAAATGGGTATCAGAGGGAGTTTGATCAAGGTGCAGGCGACAAAAGAGCGAGATTTATACCAATTTGCTTAATTAAGTGTTCTATTTTGAGGCGAGAAAATATGTTCGATAACTAGGCAAAAATTTTGATATTTAGTTGTTCTAAATGAGAAATTTTTAACACAGTTAGCGTCATATTTGCTCCGTCAAATTGAACAGGTATTAAGTGAAATTGGTATTACTTGCGCCAAATCAAAGAGGCCATGCGGCCACAACGACCATCGCGACGATAAGAAAAGAAATGCTCAGGGTTGGACACTGTACACTGCGCCTGTGCCGAGACAGATTGCACGCCAAGTTGCGTCAATTGCTGTGTTGCCAGGGCGTAAATATCAGCCAGATAGCGACCATTTCTTTGTGCTTTAAAGGCACTCTGATGCGCCTGATGCCGGGCGACAAACTGTTCGCGTACTTCTTCGCCCACTTCAAAAGCCTGAGGGCCGATAGCCGGACCCAGCCAGGCATGAATTCGGGAGCTCGGCGCGCTGAAATGTGCAATCGTTCTGGCAAGAATATCCGCCGCCAAAGGACGCCAGCCACAGTGCACTGCGGCTATCTCCTCGCCATCGTCACTGGCCAGCAACACAGGCAAACAGTCGGCTGTCATAATTGCCAGCGCAAACTGGCGGGAGCGCGTAAAGAGTGCATCGGCCTGCGGCGTCTGAGTTATATCGTACTTTTCTTCTGCCAGGATCACCGTATTGCCGTGTACCTGCTCAAGCCAAACGATAGGAGCCGGGACCTGAGCCTGCAACTGTGCCCTGTTGCGTGCAACGGCTTGTGGATTGTCTCCAACATGACAGGCCAGATTGAAACCATCAAAAGGGGCCGTCGAAACGCCCCCCTGACGCGTTGTCGACAAGGTGCCGACAACCTCCTTTAATGGCCAATCCGGATGCAGCATATTAGTAGTCTATCTGTGGATTAAGCTTAAAGTCTTCACGCAATGCGGCTGTAAGTTTTTGCATATCTTCCGGGATAGGCGCTTCCCAGGTCATGATTTCACCGCTCACCGGGTGCGCTATACGCAGCTTAACGGCATGCAGCGCCTGGCGTTTAAAGCCACGCAAGGTGTCAAGGAACTCTGGCGATGCATTGCGCGGTGGGCAAGGACGGCCCCCGTAGAGCTGATCACCAATTAGTGGGTGCTTAAGGTACGCCATGTGGACACGGATCTGGTGCGTACGGCCCGTTTCAAGGCGCAAACGCAGGCGTGTATGTGCGCGAAACTTCTCCGCAACCCGGTAATGCGTAATTGCCGGTTTACCCATTTCATGAATGGCCATGTGGGTACGTTTAGTGGCATGGCGGCCAATGGGCTTTTCAACCACGCCACCCGCAGTCATGGTGCCATTACAGATGGCTTCGTATTCACGGGTAAAGTTTTCACGTGCCTGGAGGTTTTTCACCAAATGGGTTTGTGCGACTATGGTTTTGGCTACCACCATTAGCCCGGTGGTGTCTTTATCAAGACGGTGTACGATACCCGCACGCGGAACATTGATGATCTCCGGATGATGATGCAACAGGGCATTGAGCACAGTCCCATTTGGGTTGCCTGCACCAGGGTGCACCACCAGACCCATAGGCTTATTGATCACCAGAATGTCATCGTCCTCATAAACGATGTCTAACGCGATGTCTTGCGCTTCGTATTCCCGCTCTGCCTCAATTTGCGTTTCCACCGCAACGACTTCACCGCCCAGCAGTTTTTCCTTAGGGATCGCCAGAATATCGCCATTGACGGTGACTTTTTCATCGAGGATCCAGGTTTTTATTCTAGAACGTGAAAAATCGGGGAACAATTGCGCCAAAATCTGGTCTAGACGTTTACCGCCCAGTTCCACTGGCACATCGGCTTGTAGAGAAATTTGCTCAGACATGTGTAACTTTACCTAAAATACCAGTGCAAGCCATGCTCGACTGGGTTAGAATCGCATAAATGCATAGTTTACTCGGTTTTGCCGACTTGGCCTAGCCTGATAACGAAGGTAGTAAAATAAAATGATAAAGACGTTGGGAAAACGCGCTTTTGCAATCGTACTGAGCGCATCTGTATTGGGATTAGCAGCTTGCTCATCCGCCCCAGAACAAGAAGAAATCGAACGCGTACCAAATAAATCTGTGCAAGCATTGTACGAAGACGCCAAGCAAACACTCGACTCAGGCCTGTATGCACGTGCCATCGAGCTACTCAGTGCCATCAACTCACGTTACCCGTTTGGTCCTTATTCTCATCAGGTACAGATGGACCTGGTTTACGCTTTTTATCAGACTGGGAACACCGAACAAGCGCTGGCCACAGTGGATCGCTTTTTGCGCCTGAACCCCAACCATAAAAACCTCGACTATATGTATTACATGCGAGGCCTAATCAATATCAAAGCAGACGAGAACGGTTTTCAGGAATACTTTGGTATCGATCGCGCAGACCGCGACCCGAGCCGCACAAGGGTTGCTTTTCAGGATTTAACAACGCTTGTGAAGAACTATCCGGACAGTACGTATGTCCCGGAGGCCAAAAAGCGCCTGGCATGGCTGCTTAACAAGATGGCGCGTTATGAGCTGAAAGTCGCCAACTACTACTTTGAACGTGAGGCATACCTGGCCGCCGCAAACCGCGGTAAGTATGTGGTTGAGCATTTTTCTCAGAGCAGCTACCTGGTACCTGCACTTGAAATGATGGAAAAAAGTTATGCTATGTTAGGGCTCGATGAGTTAAGCGAGAATGCCCGCAAAGCAAAAGAGCTGAATCAGCAGCGCTAAGCCCCCATTATTGATACTGAATACAACAACGCCGGATTGCGCACAGCATCCGGCGTTTTTATTTGAGTGAAACAGGGCTTAGATGGCTTCTTCGTCTTCCTCGCCGGTACGAATACGGACGACACGCTCGACTTCAGTGACAAAGATTTTACCATCACCAATTTTGCCGGTTTGCGCCGTTTTCAAAATCACGTCGATAGCCCGGTCTACGTCTTCTTCTGCCAACACAATATCTAATTTCACTTTTGGCAGAAAGTCGACCATATACTCCGCACCACGATATAGCTCGGTGTGCCCTTTTTGCCGGCCAAACCCTTTGACTTCGCACACGGTCATACCGGTAATACCTATATCGGATAACGCCTCTCGCACGTCATCCAGCTTAAATGGTTTAATGATGGCTTCTATCTTTTTCATGGTTGATTCTTATCCCTTTGGTAATGCGTCGATTTTAGACAATCCCATAAAACAAGGCAAACAAAGCAATTGAATAAATACACAAAAAGACGCACTATAATAAGTAGTCTTTATTCCTGTTTTTGGCTGTAATCATGAAAAAAAATACAGGCTTCACGCTTTTTGAGTTAGTTATCACTATTGCTATTTTGGGTGTACTGGCCACACTGGCGTTCTCATTCAGCGGCGGCTTGACCACCTCAACCCGCGCCGAAGCTTACCTGAGAGAACTTAAGCGCACCATAACTTTTGCCAGGGCACAAGCGACTGCAACCGATGAGATCATCGTTATATGCCCGGCAGCCGCAGTACTGGTTGAAACCAACAGCAGCTTTGTCTGTCAGAACGATTGGCAGACCAATCGGATCGCTGTCTTTCTCGACAGAAACAATAACGGCGCATACAACACAGGAGCCGACGACCTGTTGCGTGTGATGGAACGAGTCCCTAATAATGATGGCCTGACCTTTCCAGCAGCCAGCTTGCGCTTTGACTCTAGCGGTCGCACCGCAATGCAGCAGACCAGCAGCTTTATTTATTGCCCTGCTGCGACAGATTTTCCAAATCAACAACTGGAGGTCAGTGTCGTGGGCTCTGCACTCTACCGTGGTGACACAACACTCACCTGTGACTAAGGCACCAGCTTGCACGGTTATGCTTTAACCTGTAATTGGGTCGCCACTTACGCAGGTATTCACTTTTTTACATCAGTAAAAGAGGCTGAAAAAAGCGCGCCCACCTCACCAACCGCGCACGACAATGATATTTACTCATATGCCTTGCGGTTGGGGCTCAAACAACTAGGCTGACACTATGACTGATGCACGGATGCATACTCATGGCCTTAAGGACTGTTTGCGGGTTTACCCTGCTTGAATTGATTATCAGCATGGCGCTGTTTGGCGTCTTTTTATTACTTGCAGCACCGGCGGTACACTCGATAACTGAACTGGACAGAGCTAAACAGGCTTTGGTGTTACTTGACCGCCACCTGACTTTGGCACGACTGCATGCGATAACGCATCAGACACCTGTCACGATTTGCCCCCTGGTTAAAAACCGTTGCACAAACTTGTGGCATCAGGACCTCACCATTTTTACCGATCGGGGTGAGCGAGCATCCTTTGACAAAAACGATGTAAAACTGATGGTGCTCTCTGAAGTACATTCTTCAGATACGCTGGATTACCCACGAGCGGCAATCACTTTTAAACACACCGGCATGTTAAAGGGGTTTGGCAATGGTACCTTTGTGTATTGTACACAACGCCTCACAGGCGATCCTCTTGGCCTGGCATTGTCAATCAGTGTGGTTGGACGCAGTCGGCTCAGAGAGACCAACAAATGCATGTGACAAGCAGAGCCTTAACGCCCTACTCTGCTTGAACTTTGCTATATAACGCGCACCTATGTTCGCTATCGACCCCAACAGCGGTCAGCGGTGAATGTGCCTGTACTACCCCGGACATTTAGGTTGTTAATAGTCAAGGTGGTGCACTCAGTGTCACCTGCCAGCGGACCACCGCTTGCCGACGCTCTGATCAAAAACTCGTTTAAATCATTATTCAACACAATCTCTAGCGAGAAGTAATCATTTTCTGTGGTCGTCGGCAACCCCAGGTCCGCCAGTGAATTGGCATATTGGCGGTTATCAACAAAATACTGCTCTTGTTTATTCGCCGCATCCAGCAAGGTTGCCGCCGCCTCGGCTCTGGCTGCGCGTCTGACATATTCCGAATAGCTGGGATAAGCAATACTCGCTAATATCCCCAGAATAGCAATGGTGATCATCATCTCAATCAGGGTAAAGCCCTGCTCTGTGCGCTTAGTTCTTTTCATCATGCTCTTCTTTTTTGTAAATGTACAACAGCCGTGTTTGCATCTTAATTTCGACCGCGTTATTTCCGGTCGGACCACCCACACTGTTGTCCGGCTTGCGGTATGGCTCAGCGGCGTCTGGCTCAACCGGTTCTATCCTGTCTCCACCAGAGTCGTCGCCATCAACCACCACGATTGGACTGATCAATTGGGCTTTAATCGTGGTACTGCCATCTTCGTTAGTATGCTCACTGAAGTGGACTCTGGGCGTGTCCGGCACTTCGGCGGTGGTCTGGTAACTGCGCTGATCTAACATCTGCATGCCATAATTGAGGTGTAAAACATACAACCGACCTTTACCTGCGGTGATCGAACATTCGTTTACTTCGACACTGGCCGGGGTAAAGGTAGTGTAATAGGCCACCCCTGCGAGAACAGTCGCGGCAGACATAGACTTCTCGCCATTGCCCAATTTTAATTTCCAGCCCTTGGCTGCCCCCAGCTCGACTTCTTTTTCCACAAACCTGTCGAAGTCATCAAGGCGGGAATAAAACGGATCATTCGTCACATTCAGTAAATCCGAGGGCCGAATGACATCCGGTGTCGTCTCACGGTCAAATGATTGGGTTTTAGTGTTTTCATCCCTGATCATGTAGAGAAAGTCTTGTACAGAGGTCGATGTAGGCTTAGCCCGGTTACCACTGCCAATCAGCAAACCATCATAGGGGATGTCCCGGCGGATTGTGACTGTCTGACCGTTCACCGTTTTGGTTGAGACCTTAGAGAAGTAGGTGCGAGCAACCACCGGACGATAGAAAAAGCGCCGTTTATTGTTATCGGTTCCACCACTGAGGTTTGCCAGCTGAAAGTGCGTCCAGGGGGTCTCACTGTCATTGGGTTTGGTGCCGGGTAAGTCAAATCGCCATACTCCGCCTCCGGTATCCGTGGCGTAAATCCGGTCCGTGTAACCGTCGTAATCAGAGTCAATCGTGCTGACGTCAGCAGCGATACTGTGTTTACCCTTAAAGCCGTTGTCAGCGGTCAAACTCCAAAATGGTTTACCAGTTTCTATGTCAACAATATAAATCCCGCGACCTTTGTTATCCTCGCTAAACAAGGCATTGTCTTTATTGGTGTCATATCCACCCCCAAAGATAACCATCGGCGTGTCTGGCTTTGCCTTAATAAAGGTGATAAGTGGTTTTGACCAGGTTTGCGCTAACTGCTCATAAGGTGCCACGCCGCCTTTTATCGGCCCGCCCCAGAGTAATCTGGGGTTATCTGGTGAGGTTATATCAAAACCGTAATACTCATTACCGCCACGGCGCAAGCCCACAATGAGCCACACTCGCTCGCCACTATCAACTATGCCATTATCATCTTTGTCCCAGAAGTAAACGGTTATCGGCCCATCAACTCCATAGAGTTTAGTGTCGTCCTGACGATCCATTTGCGGCTTAAGGATATCTAACAATGAACCTGGTACGAACGCCCAGCTTTCGGTGACCGTATCACCATTATCTTTGAACATATGTAAAAAGCCGGCGTTAGTACCGACAACGACTCGCTGATCACCATTACCATAGTCAATGGTCACAGGCCTCGAGTGCAGCGGATCGCCAAAAATGGTGCTGCGTCTATCCTGAGTTGAGTTGTTATTGTTCTCATCATTGACATCAATACCCCGTGACCAGTTAATCACGTTCGGCAGTACGCCAGCATTGTCTACGGAAAACAAGGAGCTAAGTTTGCTCAGATCACCGCCCGCCGCGATTAGCGCAGTAGCATAGTCAAACGACATTAAGGTGCCCTTACCATAATCTGAGTAGATCTTACGCGTGGTTTGCCTGGATAGTTGATAATTTACGCCGCCGACACCCACTTTAGAGCCATCTTTGGAGCCTGGCTGAGACCAGTAAGTTGTGACATTATCAGCTATGGTCCCTTCTTCGTTAATGGCATGACTTTCGTTCCCCATACCGTGGATCACCGACCCTTTTACCTTAAGCTTCTTAAGGTTGCCGCGCCAACGGGTATGGGTTTCAGGGTAAAACATGGTGTAGTAGATTGAATCCCCACTACGGCTCAGGTCTGAGCTACTGGTTGATACCGACGGCGACGAAAAGCTGTCGCTTTTTTCACGAATATTGGTAATGGTGGCTTTCAAAGCCTCCGACAGCTCTGAAGCGGTATTGGCGTGTTTGTATTCCCCACCGCCATCCAGCGCGGTTTGTTCCAGCAAAGCTTTACCTGCATTCGACATTCCGGTACCAAACCCAATGGTGTAGGTGCGGGCGAAGTCATGTTCCTGCGGCGTTGCTGGGTAAAGGTCCACCTGAGTTTCCGGTGTGCCTCTCATCACTTTGGCCAGTGAATTCAGGTAATTATTCGACACTCTGCTTGGCGTTGTGCCAAAGGTAGACACATATTTATTGTAGATATCCGTATTGCGCGCCGAGTCACTGGTCGGGTCGCCGTCGGTCATCAGGATAATATTAGTAGAGGTATCACAACGCTTAGGTGCCAGTGGGTCCGGCTTAAACGGTGAAATATAAACCCCATTGCTTTCAATACTGCGGTCACGATCACTCTTATCTCGACCATACAAGACGTTCTTTCCGGTCAGATAAAGGTAGGCCTCCCAGAGCGTTTCAGACAGAGGCGTACTACCACTGGCTGGCAGGTTGGCAATTTTGCTTTTTAACGTCGTTTGGTCGGCTCCCAAACCATTTAGTACATAACCACCTGAACTGGAATAGAGTCGCATCAGACCAATATCAAAGTCGGGATTATCATCTACCAGCGTAGTAATGGCATCCTGGGCTACTTTTAACCGGCTGTCACCACAATTTGACTCCCGATACCAGCCATTGCGCACTTTGTAACAACGCTTACTAGTCTGTGATGAATCAAAGCAGTCTATCTCGCGAAACCGCCCTCTGCGATATTCGTAACAGCGCTGACCATCTTTAACATCCCACGCCATACTGCCTGAGGTATCAAATACGACCAATACCCGCGACTTTTCTGAATTCGAAATATCGTGCTTTACAAACAGCTCAATGTCTTCGGCCTGGGTGCTGAATACCAGTAAAGCGCTCAGGGTCAGTACAATTTTATGCCACATTATTGATTCTCCCGGTTACTGAGCACCTCTTGCGCAATACCTATTACCACAGTCACCTGATGTCGCGACTGATCACCATATTGCACACTGCTTTGCACTTCAGTGATGACACAGCTCAGCCCCTCGGTAAAATTAAAAACACGAGGACACTCAAGCAACAATTCACCACTATTGAGATTTGACTGCGCGCTCGCCAGGTTAAGCTCGTTATCAACGTGTATGGTGCGGCTGACCATTTCATCGCTTGCGTTCAAAAACTGACCATTGAGCGAGTTAAATACACTGTTACCTTGTAGTCCTTTTTCCCGCGCGATGATCCGTTGAACTTCGCCCATTAATAAGGCTTCGGCCGCTTCACGCTCCTGCGCCGCATTC
Organism: Pseudoalteromonas sp. DL2-H2.2; assembly: GCF_021532535.1. Taxonomy (NCBI): domain Bacteria; kingdom Pseudomonadati; phylum Pseudomonadota; class Gammaproteobacteria; order Alteromonadales; family Pseudoalteromonadaceae; genus Pseudoalteromonas; species Pseudoalteromonas sp. DL2-H2.2. The sequence continues at coordinate 118,156 of NZ_JAKGBD010000003.1, read as the reverse complement.
GTCACTTTGATATCTATGGTACTGCTGCTCATTAGGGTCACGGCAACACTCATTACAGCCACAATAAGCACCATAGAAACAATCAACACCATACCTTGCTGTTTATGTGCCATTACCATGTTGTGATCCCCATGTTATAAAGCTGAATGGTTGTCGAAAATACCGTACGCCGATAATTGTCGTTGAAGGTTAAGGTACGCTTGTCCGGGTCATTACCAAGCGTGTATGTCTGGCTTTTTAGCTCCAGGCCCGCATCGGGCTCCAATACCCGAACCAGTGCAATGACCTGGACTGTTAGAATACCACCTGAGCGTTCCCAGTCTCCCGCTGTCATATTCTGTGTACTGCGGTAAGTATCCACCCGGCTGTCACCATTGGTATCCAGACCAAACAAGTAGCGAATGTCCTCAACCCCCTCTATGACGGCTTCTGCGTTCATACCACCGCCCACCGTCAACCTTCTGCGCATTAAAATAGGTGTTGTGACAGTCTGACTGTTAATGCGAATAGGCTGCTCTTCGATGTAATACACATGATGGCTATATGGCCAGGTTGTCGCATTATTGGTCGGTGGTGCAACGTAATTACTCCCCGCTACAAATGTGCCCTGTTCTTGCTGCGCAATAAAATAGTAACGGTTCTCTTGTGGGTTGTTGCCCTGTATGAGCTGCTGACCTTCAAGAAACTTGAGCTGTAAGACCTCAGTATTATTTTTAGCTCCTGCAATGCAGCCCAGTGCTTCTCCATTTGTTTGCCTTGCAAAAATAGAGCGGAAATTAGTCTGATCCGTATTTGGAAAACTGCCATTATTAAGGCCATCAGAGCAATCATTGACTGGATTAGCCGGGCTGGTTGAGTTGTTCGTAGTCAACCCTTGATCATAAAACGTCCCCCAAAAGCCAACCTGCTCAAGATCGCGTCGCAGCAAAGTTAGCGTCAAACGACCAACCTCCTGTAATTCACCAATGGCCATCGTATCGCGGGTCGTCACTTTCATACTGACATACGCCGTCACAACCCCTCCGAGCAGGAGTGCCCCGATAAACATCGAGATCAGTAGCTCAACCAGCGTGAAACCTGAGCGTCTCATCTTAATCCCTCACCAGAATATAGCTGTTGATGCTAACCACGCGCCGAAAGTCATTGTTATCACCACAATTGATGGCTTGATTGGCCGCATTCATTGCAAATGCCTGTCGGCCAGCCCAGGCCACACTCACGGTGACGTCAAACCCCCGCCCATCGGAGCCCGCCACTGGAGCTGTGGTGATACACACTGTGGTATCATCAAGTGAACCGGTATTTTCACGGGCCTGAATGGCCATGATCCATTGCTCCAGATCCATCGCAGCAATTTGGTTATTGGTACAAACGTTATTGAAGCAGCTATTGTTGCCATTCACCGTTGCGGTGCTGCTAAATACCTGTTGGTACTGGTTTTCCAAATTTATCGTGTCGTTACTGCGGATCCGCTGCATAATGTCGCCAGCCAGTGCAACAGCAGCAGCGCGTTGCATCGAATCGAAACTGGCTTGCTTGGCTTTCGCCTGCAGTGCCACCGCACCCAGCAGGCCAAAGCTCAGCACCATAAACGCGATGAGCGATTCTAAAAGGGTAAATCCGCGATTTGCGTTAATGCACACAGTGTTTGCCATCATTTTTCAAAGTCTATTTGCTCGACTACATAATATAATGAATCACTTCTGCACGAACCTAGTCGTGGTCTCAACGGTCAATCAGCTGGGTTTAATGGTCAGAACAGCGATTTAAAGCTGGCTGCAGCACGGCGACTCACGGTAATGGGCTCAGCAAACCCCTCCAGTCGTACGCGGTGACTGCCCTCGACAGATTCCAGGCTCAGAACAGCCTGTTTTTTTACTAAGGTGTTTCTGTGCACCTGCACAAAGTGCCGGGGATATGCGGCCACGAGCTTTTTTAAGGGGATATCGATGAGCGCTTCACCACCAGTAAAATAGATGTGGGTATAACGCTCGTCGCTTCTGGCAACCAGGATATCAGACACGGCCACCCAGCGCGTATCATGGCCAACTTGGTATTGCAGGCGCTGCATTTGTTCACCATAGATATGTTCCAGTAGCGCAACCAGACGTTCTTTATCTATCGGTTTAACTAGGTAGCCTTCCGCCAGCAAATCAAACGCCCGTAAAGCATGCTCGGCAAACGCGGTCACAAAGACGATTTTACACTCTGGCGATTGCTCTCTGAGCTGACCGGCGACCTCGAGTCCATTGATGCCCGGCATGGCAATATCCAGAAATACCAGATCCGGTGAGTTAAGCTCGCATAATTGCAACGCCTCAGCACCATCAGCGGCTTCTGCCACACACGTGAAATGATCAAACTCCGACATCAAGCGCCGTAACCGCCTTCTGGCAATTGGCTCATCATCCAAAATCAGATAATTCATAAGCTCCGGTGTCAGGTAAAAGGATGGTAGCTACGAATTTATCACTATCTCGCTCAATCCTCAAACTAGCCCGGCGCTGATAGTACAGAGAAAGTCGTTTATCGATATTTTTAGTGGCAATACCATTGCCACTGGAATGATGTACTGAATGAGGCAATGGGTTAGTCACACGCAGTATAATCACATCATCCACTTGCTCAATCTGGATGTGAATGGTGCCGCCTTGAACGCGCTTTTCTATGCCGTGTAATACCGCATTCTCGACCAAAGGCTGGAGGGTTAATGTCGGAATGGGCACGCTCAGTAAAGCGTCTTCAATCTGCCATTGAACCTGCAGTCTTTGCTCAAAGCGAAAGCGCTCCAGACTCAGGTAATCTTTTGTTAAGGCCACTTCATCGGCAATAGTGTGCCATTTCTTTTCGGCCAGTGACACTCGCATCAGACGAGCTAATAGTAACGCAGCCTGCTCAGCGTCTGCGGCATTTTCATGGGTCAGTTCAGCCAGCGTATTAAGGGTATTATGCAAAAAATGCGGTCGGATCCGTGCCTGGAGGGCGTCAATTTCTGCGCGTGACGCCAGTGCCAGTGCATTGACATTGTCGATATAGATAGACATAAAATACAGTAAGATCACCACCACAAAGCAGCAAATAGCACTGTGGCTAAACACTGGCCCCCAGTCAATTGGCACATGCGAAGACAAAGGCGTGAACTGGATCCCTATGCTCAAGCCAATACACACACTGATGAACACCACAAATACGATGCTCAGCTCAAGCACACCATTTTGCTGCGGTTTAGATACTTTGAAAACACTGATCAATGCAATGAGTGCCAAAGACAATAAGGCGTTGCTGTGGGTAAATAAACTGACCAGGCCCAGCGTCAGCCAGAAGTCATCATAGTCGGCGAGCGTGTAAATAAAAGAAAGGGATTGCGAGGCGATCAGCATGGCCAATACGCCTCGTTCAGACACCATGGCTTTTAACAGTCCCAGGCCAATTGCCTCTGACTTATCCATGGTCAGAGAAGCTTACCTGAGCTCGACAGGCACGGCGAAGACCACGTTCTCTTCCTGTCCAGGGTTTTCGACCACGGTTTCACCGCCCAACGCTTTCAATCGGGCAATCACTTGCTGAACCAGCACCTCGGGAGCTGACGCACCGGCTGTCACACCGACTTTGCCAACGCCCTCAAACCAGCTTGCTTCGAGGCACTTATCATCATCAATCAAAAATGCTCGCGTGCCCATTTTATCGGCAAGTTCGCGCAGTCGATTTGAGTTTGAGCTGTTCTTTGCCCCAACCACAAGCAACAAGTCAACCTTGTTAGCCAAATCTCTGACCGCATCCTGACGATTTTGCGTGGCGTAGCAGATGTCGTCTTTACGCGGACCATGGATCTGGGGAAACTTAGCCCGTAGTGCCTCAATGACATCTGAGGTGTCGTCCACAGATAGCGTGGTCTGGCTGCAATAGAACAAATTGCTGGGATCTTTTACTTCAAGCGCTGTAACATCTTCGGGTGTCTCGACCAGATAAATCCCACCAGCAGGGTTATCATACTGGCCCATTGTGCCCTCCACTTCCGGGTGTCCGTGGTGGCCGATCAGCACACACTCTGTCCCTTTACGGCTGGCGCGGGTGACTTCCATATGTACTTTGGTAACCAAAGGACAGGTCGCATCAAACACTTTCAGTTCACGGCGCTTAGCCTCCTGACGTACTTGCTGAGATACGCCGTGCGCACTGAAGATCACGATACTTTCGTCAGGCACCTGGTCCAGCTCTTCAACAAACACCGCACCGCGTGCGCGTAGGCCGTCAACCACATATTTGTTGTGCACCACTTCGTGACGCACATAAATGGGTTTTTCGAAGATATCCAGCGCACGCTCAACAATGCTGATAGCGCGATCAACGCCGGCGCAAAATCCACGCGGGTTGGCGAGTAAGATCTCCATTAGTTTTTCACCTCTAAAATATCGACTTCAAAGGTCACTTTCTGCCCCGCCAGCGGATGGTTAAAGTCAACGGTGACGGAATCGCCGGCCACTTCACGCACCAGACCTGGCAGCTCGGTACCATCAGGCTGAGTAAAAGCAATAATACTGCCTACCTCGGCCGGGGTATCGGCGCCAAACTTACTGCGATCAACATAATAAATGTTGTCCGGATTTGGCATGCCAAAGGCATCTTGTGGTTCAAGTTCAAATGATTTGCTGTCACCGGCTTGAAGCCCAAGCAGGCATTTTTCGAAGTTCTCAGTCAGGCTGCCATCACCCATAAAAAGCTTGGCTGGCTTGTCATGTACTTTCGTTGAGTCTGCTGCAGAGCCATCAGCCAGTTTTATCGAAAAGTGAAATAAAACTTCGGATTGTGGGCCTATTACCTGCTCACTCATGCCTTTTTCTCCTGCGTATCCGCATTGTCACCAAAAATGGCGTCAAATAACAATAAACCTGCACCACCAACAATGGCCATATCGGCAACATTAAATGCCGGGTAATGCCAGTCCTGATAGTAAAAATGCAAAAAGTCTACAACATAACCCAGCGTCAGACGGTCATACAGATTACCTAAAGCACCAGACAGGACCAGCGCATAAGCACTACACAACAGCCAGTTTTTGGCTGGCAACTTTTTTAGCCAGTAAACCAGCAGACCACTGATGGCCACCGCAATCGTACTTAAAAACCAGCGTTGCCAGCCACCCGCTTCACTTAAAAAGCTAAACGCAGCACCATAGTTATGCATATAAGTAAAATTAAAAAATGGCAGTAACTCGATAGACTCATAGAGCCGCATATTTGCGACTACCAGTGCTTTGGTGCCGAAGTCTACTGCAAACAGCAGCAGACTCAGCCACAACCACACCAGACCACTACGCTCGGTCGATTTGGTCATGCAATACTCCTAGATTAAGCGAACTGACGCTGTTCACCAGCGCCGTCAACATTGGTCACACAGCGTCCACATAGCTCAGGGTGCGCTTCATGCTGACCAACATCTTCACAGTGGTGCCAACAACGATCACACTTAGCCGCCTGGGTTGCCTTCACAGAGATAAACAAGCCATCAATCTCAGTCGCAACCGCGTCTTCGGGGGTTGTGTTAACCACTTCAACCTGAGCTTTAGAAGTCAGCAGAACAAACCTGAGTTCGTCCTTCAGCGTCTGCAGTTTCTCTGCCAGATCACCGCCTGTGTACAGCGTTACTTCAGCCTGCAGGGTTGCACCAATGATCTCTTCTTTACGGGCATTTTCCAGTACTTTGTTGACTTCGTCACGCACTGCCAGCAGCTCTTGCCAGAAGTCGTTGCTCAGCTGGCCTTCGCTCACCTGGTTCAAACCATCATACCAGACATCGGTGAACACGAATTCACCGCGCTCACCTGGCAGTACCTCCCAGATCTCTTGCGCTGTAAAACTCATGATAGGTGCCATCCAGCGCGTCATTGCTTCTGCAATATGGTACAACGCACTTTGACAAGAACGACGCGCATGGCTGTCACTCTTAGCCGTGTACTGACGGTCCTTGATAACATCAAGGTAGAAGGAACCAAGCTCACCGGTACAGAAGTTCATCAGCTTTTGTGTCACAACCAACATTTGGTAGTTATCGTAAGCTTCCACGATCTCCTGCTGCAATTGTGCTGCACGGCTGACAATCCAGCGATCCAGTTCAATCATGTCCTCTACCGCAACCAGGTCAGTCGTCGGATTAAAACCACTCAGGTTAGACAACAAGTAACGACTGGTGTTACGGATCCGGCGGTAGCGATCTGCTGCACGCTTAAAGATCTGATCTGAAACCGTCATTTCTGCCGTGTAGTCGGTTGACGCAACCCACAAGCGAAGAATATCAGCACCCAGCTTATTCATGATGTCCTGAGGCGAAATGACATTGCCCAGCGACTTAGACATTTTGTGGCCTTTCTCATCCACAGTGAAACCATGGGTCAGAACCTGGCGATAAGGTGCATGGCCGTTGATGGCCACCGATGTCATCATCGACGACATAAACCAGCCGCGGTGCTGATCTGAACCTTCCAGATACAAGTCTGCCGGGCCCGTCAGCTCTTCACGTGCATCAACCACACATGCGTGTGTTACGCCCGAATCGAACCATACATCCAGCGTATCCTGTACTTTCACGTACTGTTGTGCATCCGCTTCGTTAAGCAAAGTGGCAGGCTCCAGATCGTACCAGGCCTGAATGCCTTGTTGCTCAACCAGCTTAGCGACTTCTTCAATCAGGGTCTCAGTTTGCGGGTGCAATGCACCGGTATCTTTGTCAACAAACAACGCAATAGGCACACCCCAGGTACGCTGACGAGAGATACACCAGTCCGGACGTCCCTCAACCATGTTGGCAATACGGTTCTCGCCCCACTCAGGGATCCACTGAGTTTTGCCAATTTCTGCCATAGAATCCTGGCGCAAGTTCGCCTGATCCATGCTAACAAACCACTGTGGTGTCGCGCGGAAGATAATCGGAGTTTTGTGACGCCAGCAGTGTGGGTAGCTGTGTGTCATGGCATGGTGATGGACCAGCGCGCCCTTTTCTTTTAGGTGCTCAATGATAGCTTCATTAGCTTTAAACACATGCTGACCGGCAAACACTGGCGTGTCTGGCAGGAATACACCGTTTGCGCCAACCGGGTTGGCCACTTCCAGATCATAAGCCTGACCTGCTGCGAAATCTTCCGGGCCGTGACCAGGTGCAGTGTGAACAATACCAGTACCTGAATCCGTTGTTACGTGCTCACCCAGGATGACTGGCACATCAAAGTCATAGAAAGGATGCGCAACACGCAGGTTTTCAAGCACCGCGCCTTTGGCATAGCCCAGCACGTGATAACGCTTAAACCCAAACCGGTCCATCGCATCTTTAACCAGCTCTGAGCCCAGCACCATACGTTGCTCTTGGCCTTCATCTTCAATTTGTACCAACGCGTACTCTAGTCCGCCATGAACAGCCACTGCGCGGTTGGCAGGCAAGGTCCAGGGTGTCGTTGTCCAGATCACAGTGCTGACAGCACCGCTACCCTGATGCTCGTCATCCAATGCAAACGCGCTTACTAACGCCTGTTCGTCGACAAAATCGAACTTCACATCAATCGCAGGAGATTGTTTGTCCTGATACTCTACTTCCGCTTCCGCCAATGCCGAACCACAGTCTGTACACCAATGGACAGGCTTAGCACCTTTGTGCAGGTGGCCGTTCTTGATAATGCGACCCAGCACACGCAGCGCGTTGGCTTCGAAATCAAAGTTCATGGTCAGGTAAGGGCGATCCCAATCCCCCAGTACACCGAGGCGTTTAAAATCTGTCTTTTGCCCGTCGACTTGCTTGCGTGCGTAGTCACGGCACTTTTCACGAAACTCAGCAACAGAGACTTTTTTGCCCGGCTTGCCAACTTTCTTTTCGACCTGTAGCTCAATCGGTAAACCATGACAGTCCCAGCCCGGCACATAAGGTGCGTCGAAGTCGGAAAGTGTCTTTGACTTAATAATAATATCTTTAAGGATCTTGTTTACAGAGTGACCTAAGTGGATATTACCATTGGCGTAAGGAGGACCGTCGTGCAAAATAAATGGCTTCTTACCTTTTTTGGCAATTCGGATCTGACCATACAGATCTTGCTCGTACCATTTTTTAAGCATTTTGGGCTCGCGTTGTGCCAAATTGCCACGCATTGGAAACTCAGTTTCCGGTAGATTTAACGTATGCTTGTAGTCGCTCATTTACTTTACTTTCCGTATCGGCTACTTAAAATTATTGAAAAAAGTGTTTTGCAGCAATGACATCCTGGGCAATTTGCTCAGTTAACTGCTGCAATGACTCAAATTTTTGTTCATCACGAAGCTTATGTAAAAGCTCCACTTTTATAAATTGACCATAAATTTCCTGGTCAAAATCAAAGATATGTACCTCTAGTAATGCCTGCTTGCCATTCAAGGTGGGTTTAGTGCCAACATTAGCAACACCGTGATACACGGTATCATGTACTCTGACACGAACCGCAAATACGCCCTGGACGGGACTTACCTGACGTTTAAGTGCCACATTGGCCGTTTTAAAACCCAGCTCACGGCCTTTCTTCCAACCATGGATAACCCGGCCCGATATCGCATAAGTGTGGCCCAACATTTCATGAGCCAGTACCACATCGCCAGCTGCCAGCGCGGCGCGGATCAAGGTGCTACTGACTCGGCTATTATGTTGTCGAAAACTCTGCGTATCTTTTACGTCCATGTCCAGCTCACGGCCCAACCGCTGCAACATAGCGAAATCTCCGACCCGGCCTTTGCCAAAACGAAAATCGTCGCCAACGGTCAGCGCTTTGACGCCCAACTTGGCACTGAGTACCTGGCGGACAAAGTCTTCAGCCTGAAAGTTGGCAAATCGCGCATTAAAGCTCACGCAAATCACGCGCTCTATGCCCACACCCGCCAATAGCGCGAGCTTATCCCGCAACCGGGTTAAGCGCGCCGGCGCCTGCGCTTTGGCAAAAAATTCCTGTGGCTGCGGTTCAAACAACATCACGGTACTGGGCAGATTGTGTACCCGTGCATCTTCAACCAGGCCTTTAAGTACCTCGGTGTGCCCCAGGTGTACGCCATCAAAGTTTCCTATCGTCAACACACAGCCATAGTGGTGAGGTCGGATATTGTGGATCCCTCTGATCAATTGCATACAACAAACACCTGTGATTACTAAAGCAGTTTAAAAGCCCGATTATACCCAAGTTGCCAGCAAATGCGAATAAAGCCTATGCAGCGCGTACCCCTGCCGCTGAACTGTCCCGGATCGTACTGAGCCGAACCCCAGTAAGGAACATGACAACGAAGTAAGTCAGTATCGCAGCGACCAATTGCAGGCCCAATATACCAATTTGCCCTGTGAGGTCACTGCCCGGCCAGGGAAGAAGCTGATTCAGCCATATCAGGACACCCGACATCACCACAGTTGCCACGACGCATTTAGCGAAGAACATTAGGGTAAATGGCGATACCCGATACACCCCAGCCTGATTGAGATAACGATATAACAAGGCCGCATTGCACGTTGCTGACAAAGCGGTTGCCAACGCCAACCCAAGGTATCCAATAAACGGCGCCAGCATCAGGTTAAACAGCATATTTAAAGACATGGCAATGATGCCGATTTTAACGGGAGTTTTTGTATCCTGGCGGGCAAAAAAACCGGGGGCCAGAACTTTAATAAGCATAAAGCTAACCAGGCCAACTGAATAAGCGGTCACAGCACCACTTACCGCGCCGATATTATCTTGCTCACTCTGCGCAAATTCGCCATGACCAAACAGTACCGAAATAATCAAGGGGCTGATGAGTATCAAGCCCGCCATCGCCGGGATCCCCAGAAACAACACAAAGCGGACGCCCCAATCCAGAGTTTGCTGAAATTCCTGAATACTATCTTTTGCGTGCAGTTTAGACAGCGCTGGCAAAATTACCGTGGCAATACCAATGCCAAACAGCCCCAGTGGAAATTCAATTAACCTGTCGGCGTAATACAACCAGGCGATTGAGCCGGTTGCCAGTGCTGCAGCAATAATGGTGTCGAGTAACAGATTAATCTGACTAACTGACACACCAAACATGGCCGGCAGCATTAGTTTACGTACCTTGACGACCTCAGGGGACTGCCAGGCAAATTTCGGCTTAGACAACATGCCAAGCCGCGCCAAAAAGGGCAGCTGAAATAGAAACTGCACCAGACCGCCCACAAACACGCCTATGGCCAAGGCATAAGCGCCTTGCTCAAACCGCTCATGTAGTAATAGTGCGCAACTGATAATAGAGATGTTGAGCAACACAGGAGTAAATGCCGCCACCGAAAACCGGTTATAGACATTCAATACAGCCCCGCTGAGCGCAACCAAAGAAATAAAAAATAAGTAAGGAAAGGTTAGCTTCAGTAGGGTGCTGGCCAATACAAACTTTTCGGCATTTTCTCCCCCCTGCCACCAGTCAATAAACCAGCTAGTACCAAATAGCCCGGCGATCACTGGCGAGCCAATCACACCTATCAGGGTCACCAACATTAAAATCGTTCCCAAAGTGCCCGCAGCCTGTGCAACAAACAGCCTGACCTTATCGTCGCCATGTTGCTCTTTAATTTCAGCGAGTACCGGCACAAATGCCTGAGCAAAGGCGCCTTCTGCAAAAAGACGACGCATAAAATTCGGGATACGGTTTGCAAACAAGAAGACATCCGCGGCCAGCCCGGCCCCCAATAGATTCGCCACCACAGCATCTCTGACCAGCCCCATCACCCTGGATATCATGGTCATGGCACTCACTATCATGCCCGATTTAAACAGCCCCTTCGCCACGCAGTTTCCTCACTTTTTTATTTGCGCGCAATTATGCCACAAGCCTGTACAGATAAATACTGATGTGGCAGCCTGACACAGCAGCGATTCATAGCCGCATAGACGGTGAATAATAACGCAAATGGGCCTCAATGCCTGTTGATGCAAAGGATTGCCACAAACACTCTAGTAGACCGGTAGGGTATTTGTTACAATAGCGCCACAGTGCCAGGGGCTGTGCCACAGATAGGCGCTAACTTGGTATGAGATCTGAGAATATGATTACATCCAATCATTTCAGACTCGCTGTCGTGCAACCCAACTAGCCGCTTATGGCTGCGAGGGGCTAGGGACAAGTGCGATATGCAAACAAATTGACCAGCCGAGGGGAATTTTTATTGACTTTAAAGAATAAAAAGGGCATATTCCTCGGCCTTTAAACTAAGCTTATTTTAAGATTGTTAGGAGCATACCTTGGCTAACATCAAGTCTGCAAAAAAACGCGCTATCACTAGCGAAAAACGTCGTCAGCACAACGCAAGCCGTCGTTCAATGATGCGTACTTACTTCAAAAAAGTAATCGCTGCAATTGAAGCTGGTGACAAAGAAGCTGCACAGCAAGCTTTCGCTGTTGCTACACCTATCCTGGACCGTTACGCAACTAAAGGTCTTATCCACAAAAACAAAGCTGCTCGTCATAAGAGCCGCCTGGCTGCTAAAATCAAAGCACTATAATTGTGGATTTGGATATGAAAAAGCCGACGTAAGTCGGTTTTTTTATGCCTGATTGTTTTTACCAGGCCAAGCGGCCCTGGCACCAATCCATACTTGGCCCAGCAATATCAAGTTGCGCCCGCAAATTGACCAGGTATGAAGTGAAAGTGGTATAAACTTGATGTGATGTTACAGGGCGTAATGTGGGCACCACCCTGCTATCAAACCGGCCTAAGCGAGCTCCAGTTTTGGGTAAAACTTTTTCAACATTGCGGCAATTTTCTTTGGTGAAAATGGCTTAACAACGAACCCTTTGGCTCCCCGCTCAATGGCATCTTTCACATTATCCACCGTTGAATGCGCAGATACCATAACCACATTAATATCCGGGTTGATTTCAGCCAGCTCTGCTATCAGTTCTTTGCCGTCTCCATCAGGAAGCTCGATATCTAAGAACACAATATCAAAGTGCCGCTCCTCACATGCTGTAATACACTGTTTTGCCGTTGACGCTTCTTTTACGTTATCGATCCCCAAGTGCATCAAGGTCTGATGCAAGAAACTGCGAACAGTGCCTACGTCATCAACAATTAATATAGAGATTTGTTGTTCCATATCCTTTCCCGTGGGCTAGTCAATTGAAATGCGCTATTATTAGCATAGAACTATTATAGAGTCCTGCAAACAAAAGGCTATAGCAAAGCATGGCACAAAAACCAAAAAAACAGGCATTACTCGGTCAGGTCGATGCCAGGTCAAAGAAAAAACAACCCAGACAAAAAAAACGTTTATCACCCCAGCAACAAAAGGCACTACAACAACAGCAACTCCAACAACAAGCACAGCTAGCAGCTGCGCAACAAGCACAAGCTAAGTCTGGTAAAACTCGCTGGATTGTCGCCGCAGTCATTTTGCTTCTTGTTATCCTGTTTCCCAAACCTAAGCTCATTACCTATGAAAAGATAGGCCTGGTTGCACAAAGTGTATACTGGCCTGGTTTACCCGGTGTAGACCCCGTTTTATTTGACTCAAACCTGTATATTCGTCCAGCTTTAGAGCGAAATATGCTATATCTTTGCCAGGATGAGCGCGACCCAGACTCCTGCCAGAAGTATCAAATCATCAAGCAGCAAGGGTTTATCTCTGCGTTGATGGCACTAATTTTGGATTAAAAAAACTAATCTGAAAAATACAAAAATACTCGTTTGAAGAGACCCGGGTTGGGGCGCATAATGGCGCCCCTTTATTGAACAACCTGGAGTACTTTGACGATCATGCCGAACGAATTTGACTGGCTACTTAATTTATTACTGCTAGTGCTAGGATTTGGTGCCTTTTTTATTAACCATAAAACCTTGCTGCGTGGCGCGGCATTGGCGACCTGCAGCATCCTGTTTATTTTGTTCAGCCTCGATCTGATGAACACCTCAGTGATCTCAAACCTGGGTTTGATTCTGATTAATTCATTTTATCTGTTTAAGCTCTTTACTCACGAACAGTATAATACGCCTTAGGTACGCCTTAGGTACGCCTTAGGCACGCCTGCCAATGCTTTCGCACCGGCAGGCAGTAAAAAGCAAACTGCCAGGCTTAAAGATATTTTCTAATTTCTGAGCCTGCGCTACAATCTGGCCACACCCATTGGTTTTGGAGACGTAGTATGGCCATGACAGATGAAGAACTTTTTCTCGCCTCAATGGGGGACGTTGTTCCCTTAGCACAAGACAAAAAAGCAGAGCTCAGACGTCAACAAAACGAACCTACCCTGGCGCAACTTGCACGCAGAGAAGCGGCAGAGCAGGAGCAGGACTTCGATCCTAATTTTCTCTCCACTGAATATGTTGATCTGCTCGATCCACACGATTTGCTTAGCTACAAAAAAGATGGTGTTCAGCAAGGGGTATTTAAGAATCTCAGGCTGGGCAAGTATCAGATTGACGCCACGCTGGATTTGCATGGCAAGCCTTTTCGTGAAGCCAGAAAGTCACTGTTTGATTTCATCACCGACTGCCATCAACGCAGTATTCGGGTACTTCTGATCCGTCATGGTATTGGCTTAAAAAGCAAACCCTTTCCGGCTATTCTGAAAAGCTACTGCAACAAGTGGTTGCAGGAGATGCCACAAATACTGGCATTTCACACGGCGTTAAGCTGCCATGGCGGTAACGGCGCGACATACGTGCTGTTAAAGAAAAGCGAAGAGAAGAAAGTGGAAAACCGCGAACGACACGCCAAACGATGATAGCAGCACCTGCTGCTATCTTTTTAACTCTGTGAGGAGGACGTTACGACCACTTCCTCGTCCGCTTCTTGTATCGTATGTTGAGACTCAGCATTAGCCTGATTGAACCACGCCATTACCCCCAACACAATAACGCTAAAAAGCACAACGGAGAGCTTAACGCCACCTTGGTTACTATTCATAAAAAGCGACTCTTTATTATTATTTTCTCATAACTTACTGAATGTAATTAGATGTCACAAGATGTTTTTTTATACAGTATTTTGTACCAAAGCAAATTGTCGCCCAGCGCCGCCTACCAGAGCGCCTAACCACTCATCACCGACAAGGATTGCCGAACCCGTATTGAGTCTTAAGCCGCGCACAGCCAGATGAAAAAGGCTAAGCAATTACGATTAATACCCCAGTTTCAAATCCACGCAATGTGACAAAGGCTGCCCCTTTTGCATTGCCTGCATATTTGCAACAATTTGTGCAATGGCTGTTTTCAGGCTCGTCAGCGCCGCAACATGGGGAGTCATAGTGATTTTTGGATGATCCCAGAATGCATGATCTGTGGCAAGTGGCTCTGCTGCGAATACATCCAGCGTGGCTGCTGCAATTTGCTCATTATCAAGTGCATCAAGCAAGTCAGCTTCATTGAGATGTGCGCCACGAGCAACATTGATCAGTACCCCGTGCGAAGGCATCGCCTCAAACAGCGTTTTATTCAAAATGCCGTGCGTCTGGGTCGTCAGAGGTAACAGACAGACGACATAATCACACTGTGATGCAAATTCGCTTAACTGTGCCAGTCCCCAGAATTGCCTAATGCCCTCTAGCGCTTTTTCGCTTCTTGACCAGCCCAATACCTCAAAACCATTACGTTGCAGCTTTGTAGCGGCCACCTGCCCCAGCTGACCCAGCCCGAGTATCCCAACCCGGTTTCCAGCACAGGCTCTTTTAGGACGCCACAGCCGCTGTTGTTGCTGACGATAATACAAGCCCAGGCGCAGCTTATGAGCCAGCACATGTCCCAGTACATATTCAGCCATGTCGTCGGCCAACGCGGGATCAACAATGCGACACACCTGCACATCAGCCGGCAAAGCAGATAACGCGATGCCATCGACCCCGGCACCAAACGACTGGACGACTTTGAGATTTGGTAATTGTTGCCACAACGACTCAGGCGCATTCCAGGCCAATACAAACTCAATCTCGGCCAAGACACCCGCATCGGGCCACTCTCTTACGTCCACATCCGGCAGGCTCGCGCGTAACTCTGCCATCAGTTTGCTGTTGTCTCTGCCCGTTACACAGACTAATAATGCCATGCTCTTTCCTTTGTTCTGTTTTAACCGTCACTACTTTAGCAAAAAATCTAACCTTCAGGTGTACTTACGCGACGGCCATCAAACTGACATACAGTTGCAACTTGTTTGTCATGGAGAGTTTTTAATCTTGACGAAAAGCGGTTATAAAACTTGAGAATCGATATATGATCAGTGTTGATAAGGTCATTGAAGCAAACCTGCCTCAATTAGAAAATTCACCAAAAGTAAAAGGCTTAGTTAAAAAAGGCCTGGGTTACTTATTGCACGAGCAAGAGTTTGTCGCCTTTGCAGATACCTACCCTCACCTCCAGGGGCTCGAATTTGTTGAGCAGGTACTGGAAGAGCTGGACTTTGATGCACGCTTCAAACCTAAACAAATAGAGCACATACCCAGCGAGGGCAGTGTCGTGATTGTGGCCAACCACCCAATCGGCTCATTAGATGCACTGGCGTTGATCAAAGTACTGGCGCAGGTACGCCCGGACCTGAAAGTCGTTGCCAACAGAATGCTGATGTCCATAACCCCCATGCACTCGCTGCTGTTGCCAGTAGACAATCTATCCGGGGCGAGTCGCAAGCAGGAGCTGGCCAATATCCAGCACCACCTTAAACAGGAAGGTGCTTTACTTATTTTCCCTGCCGGTGAAGTGTCCCGACTTGGACCTACGGGCATCAAAGATTGTAAGTGGAACTCAGGTTTTTTACGTATGGCCAAAAAAGCCAACTGCCCTATTCTGCCTATCTATATCAAGGCAAAAAACAGCCCGCTGTTTTACGGCACATCTATGATCTACAAACCTTTAGCCAGCCTGCTGCTGGTTAAAGAAATGTTTAAGCAGCGACAAAAATCTCTGGAATTTGAAATTGGTGCCAGCATTCCACCGGCTTCTTACTTACTGGAAAACCTTAAAGACAAAGAGATAGTGGCCCTGATCCGCAAGCAGCTGTACCGGCTGACATCAAAGAAATCTTTGCCGCTGAAAACTCAGACGCCCATTGCGGTGCCGGAATGTAAAAAAGACCTTAAGCAAGCAATTGAAAGCTGTGAGCGGCTCGGTGAAACCCAGGATGGTATGCAAATCTACCTTTATCAGTATCAGGGCAGCTCCCCAATCTTCCGCGAGCTGGGTCGGCTAAGAGAAATTGCCTTTCGTGCGGTCGGCGAAGGCAGCGGCAAACGCCGCGATATCGACAAATACGACATGTATTATCAGCATCTGGTATTGTGGGATGCCAAACAACTGGAGCTGGTCGGCGCGTATCGACTCGCAAGCGCTCAAACCGTGCTCGATAACCAGGGCGCGGAAGGATTATATACGACCAGTTTATTTAATTATTCTGAGCACATGCAGCCCTACTTCGAGCATGGCCTGGAGCTGGGCAGAAGCTTCGTGCAGCCCAGATACTGGGGACGCAAAAGCCTGGATTATTTATGGTACGGAATTGGCGCATTTGTAAAGCGCTACCCACAACATCGTTATCTGTTTGGCGCGGTCAGTTTGTCCAATGCACTGCCGGATAAAGCCAAGGCCATGCTGATTTACCACTACCAGCATTACTTTGCCAATCTGTCATCTCTTGCCACACCCAAAAACGAGTTCAAATTTACGCCATCACAGCAGCAGGCCTTTGCGCAGTTATTTTGTGGTCATGATGTTAAAGAGGATTTTGCCGAGCTCAAGCACATCATGGCGAACATGGGCGCGCAGGTGCCAACGCTGTTTAAACAGTATACCGAGCTGTGTGAGCCAGACGGGGTAAACTTTCTGAGTTTCAGCATTGACCCTGACTTTAACAATTGTATTGACGGCCTGGTATTGGTAGACCTTACCCGAATTAAGGCGCAAAAAGCCAAGCGATACCTGGGAGAAAATATCTACGGCTGATTTGTGCTGTGGCCTTAGTTTTATTTATACTCGCGCTCGGAAATTAAAATTTGTGAGCGCACATGTTAAAAACGCTTCTTCAACTCATTATTTTTGCCATTGTTTTTCTGGCAGTCACCGCGTATCAGGAACTCGGTATGCTGGCGGACGATGGCAAGGCCCCGGCGCCGTATTTTTCGCTGCCTTTACTTGAACAACCTGCACAGCGAGTGTCCATTAAGTCGCTGCAAGGGCAGCAATCGGTCGTCTATTTCTTCGCCCCCTGGTGCAGTATTTGTCGTTACAGCATGCCTAACCTCAACAAACTACATGAGCAAGGTAAAGTGAATGCGGTGGCAATAGCGCTGGATTTTGAGAGCACGGACGCAGTCCACGCCTTTGTCGATGACCTGGCGCTAAGCATGCCAGTATTGCTTGGCACTCACCACACAGGCTCAGATTACAAGGTTAAGGCCTACCCCACCTATTACGTGTTGTCTGCTGACCTTAAGGTAGTCGAGCGCTCTGTGGGTTATTCCAGCGAGCTGGGGATACGCGCCAGGCTATAGACTAACAAGTGTAAGAAAGTGTTTGAGTTGTCGACAATTTCTTACCCTTAGGTAAAACAAAGGTACGATTTATTCTCATACACTAGTCCCAACTCTTATTCAGCTTAGATTCAACAAGGGACTAACATGACGCGCTCGTCACTCAAAAAACCGTTTGCACTGTCACCCATTATGCTATGCATGGCATTTCAGATACAGGCAAACACCAACGCAGACATAGAACACATTGAGGTGCATTACAAGCGCAGCTCAATCACCTCTGAGATCACAGAAGACACAGAAAAACTGATTGAGATGCCCGGTGCGATGGGCGATCCGTTGCGGGCTGTGTATGCATTACCCGGTGTGGTTGCCGCCGGTGGCTCCATGAGTGAACCCGCCGTACGTGGATCAAGCCCAAGCGACAACATGTTCGAAGTGGACTTTATGCCTGCGGGTTACATTTTCCACGACTTTGGCAGCTCAATCTTCAATCGCTATATCATTCAGGATTTTCAGCTTTACTCAGCAGGCTACGGCAGCAGCTACAGTAACGCAACGGGCGCAGTGTTTGACGTCACGCTGCGCAACCCCAAATATCAGCCAATCACCACCACACTCGATCTCACCATGTTCAATGCCGGTGTCTTTGTGGAAGGTCAGCTTAGCGACAGCACGGCTTTCTATGTCTCGGGCCGAAAAAGTACCCTCCCCTTGTTCTTTGAAGAAGGTGAAGAGCTCGAAGATGACGACGGAGAGCCAACCGGTGTGATCATCAATGATGCGCCGGACGATCACGACTATCAGGGCAAGTTTTTGTGGGATATTAACGCCAACAACACCCTGACCTTCAACTTTACCGGCGCAGAAGACTCCGCTGCAGCCGGGTTTAACGAACGCTCCGAGCTGGCGCAAAAGACCCCTGAGTTTCAGGGGGACGCGCGCTTTATCAGGGAGTTCAACAGCCAAAACGTGTTGTGGGACCATTATAATGACAAGCTGCATTTGCGTGTGGGGATAGGTGCACTGGATCATTCAGGTCGACTGGAATATGGCCGCCGCGCCACGGTTTCTGCCGGCTATTTTGAAGAAGAGTCGGAAAAACAATATACCTACAAGGCACGCCTGAACTACCGTATCAACCCAGCTCATCAGCTGGTTCTGGATGCTGCTTACTTTGATAACGAAACAGAATATAGTTACGACACCTTTCAGTACTTGTGTACTGAACTGGATCCCGACTGCGACCTGAAAAAAGGTGAGCGGATCAGCGGCAAGCGCAGCATAGACATTGACAGTGGCTTTGTTGGCCTGGCGCATATCTGGCAACTGAGCGATGACTGGCAGAGCGAGCTGGGAGTACAAAGTCAGCACAACAAATACACCGATGAAACCTTCACCTCACCTCGTCTGGCGATCAGTTACTATGTGACGGAAGAAAGCACCATCAGTGCCAAGGCGGGTCGCTACAATCGCATGCAGAATGTGGAATACATTTTGCCAGACATTGGTAACCCCAAGCTGAAATCTCAGGTGTCGGATCACTATACGCTGGGCTTCAGCCAGCAACTGGAGAATGAGTGGAGCTGGTCAATTGAGGGATATTATAAGACCATGGATGATCTGCCGCTTGCCATCGACGACGGCCCCAATGCCGCTGATTTGTATAGCAACGACGTTGAAGGACGCGCCTATGGTGTAGACCTGCTGATCAACAAAAACAAGACCGATAACTGGTATGGCTGGGTGGCATTGAGCTATGCCAAAAGTGAGCGCACCGATCTCAGCCAGAATATCACCCGCGACTATTTCGCCGATACGCCGCTGGTGTTTAATGCCGTATTCCATTACGAGATCAATGAAAAGTGGCAAGGTGGTTTTAACTTTACTGCACGCAGTGGCCAGGCCTATACCCCCATTGTTGGCGTCAGAGAAAACCCCGACCACGATGGCCGCTTTTTACCTGTCTATGGCGAGCCCTTTTCAGAGCGGTTCAAAGTGTATCACCGCCTGGATATTCGCTTTGAGCGTAAGACCGAGCTATTCGGCAACGATGGCAAGCTGATCTTTGAACTCATGAATGCCTATGGCCAGGAAAACATTGCCTATATAGACCTGGACTACGACAGAGTTAAGTCCGTTAACGACCTGTATATAGAAGAAGAGGAAGATGATTTCTCTATCCGCCCGTCGATTGGGTTTAGCGTGACCTTCTAATACTTCCTTGAAAAGGCCGATAGCTGGCAATTGATACTTGCGTTTTCGGCCTTCTCCTTGCATGATCGGCGCCTTTGATAGTCCGGAGACCTCAACCATGCCAAAAGCCTGTGCTTACCACATTTTAGTTAAAACCGAAAAAGAGTGTCTTGCTATAAAGGCTAAACTTGCCAAAGGCGGCGACTTCAACAAACTGGCCAAACAGCATTCTTTGTGCCCATCGAAAAAGCGCGGTGGCGATCTTGGTGAGTTTAATAAAGGCGATATGGTTAAAGCATTCGATGATGTGGTGTTCAAAAAGCCACTTTATGAAGTCCACGGTCCGGTCAAGACTAAGTTTGGTTACCACCTTATCAAAACGGTCTATCGCTCCTGAGGCATCATCGGTTTTCTCAATCATGGCCATCGATTTTTGGCGGTTTCATTTTGCACACAGGCCGATATACTGAGTAGCAATGAAAATGATTTGGAGACCCCTATGTTTACTGTGATTTTTGGCCGTGAAGGCTGCCCTTATTGTGTCCGTGCAAAAGACCTGGCAGAGCGCCTGACCAATGAACGCGACGATTTTAAGTTTCGTTACATTGATATCATCAAAGAAGGCGTCAGCAAGGCAGATTTGGAAAAATCCGCAGGCAAGCCTTGTCCAACTGTACCGCAAATTTTCGTTGACCAGGACCACATTGGCGGCTTTACCGAGTTTGAAGCCTATGCCAAAGAGAATCTGGGCCTGTATCAGTAACACAGTGCCGTATTATCCTTGCCTGAGTCGCCATTAAGCTGCAATTCAGGCATGATTTTCCCTTAAAAATAGCCACTTACCTGCCAATCTAACAGCTCAAAAAAATAAATAAGTTTATTTTTTGACCAATATCAAATACCTACAAAATTAGTGCCAATTTATGCAAGCAATTGTTTTTTCTTTGCTGTACAATGCCGCCTCTTTTAACTTGTTGAGGCGCATTAATGTCAGAACCAGTCACGTTTGAATCTTTAGATCTTTCTCCTGCAATTTTAAAGGCAGTCGAAGAGCTGGGATATCAATCACCTTCTGAGATCCAGGCTCAATGTATACCGTTATTGCTAGAAAGAAAGGACGTGCTGGGACTAGCGCAGACGGGTACGGGCAAAACGGCGGCGTTCGCGTTGCCGCTATTAAACAATGTTGACGCATCCGTTAAGCAACCACAGATATTAGTATTGACTCCAACACGCGAATTGGCTTTACAGGTCGCGGAAGCCTTCAACCAATACGCAAAATACACCAAAGGTGTTGAAGTATTGGCTCTGTATGGCGGACAAAGCTATGGCGTGCAGCTAAGTGCACTGCGCCGTGGCGCACAGATCATTGTGGCAACACCGGGTCGTTTGATTGACCATATTAACCGTAAGACCATTGATTTGTCGGATCTGAAAGCCTTAGTGCTGGACGAAGCCGATGAGATGCTACGCATGGGCTTTATCGATGATGTTGAAAGCATCATGGAAAAAACACCAGTAGAGAAGCAAACCTGTTTGTTCTCTGCAACCATGCCAAAGCAGATCCAATCTATTTGTTCTAAGTATTTAGATAACGCAGAGCAAGTAAAAATCACGCCACGTAACTCGACTGTTGACACAATTGAGCAAGTTTACTGGCGTGCAACGACGCATAAAAACAAAGCCATCGTACGCTTCTTAGAAGCGGAAGATTACGATGCGTCTATCGTGTTTGTGCGTACTCGTAACGACACCGTTCAGCTGGCTGAACTACTTGAACGCGAAGGTTTCTCTGCGGCACCACTGAATGGTGATATGAACCAACAAGCCCGTGAACGCACAGTAGAGCGTCTGAAGAGCGGCCTGTTGGACATCGTTATCGCAACTGACGTTGCAGCACGTGGTCTGGACGTAGATCGTCTGAGCCTGGTTATCAACTATGATATCCCGCAAGACAGCGAAGCCTATGTACACCGTATCGGCCGTACAGGTCGTGCTGGTCGTAAAGGTAAAGCTATCCTGTTCGTGAAAGGTAATGAACGTTACCTGCTACGTAACATCATGCGTCATACCCGCTCTGACATCGAGCAGGTTGAGCTGCCTAACGCGAAAGTCGTTGAGCAAAAGCGTATTGAAGCACTACAAGGCAAGCTAAGCCTGGCGCTGGATCACAAAGACATTGCGTTCTTCAGTGAAGTAGCACAGGGCATGGCTGAAAAGCTGGAACTGAGCCAAACTGAGTTGTCTGCTGCACTTCTGTGCCTGGCACAACAGCAGTCGCCGCTGAAAGTTCAGGAAATTCAGGTGCAACGTGAGCGTCGCGAGCGCGATGGTAACCGTGACGGTAACCGCGAGCGTCGTGGTGAACGTGGTGAGCGCAAAGGCAATGCACGTCGCAACACTGGCCCAATGGATACCTATCGTATCGAAGTCGGTCGTGAGCACGGCGTACAGGTCAAGAACATCGTTGGTGCAATTGCCAACGAAGCTGATATTTCAAGCAAGTTTATCGGTGAAATCCGTTTGTTTGATGAGCACAGCACCGTTCAGCTGCCTCAGGATATGCCAGCAGATACGCTGTCACACTTCCAGAGCGTTTACATTTGTCAGCGCCCAATGAAGATGACCAAAAGCACGCACCCTGCCGATCAAGGCAATGGTGGCGAGCGTCGCGGTGGTGAACGTCGTTCAGGCGGTCGTGATGAGCGTCGCTTTGAAGGCCGTAACGAAGGCCGTGGTGACCGCAAGCGCAGCTTTAAAGATCCACGTGGTGACAAGCGTGACAACAAGCGCAAAGAGCGCGGCGAGATCAGCTTTTCATAATCTGATTTAGACGAAAAAACCGCTTCACTTGAAGCGGTTTTTTTATGCCTGCAATTTAACAACAAGCTAAGCCCTAAAAGGGACGCCAAGCGCTCATCGCAATGGCTACTTGATCCAGTCTCGCGGATCGAATCGATAGTATTCACTCAACAGATTAAATAATTCGGGATTTTCCTGTTTCAGTTGCAGTGGCTTTTCAATAAAGGTTTCGGTGATCACAGCAAAAAACTCCGCTTCGTTGGTCGCGCCATATTCATGCACCACGTGCGGCATATGATACGCCAGCTGAGTTTTTAACTGCTGATAGGCGCGAGACAACACCTCCCCCCAATTTTTGTAACTCATGCCTTTTGGTAAATGAGGCGTGCCATTGGTTTGACCGGTTTGCTGGTCCAGTTGATGCGCAAATTCATGAAATACTAAATTATGCCCGTCTTCAGGTAGCCTGTTACCTTCCAGCACGTCATGCCAGCTCAGCACCAGCGTGCCGCCGGGCCAGGACTCGCCCTGACGCACCACAGTATGAAAGCTCACCAGCCCTGCACTGTCACGGCTATTTTGCCCGGCATAGTAGCTGCTGGGGTAAAGTAAGATCTCTTTGACATTGGGATACAGTGGCCACTGTTGATTGAGTACCAGCAGACAAGCATCTGCCGCGATGATCAGTGCCATAGCCCGATTGGTTTTCAGGCCGTCACGGCCAAGTAACCGCTTCTCACCCAAAAACCACAGGATATGGCGCTCAAGGCGCGCTCTGTCTGCGTCCGTCATGTTACGATAGATGGGCATATAACGCAGCAAAACCTGCCTGTCTAACTCACTGAGTGACCGCGTTTTATATTTATGTTGCCAGTAAGCGCGCTTGATATCATCGAGCCGCCAGTAGATGGCACAGAACACCACCAGGGCAAGGAGTAAACTGATTTCTGTCATTGGTTTTTACGCGTTGATATTTTACTTTGAGATGCGCCTTGCAGGCAGCCTTTTCAAGCAGGATTTGTTAAAATCCTCAGCACTTTAAAAAATATCTAACAGTATCAAGTCCGTATGTCTCTGCCCATCGAACAGATCAAAGCCGATTTTTGTCACCTGCTATCCTCTGGTAACGTCATTGTGGCCGCCGCCACCGGCTCAGGAAAATCCACACAACTGCCTGTCTGGGCTGCTCAACAAGGTCGGGTATTGGTGATCCAGCCCCGGCGGATCGCCTGTACTTCGTTGGCTGAGTATGTTGCTGAGCAACAAGGCAGTGGGCTTGGTGAGCAGATAGGCTATGCTATCCGCTTTGAGGGCCAGTTTAGTCCAAACACCCAGGTCGTTTTTGTAACGCCGGGAGTGGCACTGCGCTGGTACTTTGAAAACCGCCTGAGTGATTTTGCCATCGTGATGCTGGATGAGTTCCATGAGCGACGCTGGGATATGGACCTGTTACTGGCGATGTTAAAACAGCAGGGAAAGCATCGCCTGGTCGTAACATCTGCCACCTTGTCGGCAGAGCGGCTGGTCAGTTACCTCGAGGCGCCGCTGCTGACGTCCAAAGGCAAGATGTTCGATGTGGAAGAGCGATTTCTTGCCAAGGATATGCGTACTATGCCAAGTCGCGATAACCTCAGTGACAGAGTCAAAGCGGCCTGCGAGTATGCGCTGCACCATACCCGTGGCGACATTCTGGTTTTCCTTCCCGGCAAAGGCGAAATCGTGCAATGCGCCGCTCAGCTCAAAGCACTCGATGCTTTGGTTGTCCCCCTGTTCAGTGGCTGTGCGCCAGATGATCAACGCCTTGCCCTGCATCAGCAGCCCAGACAAAGGATCATTTTGGCAACCAATGTGGCAGAGACCTCGCTGACTATTCCCAATATTACCTGTGTTATCGACTCTGGCCTGGAACGGCGCACACACCTGAGAAATGGCAAAACGGTACTGGGCCTGGATGCCATCGGCAGAGATTCTGCAAAACAGCGCCTGGGGCGCGCCGGACGGACTCAGGAAGGGCTCTGTCTGCGCCTGTATGGACAATATGCGCCTTTGATAGAGAGAACCCCACCCGAAGTACAAAGAGAAGCGCTCACCGAGCTGGTATTGGCTGCTGGCTGTGCCACTGATGGTATCGACTCGCTGAGCTTCATCGACCCGCTGCCTGCCAGTTCAGGACAAAAAGCACTCGACCTGCTCAGAAAAATCGGCGCGCTTGACGCACAAAGCCGTGCCACCGAGCTTGGCAAGCGGCTCTACCCTTTGCCTGTCGATGTCGAACTGGGTCACCTGATAGCTAAAATGCCGGATAACCGCCTGCGCCAGGCAATGATAGATGCCGTGGCTGTGATGTCGGTGCCGGCACGGGTATACCAGCTACCAAACTCAGCAGAGCAGCTTGACGCCCTCAGCAAGGCGCTGCCCCACAGCTGCGACCTGGAGCTGGTGATCGCACTGCTCAGAGGCAAAGCGCCTGGCATACGCGCAGAGGACGACGCCCTGCGTGAGGCCAGACAATTCAGCACGCAACTGAGAGAGGCCTTCTCTTTGCCACCACTGGACAAAGCCGCCAGCTATGACCGAGATGCGCTGCTCAGCGCAATTGCCTCAGTGCGCCCGGATTGGCTATATATCAAAAAGGACAACCGTCGCGGTGGCTTTAGCAATGGTCAGGGTGAAGTGGTGCCGGCAAAAGAATCCCGAGTACCAGACACATGTGCAGCTATGCTGGTTTTGGATACCTATGCACTGGCCGGCAAAGGCGTTAAACAGGCAACCACCCTGGCCACGCTGGCGGCACCTGTCTCGCTTTCTCTGCTCACTCAGCATGCGCCCGTCGACAGCAGTCTGATAAAGGCTTATCAGCAGGAAGACGAAGTTTGGGTCGAACTGGCCAGTACCTATGCGGGTGTCGATTTGGCCCGGCAACATCTGCGCGCAACGGGCAAACACCTTATTCCGGCCTGCGTCAAACTGATTGAACAAGACCAGTTATTTGCTGGCGTATTTCAACAGGTCAGTGACATGCTGGCCTACCAACAACTCTACCTGCAACATCAACAGCAACCATTGCCTCCGTTGCCAGACGCAGTAAAGTGGCTGTCTCAGACCTTAACGGACCTGGGTCTCGAAACTCAGCAAGACCTTGCACTAATTGATGCCGAGGATTTGTACTACCAACCCATTGAAGACTGGCTCATCACGCCCTTTATCGACCAGTTTCCACTTGAGGTTGTGCTACCTGAACTCACCATGTCAGTAACTTATAGCTTTACCGCCAAACGTATTATCCTTGAATACCGCAAAGGAAGTCGCAAAGACGCCCCCAAACGCTGGGAACTCCCCGCCTGGCCAGGGTTTAAAATACGCTATAAAAAGGCCAGTAAAGTGGTAGATGTGAAGTGATAAGACAAAAATAGAAACACATAAAAAGAGGTTTAAAATAAAAAAGGCGCATTTCATCTTAATATTGAATACGCTATATAATAAATTTAAAACCTGCAGCCTATGGTATAGTGCATATGAAAGTGCACCAGCTCATACCTGATGCAGCACCGCCGATTTTCTTGGTTTGGTCTTTATCTAATGACTGTTCTGGGTATGACAAAGACTTAATCGTCTTTTTCTTAAGATTGATTTTCATAGTTAATTCCTTTAGTTAAAACTTCTCTAAACAGAGCCCACCATCTCCACTACTCAAGTGTTAATTTAATAACAAACAAGGCGTAAGGACCCTCAAAATATAAACCTTTTTGCAAATAAGGCAGGTTAAATTTAACAAAAAAAATACTAGGGCGTCAATCTGATAGAACAAATTTATGATTTTTTTCATATAAAAACGATTTTTTCGGCTCTAAGGGGCCCTTAATAATTGAGGTCTTCAAAGCCCATGTATTCACGTATCGCCCATCGTAATTACTCTCCGCCACAACATCATCGATTCGTTGTCTACTCTTTACCAAGTCTGTGGGAAGATTAGTCGGCAATATCCAGTGTGCTTTATTAGATCTTTTTTGGCCAAGATAATGGTAAGATTAAAAGGAACAATTGGAGGGACGTATTGAGCAAAAGCAAAGGAGCGTTCATACACGATCATTGACCGACAATGAATATTGACGAGAGTCCATAAAGCCATCAATCGAATTTGCCCTGCGTACTTTAGAACGTCTCATTCTTGGTATTTATATTATATATGAATTGCACTTGAGCGAGAGCGGATACAGCTATAGTCTGCTATAAAAATTAACTGCATTAAAACGACTAAAGTAAAAAAGGACCTGATCCGGCCCTTTAAAAAAGTAAGCTCTTTTATAATTTCTGCAATGCCTAAATAAAAAATACTACCTTTATCATATATGACTTTGGCTCAGAAATATAAAGTGGTACCTACGCTAAATAAGTATTATCCACCGTTCTTATTCCAGCTCCGGTTGAGCTCGGACATAGCGTTATGTGCGCTTTCTTTTTCTCTTTGATGTGCTTCTTTGGTAATACAACGACGAGTATACATATTCGAGCCTGTTTTCTTCACGGTTCGGCAGATATAATTTTCATCTTTTTCTACCTTAGCGAGTTCCGCCCGCTCGTCTTGTTTTGACTGCTTTGCCCCTTCTGACATCTGGCAGGCAGTTAAACCAAATAGTATAGGTAATCCCAATATAATTTTAGTTATTTTCATTATTAAGTCCTTTCTCTAATTAAGCAATTGATTGCTATCATTATCCTGGGCTTATTTCCAAAATATGTCAAGACTTCATGTTGTAAGTAACCCGGAAAAACAACGAACTTGCCAGAATAAGGTGCGACTGAAAAACCACCATAGTCGAAGGTGGGTTTAAAGTTCGAAAACCCCTTATCATAGGGGTTCATTTGGATCCGCCTTGGATCGTATATTTGTAAAAAGCCACTTCTTGGAAATTCTGGCGGTGGTGGATCACCAGCATCCACATAATAGATCATTGACCAGGAGCATTGACCATGATCATGCAATGTTTTGGTGCCTCCGTAGCGGGTAATATGAAACCAGGATTCAATTTCAAAATGAAGCTGACTTAATTCAGCACGAGTCATCTTGCCAGTCTCAAGTATCCAGGAAGTCAGCACACCGTTCATGTGCTGCTTAATTTCAGCTATTTCTGGGTAGTGCGTAAGAGAGAATAAATCGCCTGGGCTATCGTAAATATCCCCTTGCGTGGTATTGATCCGAGTCAGGTTTCTATAGCCTTCTTTCTCCAATGAGAAAAATAACTGTGTCAGCCCCTTATTTAACTCTTCTACGCCCGTTAACTCTCCCTCTAAAACGGGGGTTGCAAAGCAAATTCTGGGTTTTGCATTTATCTTCATAATAAATAAAAAGAGCGCATATAATGCGCTCTTTCCTCAGTTTAACTAATTTTAAAATTAGAACTTGATGTCATACTGAACGTATAAGAAACGACCAATATTGTTGTATACATCCTGGTCATAGAAAGGCCAGTCATCAACTTGGCTGAACGGAGGTTGTTCGTCAAACAAGTTACGAATACCCACAGTTACCTTGTTCTTATCGTTGATATGATAAGCCGTTGTTACGTCAAACTCGATGTAATCATCAATCTTCTGCGGTCGGCCATAATCCAGGTATGTTGTTGCACTCGTTTCTGGGTCAATTTCTGTCTCAACATCGTAGTGACCGATTGCATTACACGTTTTGTTTTCTGTATCGAAACGGTCGTACTGGTCGTAACCAGGCAAGTAGCGAACATTCACTGATGTTGTGAAATCACCCGTTTCAAGCGTTGCGCCAAGGTTCAGGCGGAACTCGTACTCAGCATCCACTGTGCGCTTACCCGTTTGGTCACACAGCGGTTGAACCGCGTTTGACTGACGGTTTTGCTCTAAGTATTGCTCAAAACGCAGGTTAGTAGACAGCGCACCAAAACTAAGTTCAGTTGCATAAGTCAGGTTATAGTTAATACCCTTAGCATCTGCACTTGATAAGTTTTGATAGTTTGACTGTACATAACCTTGGCGTAAACCATCATCCAAACGGCCTGAAGAGTTACGAACAACCAGACCAGCAACCGCAGGATCACCTACCGCTTCGGCAGCAAGGATGTCCTGAACAGACAGTTCATCAATGATGTTCTCGATTTCCAGTGACCAGTAGTCAACTGTTAGTGCCAACTCGTCAGTTACATCCCAAACTACACCAATGTTGTATGAATCTGATGTTTCTGGCTGTAGGTTAATGTTACCACCCGACTTAGAGTTAATTTCTGTGCCGTTACAGTCAGAGCTATCTGGATTACCTGCAGCTCTTGCAGCATTACACAGCTTAGTATCAACTACACCATTTCGTACACCTTCTGAGGTAGCAGTGTATAGGTCATCAAGACCTGGGGCTTTAAATCCAGTACCCCAAGAAGCACGTAACATCAGAGAGTCAAGTACACGGTAGGACGCTTTCACTGAGTAAGTAGACTCTGAAGCATCGTCAACACCCCAGTCAGCTTTATCTTGACGTGCCGCCAGGCTCAGCTCTAGGTCCTCAATAACCGGAAGAGAAAGTTCCATGAATACAGCTTCATTTTTCATGAAACCGCCACCGTTAGAACTGGCACTACCGATTACCTGATTAGCAACAGAAGCCGGATCAGAGCGGTCAAGATAGCTTTCACGACGATAATCGACACCAGCAGCTATGCCAACCACACCACCTGGTAATTCCCAGTTTGTCAGGCCAGATAAAGTCGCACTGCTGAACGAAACTTCATATTCTGATGTTCTGTGGATAGCCGTTTGAAGACCATCACAGAAGTCTTTTAGCTCTGCAGAGTTACAATCGTTGATCTTGAATGGGTTCAACGTACCGTCGTTGAATGCAGCAGCTAACTCGTTACGTAGCAATTGACCTCGTTTACCAATCTGACGGTTTGTCAGGCGAGCAAAACCAAGATCATAGTCTACAACCCAGTCATCGTTGATCAGATATTCAAAACCAACGACCGCTTCAAATGTTTCGTTTGTATTGTCTTTTTCACGATTTGGGAAGTCCAGGTAACGACGACCAACATAGGCACTTGCAGTTTGCTCATTACCATCTTCGTCGATATATTTCGTACCATTTGCAATCTCATCAGCAATCTTAGCGCCCAATTCAGGATTGTCTTTGTAACGATCATTCATTAGGAAGTCTTTAAGATACGGGCTCTGAGATACATCAGCCTGGCCTGGCGCAGGGGCGTTTGAACTCAGCGTATAAGCACGAGAATAACGGAACTGTGAGTCCAGAGTCAGATTATCGCTCCACTGATGTGTAATCGTAGTCATAATTGACTGACGGTCACTTTGCGGCTGGAAAGTATATAAAGGCGCAAAGTCGTAAGCACATCTACCGTTCGCTCTGCTGTTGCTTTCTGGACAGTCAGCCCATACTTTATCATCACCTGAATCCGGAGCAGAACCAGCATTTAGACCTAGGAAACCAGGCACACCGTAGTTAGAGCGGCCTTCACCACCTTCTTGTCCTTCAATAAAGGCTGTACCACCCATCTCACGGTCTTTTGCCATGATAGGACGACGTTCGAAATAATCTAGTGCAAACAAAATGTTAGTTTTGTCGCTAGAAGCACCAGCAGTCAGTGAGAACTGAAGCTCATCACCATCTCTGTGCTCAGTTGCCAGACCGTATTTCGCTTTTGCTTCTACGCCCTGATAATCTTTTTTGGTAATAACGTTAACAACACCCGCTACCGCATCTGAACCGTATACGGCAGATGCACCGTCAGGTAGTACGTCGATACGCTCAACCGCCGACATTGGAATTTGGTTAACATCGGTGAATACACCGCCAGCTGAGTTTTTAGCAATACGACGGCCGTTTAATAGTACCAGAGTATAGCTAGAATCAAAACCGCGTAGACCAATTGAAGACGCACCAGCAGACTGGTTTAGTGTTTGAGATTCGTTAAAGCCACCTGATGCTGCGCTGTTACGCAGGAATTCAGCAACAGTTGACACACCCGTTTTTTCGATTTCAACGGCTGTGAATACGGTTACCGGTGTAGCTGTTTCCATATCAGTACGGCTGATACGAGAACCTGTAACCTGAATACGTTCAACTTCTTTTGCGCCTTCTTCTTCAGCTTGTACTTGCGTAGCAAATGCAACTGTAGAAGCAGAACCAAATGCAAGTGCTAAACGCACTGCCTTCGAGATCTTGCTATTTAACATTTGTTTTCTCCCTGGCTTTAAATTTTTCTTTTAAAGCATTGTTTTTATGTATTTTCTTAACTTCATATGGGTAACAAGTGCGTACACTTTTAGCCATATTGGTGAAACATACTAATCGCATGAAAAACAAAAGGTCAACAAGCTTTTTTAAAATAGAAACAAAAAACCCAAAAAGGAAACAAAAAACCACTTTAAAAACAATGATTTATACACATTAAATTATCTCACTCATAAACAGGTTGATTTTTAAGCGATTGAGAGGAGAGAACACTCATTTTTCGGCTCCAGAACAGCCACACCCAATATCTGCTGTTCAAGTTTTTGTTGTTCAAATTTTTGAAGGCGTTTGGACAAATCGACGTTGAATTTATGAATTGAAGAACAAGGGGTCACCAATTATTGCTTTAAACAAAACAATTAAAATACCTTTTTATGCAACAAAAAAGCCCCTGCATAATGCAGGGGCTCGTTAGAAATCTACTTTATCAGGCAGAATTAGAAAGTGTAATCTGCTTGTAGGTAGAAGGTACGGCCATAAGGGTCTGCATAACGCGGGTCGTAACCTACCTGGTGACCAGCCGCTGCGTTCAGAGTGAACGGAGGCTCTTTGTCAAACAGGTTCTTAATACCGAATGCAACATTTGCGTTGTCACCGAAAGCATATGCCAGGCGGTAGTCAAACGTCATGTAAACTGGAATGTGTTTTTGGATAACACTACCGTCTACCGCAGAATCCCAGTCGTCTGCTTTAGCAACGTAGAAGCTCACTGATGCAGCTGCATCAGTGTAACCGCTGCGCGCCTTAAGGTTCAGGCTGTGCGTGAAGTCACCGTGAGTTAAGGTATTGTTGAAGTTGATGATGTTACGGAATGCAACTTCTTCATCAGTACCTACTTTACCCAGGCTGGTATCCCACACGTCAGTTGTACCTACACGCAGACTTTCGTCTTCAATCATGTATGTACCCATCAGGCTAGACTTCAGCTCACCAAACGAGAAGTTAGTAGTGAAATCTACGTGCCAGTCGATACCCGAAGTACGAGATTGACCAACGTTACGTGCAGGCTGAATGATAGCAAGTACTGTGTTACCTGTACCACGGTCAACTTTAGTTGTGAACAGCTCATCATAAGTGACCGGGTCACCGAAGATTTGGTTCTGAGTCAGACGGCGAACTTCGTTCTCCATCTCGATGTTCCAGTAGTCAAGACCGAAGCTTGTGCCTGTGTCACCGGCCCAAACAAAGCCAAATGTGTACTGCTTAGACGTCTCTGGCTGAAGATCTTTCTCACCTTCACGGTAAACATCATACTGCAATTTGTCCTGGTGACAGTACTGCGCCTTTTCAGGAGCAAGACCAGCTGGACAATCGTATGGAGAGGCTGTTACACCGAACTCAAGACGAGGAGCTGCGATCTGACGCATGGTTGCAGCTTTAAAGCCTGTACCATAGCTTGCACGTAGCAATAGCTCGTCAGTTGGACGGTAAGATATACTGACTTTGTAAGTTGTATCATCAGCACTGTCGTTTACAGTCTGGTTACCAGTACGTTTTGAGTCAGTGATTTCGCCGATTTCATCGTAACGCAGTGAACCAGTCACTTCCAGGTTTTCCATTACTGGCACAATCACTTCAGCAAATGCACCATAGCTGTCACGCTCCAGGTCGAACTCGGTGCCCGCAGATTCGAACAGCACGATTTCAGCGTTCTGGCCTGCGCCGTTGGTCAGTGAGTAGCTTGACTGACGGTAGTCAAAACCAACACCCAGGTACACAGTACCGGCGTCTAGCTCAGCGATAGCGCCTGACGTTTTACCTTCAATCGCTAATAAATCAGTGTCTGTTGTTGCCCACAGACCACTAAACATAGTGTCTGCAACCATTTTGTTTTGGTCATCTGAAAGGTTCTCAGGCGCTTCGAAGATGTTAACTGCACCTGACGTTACCAGCTCCATAAATTCTTTTTCCAGCGGATAACCGGTAATACGATATTCCTCACGCTCAGCACCTGAACTTGTGATAGCAAAGTCGTAAGACCACTCGTTAATTTCACCGCGCAGACCTGCTACGATGTGTGCCGTCGTTGTGGTCCACTCGTCAGTCCGGTTGCCGCCTGGCAGCACACGCCAGCGAGCTGTAACTTCACCTGTTCTCTCTTCAAGAACATTTTGTGTAACGCCATCAGCATCTTTAAATTCTGTTGGTAAGTATTTAATAACGTTATCGTTAACAAAAGCAGATTCTTGGCCTAGTTCTTTGTTAAGCGTGAAACCACCGGTTGGGTAGGGTGCAATACGCGTCGTCATTTTGAATTCAGAAGCAGAAGCAGTTACGTACGCTTCAGTATCGTCAGTCACTGCGAAAGTACCTTGTAAGAATAAGTTGTTACGCTCACTCTCAGGCTGGATTTCTAGTGTACTTGTGTAGTCGAACTGACAAGCATTACCAGAAGGTGCACTGGTTGTGTGACAAGAACCGTTGGCTTCTTTGTAAGGGTTAAGTGAGTAAGTCTTAATTACTTGCTCACCGTCTTTAGTGACGTAGTTACCGTCTTTGTCTTTTTGCTTGTATGGAACATATGCGTTACCAGGAATTGCATTTGAAGAACCAGCGATTGCAACAAGGTCTTGACCTGCGTGTTCAAATTCAACAAAACCAGTTTTTGCAAAGTCGCGATCTATCGATCTTAAGTTGTCTTGCTCATCGCGGCTAAAGCTAACCATTACGTTGAAGCCATCACTGCTTAGGTCACCGAAACCTGTCGTGATTGAGAAGTTTGAGCTAGATGTATCAGAAGGCTTGTCGTAACGCGCACTGATAGTCGTCTCTTGTACATCATCTTTAAGAATGAAGTTAACTACACCTGCGATAGCATCTGAACCGTACAGTGCTGATGCACCGTCTTTCAGGATTTCGACGCGCTTAATCGCAGATAAAGGAATTGAGTTGATATCGATGCTTGAACCAGAGTCTGATGAGGCCATACGACGACCGTTAACAAGAACCAGCGTGTATTCAGCACCTAAGTTACGAAGTGAAGCAGTTTGAACACCACCACCACCGCCACCTACTGACTCACCAGCAGCTGTAAAGCCCTGCATCGCAGGCAGGTTTGCAACTAAATCTGGTACGCTTGTTACGCCAGATTTTGCGATGTCAGACGCGTCGATTACATCGATAGGCAGAGCACCTTCCAGATCTGTACGCTTGATAGCAGAACCGGTGACTTCAATCTTTTCGATTTTCTCTTCGCCTTGCTCAGCATTAGCTGCAAACGCAG
The DNA here is from genome assembly GCF_021532535.1 of Pseudoalteromonas sp. DL2-H2.2. Taxonomy (NCBI): domain Bacteria; kingdom Pseudomonadati; phylum Pseudomonadota; class Gammaproteobacteria; order Alteromonadales; family Pseudoalteromonadaceae; genus Pseudoalteromonas; species Pseudoalteromonas sp. DL2-H2.2. Next base: position 84,213 of record NZ_JAKGBD010000003.1, on the reverse strand, counting down.
TTGCTGATACAGCACCAAACGCGATCGCTAAGCGAACCGCTTTTGTTACTTTATTATTTAACATTGGATTCTCCCTGGACCATACAAGATGGTTATATTTATTTTTGCGTTAACAAACGCTTTGTATTTTTACCAAAACGGTAACTTAGTGACGCATCTTAAACAACAAACAGACGCCAGGTCAACATCACTTGATGTGTTTTTTGCAATTACCGATAGAAGGAACCTACCCATTTTACATTCAGGAAACACTTTGGCGATCAAAAAAGTACAAATAACCTTAGGCTAAACATATGGTTGTGAACAAAATGTTTTCAAGCAAACCATTTTCCAATCCTAAAGGAGTAGATGGGCTTGCGATTGAAAAGAACCGACAGAGGTTGCTTATCTATCGGCTTACGATGGTTTACATACCATTGATGGCATGAGGAAGCACAAGGGGGAGGTGTTATGACTTGCCAGAAATTTTTGCCATAAAAAAAGCCCCTGTCGGGGCTTTTAATATTCGTGATTAGTTCATCTGCGTATTAGAAGCTGATGTTATAACCTGCGAAGATTTCGCGACCAATGTGGCCTGCGTTATAGATTGAATAGTCTTTGTAGAAACCTTGGCTGTTATAGACCACACCTTTATCAAACAGGTTACGCGCACCCAGAGTGAATGTACCATAGCCATCGCTGTAGTACTTCATGTTCAGGTTATGAGTCACGTAGGTCGGCAATGAACCATCGTATACGTTGTAAGGTTCTTGACCATCTACTTTAACCACAGATTGAGACTCATAGGTATCAGCAATGATGTCGGTGGTCCAGTTTACTGTGTAGTTATCCACTGCGTAGTTGATAGTGAACTGAGAACGCCATTCAGGTGTCTCCGGTGCGCCCTTCTCATCTTCACGAGGACCGGTGAAGTAGACATCTTCGCCCACTTCTGTCAGCAATGTGGTTACATTTCTGAACTTGAAGTCACCAAGTGAAGTTTCTAACTTGTAAGACAGGTCAATATCGAAGCCTTTACGAGACATAGAAGCACCGTTGGCATACTGAGTATACGCTTTCGAAATAGCGCCATTCGCGTCACGCTCAAGGTCAACATAGGGGTATCTTGCCTGAACCTCTTCCAGCTTACCGGCATTTTCGATATGAACCAGATCCTGAGCAGTAATGATTGAAATCACATTGTCGATTTCAAGTTCAAAGTAGTCGACTTTAATTGAAACGTCTTCGAAGCCAGAATACACGACACCCAGGTTCATGTAAGTTGACTCTTCCGGACCAAGCTGATCATTACCCTTACGCATTTCAGGTGCCTGTCCTCTAGAACAATCCACAGCTGAAATACCTTGGGCAGCACAGTTAACATAGTCAGTTACGTAAGGGCTGCCCTCAGAGTCCTTCGCATTCAACTCTTTAAGAGAGGGTGCACGGAAACCTTCTGAATATGACGCACGAAGTAACAAGTCGTCCATAGGACGGTAGTCAAGCTTCACGCTTGGATTGCCTTCACCACCAAAGTCACTGTAGTCGTCGTAACGGTATGCCGCGCTCAGGGTCAGGTTATCCAGCAGCGGGAATGCCACTTCATAGAATACCGCCGTTACATCGCGCTCACCGGCGCCTGAGCCACCGGCATCACCACCGATCAGGCCAGCTTCGTTTTGTGCGTCGTAACGTTGATCCAGAGTCATATCGAAGTATTCAGCACCTACATAGTGTGAAATCGCACCAGCTTCTAGTTCACCCAGCTCAAAGCCAAGACCTGCAAACAGGTGATCCAGCTCACTTTGGCTTTCAGTGTAGGTGGTGGCACGCATATTCGCTTTACCCTGTTCAGAGTCAAGTGAAATGTCATTCAGAATATTGTGCGACAAACCAGCTACGCTCAGGTAGTAACGACCCGCTGTACGATAGTCTAGCTTAGCTTTGTGGTAAGACACTTCCCACTCAGCGGTGTCGCCAAACATGCCCTTCAGGCCCAGGGTATAATCCTGCTGATAGTCTGTGACTTCACCATCACGATTACCCGTTTGGTGCCAGCGGAAATAACCAGTTGCCTCTTCACCCGTCGGGTTTAACGGGTAATCGGCTGCCATGTCTTCTAATTCGTCAGCAGGCGGTGCATAGCGGCCAAACGAATCGTTACGGCTGAACATAGCACGTGCATACAGCTCTAGATCATCGGTTAGTTCATAGTTGACGCTCGCCATCGCAGAGTCGCGCTTAGTTGATGCCATGTTTGCAGACACATCGGCAAAAGCAAAACCACACACTTCGCCGCCGCCAACGCCACCCAGGATGCTGCCCTGGTCAAGCACACCAACAAAGCCAGGTACGGTTTTTGTTAGTTCATCACATTTAGGTGAAGCGATATAGCCACCACCTGATGTCTTTTTAAATGTTTCACCAAAATAGCTAACACCGACAGTCTCGTCGTAAATAGAGATCAGCCCATCACCATTTTTATCTTCCATAGACGCCGCTGTATAGCTGCGGTCACGAGAGAAGATCGGGTTACGCTGCTGATGATCGTATACAAAGGTAATATTGCCCTTGTCAGAGCTTACGCCAAATGCCATTGACATTTGCTTAGTATCTGCGCCTTCTGCTTCAGGACGACCAACCTGGATATCGAAAGATACGCCTTCGAAGTCTTTTTTCAGGATAACGTTGATAACACCGGCAATGGCATCAGAACCATAGATAGCTGAAGCGCCATCTTTAAGAATTTCGATACGCTCTACCGCCGCCATTGGGATTGAGCTCAGGTTAGCACCACCACCATTCAGTGAAGGTGAGCTACCCATACGCTTACCGTCGATCAGTACCAAAGTACGGCCCGCGCCGGCACCCAGTAAGCTTACAGTCGACTGTGACTGACCACTGTTACCAGAGCTTGGGATAACTGAACCAAAGCTGTTAGAAGTCACGCTTTGTAGTGCTTCGGCAACAGAGACACGGCCCTGGCCTTCAAATTCCGCAGTCGAGATCACCTCAACCGGGCTTGCACCTTCCATGTCGACACGCTTGATACGCGAGCCTGTGATTTCGATGCGTTCTACTTTTTCAGCACCTTCCTGAGCAGTTGCAGACTGTGCTATCACAGCCGTAGACGCAGCACCAAACGCCAGTGCTAAACGCACGGCCTTAGTTACTTTAGTGTTCAACATGTGTTTTCTCCCTGGGCTTACACTTGGCGGTAAGCATGAGTATTGTTGGTATTTATAATGAGCTTGCCGAGCTAATTTCAGCACGCTCTGAATTTTCGCGACGGATACTAATCGCGACTTGTGTTAAGCGTCAAACCACCCACACTTAACAGCTAGGTACAGCAAAAACACAACACAAACCCAAGGATTTAACAGGCCCTTAAAGTTAATTACCACTCACTTCAAAATAAAGGTAATTTTTAATTCAATTCACAAGCAAGCTGTATACAAAAAACACAAGGGCCAATGTGAGGTAAAAAATGCAAGTCGCATTTTAGTTAAAAAAAATATTTTTAAATTAAGTCTGTTTGCTGTTTTTTTATGCGAAAAAAGAAGGGAAAACAAATCATTTCCAAATTTGTTAGTGTGTATTTACATTCAAATAAGGCGCTGTTTCACGTCACTTTGTTTTAATGGGTGGGAAATAAGCGGAAAATAAAATTTGCTTACAAGCAGCTAAAAAACCGCTTGCACGCAATTACAAATCACCAGACAGATCTAACGTGCGCTGACCATGTAAAGTGATGGCGTCAAGATCAACCTCCGGCAGCATCTGGTAAATGGGTAAGATCTGTTTTTCTATATAGTGGCTGTAATCCGGATTAGACAACGCCCCCTGTACCAGCTTAGGGCCTGTTTGACTGATATAATAAGCGACTTGGCTTCCCTTACCGAGCGCTCTATTGCCCCCTGTGCTGTGGGCTTCTTTCGCCGCCCTGACATGAGGCGGTATGTTTTTAACGTAGGCATTCAAGGGTTTTCCCAAGCGCTTTTTGTAGATCAGCTTATCATCGACTTCACCACTGTTGATTAAGGCAATGTATTGTTCGGTCACCGCTATGACATCTTCCTTATCAAATAGGGCTCGGATCACCGCCTGCTGATACGCTTTGGCAATCTCAGTCCAGTCACTTCGCACCGTTTCAAGTCCTTTGAATACCAGCTCAGTGCCCTGCTCTGTCTGTATTTGACCAACATAACGCTTTTTAGATCCCGTTTCCTGTCCACGAATAGTCGGCATAAAGAATGGGCTGTAGTGGGTTTCAAACTCAATCTCCAGATAACTGGGCAGATTGAACTGGCTGTTAATATGTTGCGCCCAGCGCTGGTTAATCTCCTTCATCAGGCGCTCACCGAGTTGCTGGCACTGATCGCTACTGAGAGACTCAGGCACACACACAAAGGTCGAGTCGGTATCACCATAGATAACCTCAAAGCCCATGTCTTCAATCCAGCGGCGTGTGGTTTGCATAATTTCATGGCCGCGCAGGGTGATTGAGCTGGACAAACGCGGGTCATAAAACCGACACCCCCGAGACCCCAGCACCCCGTAAAGGCTATTCATGATGATTTTAATCGCCTGCTGCAACATCTTATCACCCCGGTCTTTGGCTTCCTGCCGAGCCTGTGCTAATTGTGCGACCAGGTTAGGCAGGTGGTGATGCACTCTGGAAAAGGCGCCTTTGTTGAAACCGGGGATGGCTTCCTCGGGTGCACTGAGCCCTGCGATGAGGCCCATAGGGTCAATATGGAAAGTACGGATAATTGAGGGGTACAGACTCTTAAAGTCGAGCACCAGCACATTTTGATACAACCCGGGCCGTGAATCCATCACATAACCTCCGGGACTGTCGAATGTCAGACCGTGCTCCCCCAGGTTAGGCGCAATGTAACCACTGCGATGTAATAAAGGCAGGTATAAGTTCGTGAATGCTGCCACCGATCCACCCATGCGCTCCAGCTCCAGACCCGTGAGCTGAGTTCGGGCAATGGCAAATTCGAGCAAAGACAGCTTAACAAAGATATCCCAGACCAGCACACAGTCTTGCAGGTTATAACTGGCCAGTGCCGGCTTATCGTGATGAAACAGGCGGATGATCTCCTCCAGCCGGTCATCCTGGGTGAGCAATTTACTTTCCCCAAGCACCTGCTGGGCAACGTAACTGAGCTTGAAGGTTTCAAAATGATACGTGGCATTTTTCATGGTATCTATGCCATCGAGTACCACACGCCCCGGGATCAGGACCCGCGTAAAGTTGCCCTTTGATACCTGCATTGGGCTTCCATCGCGGCCCACACTCAGTGTCACCCCCAAGGCTTCAGCACGTTCATTAAGCACGGCACAGTCAAACTCAATCACATTCCAGCCAATGATCACATCCGGGTCCAGGCGATTAAGCTCCTCTACCAGCGCCTGCAATAACGACAACTCATCATTGACCCAGCGCACATCGACATCACTTTCCTGTGGCTCACCTATCATAATAACGCGCCGCTGAGCCTGGCAGACCAATCCGACGGAAAACAACACCCCTTCCCCGCTGCACTCAATATCCAGCGACAGCATGGACAATTCGGGCACAAACTGCGGTGCAGGTTTCAGCCGCGCGTGTTGGATCTCAGTGAAACCTGCTTTTTTTACCACCTGGCCCGTGACCCAGGCACCACCACGTATAAAACGCTCCATCAGGTAACGGTCCGCATGACGAATATCCGCCTCATATAAGGTGATATAGTCAGACAACTGCTCTTTACATTGATAATAGTCACTCAATGTACGGCAATAAAGCCCGGTGACCGGCGACTGATCAAAGTGTTTGAGCGTAAGCGGCCTGAACTCCACACCCTTAAGATGCGCAGAGAGTCGCTGTTGCGCCCTGGCAGTGTCTTCCGTGCGGATAAATAAAACCGCCTGTTGCGGCTGCGTGATCACCTTTAGCAAGCCTTCACTCGATTTCAGCCAGTAGCACAGGTGCAGCCTGTTGTTGAGATGGGTTTGCTGTCGTGACAGGATAAAGCCCTGATATACCGCTTGTGCCAAAGGGGATCCCCGCCTAAAATAGAATACCTGTAATTATATCCATACTTTTTTGCTTAAGCGATCCTACATGCTGTCAGATTCTCTAAAAAAAACCATCCGTCAGGCGCACACCAACATAGCTGAACAACTCGAAGGCTTTCGCCCACGCGCCGGACAAAACTATCTGGTGGCAGAAATCGCTAAAACCCTGGGGGGCGACTACCATAAATCACAGCGAATTTGCGTGATTGAAGCCGGTACAGGTACGGGTAAGTCGCTGGCTTACTGCCTGGGTGCCTTGCCCATGGCACTGGCAAAAAAGAAAAAGCTGATCATCTCAACCGCCACCGTTGCGCTGCAGGAGCAGTTACTCAACAAAGAGCTGCCCTTTTTTAAAGAACATTCCGGGCTCGACTTTAAATTTGATCTGGTAAAAGGGCGCCAGCGCTATATCTGCGTGCAAAAGCTGCTGGCAGCCATTAGCGGCGAAGAAACCCAACTGTCTCTGATGCCAACAACCAGCTCGCCTCTATCGGCAATGGAACAGCGCTGCTTACAAGCGCTGGCAAAAGCCTATCAGGAAAAGCGCTGGCAGGGTGACAGAGACAGCTGGGCAGATACCATTCCCGATAAGGTGTGGAACCTCATCGCCTGCGATAAGCATGCCTGTCAGCGGCAAATGAAGTCTCATAACTTGTGTCCTTTTCATCTGGCCAGACAAAAAATTGCGCAAATGGATGTGCTGGTGATAAACCATGCCTTGTTACTGGCCGATCTGGAGCTCGGTGGTGGTACAATTTTGAGTGACCCCGAAGACACCTTTTATGTTATCGACGAAGCGCATCATTTACCGCATATTACCCGCGACTTTTCGTCCGCTGCGGCAACCATCAAAGGCACCATAGAATGGCTCGACAAACTGCTGAAATTCAGCGGTAAAATGGCCAACGTTGTGGTTTCACAAAAGGCCATAGGGCAGAACTTTAAGCTCAACGACGCCGCCAATGATGCGGGCAAAGTATTACGTCAGGTCAGAGACATGCTCGACCAATCAGATTACAGTTATAATGACGATGACACTCACCGCTTTTTACACGGTGAAGTACCGGAGCAACTCAAAGCGCGTGCCAAAGACATCGCGGATGCCACGCAGGATGCACTGCGTGCCCTAAGCAAAATGCATGATGCGCTGACTCTGGATGTCAACGATGGCGATGTACAGGGCTTTCTGGCTGACCCCATTTTGGCAGAAAGCGGTCAGTACATTAACCGCCTGGAGCAGCTAAATAAGTTGTGGTTCAGCTATGCCACAAAAGGCGAAGGCACGCCACATGCTCGCTGGATAAAACGCCTGGATTACAAGCATCACCACGATTATCTGTTATGTGACTGCCCTATTGAAGTGGGCTTTTATCTCAAAGATAACCTCTGGCGCGAATGTGCCGGCGCCGTTTTGTGCTCAGCCACCCTGAGCGCCATGGGCAACTTTGACCACTTCGCCAGAGAGAGCGGACTGAGTAATGAGCCGGGTGTAAAATACATCAAGGCCGACTCGCCGTTTGATTATGCCAAGCAGGCGCAGTTACATATCCCGCAAACCAAAACGGAGCCCACTGATAAGGCATTCAGCGACTATCTGGCTGAGGCATTGCCCGATTATCTGGATAAGAAAAAGGCCAACCTGGTGTTGTTTGCCTCTTATTGGCAAATGGATCATGTGGTTGCCAAACTACGCAAACAAAACTGGCAGATCCTGGTACAGGGCGAGCTGTCACGTGACGAGCTGCTAAAACGTCATCGCGCCGCCATCGACCTGGGTGCGGGCAGCATTTTGTTTGGCACGCAAAGTTTGTCTGAGGGGCTCGACCTGCCGGGCAAATATCTTGAAAACCTGGTGATCACCAAAATCCCCTTTGCGGTACCAACGTCACCGGTAGAAGAAGCACAGGCCGAATTTATCCAATCAAAAGGCGGTAATCCGTTTTTATCTATTACAGTGCCGGACGCCGCCAAGAAATTAGTACAAAGCTGTGGTAGACTGCTGCGCAAAGAAACGGATTCTGGTCGCATCACGATTCTCGACAGACGCCTGGTTACCAAACGATACGGCAAGGCGATGCTGGACACGCTGCCACCCTTTGCCAAACAAATAGACTGATCCATGCTCGAATTTGCTTTAGACCCAGCTACCTGGGCGTTACTATGTACGGTTGCACTGGCCGCAGGTTTTATTGATGCAATCGCCGGCGGCGGCGGTATGCTTACGGTACCCGCACTGCTCACCGCAGGCTTGCCGCCTCATATGGCACTGGGCACCAACAAGCTGGCAGCCAGCTTTGGCTCGTTAACCGCCAGCTTCACCTATTACAAACAAAACCTGTTCAATCCCAGGTTTTGGGCGGCCTCTGTACTGGCCACCGCCATAGGTGCCGTGCTGGGCACACTGCTGGTTGATTCGCTGAGTATTGAGTTTCTCAATAAGCTCATCCCGGTCATCATTTTACTGGTTGCACTGTATAGCTTGTTTGGCAAAATGAGCCACAGCGACTCCATTGACTTGCCCAAAAAAACTGGCTTACTTAGAGTAAAGCAGTGGCTGCAGGGTCTGTCTCTGGGCTTTTTCGACGGGCTGGCAGGCCCCGGCACCGGTACTTTCTGGACGGCGTCCAATGACATGCTGTATAAAATGAGCCTGCTACTAAACTGTGGTCTGGCCCGTTCGATGAATTTTGTCTCGAATTTTATCTCGCTGATCACTTTCGTTGCACTGGGGCATGTTAATTTCATGCTGGGCCTAACGATGGGCGCATTCTTAATGCTGGGCGCCTGGCTTGGGGCACATTCAGCGATCAAGTTTGGCAGTCGGCTGATCAAGCCCCTGTTTAATGCCGTAGTCATCATGTTAACTGCAAAACTGATTTTTGAGGCGTATATGGTATGAGTCTGCCACTGGATAAACTCAGACAACGGGTAGCTGAGCTGCAGCATCATGCCGAGCAGTTTGATAAGGCGAAGTGGTTTGATAAAAACCGCTATATTCAGTCGCAGCCGAGCCTGTTTGACAGCCATGTGTTTCGCAGCAAAAGTCTGAAACTCAGCGACTATGTCGACGAAGTGCAAGAAGCACTGGCACACTTACCGCCGCCGTCGCAGCGGCATGCGCTACAATATGCGGTAGAACACATTGGTGAGCAGATAGAAGCCATCATTAAAGTGCTTAAATCCACGCCTGTTTGGGCCAAAGAAAACCGATTTCAGCCCCACAAAAAGGCCAAAGTGTATCGTCAGGCCGTTAAAAAAATCATGCAGCCGTCTCATGAGCTCTACCAGGAACTGTCGCAAAACCATGAGTTCGAGCGCCGCTTACAGGAAATGATCTCACTACGCCAGGATCAGCTGATCAAAGCGTCCCCCGAGCAAGCCGCTCAGCTGAACAAAGAAATACTCGCCCTGCATGGTCGACTGGGACGCTGTCGTAAAGCCATCAGCGCAACCGAAGATAAGATTCAGCAACAAGAAAAGCAATCCCGCTCCTGAACAGGATAAGCACCAGATTATGTTGTTTTACCACCCCAGTTATAGCGACCTGTGCTTGCCCCCAAAACACAGATTCCCTATTGAAAAATATCGTCTGCTTTATCAAAGGCTCGCCCAGATGCCCTGTGCAAACAGGCTCACTCAGCCCAGTGTGGTCGCCTCAACGGAAGACCTAACCCTGTGCCATGACCCTGACTACGTGGCCGCATTTGTTGATGGCACACTCTCGAGCAGCGCTATTAAACGTATGGGGTTTCCCTGGTCGGAGCAACTGGTTGAGCGTACTTTGCGCTCAGTCGGGGCCGCACTGGAAGCCTGCCAACTGGCGCTGGAGCATGGCTTTGCCGCTAACCTGAGCGGTGGCTATCACCATGCTTTTAGCGATAGGGCCGCGGGTTTTTGTATTTTTAACGATTTAGCCATTGCCGCCAGACACCTCATTCGCACCGGACAGGCCGATACGGTCTTGCTATTAGACTGCGATGTACATCAGGGTGATGGCAGTGCTGAAATTCTTGCCCAGGACCCTCAGGTAGTAACCTGCTCGCTGCATTGTGAGCAAAACTTTCCTAAGCTAAAACGTCAGTCCGATTATGACTTTGCTTTACCTGTTGGCTGCTCAGACGAAACCTACCTCGCAACGCTGAATGAGGCTTTGAGCTTGTGTACCCGGCTCCACCAGCCTGACATCATACTCTATAACGCAGGCGCCGACATCTACCACCACGATGAACTGGGACACCTGGCTATCAGCTTAGAAGGGGTTCAGGCCAGAGACCGTCAGGTATTACATCATGCCAGACAACACCATATTCCATTGATGGCTGCACTCGGAGGCGGCTATCAGCGCAATGTCAACCGTTTGGTCGATGTGCACCTGCAACTGTTTGTCGCCTTGCAGCAGGTCTGGCCGGAACATTTCAATCTGCCGCGTCCCGGAAAATAACCGCTCCACATAGACACAACAGCCATTTTAAAATTGCCAGTAGCATTAACCACAGAGGTGGTTTATGTTGTACAATTACAATAACTTCAAAATGGAGCACGACAATGAAACTTCATGATGATCTGCACAATTATTACGAAAAGATTGTGCTCGAAAATATTGAGGAACGCGGCCTGGACCACAAGTATGATGAAGATGTCATGGCTGATCTGTGCTGTACCGCATTAAACCGTTTGCCTGCGCGCTACATCCGCTACGACGTAGACATGGAGTTTTATCTGCCAACCGATGAAAGAACCGACATGGAAGCGCGGGTAAAAGAAGCCGTTGACTATGCGCTGGCACAAATTGCTAAAAAGAAACAGTTTCAACCATGACGAAAAATACCTTAGATCAGGCACCCGAACACATTAAGTTGGCTGTCGACTTAATCATGTTACTTGAGCAAAATGAGGTACCAGCAGAGCAAGTACTGGCTGCACTGGAAATTGTCCATGCCGATTTTGCTAAAAAGTTAGACACAGAAGTAAGTTAACTTTAAAAGAACAAAATACTTCACATTGCATTTACCCTTATGTCATATTGTCGCCTCACAATGACAACGACTTATGATGTAAGGAATAATTATGACAACAATCAGTCCTCGTGCACTCACCCTTTGCCTGACGGCTGTCGGTCTGTTTCATGGCAGCACTCTGGCAAATGATTTTGCCGCACTCGATGAAGCAGTACCTGCAGGGTATGTGATCAACGCCACCGAGCCGGTGTTCGATTTTGACGGTGACGGCTGTCTGCCCAGCGCAGGGATAAGCCGCACCGGCCAGCAAAATGCAGGTCTTAAAACCTCGGGCAGTCTTGGCGATAGTTGCCGTGACAGCCAGTTTTTGAATACCTCTAATACCGTTCACCGCTATGCCTGTGCAGAAACGGATCAGGGTCGTTTTTGTGGCCATTTTTATGCAATGTACTTTAAAAAAGATCAGGTTTTCCCCTACTTTGGTGGCGGTCACCGCCATGACTGGGAATATGCTGCGGTTTGGACCAAAGATGGCGTAGTGACCCATGGCAGTTACAGCGCTCATGGTGACCTGTACACCAAAGCGGCAAATGAGTTGCCGTTTGAAAATGGTCATCTGAAAATTGTCTATCACAAAGACGGGATCCTCACCCATGCGTTTCGCTTCGCCAAGTCGAATGAAGTGGCAGAAAACGGATACAACCGCTTTGTAACCCCAAAGATCATCAGCTGGTACGAAATGTCCGGAGATGGCATAGACAATCAGGGATTGCGCGATAAGTTAAACCAGTATGATTACGGCTCTGCAACCTTACCGGTTAAAGACAGTCGCTTTTTGACTAACCTGAATCGTTTCAAACCTTCTGGCTACCCCACTTTTACCAACGCTGACGTCCTCGCGGCTCAGTAGCAGAGTATGCAGCCCGCTTTAACAGCGGGCAATATCATTATGCAGAACGTGCCAGTGTTTGCGTCGAGGTATGCAATTTATATTGGGCAAAAAAACGACTATCTTCTTCTGAATCTCTGGGACAGGCGAAATAGGCCACATCGTCACGAACCGGTTCCGGGCGGCGGTGTTTACCATCTTCCCAGTACAGCACGGCATGTTTTACCAGCTCTTCCAGATAAGTGTGATCCCAGCTGTAGTGGCAGTAACCATGATGGTCAGACAAATAAGGGGCATAGTCACCACAGGAGTCAATGCTGCTCACGCCGTTTTTGTAGTCTGCAAACGCTTTTGCGTCTTCCTCAGCGGTGGCGGGGTCGACAAAATAGGCAACGTCACGACGCGGTGGTAAGGCCTGAGGTAAGCCAAACTTTTCTCTTACGGCCGAACACTCAACCACAATCCAGGAAACAAAATGGGCACCTATCTGATGATCCCACTTTAACGCAACAAACATCTCAACTCTCCTTCTAAGCTCAATTCATTTTTGCTCGTCCGGCACACCCCTTACTCACTAAAAACTAGGCGCCCAGGCGAATGCGCGCGAAGCTTACCCGAAATTATTGTCAAAAAGTAGTCAATTTATGGATTTTTTCATGACATTTCCTGATCTGGATTAGCAAATAAATGATCCACAGACTTAGCAGGCGTTATCAGTATACAACGCGAGCAGGGCCAAATACGTTGAAAAAACACGCAACTTTTAGCTGGTTTTAGCGATGATAAGTATGTCTAAATCCTCAAAATCGTTACAAGGTATTACGATATGGTCAATCACCGCTAATATGTTGCGATTTGTCGTGAATTTCAAAAACACTAACTTACCTGCCGCTAGCAGTTTTTTGTCATTTCATTAAACTGCACAGTGAAGCTCAACACTTGGACGTTGTTATGAACCTGACACGCAATTCACTGAAAAACCCCGCCGCTGTCGTGGTGATCCTGGTGCTGCTAATACTGTTTGGCATACTCAGTATTTTTAAGTTACCGATCCAACTGACGCCGGATATAGAACAACCACAAATAACGATATTTTCTGGCTGGCGGGAGGCGGCGCCCGAAGAGATAGAATCAGTGATCATAGAACCGCTGGAAAGCGCCGTTAAAAATACCCCCGGCGCACTGGAGGTTAATACCACCATCAACCGCGGCAATGGCTTTATCTCCCTGACCTTTGCCGTTGGTACCGACATGCAGCAGGCCATGCTGGATGTACTGACCAATTTAAACCAGGCACCGCCACTGCCCCTTGATGCCATAGATCCGGTGGTCAGCGCAGGCGGCAATGGTGGCCCGGCGGGCCCCAATGCGGCTTCCCTGCTGGTGACCCCACTTAATTACCAAGGCGATGGCCTGGATCTGGATATGGCACAGTTCCAAAAAACCATTGAAGAACTCATTGAACCGCGTCTGGCCAGTATTCCCGGCGTTGCCCGCGTCAACTTGGCCAGTGAACGGCCAAAAGAGCTACGTATCACCTTTGACCCTCACAAAGCTGCGGCGCTTGGGATCTCCTTAGGTCAGATCAGACAGACCCTGGCCAGTTCCCGAGATACCTCAGGTGGCATGGCCGATGTTGGCCGACGTCAATACACGGTGCGCTTTACCGGTCAATACGATCTGCAGGATATGCTGCAAATGCGCATTGGCTACTCGGGGGAGCGCCCCATCTATCTGGGTGATGTTGCAAGCGTTGCCGAAACTTACTCCGACCGCCGGGCGATGAGTGGCCGTAATGGCAAACCTGCCTATTACATTACCGTGTCCAGGGCTAATGGGGCCAATACGGTTGCTCTGCTTGATGGCATCAACCAGGCAATAGCCGAGCTCAATGCCGGTCCACTACCCGAAGCGGGCATTGCTATCGAGCTCAGCTACGATGCGTCTATCCATATACGTAATGCATTACTACTGGTGAAGAGTAATCTGGGGTTAGGCGTATTATTGTCTCTGGCCATTCTTTGGCTGTTCTTCCGGGGACTGAAAACCACGCTTATCATTGCCGCCACTATCCCGGTGTCTTTGATGGTCGCGTTTTTGGCGCTTAACGTGTTCGACCGCAGCCTGAATGTGATTTCTCTGGCGGGGCTGGCGTTTGCCGTGGGACTCGTACTGGATGCCGCCATCATAGTGCAGGAAAATATCACTCGCCTGAAATCCAATGGGTTTGATGACTATAAAGCGGCGCTGCGCGGTGCAGGTCAAGTTGCCGGCGCACTCTTTGCCTCTACGGCTACCAGCGTCGCCATTTTTTTGCCTATTTTGTTTATGGCTGGTATTGAGGGCCAATTGTTTTCAGACTTGGCGTTGACCCTCTCCATCGCCGTCGTTGCTTCTATGTTATGTGCCCTGACGATTATTCCGGTTGCTAACCGTTACTTGCCTGACAGCAAAACACAAACCGACCCCTACCAGCATTACTGGAAAAAGCTGACTGCCCTGATCATGCGCCTGACCAATAGTCGGGTCAAACAGCTCAGCTGGGTATGTGCATTACTTGGCGGCTCTGCGCTGGTCACATTGACTATGTTGCCAAAAACCGATTTTATGCCTCGCGCCCCAACCGACGGCTTTTTCTTTAACCTGGTGACGCCACCTGGCGGCAATATGGCATACATGGAGGAAGAGCTGTTAAAACGCGTCAGAGCGCGGCTGATGCCATACTATCGCGGTGACAAGCAACCGGGGATCAAAGACTTTAACTTTTATATATTTGGTGCCAATGCGGGTGGTTTTATTTATTCTGCCGACCCGCAGCGAGTTGAGGAGCTGATGCAGGTAGCCCGGGAAGAAATCTTTGTCGACCTGCCCGACACCCAGGTGTTCTTTTTCCGGGGCTCAATGATCAACATTGCCAACGGCGGTGACGGCCGCAATATCAATATTGAGCTGACCGGGCCCAATATGGACGACCTGATAGCCGGCGCCGAAGTAGCACTGCAAGCCGTAAAAACGGCGATGCCTGATGCAACCGCCCGGCCGCAACCACGTCTCGATATGTCAGAGCCAGAGCTCAGGCTGTATCCCAATGACCGACGCATAACTCAGGCCGGGCTGAGCCGTCAGGATGTTTCGCAGGCAGTACAGGCTTTCACCGGCGGTCTGTTTATCAACGAATACTTTAACGGCAATGAGCGAATGAACGTGATTTTGCGGGCACAGCCCTGGCACTCACCGGAAGAACTCAAAGCACTGCCGCTGTATACACCGGATGCCGGGATCCAGACGCTCGGAGAGCTGGCGCAAGTAACGCGTACAGTCGGACCCAGCCAGCTGCAAAGAATTAATGGTCGGCGCACGGTCAGCATCATAGTCACCCCACCCGCAGCAATGAGCTTGCAACAGGCGCAGGCGATACTGGCAGAGCAAGTGATGCCCAAGATCAAAGCGCAATTACCCGAAACGGCCGGTGTGATCCTTGGTGGCAATGCTCAGAAAATGAATAGCGCCATAGAAGAAATGACACTCAATTTTTTCCTTGCGCTATTTATTTTGTTCTTATTAATGACGGCATTGTTTAAGTCAGTCCGCGACAGTGCACTGGTGCTGCTGGTTATGCCGCTGGCCATTGCCGGGGGCGTTGTGGCGCTTTATGTGTTAAACCTGTTTACCTTCCAGTCGCTGGATTTGCTGACCATGATCGGCTTTATTATCCTGCTTGGCCTGGTGGTCAACAACGCCATTTTGCTGGTCGATCAAACCCGTCATGCGCAGGCGCAGGGCATGAACCGTCGCGACGCCGTTGAGCAGGCCGTGCTGATGCGCGCCCGCCCTGTGTATCTCAGTACCCTGACCAGCCTGTTCGGTATGTTGCCACTGATGCTGATGCCGGGCGTTGGAGCAGAAATCTATCGTGGCCTGGCCACAGTGATCGTCGGCGGCATGGCCATCAGCGCCCTGTTTACCCTGGTCCTGATGCCCAGTCTGTTGCAACTTGGCTCGGATAAACAGCCAACCCCTAAGGCCAACAACAATAACGACAAACCTCAGTTAAACCTGGTCGCGAATCAGTAGGAGCGCACAATGTTAGTCAGTCAATATAAACGTGCTTTGGTCACCGTGCTGGTGACCTGCGCCGTCACCTTAAGCCAACAGGTAAACGCAGCACAACCCGTAGCCGTTGAACCCGTTTCGCAGGGCCAGCTCACCAGTCAGCTGGCCGTCAATGGTACCCTCCATGGCAAGCGTGACATGGTTATCACAGCCGGCGTGTCGGGTCGCTTGCAGTATGTCGCAGAGCCAGGTTTAGAAGTGGCCAAAGGCGATGTGCTGGTGCGCATGGATACCTTGCCGCTGGAGCTGGAAAAAGCTCGTCAGCAAGAAATGCTCAAACGCGCCCGCGTCAATTTACGGTTTCAAAAACAAGAGCTCACGCGCCTGATGGCGCTGGCCAAAACCAGCAGCGCGGCAGCCAGCCAGGTCGATAAGGTGCAGAACGCCCACGACCTGGTGCTGTCCGATATAGCGCTGGCTGAAGTCGAACTCAGAGTGATTGAAGATAAGCTCGACCGGGCAACCGTAACGGCGCCGTTCTCAGGCATCGTCAGCAAGCGCTACCACCGCAGCGGACGGGACGTCAGTCGGGCCGATGAGTTATTGAACCTGGTGGATATCCACCAGCTTGAAGCGCGCCTTTATGTGCCGGTTAAATACCTCAGCTATGTGCGCGCAGGCCAGCTGCTGCCGATCAGTGCCGGTAACCTGGACGCGCCACAAACAACCATGGCACGTGTCAGCGCCGTGATCCCGGCCACCGATCCGCGCTCCCAAACCTTTGAAGTGCGCGCGATGCTCGAGCAAGCGGATGACTCCGCACACAAGCAACACTGGGCTGTAGGACAACTGGTGGATGTCTCCGTGCCACTGGCGGCCAGTGAACAAGCTTTACTGGTCAACCGCGATGCCTTGATCCTGCGCAAACAAGGGATCCATGTGGTTAAAATCGATGCCAGTAATACCGCCACACAGATCCCGGTGACTGTCGGTAAAGGTCAGGGCCAGCTGGTTGCCATCACACCCAAGCCCAGCCACCAGCTGATTGCCGGGGACAGAGTCGCGGTGCGAGGTGCAGAGCGGCTGACCGATGGCCAGGAGGTCGAGGTTCAGAATTAACACAGCTTACTAGCCCAATGAGCCTGCTTAAGGAAGAGCTAAGGCTCATTTTTAATTTCAATCTAATCAAATCAAAGATTTAATATTTTTTAATAAACGAATACCTGCGATTTAAGCGTTTTTAACTGGCTTATCCGGGTGTTTCAGTCAACGCTGTTCCCGTCCAATAACAACAAGGAATACGCGATGAAAAACCCTCTCTTTTATTCTTCTACCGTTTTAGGCACCACCCTGTTGATTGCCTGTACCAGCCAACCTCTTGGCGCACAGCCGGTGCAAATGATGTTTGACGACTTTAGTTATACCCGATTCGAACAGGCACAAAAAAATGGCTGGCAACTGCGCTCTGATGTCGGCCACCCGGGAATTAAAAATGCCATCTGGTGGCATGAAGGGGTAAGCTTTCATACAGATCCCCACAACCCGCAAAACCGGGTTATGCGGTTAACCTCAAAAACCGATGGCAGCGCAGAGAATACCCGTCATGTACAGGTGTGCCATCATCGAAAATACCTCGAAGGAACGTATGCCGCTCGGGTCTATTTTACTGATAAGCCCCAGTACGGACCGGATGGTGACGCCGTGATCCAGACGTTTTATGCTATCAGCCCACTGGCTGCCCCGATGGACAAAAATTACAGCGAAATGGACTTTGAATACCTGCCTAATGGTGGCTGGGGCACCGACCGCCATGCCTTATTCGCCACCTCATGGGAAACCTTTCAGCTCTCCCCCTGGACTAAGGTCAATGCCTATGATTACGACATAAACCCGCTGGAAGGCTGGAACACGCTAGTGTTGCAGGTGGGTAATAACACCCTGAAATACTACATCAACGGCAAACTATACGCGCAACATGGCAGCGATGTTTATCCGGAAGTGGCAATGTCGATTAACTTTAACCAGTGGTTTGACCCAAACAAAATCGTCAACTCCAGCGAGATGCGACAATACTATCAGGATGTCGACTGGGTCTACTTTGTCAAAGACCAGATTGTTGCCGTGAATGAGGTCTCCAGGCAGGTTGAGCAACTGCGCAACCAACAAATTAGCCAAAAAGATACCGTGGCATCGTCACGCTATGAAGACTACTGTAGCTTGTAGCGGGATCAGTTGACGGTATAAATGGGCGCGCTGGCAAACCAGGCTTCAACCCGCTCAATCAGAACCGGATCATCTGCGTCTTTGGCAAGTTCTCTGGCACGGGATGCCATTTGGTTTGCCCGCTCAACCTGGCGCGACTGACGCAGCAAGTCAGCCTGTGCCAGCCATATCCAAATCTGATTGGGAATGGCGTTACTGGCCTTTGCCACACTATGTGCCTGATCAAACAGGCGTGTCGCTTCCTGGTCTTCTCCCTGTTCGGTTGCAATTCGGGCCAGCTCAATCAAGGCATTGGTCTGGCCATAAATGGCATCAAAACGCTGATGATAGCGCAGTGCCGAGTGCAACAGCCGCGAAGCCTCGCTGTAGCGGCCCTGAATGCGTTTTATTTTACCCAGCTCTTCCAGTGCGTAAGCAATAAACAACTGATCTGAGCCGCTACTGGCCTGCTCATGAGCGGTCATGATGTAAGTTTCTGCCTCCGCCAGTTGTTGCTCACGCTCTGCCTGCTGTGGCCAGTTGATAAGCAAATAACCCATCATCAGGTTGGCGCGCATGCGCTCACGCTGGGTCACGGCATCATGCCCCGTCGCCTCAATATTTTGCCGCAACAACAGCAGTGCTGCGTCAACCTCCCCCTGATTTGCCAGGCTCGCCGCAAGATAGCGTCTGACCGTTAAGGGATCGTCGGAATGGCTCAGTGCCAGGCGCAAAAACGCTATCGCCTGCTGATAATCACGCGACAGGTAAAACTGCACTCCGCGGGCAAATGCGTCATTGCTGAAGTCCAGATTGCGCTGCACATCGAGCGTCTGATCATGCTCACCAAATCGCTCTGTCAGTTTCGCTATCAGTGCCTGATAAGCCTGCTCAGGGCCAGAGCCGAAAACAACACCTTGCTCGGCACCAAAACTAAAGTGCAGCGTATACTGCAACTGCATATCCTGTGGAAAGCCACTGAGGCGAGTTTCTATGAGTAGTTCGGCGCCGAGTCGTTCCTGTAATTGCCGCACATCCTGACGCCGGGATAGCCTGACCTGAGCGGTCTCATTCGAGTACCAGGGACTGTGAGATAAGGTAGTTAACACATGTTCTGCGCCGACAACGCGCAGCGCCGCCTCCGTCTGGGTATGCTCACTTAAATAAGCAAGTCCGTGTAACGGCACTGTCGCATGCACATCATCCAGTATGGCGTTCTCAACCGGTAAAAATGCCACTGTGGGTGGCTGCACTGCATGACTTTTTGTAGCTCCCTGCCCACTCATCCATAGCCAGACAATGGCAACCAACAGCGCACCAAACACAGCGGCTGCACGCCAGTAACGCGCTACTTTGACACTCTGAACGGGAGTAACTTCAACCGTCAGCTGATAGCCAATACGCGGGTGAGTTTTAATACTGTCTGCACCCAGCAGCTCGCGCAGTTCACGAATAGACTGCACCAGCACCTGCTCCTGCACAACGACTCCCTGCCAGACAGTATCCAGCAACTGGGCTTTGGTCACCACCTGTTCGGCGTGTTGGAGCAATACCTGCAACACCGCCAGTGTCTTGCCCCGAATGGCCTTTGCGCCCTCGTCCGTCACTGCGGTGCCTTTAAGCAAGTCTACTTCGACTTGGTTGAGCAAATAACGCATCGTTCCATCTCTCGCATAAAAAGCGGGCACCTAACCAACAGGTGTCCCCGGTTAAGAGTGTGCAATATTTCTGCAAGCGGCTCAAGTCTCCAAAACTAAGACAGCTGCGATAAAAAGAGATAAGTAAAACAGCTAAACTGCCTAATAATCAGGTTACTGGTCTACTTGCTGACTTTTTTTGCCCACACACCGCATAAAAATTAACCCTTGTGCTACATTTTATGTGGATTATGTCTTTTTGGTGTCAACACTGTAATCAAGCTAGTGTCTTTTTGCGACATTCATGCTTGCCAGCCCTCACCTCAAGACAACGCACACAGGCCCACACAACTGAACAGAAGTCGTCGTAAAGATTGTTGCCGTCGTTTGTGACAAAAACGGTAAATAACGAATTAAGGAACTACTATGACGCATTATTCTTTTGGCAATGAGATCAGCGACAAAAGCCTCCCTAAGCATCTCAAGGTTGCCATTGTCGGGGCTGGTATGGCCGGATTATACAGCGCATGGCGCCTGCAAAACGAATCTGGCTGCGACAGTCTGGCCATTTTTGAGCGCTCTAACCGCACAGGCGGCCGCCTTGACTCAGATCTGATTCAGTTCAAGAACCAACGCAGCGATACACCGCCCACCATTACGGTAAAAGAAGAACAAGGCGGCATGCGCTTTCTATTTGATGGCATGGACGATTTGATGGCGCTGTTTCTTAACCTGGATCTGCAAGACCAGATTGTGCCCTTCCCAATGAACAGCGGCGGCGATAACCGGCTGTTTTTCCGTGGTAAGAGCTTTAGTGTCAACACCGCAGCGCAAGACAACTACAAAATTTGGTCTGAACTGTACAACCTGGCTCCCTCAGAGCAGGGCGTGAATCCAAAAGACATAGTGAATGTGGTGTTCAACCGCATCTTGCAAGCCAACCCCCAGTTTAAGGCCCGCCCCGAGGTGAGGGGTCCTGAATTCTGGCAGGCTTTCCGACTGGAGTGTCAATGGCAGGGCAAAACGCTCAATGAGTGGACTTTGTGGGATCTGTACACGTCGATGGGGTATTCTCAGGAATGTATCAACATGCTGTATCGTGTGCTGGGCTTCAATGGCACCTTTTTATCTCAGATGAACGCCGGGGTTGCTTATCAGCTGCTGGAAGACTTCCCGGCGGGTGTGCAATTTAAAACCTTCAAAGACGGATTTAGTACGCTGCCTAATGCGCTGGTTGATAAAATAGGCACGGATAATATTCACCTGCAAACCAGCATTGAAGAAATCTCTTATATTGAAGAGCACAAGCATTATGAACTGCACTATTTGCACACTGATGACAACGGTCGCAACCATAAAGGTAAGGTAACCGCTGACAAAGTTATCCTCGCCCTGCCTCGCCTGGCGCTGGAGAAACTGTTTGTCCGTTCAAATGCATTTAATACCCTAGACAAAGAACGCTCCGAGCACTTATGGAATACGCTGCAGTCGACCTCTAATCAGCCATTGTTGAAAATAAACCTGTATTACGACAATGCCTGGTGGGGACGTGGCACAACTGGACGTCCGGCCGTTGAATTTGGGCCCAACTTTGCCGATTTGCCCACCGGCTCTGTCTATCCGTTTTATGCAGTTAATGAGGAGCTGGTTGCCGCTTTGATGTATCAGGAACGTAAAACCGACCCATCTGAAAGCACGCAGGCCAAGCTGGAGCATATCGGCAACGAAAAATACGAACGCCCCGCCGCACTGACCATCTATTGTGACTACCTGAACATCAATTTCTGGAGTGCTTTGCAAAATATTGGCGAAACCTATCATCACCCGCATCAGGATGAGTATGTCACAGACATTCCGGGTGATATCTATCCGGCTTCAACTGCTGTAGTGGAGCAGGCGACGCGCTTCTTTAAGGATATTTTCAATACACACTATGTGCCGGAGCCCATTCTGACCAGCGCCCGGATCTGGCAAGGCAGTGTCCATTTTGATGTACCACCCAGCCAGCAGTTTGGTTTTGGCGTACACCAGTGGGCCGTTGGAGCAGATGACAAAAAAGTCATGGCCGAGCTGACTGAGCCCCTGCCAAACCTGTTTACCTGCGGGGAAGCTTTCTCTGATTACCAGGGCTGGGTGGAAGGCGCACTGCGCTCTACCGACCTGGCGCTCAAACAAGGGTTTGGACTGCAGCCACTGAGCGAAGTCTACGAGCAAACGACACACATCAGTTCTTCTGAAGCCATCAAGGTGGCCTATGAGGAAAATGCCAGCAAGCTTATCAATCAATACATTGAGCCGAATTTCTCGGCTGGCAGTGCCCCGGTTGAGAAGCCCTCAGAAGTTGAAAATGTACTGGGTGTTAACCTCAGTTACTTCGATATTAAGTGATCCGGCATCGGGCACCTGCCAGGGTGCCCTTATCCAACTATACCGAACTCACCGCCCAGCTTGCTCAGGAGAGAATAAATGACTCAACCAACCCCCAATTTTACTGTCGCTGACTATTTTAAAGCACGACTGGAAGAAATAGGCGTCGACCAAATGTTTGGCGTCGCAGGTAATTATACAGCGGCTTTGCTCGATACCATATTGGCCGACTCCCACTCGCCTATCAAGATTAACGGTAACGCCAATGAGATTTGTGCCGGTTTTGCCGCAGATGCCTATGCCCGACTGAAAGGTCCCAGCGCTTTGTACGTTACCTACAGTGTCGGCGCATTCAGCCTGCTCAATACCATTGCCGGGTCCTTTGTTGAACAAGTGCCGGTGATCCTGATCAATGGCGCGCCTACCAACAAAGAAGATCAGATTTCAAAAAATGCCGGTTTACTTTACTCGCATACTACGGGCTATGAATTTGTTGATATTCACATGTTTCGTCCTGTTACCGTCGCAGCAGAACGGATAGTCAATGCCAACCAGGCGCCTTTCCAGATAGATTCCGCTCTGGCCGCGTTGCTGACCGAACGCCGCCCGGTGTATTTTGAAGTCAGTGAGGATGTCTGGCGGGCAGACTGTATTGCACCTGCGCAACCGCTGGCACTAAATAACCCTGCCAGTGTCACGGTAAGCGAAGCACAGCAGGCAGCTAAGGCCACGGTTGAACTCATGCTTAGTCAGCCAAAAAGTATTTTCTGGGCGGGCATAGAGCTGCAACGCTTCGGCCTGCAGGATACTTTTTTAGAGTTGCTGGAAGTGATCAATCGCAACCATACTGTGCCTGAAGGACATATTCATTTTGTCACCTCCGCATTGAGCAAGTCAGTGATCGCAGAAACACATCCCTGGTTTGAAGGCTGTGTCACCATGAGCCCCTCAGAAGTGGAGTCTTTGGTTGGAGACGACGGGATATTAGTGGGTGTGGGTGCCTGGACAACCGGTAAAGATACCGGCAACCAGGACATTCGCAGTAGCCGTACCGTACTGGCTGCCCAGGGCGGCGTTTACGTGGGTGCAAGCTACTATGCTTCGGCAACGCTCAAAGACTATCTGCAATGCCTGATCGACGAATTCAGTGCGCTGGCGCAGCAACAGCCCGCCAGTCTGAAAGGGTTGCGCATGCAGCAACCAGTGTTAAAGGGCCAGTCAGCGGATTCGCAGCTTGGCTATGACAGCTTCTTTGCCACCCTCAGCCAATGGCTTGGCGAGGATGATATTCTGGCGGTGGATGCCGGTTTCCCCTTGATTGGCGCGCAGAGTGTAAAAATACCTTCGCAGGATGGCTTTGTCGCTCAGGCCGCCTGGCTGTCGATTGGCTACTCGGTCCCCGCAGGCACCGGCATCAAATGTGCGTTTCCTGACAAACGTGCCGTGGTGGTAGTGGGTGACGGCGCCTTCCACGAAACATGTCAGGCGGTTGCCGATCAACATGCCTACGGGCAGAATACGGTGGTGTTTGTTCTGGCCAATGGCATCTACGGGATTGAACAGTACCTGGTCAACCCCAACCCATTCAGAACGCCGCCAGTTGATTATCAGGACAAACTGCTCGACAAAGTCTACAGCTACAACGATTTGCCCAGCTGGAAAATTGCTAACATTACCCAGGCCTTCGGCGGTGAAGGCCGCCGGGTCACCGACTTGAGTGAGTTAATGGCGGTGATGGAGGAGATCAGAACCGATCCGCACAACAACTATGTTGTCGAAGTCTCTATCCCCAAAGAAGACACGCCACATGCGATTACACTGGAAGCCAATAGCGCTGTGGGCGAGGATGAAATCGCCAACCCAGACTGGCCACCGGCCAATAAATTTTAGCAACAGGTAATAATACCAATTTCACTTAATACCTGTTCAATTTGACGGAGCAAATATGACGCTAACGGCGTTAAAAATTTCTTATTTAGAGTAACTAAATAGCAAAATTTTTGCCTGGTTATCGACCCTATTTTCTCGCCTCAAAATAGAACACTTAATTAAGCAAATTGGTACAAAAAAACCACCCATAAAGGGTGGTTTTTTACTCAATCTAAGTGCTACTTCACACGTTTTTGCATCCGTCGTGCACCCAGTAACAGCAACCCTGCCAGCATATACAACAAGGTTCCGCCGGAGCCCTGCTCTTCGACTTTATTTACTATAACAGTTACCACTTGCTCTGTGTTGGTTTCACCATCCGACACATTCAGCTTAAATACCAGCTCAGTAGTACTATCAACTTGTGGTGCAGTAAAAGACAAGGTCGGGCTTTGCGCATCTGCCAGCGTCACTTTTGTGCCGCTGATCTGCTGCCATGCATAACTCAGCGACGTGCCATCTGGGTCACTGGCGCTCGCCGTCAATGTAACCTTTGATCCCGAATTCGCAGTTGCGCGCTCGTTAACCGTCACAGTAGGCGCCTTGTTGACATGCACGAATGTCACTTCAAAACTATGGGCAAAGCGCTCATAGCCATCGTCAATCACAACCTCAATGTAACCTTTCATAGAGCCCGCAAGCTCAGGAATAGTCAGAGTGGCCTCTGCCGCTCCCTGCTCATGAGCAAGCTCGATCACCGGCTCTGAAACTCGCCACTCAAACCTAAGCTCATCACCGTCCAGATCACTTGATGCAGATGCATCGAGTGTCACGGAGGTCAACTCTTCCATCATTTGAGGCACGTTTAGCACCAAGGTGGGTTCTCTGTTCGGATTTTCAGTAGCCAAAACAGATACAGACTCAATCACACCATTGACACTCCCATCCAGGTCAAATGGTCCACCATCGACCAGAGTGTAAGCCGTGCATTGTGCGCAGGTATCACTGGTTGCACTTTCACTTGCGATGGTCTCCCAGCCTTGTAAAGTCAGCTGGCGAATTTGCGTGCTTTGCTCGGATTTGAACGCTTGCGGATGAGACCAAACCACCGTCGCAGAAGACGTTCCCTGAGCCAGGTAGACCTGAGTGTTAAACAGCTCACTGTAAGGCTTAAAATGCGGATCGTCTGCACTGAAGGTAAGCGACTGAGCCGCCAGGTAACCACCAAGCTCACTAAATGACAAGCTCATATCAGATCTTGGCTGACTGGTCCGTGACTGGGCAATATGACCGACCGTGAACTTGGCACCTTGAGTGTCAAACTGCAACGTCTGTCCTGAATTAAGGTGCGCCAAATCAGCCTGATTGTGATTATCCAAGTAGTCGACAATGCCGTCGCCGTCACTGTCAGTCAGTCCTTCTACAGCATCATTAACCCCATCACCGTCACTGTCGCTGTCTTTGCTGAGCACCGTGGCAACGACCGGATAGGTCTGCTGATAGTCGTATTGTGATTGATCACGTCTGTTGGTCACCGTCACACTGAGCTGGATCTGTTCAAGCTCACTGAGCGATGGCGCACCAAATACCCACTGAGCGGTATCTTTGTCAGACAGCGGCCAGAATCTGCCATCTTGATCTCTGACTTCCACATTATAGTTCTGGGTACTCACAGGCTCAGCAATGTTGACGTAAAAGGCCGGACGTTCGGCCTCTGGCTGAAGTGCCGCAACCGTTTTACCCGCTTGAGTAGCAAATAATCTTACCGTCGGTGCGTTGGACTCGGTCTGTACTGCCAGCGTGCTCACAACTTCACCATCGAGCCAGGCCCCATCCACGTCTGTGACTTGGAGTTGCGCGCCCGCTGTTGCTGCTAAACTTCGCAGTGGCATAACAAAGCTAGGATATGACTTTGAGGTAAACGAAAATGGTGTGTCGTCGACCATACCTGACAGCGTTATAGTCTGCTGTGGTGATTTACCATCAAGTTGCACTAAGACTGCAGCATCACCATGTGAATCCTGAGTAAAGCTGGATTGCACTGTCAGGCGAGGTAGTACAGACACCGGAACACTTTGCGTAATACTATTCCCGTTACTGTCAGTGGCCACAAACTCAATGTTTTGTTGTCCGGTAACAAAGGTATAGTCGTGTGCATATTCAATATTGACTCCGCTGACCAAATCTACAAACAGCTCAGCATCAGATACCGCTGCTAAGATACCCGTCGCAGTGGCTGACTTCACTAATAGTTGCTGTTCCTGATAGGCAGGTGCCGTGGTGTCGACTACAGTGACTTGCTGTAAAGACTCGGCAACCATACCCATAGTATCGATAGCCCGCCAGGTCACAACATGTTCACCCAGTGGCAAAGGAGTCGAATCAGCAAGATAAACAAGCGGTGCTGCGGGCCCGTTATCTGTGGCACTAACCTCAACGAGCTCTGCAATATCCGTTAATGACCCCGTTGCTTCCACAACGACAGCTGCGCTGTGCTCAATGGCAGGCGCAGTGAAATCACCTGTCGCAGGATCAAATGGCGCTGCATCTTCAGAGTCAGGTACACCATCGCCGTCCGTATCTCGGGACAAAGGATTAGTACCCAGTTCTAATTCCTGTAAGTTGGATAACCCATCGCCGTCCTCGTCCCGCTGCGCATCACTTGCATCATAGATATCAAAACCATGGTAGGTTTCCCAAACATCTGTCATGCCATCCTGATCTGAATCAGCATCTCTGTTAGACAGCCAAACGAAATTGTCCAGCCATACGGCATCCTGGCCATCTGAGACCGAACCATCTTTACGATATCTGAAAGTAATGGTGTGATTGCCAGCATTAACCCGCACCGAATGAGTTTGCCACTGCGACACATCTGAGGCTTGCAAGACCGCTGCGCCATCAATATCAACGATAAAGCGGTCACAGCAACTTTCAGTATCCATCTTGAGGTCAAAATTCAATATCCCAGACTCGAACTCGCCGGTGACAGTAAATGAACTCTCCTGGTTGTCATCAATGTCGCCCGATTGCAGCGCATATTCACCGTCCGACGCTTCAGTCGACACGCGCGTCCACGCTATTGCGCTATGTTCTGCATTATTAAACCAGAATGGTAACTCAGCGCCTTCAAAGGAGCTGGTTAACAGCGGATCTTGGCTCTTGGGCACAGATGCCGCATCATTAGGATCTGCGCCGTGTTGCACCTCATCAGCATCCGTGTAACCGTCTCCATCACTGTCACGGTAACGCTCAAGTGAGTTCATAGGATCCCAGCCAAGCGCCAATTCTGTACCATCCTGAACACCATCACCGTCGGAGTCCGCAATCCAAGTATAAGTGCCGGCATCAAATTCCGCGTGACCTGTCAATCCGTCACCGTCCAGGTCTAAATGAGCGTCCGCCACGAAAGGGTCGTGTCGATTATCTATTTCCCACAGATCATATAATCCGTCCTGATCGGTATCTTTAAAGCCCGTGTTTAGGAGAATATTCGTAATGAAGACAGCGTCGTCGCCAATACTGACACTACCATCTTTTTGGTACTCAAAGATAAAGGTGTGTTGACCCGACGAAGGCAGCACAACCTCATGCGTCTGCCAGCCTAGATTGCCCGACTTACTTAAAATTTGTTGATCGTTGAGATAAACGTTAAAGAAATCAAAGCTAGCTTCCGACGAGACTTTATAATCGAACGACAGGATGCCCTGGTGCTGTGCACTGTCGAGCTCAAGTGAAAAGCGTGTAATTTGGCTATCTGTAATATCCGGATTGGTCAGGGCTGTAAAACCAACGCTATCTGTCACTAACCATGCTGCTTGCCCATCTGGAAAGCTAATTTCAGGTGGCGTTTGACCAAGCTCCAGCGTCACCAGTGTGACTTCGGCTTCGCCTGCAGAGCTGGCGTCTGTCGGGTCTGTGCCATTTTGAAACTCTGCGAGATTAGGTTGCCCATCACCATCGGCATCATAAAACGCATCACGTTTACTGGTAGGATCAAGCCCATATTGATTCTCCCAGGAATCAGGCATTGCATCCTTATCGGTGTCTGCTGAAAGCGGATCAAGGCGCAACTCAAAGACTTCGGCATAGTCAGACAGAGTGTCTTCATCCGTATCGATAAGATCAGGTCGGGTTAACAGCTTATATTCCTGCAAATTGTTTAACCCATCGCCGTCCAGGTCGGTCAAGGCATCTTCACGATCATCCGGGTTGAGGCCAAATGCCACCTCCCAGTTGTCGTCCATCCCGTCGCCATCAATATCGCTAAATAGGATGTTATCGCAGCTCAGGCCAACCTGAGCAAACGCCTCTATGACTGGATAAGAGGGATAGTTAAGCTCGATTGCAGCATTTATTACACCGCAAGCTCCATCGATGAAATCACTGGAATTAACCCAGTAGTGCCGATTTGCATGGACCATTACAGAGAATGCCTGTCTTACATCCCACCCTTCGCTGGTTGCAAGCAGGTAAAATGCCCGGTTGAACACACCGCTGCTATAGTGCACATCCATCCAAGTCGTGAAATCATCCGCATGATCGATAGAAACTCCGTCTCGTGAAGGGGTTTCGAAGTACCTGAGCGCCGTTGTTTGCTTAGTGATATCCGCACCAACCAGCCAGTCATTCGTTCCCCTTAAAAAGTACTCAGCAGCTTCACCTGCAATATCGGAAAAAGCCTCATTGATGCCCCCGGATTGGCCTTCATAAATCAGGTCTGAGTTTTGCTGAGTAAAGCCATGGCTCACCTCATGAGAAACAATATCCAGCGATACCAAAGGGTGAAACCTGTCTATACCATCACCAAAGGTCATAGCTGAACCATTCCAGGTTGCATTGTCTCCGACATAATCCGCATGTACACGCATCAATAGCTTGAATGTCAGTGGTGGCATATCAAACCACTGCTCATACATATCAAATACGGCGGTACCAAACGCATGCGCATCGTTCAGCGGTGAGTAGGCGCCGTTAACCTCTTTATGCGTATTACGGCTACACGCAAAAGAGAAAGCGGTTTGCGGCTCATAACCTGATTCCAATGAAACCGTTTTGACTTTGTCATTTTCCAGATAGCAGGTATCACCGGACTGTGTAATGTCCAGCGCCGGATAATCTACACCATATTCATACTGACCGACTTTAACATTACCACCCGGCCCGGTAGCGGTTGCGTGTTTAACGTTATCCCACTGTTTCACTATTTGATAATCAGACTCTCTGAACAACGCAACCGGCATTGCGTGTGAGTGGGGCTCTGCAGACAGTAAAATCTGTCGCACATAAAATGCCTGGTCATTATCGATATACACATAGCGTGTATTTTCCTGTACAGCATACTCGCTATCCGCAAGCTTATTTGCTGCCATCAACTGCTTTGCAGCTTTAGCAACATCAAACTGTGTATTGGCACTCGCAGCGACTTGTTTCGGATCCAAATCACTGGCAAAAAAGCCGCTTACATGGCGATATTGTTCGCGGTAACTGAGCTGATGGCCCCAAACAGGCACTTCGCCAAAATATTGCTGATAACGCTTCGATTTATTGTTGTTAATATTGCGTTGATGTGACAGAGTCAGTGGTGCAAAATGCAAAGCATCCGAGGATTGAATTCCCCTTTTTTGCTCCAAAAACTTTAACACTTCGTCTTGGTTTTGCTGTGTTGCTCGCAACGATGTCGCCGCAATGCTCTGCGTACTTAGACATCCAGCTACGCACACCAAGCTATATAAAGTACTGAGTTTCATCCAATCTTCCAAACTAAAAAACACAGAGTATCAGTACATCAATGTGCCGATACCCGGTAAAATGGCGGCTATTCTAACAAACCCGGTTAGCTCAGCCTAGTCAGATTAAAAAATAAACGCCCCTAAAACACCAACATTTGCACTCAGGTCAGATTTCAAACAACTATCTGAGTGGATTTCTCCCCAACAACCACAATTTGAACAATAATAAAGCTAGACACCGTCAGGCAGGGAAAAGAAATGGATACCCATAGTTTGGATCTCGCACTACTCAGTGTTAATCAGCAATGGCAAATACTGACATTCAATCAGGCTGCGGCTGCACTGTTGGGCCTGGAGGCTGAGCAAAACTCCCCCCAGTGCTTTTTTGACTTGTGCCAGCTTGCTGACTCTGGCGAGCAAAAAGACAGTCCATTTTTTAGCCAGATATCGGGAAGTTCCGCGCTGGCTATCTTGCCTTCAGGGACGCGGCTAAACATCATAATCAGTCGCCGATTAACCTCCGACACCAGCCTGATCCTCAATCCGCTCAACCATCAACACCTGCCGCACCTCGGTGAGCTGGCCGAGCTGGCGCTGCAATGCGGTGACATTGGAGTTTGGCAGGTTGATACTACCTTTGAAAATCCTTACTTTTCTCATACTTTTTGTGCGCTGCTACATTGTCAGGCATTAACTAACTGGGAGGATTTTACGAACCTGATCTATGAAGACGATCGTCCCCTGGCACTGAGCTTCATTGAGGAACACATTCAGTCTAACGTGCGGCTCAAGTTTGAATTTAGGGTACTCATCGACTCTGTGCCGCACTGGTTTGAACTCAGTGGCGATCAGCGCCGTGACAGCGAGACCCACTTGAGCCTGTTTGGCACCCTGCGTGAATGCACCCAGGAAAAGCAGATGCTTATTCATCTTAACAGCGCCCATGAGAGCCGTCGTATTGCCCTGGAAGCCGGTAAAGTGGGCACCTGGTGCGTCAGCCGGCACAACGGCCAGTGGTACTGGGACTGGGATCCGCAAACCAGCGCCATATTTGACCTGGCAGCGCAGGACACAGGACGCTATGAGAAATGGCTTGAACGCATCCACCCTGAAGACCGTTCGCGAGTCTCTAAGGGGCTCAAAGAAGCACTGGAGAGCGGTGAAGACTTTGAGCATGTATTTCGCGCCGTGCTGCCTAACAGCAGTGAGTTGCACATATTTGCCAAAGGTGTGGTGGCGCAGGACGGCTATGGTAACAACTATCGCCTCGACGGTGTTTGTGTCGACCAATCCGAGGTTTATCGTGCCAACATGGAGTTATCCAAACTCAATGCCGAACTTGAATCCCGTGTTAAAGCGCGCACGTCGGATCTTAAGTGCGCAGTCACTAAAGCAGAGCGAGCCAGCCGGGCCAAGTCTGACTTTCTGGCAATGATCAGCCATGAACTGAGAACCCCGATGAATGCCATCATCGGCTCACTGGAGCTGCTGTCGCTGCAAAAACATGATCCCGAAGAAATGGAATTGCTCGAAACCGCGTCTGTTTCAGCCAAAAACCTGGTCGACATACTGAACGACATTCTGGACATCAATAAGATTGAAGCCGGTAAACTGGAACTGGAGTTCAGAGAGTTTGATATTTCTAAAACGCTGCACAACGTGCTATTGACCTTTGCCTCAAACGCAGAGAAACGCCGCGTCAGTCTCAAGGCCATTGAGTCTCAGCAGCTCCCGACTATGCTCTACAGTGACGAGAATCGGATCCGCCAGGTATTGTTTAATTTACTCAGTAATGCCATCAAATTCAGTGGCCCCCCAGCCAAAGACAGTGGCAATGTAATCATTGAGGTAGACTGGCAATTGCAAAGTCACAGCCAGGGGGAACTGAGCATCTTAGTGAAAGATAATGGTATCGGCATCGACGAAAAAACCCAGAAAAAGCTCTTTCACCCTTTTACCCAGGCCGACAAATCAACCACCCGAGTCTATGGCGGTACTGGCCTGGGCTTGGCTATTTCAAGGAAAATAATCGACCTGATGGGAGGGCGTATAGGGCTAAAGAGTAAACTGGATCGCGGCAGCATTTTCAGAGTGTGTATTCCGATACACAGATTCTCCCACCACAATGCCACCACCTTATTCGAAAATATATACGTCGCATCCGCGCAACAACAGCAGCCAGACTCATACCCACTGTCGGTCCTCAAAGACCTTGCCGATCAACTACATCAGGTGACGCTGGATGCACTCCCTTGTGCCAGTCAGGCAAACTCCTTAGTCTGTTGCTTTGTTCAGTCAGAGCAGGATCTGGTACAATTAAGTAAACATCAAAGTATATTAAAAGAGCACCGGGTGTTAGCCTGTCATAAGACCGGGCACACCGAGCAACTGAGGCAATTGTTGCCGGATGCAGCACCACTACATATCGACCTGGCGACACGCTATGGCATCACCCGTCAGGTAATGCACTTACTGACTCATACCGCCAGCCATGCTGCGCCGAGCGCTTCTACAGTCGAGCCCGATAGCAAGACTCCCCCTGCTAGCACGCAAAATCTCCGTCCGGGGATTTTACTGGTAGAAGACAACACCTTTAACCAAAACCTGATGGTCAAACAACTGGCAAAGCTTGGCTACACCTGTACGCTCGCCGAAAATGGCGAGCAGGGTTTTGAAAGCTGGCGCAAGGACAAATACAAACTGATCCTGACTGATTGCCATATGCCAGTGGTGGATGGCTATGAAATGGCCAAGCGCATCCGCCAGGCCGAAAAGCAAATGGCGCTCAAGGCTATACCAATTGTCGCGGTAACGGGGGCGGCAGTGAAAAATGAGCTGGAGAACTGTCACCTGTACGGTATTAACGATTGTATTGGCAAACCCGTTCAGCTCGAACGGTTTAAATCTGTGATAGAGAAATGGTATGGAAAGTAATAACGTACACTTAGCCAGACTCAATCAGCAAACCCTGGTTGACCTGATTGGGGAAGATATGCCAACCATAGCGCGCTTTCAGCGCGATTTTGTTACCCAGGCAGAGTCCAGTTGCAAGCTGTTTTTAAGTGCCTACAGCAGCGCAGCTTATCCTGAACTCAAAGAACATGCCCACTTTCTAAAGACATCCGCTCGAGCCATAGGCGCGGAGCGTTGCAGTGAATACCTGGCGCAACTGGAAGAGGCCGCGCTGTCGGCAGACCGCCCGCATTGCCGTAGGCTGCTTATCAGTATTGCTCAGGAGGTCAAAGCCCTTAACGCATTAATAAATCACGCCTGAAACCATGCTCCTAAGTTAGCCAACCCTGCTTTTACTTAGGCACACTCTGTGCCCAACAGCTTATTGACCGCATCCAGAATACTACGCTTTGTCGATGGCTTCACGATATAACCGCCAAGACCCAGTGAGGCCCATTTTCGGATCAAATCTTTATTACGATTACTGGTCAGCGCAACAATCGGTATTGACCGGCAATGTTCAATGGCCCGGACATTTTTTGTGGTGTTATAGCCATCCAGACCAGGCATAAATAAATCCATAAAAATCATATCATAACGATGTTTTCTGAGCTCTTTTATCGCCGCCAGGCCGTTTTCCATGCCATCGACCGAAAAGCCCTGCTCTCGTAATATTCCGGAGATCATTTCGCGATAAATTTCATTGTCTTCGACTATCATGATCCGCTTGTCTCTGGGCGTCGCAGGCTCTGATATATGCGTGTCATCAAAGGCATGTCCGGCTTCCTCATCATGCACAGGTTCCTGATGTGCGTCATCATGGTGAGCATATGCATGAGACCCATCTTCATGCTCGTGCGTGGCATGCTCTTGCTCTGCGTGCTCTAATGCGTCTTTATGGGCGCTTTCACTCTCCAGTGCAGAGTTAAACACAGCGGTATGCGAGCTACTGAACATGTCGACCAGCTCATTCAGGGTAAAGTGGCTGTCATTTAGCTGTTGCGTAATTTGTTGAATATCTTTGACCAGCTGGTGCTGTAGCTTGTCCAGTAAAGGCAACACATGTTTTTCTTTCAGCTGCTGCAACATTTGCGCCTTAACTTCGTCTTCTTCTTGCGCTTCGTCCAGCGATTCCCTGACCTGCGCGAAGGACTGCTCGGTGTTTATCCGGTAGCTGGCAGCCTGATCGATCAATTGCTTCAGGCCGCTGTCAATTCGGCCAAAATGCTCCTCTTTGAGTTCCGTGATCTGCTGGGTGTCTTCGGCCTGTTGCAGAATATTGTGTAATATCATTCTTAGCCGGTAATTTTCATACATAGGTTTGAAAACAAAGTAATCGCTAAAGATGCCTTTGATACAGCAGCGAAAGGCAACCCCGGATTCTTTGTTTTCGCACAACAAGATGCTTTTGTGCGGATAACCCAGCACCTCCCGCCGCGCGAGCGAGCTATAGGTTTCTATGCTTGCTTTAACATGCAACATGGCAAAGATGAGTACTGGCGGCTTGCCCTCTCGGATGACTTTATGCGCCTCTCGTGTACCCTCCAGCGCTCTGAATGCAGTAACCTGAGAGCTGATAACCTTGCACACGCCCACCATTTCGTGGGCATCGTCGCAAATCATCAACACCTTTGGATGTCGCTCTCCGTAATCCACTTCACCTTTATGCATACCTGTCTCCTGAGCCCCGGTGACCATCAATTCATTGACTGCACCTTAAGGATAGCTCAAGCGTGGATTTTTGTGCCAATGCCACATTATTAGATTCACAGCAATGCTGCCAGCTCACTTAACTGCGCACGGGGGGTGCCATCATGGCTTCATCGCTGTATACCAATTTTTTATTCATTTCACGACGCAACAGCAAATAGCTGATCGCCGCCTGACAATACACAGTGGCAACAGAAAACACCCAGATCTGCTCAATTTCAAAATCCGCCTGCCCCGCCAGCCAAACCACCGGCACAGCGAACAACACAAACCGGCTGGCCGTGCTGTAAAGTGCCGGCCAGGTATTTCCCAGCGCCTGAAACATACCCGAAGCAGCAAAGGTGTAACCGGCCGGGACAAAATTCAGGCTAACATATCCCAAAAATGTCGCTGCAACGAGTATGACCTGAGGTTCGTCACTGAAAGGGGCAAAAAACCAGCTGGCATTAACCAAACACGCCAACGTTAACATCGCCATCAGCACGCAGGTAAGTATATTGGTGTAGCGATAGGTTTGCTGTACCCGCTCATACTTACCCGCCGCATAGTTTTGAGCCGCTATTGCGGGGGCCGCAAAGGCGACCGCCATAACAGGTAAAAAGAGCACCTGCATGATCCTGACGCCCAGCCCAAAGCCAGCCTGAGCGCTCGCAGTAAACTGGCTGAGCGCCCAATAAATGACTGACATATACATAAATGTGAGTAAAAATTCTCCCCCTGATGGGAGCCCCAGATTAATCACCTGTAGCATACGTTTGCGATCAGGCGCGAGTCCCTTGCACGGCATGGTCAGATAATGCACTTTGCGGGCAAAGTACCATAGCGTCATCACCATAGCGCAAAGCGCAGAGATAGAGCTGGCCAAGCCGGCACCTGCAACACCCAAAGCGTAACCTATGCCCCAGCCAGAAATTAACACGGGTGACAACACGATGTTGAGGATAATAGCCAGCATTGAAACTAACATCACGGGCTTAACCACACCGGCGCCACGCAACGCGGCAGCCATCACAGTGAGCCCAAACTGTAATAACAGAGCCGGTAAAAACCAGTAAAAGTAACTAACAGCTGCCTGGCGGGTCGCCGCATCCGAGGTCATGAAATCAAAGAACAAATGCGCAAATCCGTAACCGAGCAGCGCAAATACCACAGAACAGCCCCCGGCTATCAGCATACTCTGATGAAATAACGCGTTAGCTTCAGCTTTATCTTTTCTGCCAACCGCATGCGCCACCAAAGTGCCGCAGCCAATATTAAGCACCTGGGTCAGCGCCATAATAAAGAAGAACACACTACCCGCACTGCTTACTCCTGCCAGCGCGGCGGCGCCGAGGGCACCAACAAAGTATAGGTCGACCAGAAAGTATAAGGTCTGGATGAACATACCAGCCGCCATAGGCACGGCCATCGCGATAAGATGGGTAACAATTTTTCCCTGAGTCAGGTCCTTCATTCACATCACTCCTGATTATCTGATGGCACCATTGTACCGGTTATCTTTAATCCTTGTTCGACTATTTTTTACGCCGCTGTGGCTGGGAAAACAGCACAATCATCAACATTGTTACTGTCATATCTATACAGACGATGCGGATATGGCATACTGAATATTCTGATGGTAAAGGTAATATCTATGGCAACCCACAATCACACAGCACACACATCAGCGGACTCCACAGCGGCGGTGACCAGCATGATACAAGCAATACACAGCCACGACCTGGCGCGCATAAAACACTGCTATGAACAAGCGACAGGCAGCGAAAGGACAGCGCAGCTCAGACATTGCTTTGAAGCCGCCGACAATCACCTAGTAAACTACGAGCATTACCAGAATATTGTGGCCCACTGTGTCAGCCAGCATGGCCTGCCAGCGGGCGTCATTGCCGGGATCAATACCACTGAGCGATTAGATTTTTTTATGCCCGCACTACAGGCGGCGAATGCCTTTAATGTAACCAACCATCAGGGCAATACGTTTTTGCATTGTCTGTTTGTGAATCCTGCCAACCCACTGCCTCCTTTCAATTATATCCGTTCACTGTTGTTGTTTGAACGCAATGAATCGCTGGGCGAGGCCCTGATAGTTCGTAATCATCAGAAGTTAAATGCGCTGGAAACCTATTTGGGTTTTAATCCGCACCACCATGAGCTGCCTCAGCATGAGCTGGCAGCCTGGCTGGCCTTGTGTGAGGCGCAGCGAAAACTCAGCGGTGTAGACAGTAACAACCTGGCCAAGGTGATGGCCCATGTGCGTGGGCGCGCAGAATCGGCACATCGACTCACACTCATCGCCAGTTATTATCAGGTTTCGGTCAGTTCACTCTCACCGATGAGTTAGCCTTAATCGGCGTGCGTAACCAGAGCGCTCTTTCATTGTGTCGATAAGTCATCACCGTGCCGCCGCTGGACTTATCCCGTAAACAGGCGTATTCAACGGCTTCAAATGCAGATCGCCCAAAGTCCATGGCGGCAATGGCCCAGTTGGCACCACTGCCAATGGCCCAGTTTAACGACAAAGGCTCCAAAAAGCGGCGACCATGGCGAATTTCACCAAAAAAAACAGCGCCACTATCGGCAACAAAAAAGAAAGTACAGGCAATATCATCAAACTGATTATCGTGCCAGTGTGTGATCAAATGCTCTATTTCAGCGCAGTTGCCTGAGGCAAATACGTAGCCATCTTCCACCCGCTGGCACTTGCGTGTTGACCAGGACACAATAGTCTGGCTGGTCGAGGTCAGGCTGTCTGTACAAATGGTTTTCGAGTCGTGGTGGTAGGCAATGGTTGTCAAAAGCGCTCCTTGGTGATGATCTTTGCAATCCAAAATAACTCAAACTTATCGATCGTACCGGCTCATTTTGACCTGATATTCACAATAAATCGCTAAACATGGGGTTTGAACATCAATATAAGGAGTAAAAAATTAATACAAAGTTAACAACCCTGTCAACCGCTCACTTTGGCGTAATACCAATTTGCTTAATTAAGTGTTCTATTTTGAGGCGATAAAATATGATCGATAACAAGGCAAAAATTTGGCTGTTTAGTTGTTCTAAATAAGAAATTTTTAACACAGTTAGCGTCATATTTGATCCGTCAAATTGAACAGGTATTAAGTGAAATTGGTATAACATCAATCCATAGCAGTCACTACCCGCGCTGAAACAGCGCAGATCACAGGTAAGTTTAGATAACTGGACTGACTCAGCAGCGACTGCCTGGCGCTGCACCCGACGCTCTCATTTATGGGCTGGGCGCGACGCTCGAGGACTTTAAACCATGAATGCGACGACAGCAGCCCCGATAATCAAAGCGGCCAAAGGTGCTAACCACTTCCAGGGCAGACCTTGCACTTCTTCCCCAGCATGCTCAGAACCTGCTGTAACAGGTGCTGAAGCGGGTAAAGGATCCGGCTGGCTGGCCTCTGGCTCTGCCACAACAGGCTCAGATGATTGCACTGGCAGCTGCCATTGATAGCCCTTTTTAGAAAAGGTTTTAATTGCATCATCGCCGAATAGCGCGCGCAGGTGGCCAATATTCTGAAATACCACTTGCTCAGTCACGGTTCTGCCAGGCCAAACATGTTCGAGGATCTCAGCCTTGCTGTAGATCTTCTGTGGATCAGACAAGAACAAGCCCAGCAACATAGCTGGCTTTTCTTTTATGCTTATTTTTCGACCTTGTTTTGACAAGGCCAAATTTTGGCAGTCAAACTCGAAATCTTGAAATGTTAACTTCATCGTCCTTCAGCTTTATAATTATAATAATTGTCACATCACAGGGCGCATGTGACCAAGCGGTCAACGACATGTCCCTTTTGTTAGTTCAACAAGCTTAACATGTTCCCAACCTCGGATCAGTACTCCAATGTAACGATTTATAACAATCGCCTTCGTAGCCTGTTGGCCACGCCAGTCCAGCCACTGTCACCGAACTGGAATACCGCCAGACTCACCATAATCACAGCCGCGCCAGTCAGCAAGGTCGGTGTGATTTGCTCGTTGTTTAACCATGCCCCCAGCAGCATCGCAAACCCTGGCGTGATCAAGGTTGTCAGTGCAACCGTACTGGCTTTAAGCTTCTGTAGCACATGAAAATAAGCAATAAACCCGACTAAAGATCCAAAGACACTCAGATAAACTGTGGCCAATACAGCGCTCATCTGCCAGTTGTCTATGCTCAGCTGCCCATCAGTCAACCACCACACTAAACCAAACATAGGCGTCACCAGCAGCAGGGCGCCAAAGGTTGAAGCCAGCGGATGGATTGCCAGTTGCACACGTTTTATCATCACCCCACTGAGACTAAAGCAACTCACCGCCCCGAATACATATAACAAGCCCAGCGGTGCCAGCGCCAGCTCACTCAGTTGTGACATGCAAACCAGGTACAAACCCACCATAGACAAAGCCAGCCCCAGCCATTTAATAAGACTAAACCGGGCTTCGTTTAATAGCCGCTGAGCAAGCAGGCCCGACATCACAGGAGCAAGACCAAATATCAAAGAAATCACACCCGAGGGCACAGTTTGTGCCGCCAGATAACTGAGCAACATGCCACCAAATATACCCAAACTGGAATAGCCATATAAGGTCCAGGCTCTGGGGGACATTGGCACCCGATAGCGGCCAATTAATACCATGACAAAGCACAGCACCAACGCCAGCGCCATACGCAAAAAGACGCTCAAGGTCGGTGACATACCTGTGCTGCTGATCACAATCCCAAGCGGGGTCGTCGACCAGATGATTATAACCATAATGTAAGATGCCTGAACTGGCATAATGAACTCCCCTAAATCGGGGCAGTATAAGAGGTTGGAGATACACAATGATAACTAACCGCTGATACTGCCGCGGTTAGTAATAGTCGCCTACAAACCGCGGACACTCACCCCTACCCAGACTGAATTATTCAGCCAGGTATTAAGCAGTGTATGTGCAGTCATCAGCGCCATGAATTTATTCTTCTTAGTAACGTGAACATTCTTTGTACCATGCCTTAGTGCAATGTCAATAACGGATAGCCAAAAGTGTCTATCTGACATGCTATTTAGCACCGAGGTTAGAAAAATCAGGCATGTCTGCCTGTTGGCAAACGTAATACCTAAAACTCTGTTTTGAGTAAATTTTAGACAAACAGCTTAATTTGGCGTGATTAAAAAATACAAAGTTAATAACAACTTAACAATAAAAAGTCACAATTACACCCTGTACCAATTATAAACACCCCCCAAATAAAGAAACAAAAACTCTTTAAAAACATATTGTTGAATCAATTACCATAAAACTATGCAGAAAATGTGAATCACAAATTTAAAACCTCAATAAAACATTTAAAAAACACAAGTTAACAATATTGACAGGTACATTAACATATCTCCATAATAGCATTTAATGCAAAAGCCGTATTTCAACCAACTCAAAGTGCAATATTATGGATTTTAAGCTTTCCGACTATCAGACCGAGTTATACGACTCTACGCTTCGCTTTGCTGGCGAAGTGTTAGACAAGGATGCACATCAGCGTCAGCGCTGCCACCACTTCGCACCGGAACTTTGGCAACAGGCTGCCCAGTTTGGCTTCACCGGGCTGGCAGTGGAAGAAACCTACGGTGGTGCCAACCTGGGTGCCCTGAACACCATGTTAATGGTGGAAGCGCTGGGTAAAGGCAGCCGGGACCTGGGCTTATCGTTTTCTCTGTGCGCCCATTTGTTTGCCTGTGTGATGCCCATCGCGCGCTTCGCCAGTGATGAGTTAAAACGCGACTTTCTCGAGCCCCTGGTCGCGGGTAAATTGATGGCAGCCAATGCCGCCACAGAACCTGGTGCAGGCTCAGATATTTACAGTATGAAAACCACCGCCATCAAAGAACCGGGTGGTTACCGACTCAACGGTCAAAAAACCTATATTACCAATGCCCCGGTGGCCGATGTCTTTGTCGCCTATGCGCAAACCAACCCTGATCACGGCTTTATGGGGGTATCAGCTTTCATTATTGCCAGAGACACACCCGGATTATCAACCGGTGCCGGTCAATCCAAAGACTGCCTGGCCAGCTGTCCGATGGGGGATGTATTTTTTGACAATGTCTTTGTCCCGGAATCTCAGCGCATCGGCTTTGAAGGCGCCGGAGGCGCGATTTTCCACGACTCAATGATCTGGGAAAAAGGCTGCCTGTTCGCGCTGTTTGTCGGCGCGCTGGACAGGTTACTCGACACCACTCTCAGCTACGCCCGGGAACGTAAACAGTTTGGTAAGAAAATCGGTCACTTTCAGTCAGTTTCAAATCGCATCATTGATATCAAGCTGCGTCTTGAGCAGTGCCGCCTGATGCTGTATCGCGCGGGCTGGAAGTACGATCAGGGACAGGATGCCGAAATAGACATTGCCATGAGCAAACTCTTGATTTCGGATTACGCCGTACAGTCCGCACTGGATGCCATTGCCACCTTCGGTGGTGCTGCAATCGATGCCGACATGGGCATTGTACAGGTACTGCTGGACACCCTGCCGAGTCGTATTTTTTCCGGTACTAACGATATTCAACGCGAGATCATCGCCCGAAAACTTGGCTTAAGAGGAGCCTGAACATGCTAGTTCAACGGATCTTTGCTGTACTCTACATGCTGGCCGGATTGGCCAAAGCATTTCCACAGTTAGAAAATGTCCCCGACATTCTGCGCCAGGCCGCCATCGCCAATCAGGGCACCTGGTATCAAGGGCTGAGCAATCTGCTCGCGCAACATGGCGATCTTGCCAATGTCGTCGTGGCCGTCGCGTTATTTGGCTCAGGCCTGGTGTTGTGGCTCAACCCTCGCTGGACCCGTTTTGTCATCTATGCCCAGCTGGCCATGATGGCGGTGTTTATAACCATTTTGCACCGCGCTCAGCCACAAGTGATCCCGCTGGATGCCATCTTTATCATCGCAGCACTTTATATTTTGCGTCAGCAATTTCGCCGTACTGACACTAAACGTGTGTTTACCAGTCAGGATTTTGCCAAACCCAAAGCCCAGGCTAAGTCTCCTGACAAACCTAAACTGGCCGAAGATTATGATGTGATCATTGTTGGCGGCGGAGTGTCGGGCTTGACCGCAGCCAGTGAATTCTCTACAGAGCGGGTCCTGATACTGGAAAAAAGCCCGACCTTTGGCGGCAATGCCCGCTGCAATACCCACCGCGCCCTGTCTCACCCTATTGCTGGTGTGTGTTTTCAACAACCTGTTGCTGGCTCCGATATGGACCAGTTACTGACCAAACTGGGGCTGGAGAAAAAATTTAAAAGTAACGCCGAAGATACGTTAGTTTTTTTCGATACTATTCTACTGCTCAAGTGTATCAGTGAGATCACTTTAGGCTTTATAAAATTTCCCCGCTATCTGCTAAAGCCAGCTGTCTGGGGGTTAACGGGGCAATTGCTGCTCAATGCCGTGATAGGCAAACCGTACGTTGTTGCCGCAAAGCAACTGGGCGACCCTATCTTTGCCGACCTGTATGCGTTTTTGGATGGCTTTGCCCCGGGCACTGAGCGCTACCCTCAGGTACCCTGGCAGGAGAACGCAGGCCTCGGCAAAGAAGCCATGGTACAACTGGACAACCTGTCTTTGTACAGTTACCTGTTTGAACCGGAAAAAACCGCCGCATTCCCGGATGAGCTAAAACCACCTCGCAAGCTCGGCAAGTTGGTTGAAAATGCAGTCACAACCACGCTCAGAGTCGAGTGTCTGGATATTCATGAAGTATCGGCCTACGTGGGCTTACATTTTCTGGTTGGCTATCTGCGCGGTAACTTGGTGACTTTACCGGGTGGTAACGGCCATATCAGTGAAGCCTTGGTTAGCCACCTGCGTCAGCAATCTAATGTCACTTTGCTAAGGGATGTCGCACTGGTAAACCTCAACAATACTGAGGCAGGCGTGCAGCTGACCGCGAAGGTGCAGCATCACAATATATCGGTAAAGGCGAAGAAACTTATTTGGGCCGCCCCCAAGCATAACGTTAGCGACTGGCTCCCGACACTGCCCGAAGATCAGGTCAATGCCATCAAAGCTATCCGCCATGAAGACTATTATCTGGCCAACGCGCTGTTATCACGCCCGGTACTCAGCCACTCCTTTGGCGGTTACCTGATTGAACCGGACCGCCCCGAGCAGCCTTATGCCTGGTGCAAGGCGGGCACCTGCCTGGTTGCGAACTGGATGGACAACGATAGCCGCAGTGAAGGTGGCGTGCTGACCTTACTCAAGCCCACTACCCGCCCGGAGCGACAGGGCCGCACGGCAGAAAACAACTTTGCCGGATTACAGCAGCAAACCTATCGGGAAATATCACTGATGCTGAACAACATCGGCGTCGACCCACGCATTGTCGAAGACATTCAGATCTGGCACTGGCCCAACGCGCTTATCACCTCAGTCATAGGCCAACAGGCTAGTGGGGTATTTCAGCGTGCTTCACAGCCACACGGAAGTGTGCATTTTGCCAATCAGGACAGCGTGGGAATAGGTAATCTGGAGAGTGCCATTTTCGCCGGTAAGCAGGCTGCTACACAAGTCAAACAGACATTACAACACACGGGTACAAGCGCCATACCGCGCAATAAGGAGACGATATAATGAGTCAATCACTCGTCGTCGCCCTCAGTGGCAACGAACAACTGGAATTAGGACACCTGGGCGGCAAAGGTCACTCACTGAATCATCTGATCCGTGCGGGCTTGCCTGTACCACCCGCCTTTTGTATCACCGCCGAGGCATATCAGACGTTCGTCAATACAGCACTGCCAGATGAATTGCTCAGTACCCCTGAGCTGGACAAGGTCCGGAATACCATTCTAAGTGCCGATATTCCTGAACCTTTGCGCGCTGCTATTGCGTCTGCCTATCAGGGCTTAGGCGACAACGCACACATCGCCGTTCGCTCCTCCGCCTTGGACGAAGACGGTCAAAGCCAGAGTTTTGCCGGTCAGTACGAAACCTATCTGCATGTTCAGGGCAGCGACAGCGTAATGGAAAAAGTGCGCGCATGCTGGGCCTCATTGTGGGCTGAGCGTGCCGCCGGCTATCGCAACAGCAGCGCCGCCGATACCGCCATTGCCGTGGTGCTGCAAACTATGGTCGATGCTGATGCAGCCGGAGTGATGTTCACGCAGGACCCACTCAGTGGCGATACCAACAAGGTGGTTATTGACAGTTGCTGGGGGTTGGGCGAAGGCGTCGTATCGGGTCAGGTGAGTACCGACAGCTTTATTCTGGACAAAGAAAACGGTGCGTTGTTGCAACAGGAGATCCGCACTAAGCCCCAATATTGCCAGCGCAATGCTCAGGGCCAGGTCACTTTACTGAATACCCCATCCGAAAAGCAACAGGCCGCCAGCCTGAATGAAGCACAACTGGCGCAATTGTTATCGCTGGCGAAACAGGCACAGGCCTTGTATCAGACCGAGCTGGATATCGAGTGGGCCCTGAAAGATGGCAAGATCTGGTTGCTCCAGGCACGCCCGGTTACCACTCAGGCCAGTAAAGCAGAACCCATTTACGCTAACTCCTGGGAGCAAGATCAAAGCATCAAGGACGGTGCCTTCTTCTCACGCATGGACACCGGCGAGATTGTCACCGGACTGATGACGCCGCTTGGTCTGTCATTTTGTGAATTCTATCAAAAGCATATTCATGGCCCGGCTATCAAGACCATGGGCTTAGCTGACATCAGTGACTGGCAAGTTTATATGGGCTATATCCAGGGTCAGGTGTATTTGAATATCTCCGGCTCGGCACACATGTTGCGCCAGTGTCCGCCCACCCGGGACGAGATGAAGTTCACCACCCGCTACGCGACTTCAGACATAGATTTCAGCAACTACCGCAACCCCTATGGTCGTGGTGTCGAAGGCTGGGACTACGCCAAAAGTGCCTGGCACTGGCTAAAACAGCAAGTGCACAATATGCGCTATGCAGGCAAAATTGTTGAGGATATGATTGCCCTGCGAGAAAACGAAACCAGACGTTTTCTGGCACTGGACTTGCCCAGTATGTCACTCAGTGAGCTGGATAAAGAGCTGACTCGTATCGACCAGTACTTCCTTGAATCCTGTGCGGCCTATATGCCGTTTTTCCTGCAGTCATTTGCTTTGTACGATGCCCTTGCGGAAACTTGCGAGGAACATTTTAAAGAGCGCGGCGAAGGACTGCAAAATCGCATCAAAGCCTCAATGAACAATCTGCGTACCATTGAGGTGACACGCGGGATCCTGGATCTGGTAGAACATGTACAGAAAAACAATGAACTAAAAGCTGTGTTTGAGCGCTTTGAAGCCGAAGAGCTGGTTAAAATACTGCCCGCTCACCCGCTTGGACAGCCGTTCTGGCAGGGTCCGTTTGAAGCCTTTTTACTGGAGTTTGGCGCCCGTGGCCGTCAGGAGTTTGAGCTGA
Organism: Pseudoalteromonas sp. DL2-H2.2; assembly: GCF_021532535.1. Taxonomy (NCBI): domain Bacteria; kingdom Pseudomonadati; phylum Pseudomonadota; class Gammaproteobacteria; order Alteromonadales; family Pseudoalteromonadaceae; genus Pseudoalteromonas; species Pseudoalteromonas sp. DL2-H2.2. Next base: position 39,359 of record NZ_JAKGBD010000003.1, on the reverse strand, counting down.
GTATCCCGCGCTGGCGTGATGACCCAAGTTACCTGCTGCAGGTCATGAAAATGTACCTTAAACACCCGGTTGATCTGGAGAAAAAGCTCAAAGAAACCGAGAGTCTGCGCGAAGCCGACAGCGAGCAGCTGTTTAAAGCCTTGCCAGCCGGGGCACGATTTAAACTCAAAACCATCATTAAATTGTATGGTGTGATGGCGGAGCGCCGTGAAGCAACACGTCCGACGTTTATCACCGAAACCTGGTTCTACCGCTGCATTATTCTGGAAGTGCTGTCACGTCTGGAGCGAGATAACCTGGCCAAGGTTGAAGACTTGCCCTACATCGACTTCAATCGACTGCGCGACTATGTCGCCGGGCGCATGGGGGCCGCTGAGGCATTCAGCGAGTCGCTGCTCAATGCCAATCGTCATAGTCACCTGTTTAACCTCCATGCCGAAGAGCCTCCAATGGCCATTATTGGGCCTTATACGCCCAAAATGAAAACCACCTCGCAGGAGCACAGCGATTCGATGAGTGGCCTGGCTGCCAGCCCCGGCAAAGTCGTTGCCAAAGCTCGCGTCATCACCGACTTGCAGACCCAGGCCGGTGAGCTGGAGCCGGGAGAGATCCTGGTTGCACGCTTTACCGATGCCAGCTGGACTCCCTTGTTTGCACTTGCCAGTGGCGTTGTCACGGACATCGGCTCAACTTTGTCACACAGCTGTATCGTGGCGCGCGAGTTTGGCATTCCAGCGGTGGTGAATTTACACAGCGCCACTGCGGCAATTAAAAGTGGCGACACACTGATCCTTGATGGGGACCAGGGCACAGTGATCATCCAAAGAGAATAGCGAAATCCTATGCGGGTCAGTGACCCGCAGCACACCCAACAATCAACTTAAAAGTACAACGGCAAGTGGCATGCTGCCGCCGTTGCGGGTCGTTGCGTGCAATTTTCCCAGCGAACCGAGTTTTTAGCAGGCAGCAGAAGGAATAAATTATGACAAGCATTACAGGATTAGGCACTCAGTCGAGCGCATCCGGCTTTGAGCATATATGGCAAGCCGAAACGCAGCGCAGTGGTGCAAAGCAAGACACCATCACCGTTGGGGTAATCGTAGTCACCCGGGATGAGCAGTTTTTCCACACCGGATTGAGCGTGCTAAGCGACATTCGCGAGTACGTCTTTAACCGGGTGCATATTCAGTCAGAGCTGGCATTGAAAAACCCCTCTTTGGTGCCCTGCCCGCTTTACGACGAAGTGAGAGACAAAGCGATCCACTTTTTAAAAGGGCAAAAGAAGGCCATTAATATCCAGGTCATTCAGTGCGCCAGTCTGGCCGAGGCGACCGGTAAAATCATCCACAGCAATGCGCTCAATGAGCAACCTGATTTTCAGGTCGGCATGCTGTTTTACGACCAAACCTCGATGGGTTTTCAGGACGACAGCATAGATCAGATTGACCGCGATCTGGATGCCTTTTACCGTGCCATGCAGAAAATCGGCATTCCGGCCTTCTACACCAGCTTCTCGACCGTAACCTTTATCCGCGCACTGCGCACGCCCTACAGCTACCTGCCACAGCAATATCGTGAAATCGTGCGCAGCACCGATCCGGCCACTTTCCAGAGTGAGCTGTTGCGGCTGTGGATGGACTTTTTCGAAATGAATTATGCCAACCGCCGGGTCAAACCTGTTGGCTCTTTAGAGCTGCACAATACTCTGGGCGACCAGCTAATCAACTTCTTTGCCCGAACAGCGCCCGAACACTGGCTGGTGTCTTATTATACCGGCTCTGTGGTTTCCAACCTCATCGGCCATCTCGACCGTCACGCTGAAAAGCAAGGCGCCCTGGTGCTAAGAGGCCCGAATGAGCATGCCATTGCCTGCGGTGCGATTGCCAACTGGCAGCTCTACCACATGCCATTTTTGGCCGTGGTTACCTCCGGCATGATGGATGAATTCAAAGGCACTTTAGCTAACCTGAAAGAAACGGCAGCTCAGGGGATCATCGTAGTCGCCGAAAACCGCCTGAGTCAGTGGTACAGCTTCCAGGGCACCATTACGGCCAGTGAAGACATGCGTGATGTACTGGCCGCAAGACGCATCCCCTATGTATATATGGATGAAATTGAACAGATAGGTGAAAACCTGGCAGAAGTTTACCGCCTCTATCATCAGGGTCAGGGACCAGTTGTGGTATTGGCCACTCAGAATGTGCTCGAGTCTTCTTTGGAATTGGATTTACCGGCACTCGAAGCCCTGCCTGCGAGCCCAAGCGATGAGCCCGTTGAAGTCATGACTGACGAACTCCGTCAGGCCATCGAGCTTATCAATAACGGACCTGAAAAACTTATCTGGCAGCTCGGTCCGGTCAGTGAGGACGAATATGCCCTGATCCATGATATCGCCCAGCAAGCAGGCATTGCGCTGGTAGACAGCCTGGCGCACCCAGGCACGGCGCCTAAATATTACCAGGGTAAACGCAACGACAACTATCTGGGTACGCTGGCCATTTACGGTTATACGCCGCGGGTTTACAACTACTTTCATACTAAAGACAAGCTCAACAGCACCGATGAGCAGTGCCTGTTTATGATTAAAAGCCGGGTTGCTCAGATTGCCACGCCATTTTCCGATGGCCGCCTGGAGCGCAAGGTCCACCTGGTGCAACTGACCAAAGAAGCAACCCACCTCTCGCCATTTGCCGATCTGCAATTACATATGCGCTGTCGTGATTTCCTGCAGGCGGTGAAAAAGCACCTCAATGTCAGCGAATCGCTGCGTGCCAAGCGTATGGCGCGGATCATGGCTTACCCGGATACCCAATCTGATGTGCTCAGCAAACTGCCCAGTCTGCCAATGTCACCGAACTACTTTTTCTGTCAGCTTAATCGCGTGATAGAAGACTTAATCGAGCACGAAAACTTTGACTACACAGGTGTCTATGATGTGGGTCGCTGTGGTATTTCCGCCGTGCGCAACGTGGCCAAAACACGCCGCGGTTTTTCTGGCTGGTATGGTCGCGCGCTGATGGGCGACGCCCTGCTGGCCAGTGGCTATCTGGCCTATACCAGCCCCACCAATGTTATCGCCTTTATTGGTGACGGGGCCAAAGGCATAGTGCCCGATATTTTACCGGCGTTTATCGACAATATTCTGACTCACCCTCAGCTGCTCGATAAGAGCATCAGCGTGTTCTATTTCTGCAATGGCGGTTTGTCGGTGATCAACACCTATCAGGAACGGATTTTATTCAACCGCACCTCACGTCAGATGCGTCTGGTCAACATAGATCAGCCTCAGTTTGAGCAGCAGATCGGGGACTTTGACATTTCCGCCCAAACTCTGACCCAGTTCGATGAAACAGCGGTACGCTCGGCACTGACGGCACAAAAACGCCTGACGCTGTTCTCCGTGGTACTGGGCCACAACAACGAAGGGGATGGCATTTCACTGGCCACCGCCAAAGGCTGGCAACGCGACAGCGCCGAGCCTGTTACCCCCGAAACCGATTTAGATACGCCACCAGCACAGGAAGTTAACTCATGAAGTTTGGATTTATCGCCCACCCGACCTCAGTCGGCCTGAAACGCTACGTTAAAATGCTCGATCTGCTGCAACGCAACACCCAGGATCAGCATACCGGCTACAACCGTGAACTGTGGGGCAAAGCCAACCTGGTTCCGTTTATGAACTTTGCCAAGATCACCTCAGCCAGCGGCGCGACCTGTGAAGGCATGATCAAATATATGCCACTAATAGCCGAAGAGATGATTGCCGACCCCAGAGGCATTGCCGAGCGCGTGGTCGCCGGTGTGGAAGAGTTTGTGGCTGACGGCGCAGAGCTGGTTGGCCTGGGTGGCTTTACCTCAATTGTTGGTCGGCGCGGCGAAGCCACCGCCGCCAAATCTCCAATCCCCATTACCTCGGGTAACTCGCTGACCACTTATGCCGGCTACAAAGCCCTGATGCAAATCAAAGAGTGGCTGGACATCAACCCGGAAAAGGAAACCGTGGCCATCGTAGGGTACCCGGGTTCCATTTGCCTAGCACTGAGCCGCTTATTGCTCGCCGAAGGGTTTAATCTGAAACTGCTGCACCGCGCCGGTCATAAAGACAAAGCAGACATGCTCAGCCACCTGCCGGAGCAATACCACAATCGGGTGAGCCTGACTGGCAACCCGGACGACTTGTATGACGAATGCAAGCTGTTTGCCGGGGCCACCTCAGCCGGTGACGTGATTGATGTAGCGAAACTCCAGCCCGGTTCCATCTTCATTGATGTGGCGCTGCCGCGGGACGTCAATGTCGATGCCCGCCCAGCCCGCGATGATATTTTAATCATCGATGGCGGCTGTGTGACCGCCACAGACGCGGTGAAACTGGGTGGTGAGTCACTGAATGTCACCATCAAACAACAGCTCAATGGCTGTATGGCCGAAACCATAGTGCTGGCGCTGGAGCAGCGCCGCGAGAACTACTCTCTGGGTCGTTACCTGGAGCCGGTCAAGGTACTGGAAATCGGTGAACTGGCCGAAAAACATGGCTTTTATGCCTATCCGCTCGCCTCCTTTGGTGAGCGTATTGACCGCCAGCATGTCACCAACCTGAAGCGCTATTACCATCAGGACATTTATGCCATCGACAAAGGCGACACCAGCCAGCGGCTGACCTTTATCGATAACATCCTGGCCCAGGATCCAGCCAAAGAAGACACCCTGGACCGCCACCATCAGTTTATTAACCCCATGATGGTGGAGTTTTTAAAACAACAGCGCTGCGACAATGTATTCCGTAAAGCCGAAGGCACTATCTTGTATGACAATGAAGGTACCGGCTATCTCGATATGGTGGCAGGCTATGGCTGTCTTAACCTAGGCCATAACCCAACCGCCGTCAGCGAAGCTGTCAAAAGCTTTCTGGATGAGCAAGGCCCTAACTTTATCCAGTATATTTCTGTCCCAGAGCACACCGCCAAGCTGGCTGAGGTGCTGTGTCATTTAGCCCCGGGCGATATGGGCCGAGTATTTTTCAGTAACTCAGGCACCGAAGCCGTTGAGGCGGCCATTAAACTGGCCAAGGCTGCGACCGGTAAGCCGGGCATTGCCTATCTGAAAAACAGCTATCACGGAAAAACCCTGGGGGCGCTGTCTATTACCGGGCGGGAAAAACACCGTAAGTACTTCCAGCCGCTGATCCAGGCCATGGTTGAAGTGCCTTTTGCCGACTTAGATGCACTGCGTGAAGCCCTGCAACGCGACGATGTGGGCGCACTGATGATAGAGCCCATCCAGGGTGAAGGCGGCGTGCATGTGCCACCAGCCGGATATCTGAGTGCCGTTCAGCAGATCTGTCGCGACACTGGCACCTTACTGATGGTCGATGAGATCCAGACCGGCCTGGCCCGCACCGGTAAGCTGTTTGCCTGTGAATGGGAAGACATTGAACCCGATGTGCTGATGCTCTCAAAGTCCCTGTCCGGCGGACTCATGCCCATCGGCGCGACCTTGTGTCGCAGCGATGTTTGGCAGCGTGCCTATGGCACCTCAGATCGCTTCTTAGTACACACCTCCACCTTTGGTGGCGGCAACCTCGCCTCAGTGGCCGCACTGACCGCCCTGCGAGAGATCGTTGCGCAGGATCTGGCCTCTCGCTCTGACGAACTGGGCAGCTACTTCAAAGCTGAGCTCCAGGCCATTGCCGATAAATATCCCTTTGTGGCCGAAATTCGCGGTAAAGGTCTGATGCTGGGGATCCAGTTTGAGCAGACCTTTGACGGGGCCGTGGCCGCCTCAGCCAGAGAGTTTGCTACCCGCCTGCCAGGGGATTGGCACAGTACCTGGAAGTTCCTGCCCGATCCGGTCCGTGAGCATCTTCAGGCGGCCATGGAGCGCATGGAACAAACCCTGGGCGAAATGTTCTGCCTCAAGTTTGTCACCAAGTTCTGTCTGGACCATCAGATCCTCACGTTTGTCACCGCCAACAGTTCAACGGTGATCCGGATCCAGCCACCTTTGGTGATCACAAAACCTGAGATTGACCGCTTTGTCAGCGCTTTCTCTACGGTCTGTGAAGAACTTTCGACCTTTTTAAATTAAGGAACTCGGGTCGCGCAGCCAACCAGGCCCGACCCACAACGTAATACATGATTGATAAGGATTACTTATGACTCTCAACAAACAAGACGTCGTCAACCACATGATGGGCTTTTTCCAGGCCAAAGCCGTGACCGCTGCATTATCGTTAAAACTGTTTGATCATTTTCGCGACACGGACCTGAGCGCCCAGCAACTGGCCGACAAAATCGACGCCCCACTGCGCTCTACTGAGCAAATGCTGATCGCGCTAAATGCCATGGGCTATCTCACTAAACAGCACGACCTGTACCACCTGCCTGCCCAGCATCACGCCTTTTTGGTGAGCGATGAGCCTATGTGGCTGGGCTGGCTGGGCCGCCACATTGATACTTTCTTATACCCTTTGTGGGGAGAGCTGAGCAGCGCAGTAAAAAGCGATACCAATCAACGTGAAGCGGTATTTGGTGACAATCGCAGCTGGTTCGACATTCTCTATCAAAACCCGGATGACGTAGCAGACTTCCAGGAGTTCCTGGGCAAATTTGCCGCTCCCTTCATCGAAGGCTTCGTCAAAGATTACGATTTCTCCCAGCACCATTCCTTTTTGGATATCGGCAGTGGCATTGGCACCTTGCCAATTGCGGTGGCGAATGCCCATCCGGGCGTGTCGCTGGCTATCTGTGAATTACCTCAGGCGTCGGCATTTTTGCGCGACAAGCTGGGTGAGCAAGGCTATGGCGATCGCATCGAAGTCGTGGAAGGCGATGTCATCGCAGGCAACTTGCCGATTGGCAATTACGACCTCATTCACCTGGGCTGGATGCTGCACGACTATGCGCCAGAAACTCAGGTCACCATCTTAAAAAATATCTACAACGCCATGCCCGCCGGTGGCCGCTTTATTGCCTCAGAAACGCCGCTGAATGATGACAAATCGGGTCCTGAGTTTACCGCCCTGCTGTCACTGAATATGTTGGTATCCACAGACGGGGGGATTGAAAGCAGTAGTGAAGAATATTTGGCACGTTTTCATGAAGCTGGATTCAGCAACGCCCGTATCCTTGAGATCCCTGGGCCACGGACCCTGATCGTCGGTGAAAAAGCCTGATCAGGCAATAACAGAAGGAGTAGCAGGATGTTAGCCACTAAATTACTAGACCATATCGCCGCGCAATTTCTCGACGGCGAAACAGACGGCCTTGAGTCGCAAACCCCCTTGTTTGAGTTAAATATCGTTGATTCGGCGGCCATTTTTGACCTGGTCGATTACCTCAAACAAGAAACCCAGTTAAACATAGGTATGCAGGAGATCCACCCGGGCAACTTTGCATCAGTCGATGCCATGGTCAGCCTGGTTGAACGCCTTCAGACAGAGCAAGCATAAGGAGGCTTGAAATGAGTGCCACGAATCCAAAAGTAAATCCGGATATTATGGAAACCCTGCAACAGGAAGTCCTGAAGACATTTGCTGAACTGACAGAATATCCTGCCAATACCCTAGACCTGACCAGTCATTTAGAAAATGACTTTGGTATCGACTCCATTGCCCTGGCCGAAGTGACCGCAGCACTGACTAAGCAACTACAGCTTAAAAACCCGCTGTCGATTCAGACTATTCACTGTATTGGCGATGCAGTTGAGCAAATCGCTGCACAGGAATTTCACCTCAGTGAGGTCAAGGCGACGGTCAGTGCCGATAGCCCACAAGATGCGTACAGCTGGCTGCGTGAGCAGGTACGTTCGGTGTTTGCCAGCTTCAGCGGCTATAACACCAGTGAACTGAGCATGGATGCCGAGATTGAGAGCGACTTAGGTATAGATTCTGTCACTGTGGTCTCAGCTCAGGGCGAGCTGCTCAAAGCCCTGGGACTGAGAGACAGTTTAAAAATTCCAGGCTGTAAAACCCTGGCTGAGCTGGAGCAGGCGTTTGCCAGCTTACTGGTAGAAGAAAAAGGCGCACAATGGGCCGCTGAGCTGGTGAGCAAAAACCCGCTGATTGATGAGCTGCTCAATCCAACCGCAAAAAATGACGAAATAGTGCACCAGATAGACAGTGATGATGGCGACACCCGCACCATGCGCGATTTTGTCGGGATCCAGCACCCGGATTTATTCCACAAAGCCAGTGAATTCAAAGCTTTCTATGACAAGAAAAAGGCGCAGCAACTTTACTGGTACGGTATGCCACTGGAAACGCCGTGTAAAAATCGTGCAGTCATGTTTGATGAAGTCACCGGCACCAGTCGTGAGTTTCTGATGTTTGGTTCAAACAGCTATCTCGGCCTGTCGAACCACCCCGAAGTGATCCAGGCCATTCAGGATGCCGCTGGCCAGTATGGTGCCACCAACACAGGGTGTCGGATTATTGCGGGCAGTAACGTCTTGCACCTGGAGCTGGAGCGCAAACTGGCCAAACTAAAAGGCCGCGAAGCCTGTATTGTTTACCCGTCTGGCTACTCGGCAAATTTAGGCTGTATTTCCGCGTTGACCTCGAAACACGACCTGATCTTTACCGATGCCATTAACCACATGAGCATTACAGATGGCTGTAAGCTGGCCGGTGCACAGCGTAAGATCTACAACCACTCACTGAACAGCCTGGAAAAATCGCTGGCCAAATACGCCGACCACCCGGGTGGCAAACTGATTGTGACCGACGGCGTGTTCAGCATGCACGGCGATATCGTGGACCTGCCGCGCCTGATGAAGCTGGCCAAGCGCTATGGCGCTCGCGTGCTGGTTGATGATGCACACTCTACCGGCGTATTGGGTAAAACCGGTTCAGGGACTACCGAACACTTCAATATGAAAGGCGAAGTCGACCTGGAGCTGGGCACCATGAGTAAAGCCCTGTCTGGCCTGGGCGGGTTTGTCTGTGGTGATGGCGATGTGGTGGAGTTCCTGCGTTTCTACTCCAACTCTTACGTGTTTGCCGCAACCATTCCGGCCCACGTTGCAGCCGGTGTGATTGCATCGATTGATGTGATGCTGCGCGAGCCAGAGCGCCTGACCAAGCTCTGGGACAATATCTACTACTTCCGTAACCTGATGCTACAGGCGGGCTTTGATCTGGAAAACTCCGACTCGGCCATCGTTCCTGTGGTGGTCGGTGATGATGCCACAACCCTGGCTCTGGGACGCGCCGTACGTAAGCGTGGCTTGTATTGTCAGACCGTGGTCTTCCCGGGCGTGGCCGTTGGCGATGCGCGCCTGCGCCTGAGCATCACCAGTGAGCACACCAAAGCGGATTTGGATGAGGCCTATCGTATTTTGGTTGAAGGCGCACTGGAAGTCGGCGTGCCACTCAGTCAGGACGTGAAAGCGGGACTTGCGGAGGCCTGAGTATGACGACAATTCCGTCATCGGCCCGTTTTGCGCTGAATCTGCTGAGCCATGCTCAGCAGACACCGCATAAAACGGCGCTGATCTGTGCCGAACAGTTGTGGGATTATGCGCAACTGGCTGAGCGTGCATGCCAAATCGCCAATGCACTGTGCGCGCTGGGTCTGGATCAGGCGCCGGTGCTGTTAAATTTACCCAAACAGCCGGATACCGTCGCCGCCATTTATGCCTGCTGGCTCAGTGGCAATCATTATATCCCCATCGACTACAGCCAGCCCGAAGCCCGGGTTGAACGTATTATAGCCGCAGCCAAGCCGGCCTTAGTGTTGGATCAGGACTGGCTGAATACACTCGACAGCCTGGGCCACAGCAACGACTACGAACACGACCTGGCAGCCTATATGTCGCGCTTACGCCAGCACCGGGAAACCGACATTGCCGCAATACTTTATACCTCTGGCTCAACCGGCACACCCAAAGGCGTGCAGATAAGTCACGATATGCTGGACTTTTTCATCGACTGGGCAGTCGACACCATCCGGGTAGACAGCGAGGATACCCTGGCTAATCATGCCAGTTTTGCGTTCGACTTAAGCACCTTTGACTTGTTTGCAGCAGTGCGCACAGGCGCCTGTGTTTGGCTGATCACTGAGCAGGAGCAAAAGGACACGCTGGCCCTGATCCGGGGGATCAAAAAGCACCAGGTGAGTATCTGGTACAGCGTACCCTCCATTTTGTCCATGATGGCCCGCAGTGGCGAGCTGACCAAGAGCCATACTGCCACCCTGAAACAGGTCATTTTTGCCGGAGAGCCGTTTGTGGTGGCGGCGCTGCAACGCTTGCTCACTTGCTTGCCCGCAAGCACCCGATTACACAATTGGTACGGGCCAACCGAAACCAATGTTTGTGTTGCCTGGGAGGTTGACAGAGCGCAACTGAGCGAGCTGCGTCATTTGCCCATAGGTGCTTTGCTGCCCGCTCTGGAAGGCTGGCTGATAGACGAGTCTGGCGCACAAACGCCCTTATCAGAAAGCCTTGGCAAAAGTGGCGAGCTGCTGATCGGCGGACCCTGCGTGACCCCAGGCTATGCCAATGTGGCATTACCGCGCGCTACGGCGTTTCACCAACAGCAATGCCATGCAACCGGCGATCTGGTCGAGCTGAGCGAGAATGGACTGGTGTATCGCGGTCGTATCGACGATATGGTCAAGCTCAACGGCTACCGGGTTGAGCTCGGCGAAATTGAGTCTTTGCTGCATCAGCACCCGGCCATTGAACAGGCCGCATTGCATCTGGCACAGGACGAACTACAACATAAGCTGATTGCGCTGATCACACTTAAAGCCGGCGCCGAGAAACCCTCGTTGCTAGCGTTAAAGCAACATTTAAAACAACAGCTGCCCGCCTATATGCTGCCACACAAAGTGGTGGTCACTGAGCAGCTGCCGCTCAACGCCAATGGCAAAGTGGATCGCAAACGCCTGGCGGAGTTGGTATGAGTATGAGAGGCAAACTATGAGCAGACACGCACCTTCTCCTTTGGCCATTGTCGGAATTGGCTGCGCCCTGCCCGGCGGCACTGACTTTGCGACCATAATGCAACAGCATGCCTGGCGGGCGAGCCAGTTTGTCAGCCCCTTTGGCTGGACAGTTGCCGGAGAGCCACTGCAAGGGGGTCAGGTAGACACAGACAACTTTGACTACAAGAAGTTTTCTATTCCACCTTTATTTCGCAAAGCCGTCAGTCGTGAAACCCGGATGGCGTTGCTCAGTGCCGAAGAAGCACTGAGCAAGCTGACCCTGAGCGATGCCCTGCGCGATCATTGCGATCAGCTGTGTGCCACCCATATGGGCAGCGATGCCGCCTATCGTAACGCCACCAAAGTGACTGCGCTGCGCACGCTCGCTGAACAACTGGGGAGCGATGAAAGCGCACGGTCTCAGATTGATGCCTACAAACAAGCGCTTGCTAGCACCTTAGGTGCCACATCGCACGACAGGGTTGGCGAAATGGCCTCGACCATTCCCGCCCGCATTGCCCATTTTGCTCACACCCGGGGCAAATGTCAGACCCTGGATGGCGGCGACCTTGGCGGCCTACGCCTGCTACAGGCGGCGCAGGACAACTTTCGCTATCAGGACAGTCAGCTTGCGGTACTGACCAGTATTCAGTGTTTTCATCACCCGCATCAAAGCGAAATGCTGCACCAGCAAGGGGTCTCAATTCAGCAACCCTGGCTGGAAGGTGCCATCAGCCTGGTGGTCTGCCCCGTTGCCGTTGCACAGCAGCAGGACTGGCCAATTCTGATGCAGCTTGGCACCATCACGACCTCAGACACAGAGCAGGCACCAGCGGGCTACTTCGCCGGTGCCAGTCAGGTGTTTTATCAGTTACTTGGCATGTACCTCAGTGGTGCATCAAGCTGCGCAGGTGCTGCCTGCCTGGGGCCAGGCTGGCAGATCCTCGCCGACCTGCACAGCGACAATTCTGCTGGCCACGACACGCAAGTCGCCATCACACAATACCGGCCCATTACCGCGCTGGGCCATGACACAAATCGTTTCTGGCAAACCCTGGCTGATGGCGCTGACCTGTTGCGCACTCAGTCAGCGCAGCAGCTCAATACACAGGCCTTCGTCAGGGATACCCCGCAAAAGCTCAGCACCTATATCAATACTGCGATGAGCTTTAACAGCCATAATCCGCTTGATGTGACGCTGAACAAAGCTATGATGCCGGCTAAAAAAGCACGTCTGGATGTGTCGCAGCTGCAACTGTTACAAGCGGCACAGTCAATAGAGTTAGACGCATTTGAGCGCCCTGCCGTGATTTTGGCCTGTAATTTGTCGCTGGATGCCGATCGTCAGGCGGGGGCAAGCGCACTGTGGGATCAACTGCCTGCTGGCCCAACTCCGTTGCCACAGTCTACCCCGCCCACCATCAACCGCTGGAGCTGGTACGGGGCAACCGGCCTGGGTGGCGCGAGATTGCTGGCGGAGCACTTAGGGATGCCCGGTGCCGACTGTATCGCCATTGAAGCCGCCTGTGCCAGCTCGATGGCGGCACTGCACAACGCGGTCAGAGGGCTGCAATCGGGACGCTATGACGGCATTGTAGTCGCGGGCATTGAAACCGCCACACTGGAACGTGACTTGGTATTATGCGGCGCACAAATGATGCTCTCAGCGCAGCGCATCCGGCCTTTTGCCAAAGGTGCCGATGGCTTTACCCCAGGTGATGGTGGCGGCCTGTTTGTGCTTCAGACAAACTCCGATGCATCACACGCCATTGCCCACATAGATGCCATTTCCGGCTCCTGCGACAGTCGCTCTATGACAGCGCCGGATCCCCAGGGCCAGGCACTGGCCATGTATAAGACCCTGCAGCTAGCGTCGGTTAATCCCGAGCAGGTGCAGTATCTGGAAACCCATGGCACAGGCACCACGTTGGGCGATCAGGCCGAGCTGGAATCGCTGTGCGCCGCCTATCGCCGGGAACACCAGCAGCCACTCTATCTGGGCTCAGGCAAATACAACTTTGGTCACTGCTTTGCCGGTGCCGGTGCCATCAGTCTGGCAAAAGTGCTGGCTGCACTGGAGCACGGCAGCATTCCACCCACCCCGGTTGTGGGCGAACTGAATGATGCTCTGCCTTTTGACAGCATTCCGGCAGTCGTGCCACAACAGACCAAACCCTGGCCGTGGCTGGCTGATAAGCACCGCATTGGTGCCATCAATGCCTTTGGTACCGGGGGCATTAATTATCACCTGACCTTAATTCAAACTCATTCAAAGGGATCACTATGAAACTCATCGTTCACAAAATTCGTTTAAAAAACATTGCCCACCTGGGCGCGTTTCGCGACTGGGTAGAAACCACCGACTATAAAGCCTGCGAACAACTGGACTCAGTCAAAGCCTTTGCCGTATTTGAAGCGTCCAGCGAAGCCGATGCCCCCTTTCACTTTGTTGAAACCATCTACCTGGAATCCGAGCAGGCGTTTGAGCAGGATATGACCACGCCCTTGTTCCAGAGTCTGGTCAGCCGCTTTGATGAAATGGCCGAGGTGGTCGAGGAGTTCAAAGGTGAGCGGATAGCGCAGGGTTATCAGCAGTGATAGCACCGCAGCTGGTTGCGCCTGCGGGTGAGACTCCCGTTTCGCCCAGGCTCTACATCAGACAATATATCGACCCCTCTGCGCGCGCACCCCGCTTAAACCAGGGGAGTCGCGTAAAACAGCAGTGCCGGATACTGGCCTCCGAGGCTTTACAACAAGCCAGCAGCACCGGCCATGTCCGCCTTTGCCATACGCCCAGCGGACAACCTTTTGGCTTTGCGGGCAAAAACCGGCCCCTGCTGAGCGTGTCTGCCAGCCATAGTCAAAACTGGTACGCGGTTGCTACCGCCCCGGTGTCTCTGGGTATCGATATTCAGGTTTATCGCGGCTTTTCAGAAACCTGCCAGCAGCGTCTGTTTAATCATGGAGAGTTATCAGCCGACATGCTCACTCAAAGCGCGCTGTGGTCAGTTCGCGAGGCATATCTTAAGTTACATGGCCGGGGCCTGCCCTTTGATTTTCGCGACATCCAAGTCCAACCCGATACCAGGTGTGGCGCCATCAGCTGTGGCCGTGTCACCAGCCAAAGTGGTGTGCTCACGATGGCCTGCTACTGGCTGTGGCAGACGCTCTACTTTTGCTGTGCAGTGTGTATCGCAGGCAACGCAAAAGTCACCCCGACACTTTTTTTAACCGACATGGAAGCGCAACATGACCCATTGTACATTTGAACACGCGCTGGCTGAGGCCATTCAACTGGCACGTCTGGCGCCTTCTTCGCATAACTGTCAACCCTGGATGGTGCACTTTGATCCCGTGATCCACTGTGGCTATCTGGCCATTGACCAGCGTCGTAAACTGACCGGACTGCCCTCTTTGGAGCGTGAAATGCTGCTCAGCTGTGGGATTTTTTTCCATTTTCTTGAGCAACTGGTGCGTCTGCGTGGCTACCCGCTCCACTGGCGCTGGTGCGATGCACAAGAACAACAGGCTTTAGCTGGCGAAGACAGGGCCCTTATTCGCTTTATGCCCGGCCCAGAGCAACCCCAACAGCAAAGCGCCTTTGCCAATCTCTCTGAGCAGCTACAACAACGCCACACCGTGCGCTCTGCCTATCGCAATACAGCACTCAGTGCGCAGCAACACAGCGAGCTGAACACATTACTGAAACCCTACCCCATTACGCTGGGTATTTATTATCAGCACACCCATGGCAAGGCACTGGCAAAGCTGACGCAGACCTATGCCGGACTGGATTTTGCCAACCGGGCCGCCTGGCGTGAAACCTACAGCTATATTCGCTTTGATGAACGTCGCCAGTATGAAGACGGGTTCTATCTGCACAACCTATTTGGACCTGTCTCTGGCGGTTTTAAAACCTTTTTTAAAGTGGCATTTCATCCGCGACTGAGTGGCTTAAACAAGTTACTGGGGTTACCAGGCAAGATGGCGCAGGGCCTGGCGGAGCTGGTTGAAGCGGGGCCACAGTATCTAGCACTGAGCACCACGAAGGAAGGCGATGAGGCCTTGTTTCGCGCCGGGTTAGGGTTGGGCACTATGTGGCTCAGGCTACAACAATGGGGCTGGGCCATGCACCCGGTAAGCGTGCTGGTGCAACACGACAACGCCAGGCAAGCTTTGGCCGAGAGCCTGAGCCAGGCAGCGCTGCCGGTTTTCTTTGCCCGATTTGGCGAGCCAAATGAGTCTGGCAGCCCGGCTCCGAGGCGGCACTGGCAAAGCATTCTGGTCTCAGATACCCGTGGCCAGGTCCAGCCCAGGACCACTGGACGGTGAGCACAACACAACCAGAATAAAAAACAAACATTTGCCTAATTTAAAATTTTGAGATAAAACAAACAGGCACAAAAAGAAAAACAGCTAAATAAGGAAAATAGAATGAAGCTCACTAAAAAACACATCAAAATGCTGTCTAAAGACACCACGCGCTTACCGGTACTGATGACCGCTAATATCGCAGGCGGAAGGCGTACCCGAGGTAAAGAAATTGACAATACAGAAGAGAGTATCTGTACTGCTAATGCCATCGCTGGCGCGGGCGCAATCAAAAACTCTGCTGAAAGTATTTGTACTGCCTGATAGCCTGTGGTCAAGTCATCCGTGTGGCCGGGCAGTACTATAAATGCGCTACCAACCGCGACTGGGTAGGATGGTTGACAAACAAATATTCGCAAACGTAGGTTAACTACGGACGCATTAAAAAAACAAAAACCATTCAATAGGAAATGAAAATGAAACTAGCACTTAAGAAAAAACAACTAAAACAACTAGACAATACTATGCAGCTAGACAAACAAGCGACCCCTCAAATTGGCGGTGCTGGCGAGAGTTCACCACCACGAGCTTGCCTGCCAACCGGCCACATTTGTGATCGTCTGAGCGGCAAAAGTGACCACACCTGCTGGTGTTAATTAACTCGCGGCAGCCTGGCTGCCGCACATCAAATGGCTTAGGCTAAACTCACTGCGCAGATCACAGCCCTCACTCATACTGAAACTCACGATTCTTATTTTCCACCTCAGTTGTCCATGCAATAAAAAATTTCGCTTTCCGGCGCTTTGTCCTGTCTTTTTTTCTTAGCTTCCTTACAATACCCGCCACTAAGGAGACAGCATGCAGCAAAAAACCAGCAAACTATTGATTTTTATACTCGCTCTACTGGTGGTGTTTTGTCCACTGGGGATCGATTTGTATTTACCCGCCTTCGTTAACATGCAACAAGACCTGGCTGTGAGTGAAGCACAGATCCAGCAAACCGTCGGTATCTATATGCTGGCTGTGGGCCTGGGCCAGTTACTTGCAGGGCCACTGGCCGATAAGTATGGCCGACGCCCGGTTGCTCTGTTTGGGATCTTACTCTTTGGCAGTGGCGCGCTGCTGGCCACTTTGCTGGATGAGTGGCACTGGATCATGGTCGCGCGCGTTTTGCAGGGCTTAGGTGCTTGCGCCACCTTTGTCAGTGCATTTGCTATCGTCCGGGACAGCTTTGGCCATAAAGGCAGTGGCCAGATGATCACGTATCTTAACGGCATCGTGTGCTTTATTCCGGCGCTGGCACCGATCCTGGGCGCCTGGCTGACCCTGGAATTTGGCTGGCGCAGTAACTTTACCTTTTTGAGTGGCTTTGCTGCCATCGGCCTCATTCTGGTGCTGGCACTGTATCGGGAAACCAAACCCGAAAGCACAGTATACTCAGGCCACCTGCTTGATTTACGTCGCTTCAGGCCTATGCTGAGCAGCCCTCAGTTTATGTTCAACGCCTGTATTACTATGGT
The DNA here is from genome assembly GCF_021532535.1 of Pseudoalteromonas sp. DL2-H2.2. Taxonomy (NCBI): domain Bacteria; kingdom Pseudomonadati; phylum Pseudomonadota; class Gammaproteobacteria; order Alteromonadales; family Pseudoalteromonadaceae; genus Pseudoalteromonas; species Pseudoalteromonas sp. DL2-H2.2. The sequence goes on along the minus strand of NZ_JAKGBD010000003.1, from coordinate 22,603 downwards.
TGGTATGGCCGCTATGCTGGTGTTCGTGGTTGGTGCCCCCGGCTGGCTCATGACACAACTGGGGCGCCCGGTTGAGGAATTTACCATGTGGTTTACCATCAATGCCGCCATCAGCATTGCTGCCAGCTTTATCGCGCCGCATTTCATTAAACGTAATTCACAACAGGCGCTGCGGTTTGGCCTGAGCTTGTTTACCCTTGGCGGCGTGTTACTGCTGCTCGCACCACACAGCCACCCTTTGGCATATCTGCTGCCCATGTATCTGGCATCAGTCGGGTTTGCTTTTACACTGGGTGCCGCAGCAGGCAATGCCCTGGCGCCCTTTGCCAACCAGGCTGGCACGGCATCGGCGCTGATTGGGGTGATGCAAATGAGTGGCGCCGGATTGCTGGCTATGCTCAGCCAACCACTGGCGTTGCCAGCTCCGCAACAGTTGGCTGTGCACCTGCTGCTCGGATTGCCTTTTTTATGCCTGCTTTTTAGTCGCTGCAAAGATAACTTGCATAGTCCAGCTTAGTAGCGTCCTTAATTTTATGAGGGAGATGGCACATCGAGGAAATACACTGGACCTGAATTTTTATGACAGTAGTACAATTGTCATAAATTGCGACGATACTGGCTGCAGATAACATCAGTGCCGGTGGCCTACTCAGGGATTACGCGCCAACTTTGCTCGTAACACCTGCAGTTACTTTGCTAAATGCATCTATGCTGTTGGTATCTCCCAACCAAGATTTACTTTTTTATGCGGGCATATGTCCGCATTTTTTATGGGCTTTTTCCTTTAAGCTGGTTACACTAAGCGCAACAATACCAAACAGAGCACGTCATGCTGAACCCCGAATTACTCGCCTCCTTTCTATTTGCCAGCTTTATTATTGCCGTTGCTCCAGGTCCTTCAAATGCGTTTTTAATGGCTCAGACCTTTACCAATGGTCGCGCAGCCGGTATGCAGAGCGCATTTGGCTTTGCCCTGGGAGGCGTTATACACACGCTATTTGCCGTGATTGGCTTGTCGGCCATTCTCAAAGCATCTGAGACGGCGTATACCACAGTGCAATACTTAGGTGCCGCTTATCTTGCCTATTTGGGTATACGTACTTTTAAAGATACCCTGTCCAAGTCGAATGAGTGCGATGATGAAAAACCCCATGTCAGTAATAAAAAGCAGCAAAATGTGATGTTTCAGGCGATGATGACCGAAGTACTAAACCCTAAGGTTGCCCTGTTCTTTATTGCGTTTATTCCCCAATTTGTCGATCAGAGCCTGAGCACATCAACCACAGTACAACTTGCCATGTTCGGTTTACTCTACCCAATTCTGGCCTTTCCCATTGATTGTGTGTATGTTTACAGCGGCGATAAAATCGCCGGTTATTTTCGCACTCACCCCAGTGCACCCATTTGGATAGACAGGATCTCTGCCTTTATCTTTATCGCACTGGCTATTAATTTATTATTATGAGGTAAGTATGGATACCAAGTCGCAGGTCATTCCGGCTAAAAAACGCATCGCGCTGGTTGCGCACGATGGCAAAAAGCAGGCCATGGTAAGCTGGTGTCAGTCACACCTGGACAAGCTTGCTGTGCATCAACTGTACGCCACGGGGACAACCGGTAACCTCATAGAAAAAACCTCGGGGTTAGCCGTCACTAAGCTGCTCAGTGGTCCGATGGGCGGCGATCAGCAGCTCGGTGCCAAAATCGCTGAAAATGAAATTCACATGCTGATTTTCTTCTGGGATCCGCTCGCTTCACAGCCACACGACCCGGACGTTAAGGCACTACTGAGGCTGGCCGCGGTGTGGAACATCCCCGTTGCCTGTAATGAAACGACCGCAGATATGTTGTTGTCTTCTATGATGATGACCACCCCCATTGAGCGCCAGCTGCCCGATTACGAGCAATATCTGACAGATCGTCTGGCGCTATAAGAACGGTTTTTTATTGATATAAACGGCTGGCCCATTTAGTCAGGCCAGCGGTCACACTACCGAAGTTATCGCCATTGACCATAGGAATGTCGCCCAGACGTTGCTGCAGCGCGAGTTTTAACAACGGAGACTGAGCGCTACCGCCCGTCAGATAAATCACATCAGGACGCCTGCCTGCATCCGCAATGGCCTGCTCAGCCAGCACGGCTGCCTGCTCAAGACAGCTGGCCACCGACTCAGCCATTTCCCGCGCACTGATGTCGACACTCAGGGCCATATCCAGAAAATCCAGTTGCGCGCTGTGTGAATCCTGATCGGATAACGCGATTTTGGCCAGCTCGCCCTGACGGACAAATTGATGGGTCATCTTACTGCGCTGAATTTTCAGTAATCGTTCGAGCTTTTCAGGCTCGCAGACATCTCGGAGCATACCGCTCAACTCTCGCTGCATTTGTGCGCTGTAAAAATCACTTTGCATCTGAATGTCGTTGATTTTGCATGCCTGCCAGAACAGCGGGTTTGGCAACGGCAGGCCGGATGTAAACTGGCTGCCAAGACCGCAAACCGGCATCAGGGTATGAAAAGCCAACGCGATATCCAGGTCGTTCCCGCCTATGCGCTTGCCGGTGTGAGCCAGAAAATCGGCGCTACGATCAGCTTTATCGCGAAAACCCGGTCCCATCTGCACAAACGAGCAATCACTGGTACCACCGCCAATGTCCACTACCAGTACCTGCTGATCCTGGTCCAGCCGCGACTCGTAATCGATCCCCGCAGCCAGCGGCTCATACAAAAACGCCACCTCTTTAAATCCGGCGCGCTTTGCGGCCGTCGTGAGGATATCTATCGCCTGGCGGTTGCTTTGCTCTCCGCCAATGGCCTGAAAGTTGACCGGACGACCAATCACTGTGTGGCTAAGCGGTTGCTGCAAGTGGTGCTCAGCACGACGCTTCAACTCCATGATCATGGCCGTGGCAATGTCTTCAAAAAATGCCAGCTGCGCCGGCTTGAGACCCACGGCACCAAAAAAAGACTTGGGCGATTTGACGAAATACCCTTCTTCCGGAAAGGCAATATATTCTTCTATGGCCTGCTGCCCGACAAACACGCCTTGCTCACCGGGTGCTAAATCCAGCTCTCGTCGTGCCATCGCAGCACTGTTTAATAAGGGTTTACGTGCGCTCTGATAATCCGCAGCCAGGGCAGAGCCCGCCAGATTATGCGCCACATACTCGCTCACCAGGCTGTTGTGAAGTGCGTACAGCGTAGACGGCAGATAAGGCTTGCCCTGATCCAGCGGTACCAGCGTCACGTTATCGTTATCCATCACACCGATTGCGCAATTAGAGCTACCGTAATCAAATCCAGCTATCATTTGTCACCTCACGACCATAAAAAAGGTCGCGCACTGTATCACAGCGCGGTGGTAAGTAAAAGCTTGGGGCAACTGAATTGCCACCCACCTTTTACAAAGGCTGCCTGACACGCAAAAAGCGCGCAAACCTGGGCTTGCCAAATTTCGTGACTCCCTGATAGCGGTAAGTCACCAGACTGCCAATCTCAGGCGGCTCGCGGCGCTGCGCGTCACTAAAGCCGGTGCCAATCTTAAATTCAATCCCCTCAGGAGTTTTAACCCGGATGGCTCCCATCATGCCCTGGTATTTACCTTTTCCCGGCAGATGCGCAATCACTTGCGCCTCGGCGTCAAAGTAGGGTTTATATTTCAGGATTGCCGAGCTTCGGCCGCTTTGGTGGATCGCCTGGCGCTCATGCAGCATCACCCCTTCGCCACCGCGTGCCAAAACCTGCGCAAAAAAGTCATCCAGCTCAGCCTTGGTGGCAAAATGATGTTGTTTGACCGCACGAATATGTGGCTGCCCAAGCGTCTTGATCAGCCGGCTATAAGCCTGATATCGCTGTTCAAAGGCGCCGTCAATATACGGTGCATCAAAGATCAGATACTGCACCTGACGCCAGTCCTGCTCCGATGCCCGATGACGACGCACCACCGCACTGACAAACTCAAAGCGCGCATACCCGGCCCACAGCTCTCCATCGAGCGCGATATCCGGTAAAGCTGAGGTAAACCACTGTGGGGCATTAATAGGCTGGCCACTACGGGTTAGCAGCTGCCTGCCATTCCAGATAGCTCTGACGCCATCGAATTTTTCGCTACTGAGGTAATGCGTGACCGGCCGTTGTGCCTGGTACACTTTGGCCAGTTGCACGGCAGGGGTGGGGTTTGCATAGGTGTATTGCAACTGGCACAGGCACGCCAGCAGCAGCCAACTAATCAGTTTGGTGTTCATCGCTACACTCCTTGTAGGCAGGGGTTAGTTTATTCCATCCCTATGAGCATAGCGCGGACTGATAAAATCGCCAGCAGCAAATTAGCGCACCATGCATGTGCGGATCAATCTTGACTGAATAAGGATGCCAGCACCCCTTGTGCCGCGTGTAGTGATGACACTTGCCAGGTCGCCCGGGAAAAGTCCTGCTTTGCTGAATGCAGATTGGGAATAGCCATAACCCGTAATCCGGCTTCACACCCTGAAGTCAGCCCGGTTGTGGTGTCTTCAATGGCAATGGCCTGCTCTGGCTCTAATTGCAATAAACACAAAGCCTGCTGATAAGGTTCAGGATGGGGTTTTGGTTGAGTCACATCATCTTTAGTAACAATACAGTCAAAGAAGTGCGCCAGCTTGTAGTGCTCTAATACGGGAATGGCTTCTGCACGGGTGCTGCCAGTCACCAGTGCCAGCTTGCCCTGCTGGGCAGCAAATTCAAGGATCTCACGTGCATAAGGCATCAGCCTGGGTTGCATGGTGGCCGCAGTATCAACAAACAGGCGGTTTTTTTCTTCACACAATGTCGATGCATCTGAGGACAATTGGTGGCGCTCACGCAGCACCTGGGCAGTTTTCAGCGTGGGCACGCCAGAAAACTCATCACAAAATGCCTGCTCGCTGTACTCTATGCCAAAAGGCGCCAGCACGCGCAGCCAGCTGTGATAATGGAGCGCTTCCGAATCCGCCAGCGTTCCATCAAAGTCGAATAAGATTGCCTTTAAACTCATCAGTGCTCCATTTTATATTATACCAATTTGCTTAATTAAGTGTTCTATTTTGAGGCGAGAAAATATGTTCGATAACCAGGCAAAAATTTGCGAACTCATACCTTAGGTAAAGGTTCTAAATAAGAAATTTTTAACACAGTTAGCGTCATATTTGCTCCGTCAAGTTGAACAGGTATTAAGTAAAATTGGTATTATTCTGGCTTCGCAGGTGGCGTTTCGTGTGCAACTTCACCACTGTCTTTTTCTACCAGCTCATAACCGCGTGGCTTGCGTATTACTTTAAGTACCGGTTTATCGAATGCCGTTTGTAATCGGGTGAAGTCGGCTTTCAGGTCATCAATACTCTGACCATAGGGTGATTCACCGGTCTCTGACCAGTTGACCGCCTTACCATTTTCATTGTATTCAACCGCATGTACCTGATACTGCTCTGGCGCATCTTTGTTGGCTTCACAATAGATAACGCGGTAATTCCAAAATGCGGACATATTTTCTTCCTCTTAACTCTGTGTTTCCCCGTACTTTACCAGCCCCGGGGATTAGTTGCATGACAGTATTAATAAAAAAACCCGTGAATGGCGACCATTCACGGGTTTTCAGTTTAATTTAGGGTGAAATTAAAAGAATTTCACTTTGAACTCAGCACCAACAAAGCGCTCTTCGTTCAGCATACCTGTGTTGTTGTTAAAGTCTACACCACCGATAACCACCTGCTCATCGAACAGGTTACGAACGAATGCCGATACTTCGTAGTCGTTGTCGCCCGAGTTCCACGCGTAGCCCGCACGTACACCGGCTTCAAATAGTGCTTCGCCTTTAAATTCAATCGACTCGTACAAGAAGAAGTCGATTTCACTGCGATAAGACAGGTCGGTGTATACAAAGAATTCACCGCCTTCCAGCTCTTTGGTGTAACGCAAAGTAGCGTTTGAGATCCACTCTGGCGCATGTGGTAGGCTGTTGCCGTCTAACAAGTAACGACCTTGCTCGTTTTGTGGATCAAGTACCGTACATTGTGCACACCCTTCTACAGCCAAGGTTGGATCGTCAATCTCGGTTTTGTTGTAGCTCACATTGAAGGTTGCATTCAACTCGTCCGTTAGTACCCATTCACTGTCTACTTCGAAACCATAACCTGTGGTTGTATCAGCATTGATCAAACGGTTAAAGTTAGCGCCACCACCTACTGCAGTCAGTTGCTGGTCGTCCATCTGGAAGTAGAATACGGTCGCATTCACGCGGCCCTGGCCATCCAGAACGTCTGACTTAACACCAAACTCAATTGAGTTAACTGTTTCAGATTCTGCGACTGTTACTTCATTACCAAACAAGATACGGCCTTGTACACTCGGTGCACGGAAACCGTTAGCAAGACGACCAAACAGGTTAACGTCATCAGTCAGCTTATAAGTAGCGCTCAAGTCCCAGCTCACATGGCTGTCGCTCGGGTTGGCTCCTAGTTGCAGATTGTCTGAAGTACGCTTCGCCATGAAGTCTTTTTCATCATCTGAATAACGTAAGCCAAGCGTAACATCCAGTTGGTCCGAAACAGTATAATCAAACGAGCCAAATAGCGCCCATGCTGATGTTTCCTGATCTTGCACGACATAACCAGTTTGCAAGCCGTAGTTGCCGGTTGACTCGTCGAATTTAGACGTATCAAAGTTAAAGCTTTCTATCGTCAGGTCTTCTTCGAAAAGGAATAGACCAACCTGGTAGTTAAAGTCTCCAGAGAAATTACTGGATAAGCGTAGTTCCTGAGTATACTGGTCATGTTCAGGAATGGCATCCGCAGTTTCTGCCTGGAAGAAGATAACACCTGGGCCCTGAGCAACAGGTACTTTGTCTGCGTCAGCCCAGCCACCGTAACCACCATCAACGTCTGCACGTGAGTAAATTTCAGCACTTTCCCAGCCACTAATAGAAGTAATGGTGTGCTCTTTCAGATCCCATTCAAGCTTCAGGCTCAGACCCTGAGTGTCAACTTGTTGAGTGGCACGAGATGCTGCGTCCTGATAAACCACATCGTTATCGTACAATGGGTTAATGTTGTTCGAGCCTTTCTCAATCAGGTTAGCACGGAACGCGATTGGACGACCGTCAAGGTCACGTACGTGATAATTCAACAGGCCAGTGAAGTCGTCGCCTTCATACAAAAATTGTACACGTGCAGCCATTTCGTTGTAGCCACCCAGTGAATCTTCTTTTTCAAAGCCAGGCGCTTTTACATCGATATAGTCAGGCTTGTCCTGAACCAATACAGACACACGGGTAGAGATTTTATCTGTCAAGCCGGTACCAGCCGCACCCTCAAAGTCAATTGAGCTGTTGCTGCCGTAAGAAACCGCGGCATAGCCATCGAATTCCTGACTTGGTTTAACGCTGTCGAACTTAACCAGGCCTGCTGGCGTGTTACGACCAAACAGCGTTCCCTGTGGACCACGCAATACTTCTATGCGGGCAATATCAAATACCGGGAAGCCTTTTAGAATGGGGTTTTCCTGAACCACTTCGTCAACCACCAAGGAAACTGGCTGAGAGGCGTTCAGATCGAAGTCGGTGTTACCCAGACCACGAACATAAAAGCGTGGGAATGTACGTCCGAATGAAGATTCAACCGACAGACTCGGGATCTTCGCATTCATAAAGCGGATATCCATACCAGCTGAGCTGTATGCATCCAGGTTGTCGCCTTGTAAAGCAGACACAGAAACTGGCACTTCTTGTGCGTTCTCAACACGCTTACGCGCGGTGATTTGGATCACTTCCAGTTGATTGCTTTTAGCTTGCGCTTCTTCTGCAAGCGTAGAGAATGAAGTACCTGCTACAGCAGAGAACAACGTCGCATTGATTAAAGTTGCTAACGTAGATCTTTTCATTGCTTTCATGTTGGGATTTAACCTTTTATATGCACTCTTGAGTTCAACGGTTTTGATTTGGGCGCCGTATCACAATGGCTGGTTCGCTCAATTTTACGCGCAAATGACGAGCAGCGCGGACCTCACTAGCGAGAGTGCAAAGCGACTATGTGAGGCTGAACGAGACGGCCATAATTATAGCAGCAAATTTTCAAATTGCTGCAATTATGCATATAAATTTTCCACATTTTTGTAAATATCGTGAAAGTTAGCTAAGAGTTAACAACTTTTCGCAACAAAAAGCCTAAAAACAAGGACATTTGTCCTTACCAAACTCTTGCCTATATGATGGCAGGAAAAGGATTTACCGAATTGAAATACAGGTGTCATTGTCTCGTTCTCATCAACAACCCGTTAGTGACGTCCCTAGAAAACAAACACCCGCTACAATATTGTCTGATAAAGCACAGCTTACCCGTTTGCAGAGCAAAGCGAGCCAGACAGACTCATAGCAAGATACTTTGTTTAGTCACTATAGATAATGCAACCGGATACCATCCGCCCAATGGTGGTAACCGGTGTCATGAAAGCGACGCCATTGTATAAAAGCGCCGTTACGAAAAGGAGGACATTAGACCGCACCGGGTCAAATTATTAGCTTGTTGGATTTACTAGCTTTACTAAGTCACTTTTAAGTGTTGCTGGGTCATACTGGAACACTGCAACAGAGGCCGTTGCAAAGATAGGCATTTCTCCCGGTACCAGCTGGTCAACCAAATAACTGACTATGGGCATATGCGCCACAACCAACCAGGTATCCAGGGTGTCGTGCATGCTTATCAAAGTTTCCAGGTAGTCGACAGCCACAGCAGCATTGCCACTGGGCACAATATCCTGGCAGGTCTGCTCAAACGATACCGGGTTATTTTGCAGTACTGCCTGTGCCGTCTGCTGCGCCCTGATATAGGGGCTCACAAGAACAGCCTGTGGTGGATAATGTTGAGCTAGCCACTGACCCATCTCAACAGCCTGAGTATGACCGCGTGATGTCAGTGTTCTGGCCGCATCGTTGGCCTGCATAGGACCCGCTTCGCCATGGCGCATGATCAGAATTGTTTTCATAGCACTCCGAAAGTTGGCAAGAAAATTAAAAGCAAGCTGTAGCTATTGCCCCAAATTGTCCGCTATATTAAAACAAAAGCACCTAAACCTTAAGTTTAAATACAGGCTAATTCAGAGGTGACCGGCTATCGCAACGACCCAGAGTGTCGGTTGCCAGTAGTAGCACGGAAACAGCAGCCACGTCTCTAACTATTATATCGGCGGCACACAATTGAAACTGAGTAATAATGATAAAAGAAATTATCGTCACCTGACACTGGACAATGGTCTTAAAATTCTCCTTGTAGAAGATACATCAAGCAATAAGTCCGCCGCCTCACTGGCCATCAATGTTGGCCATTTCGACGATCCGCTGAGCCGTCAGGGCATGGCGCACTTTGTTGAGCACATGTTGTTTCTTGGTACCCAAAGTTTTCCTATTCGGGGAGAGTTTTCGCAATTTGTCAGCCAGGCCGGTGGGCAAAGTAATGCCTGGACGGGCACCGAACACAGCTGCTATTTTTTTGATTGCCGCGCCCCGCTGTTTGAGCAGGCCCTGGAGCGGTTCAGTGAATTTTTCTACGCCCCCCTGTTTACTGAGGACGCGCTGCAGGATGAGCGCAATGCCATTGACTCTGAGTTTAACCTCAAGGTTAAAGATGATAACCGTCGGATCATTCAGGTCCACAAAGAGACCGTCAACCCCGCCCACCCGTTTGCCAAGTTCTCTGTGGGTAACCATAACACGCTGGCCGACCACAGCGGCGACTTTAAACAAGAGATAGAAGCCTTCTTTGGCGCCCATTATCAGGCACAGTGGATGACGCTCGTGTTAGCCGGGCCTCATAGTCTGGATGAGCTGGCCAGGCTGGCAAATCGTTACTTTAGTGCCATTAACGGGAATAACACACCAAAGCCACCCATTCAGGTCCCCTTATATCGCCAGCAGGACCTGGGACTGCTGCTACATATAGAGCCGCGCAAACACATGCAAAAGCTGATTGTCAGCTTTGCCATGCCCGATGTTGAGCGCCTTTATAAGTTTAAAAGCCTGAGCTTTTTGGCTCACTTGCTGGGTTATGAAGGCGATGGCTCGCTGTACGCTATTTTAAAGAAAAATGGCTGGATCAATGCCCTCTCCGCAGGCGGCGGTGTTGATGGCAGTAACTTTAAAGACTTTAATATCAGTTTCGCACTGACCGACGATGGCATTGAATACTATGAAGACATCGTCGAGATGCTATTTGAGTACATCAGTCTGATAACCGAGCAACTCGCGTCTTTACCGGCGCTGTATGAAGATAAAAAGCGACTGCTGGAACTGGCGTTTGAAAACCAGGAGCAAAGTAAACTGCTCGACTGGGTCAGCGCCCTGAGCATCAATATGCACCATTATGATGACGACGACATCCTGTACGGTGATTACTGTATGACCGCCTTCAATCATGCCCTGCATGAGGAGCTTATGGGCCTGTTGTCACCGCACAATATGCGCCTGATCCTGATCCACCCAGACATCACGTGTGAGAACGATGCCACCCGTAAGGTCGCACAATGGTATAACACGCCGTACCAGGTCGAGCGGATCAGTGCCGAATGGCTGCAAACCCTCGCAAGCATTACCACACCGCTGCCCGAGATGCGCTTGCCCGCAGCGAACCCTTACCTGGCGTTCGAGAACCGCCTGTACGACATAGAGCCGGGCCGCAAAACACCGACTCTGCTCACCGACAGACCCGGGTTTGCCTTCTGGTTTAAACAGGACACCCGCTTTCGTGTCACTAAAGGCCACTTCTACTTAGAGATAGATTCTCAACGTTCAGTCGAAAGCCACAAGAGTATGGCGATGACCCGGCTGTTTGCCGACTTGTTTATGGACAGTGTTGCCGAGCAATTTTATGCCGCTGAACTGGCTGGTTTAAGCTACCACCTCAGCTCTCATCAGGGCGGCTTAACATTGCAAACCGCCGGTTTGTCTGCCAGTCAGCTCAAACTGGTGCTACAGCTGGTCGAAGCCTTGCTAAAACAACCTATTAGCGCAACCCGCTTTGCTGAATACAAGAAGCAACTGATCCGGCACTGGAAAAACCACAATAAGAGTAAACCCGTCAGTGAGCTGTTCAGCTTATTAGGCGCACACCTGATGCCGTGGAACCCAACCCCAGAACAGCTGGCCAAGGCGCTAAAAAATATCAGCTTCAATGAGTTTTGCCTGTTTCGCGAAGACTTTTTTAAGGCCATCCATATTAAGGCCTTTATGCACGGCAACTGGCAGCTGGATCATGCCCTCGACATGCAAAAACAGCTTCATGCTCTGTTTGCCTACAGTGAAATTCTCGACGACCTGAAAAAACCGCTCAACCCAATCACTTCGCACCAGCAAGTACACATTGAAAAACCTGGTGCGGAGCACGCATTCGTTGAGTATATTCAGGCCCCCACTGCCAGTGTCGAAGATAAAGTCAAAGTGATGGCGTTTAATCAGCTGGTCAGTCAGGATTATTTTGAGTCTCTGCGTACACAGCAGCAGCTGGGGTATCTGGTTGGTGCGGGCTACGCCCCCTTTAATACCCGAGCCGGCATTGCCTTTTATGTACAGTCATCCAGTTATGACAGTGAGACTTTATTGCAACGTCACCATCAATACATGGCGGATTTAATTGCCCAGCTGGATAGCTATGAAGCCACTCAATGGACGCAAGTGAAAGCGGCATTGCACGCGCAAATTGCAGAAAAGGACAAAAACCTGCGGCTGCGCTCACAGCGTTTGTGGATAGCCATTGGCACCGATGATCACACCTTTGCGATGCAAGAGAAGCTGATAGCAGCGCTCGATGCGCTCACCTTTGACACCCTAAAACAGGATATAATCAAACTGCTCTCAATCGAGCGTGCCAGGATCACGCTCAAATGTAATTAACCCCTGCCCGCAACAGTTCAGCGCCTTTGTCAACAGGCGCCGCTGTGTCGGGCTCTGCTGTCGGACCTGTCTCACACGCCGTCAACAGCCAGCTATCACGCGCTCTTAGTGCGTAAAATTCACTCAGACATGCCAGCTGGGCCCGAAAATAGGGATTTTTTCTGAGTTTCTTTTTGACTCTGCCTGGGGCTTAGATTAGATTAGCAATTGTAATTGACTCTTTAAGCCTTATGACGAAAACAACAACTATAAAAACAATTACATCTATTTTGTTGCTTCTGGCCTGGCCGACCATGAGTGCGCCCTTGCCCACAGGTATTATGCAAAATCAACATTTGACACTGATTATTTTGGTGGGCGTCGTCACAGCTGCAACTTTGCTCTATCTGGCAGTCTCGAATCACAATACAAAACGCGCACTGAGGGCACTTCGCCATTCAGAGCAACGTCTTAAAAGCACGGTCGAAGGCAGCGGCGATACACTCTGGGACTGGAACATTCGCAGTGGCGAAATCAATCGTATAAACGACAAGTTTATGATGGACACCACCCCAGGCACTCACCTCATCCCCAACGCCAGCTTGATCCACCCTCAGGACCTGCCACTGGTAGAAAAACAGTTAAAGTTACATTTCGCAGAAAAAACCGCCTTCTTCGAGGCCACCTACCGGGTTAGGAACAGCCTGAACCAATATCACTGGGTGCTGGATAAGGGCAAAATCATCGCAAAAGATGAAAACCTTAACCCACTGCGCATGACGGGCACTATTCGTGATATTAACCACCTTAAAAGCACAGAAGAACGCCTGAACCTGTTCGCTAAGTGCGTAGAATCTCTGACCGACGCCATTGCCATCTACGACCACACTTTCAGGCTGGTTGATTTGAATCCAAGTTATATTCGTATTTTCGGCGGCGTGCGAGAGCAGTATATTAATACCGAGTTTAAGCTTCCCGGATATGATGCTCAGTTTATCCGCCAAATTAAGGCGGCATTAAAAAAGAGCGAACACTGGCAAGAAGAGCTGAAGCTATACGATCAGACAGGCACTATGCTGCCAATCGAGATCTCCATTGATGAGATTAAGAACAATCACGGCCACATCACCAATTATGTTGTGGTCTTTTCCGATCTGACCGAACGCAAAAAAGCCGAATCGCAACTCCATAACTTGTCGAACCGCGACCGCACCACGGGCCTGCCAAACCGCAACCTGTTCTTCACAAACTTGAAAAAGCTGGTTGACCAGAAGCGCGATCACGCGTTGCTGGTTTTTGACTTAGATAACTTTAAAAAAATTAACGACTCCCTTGGCCACCAGCTGGGTGACAGCTTGCTGGCAAAACTGGCCATGCGACTTAATAAATTGTGTCGCCAGCAGGATACCTTTTACCGCCTGGGGGGCGACGAGTTCGCCCTGGTGATGTCGGGCACCAATGACATTCATACCATTACCAAGGCCGCTAAGCAGTTTCTGGCCGTTATCGCGACCCCGTTTAAAATGGCCAATCATGAGCTGGTGATCACCTCCTCGGTAGGCATAGTGTTATTCCCGGAAGACGGCAGTACACCAGAGATCTTGCTCAAAAATGCCGATACCGCCATGTATCATGCCAAACAAAAAGGTAACCACTACCTGTTTTTCAATGACTCTATGAATGAGCAAGCAGTTAAACGCCTGCAAATTGAAAACCTCATGCGCTTTGGATTAAAAGAAGACCACTTTGTGGTGTATTACCAACCCAAAATGGACATTGCCACAGGTGCTCTGGTTGGCATGGAAGCGCTGGTGCGTTTCATTACCCCCAAAAAAGGCGTGATCAGTCCGGGGCTGTTTATTCCCATTGCAGAGGAAACCGGTCAGATTGTCGAAATAGGTGAAGTAGTACTAGATAAAGCGTGTAAAGATGTCAAACGCTGGATAGATCAGGGCCTGTTCAACGGCCGGGTTGCGGTAAACCTGTCAGCCAGACAGTTTAGTTTGCCCGACCTCACCGCGCGGATAGACCTCATCTTGCAAAAGAATCAACTTCCTTCTTATTTTCTCGAGCTGGAAATTACGGAAGGGACGGTTATGGATGATCCACAAGAAGCAATTTCAATTATGCGCTCTTTAAGCTCACGCGGGATCCACCTGGCCATGGATGATTTTGGCACCGGTTACTCCTCGCTCGCCTATCTCAAGCAGTTTCCGCTGAATACCCTCAAAGTAGACAAAGCATTTGTGGATGATATGAACACAGAGCGCGGCTGTAACATGGTAGACTCGATAGTCACGATTGCACATAACCTGGGCCTTCACGTGGTGGCGGAGGGGGTTGAGCATGAAGAGCAGCTGCATCAATTACAGCGCCTGAACTGTCAGACGATCCAGGGTTACTACTACGCCAAACCACTTTCAGCCCAGGAGTTTGAACAGTTTCTCCGCTCTCAGCACAGCGAAAAGCCCGCTTTGCAGTTGGTTAATTAACAAGCACCAAACGATTATCCTTCCTCATTCAGGCGCGCAGCACTGAATAACTTTGCCCGACTCGCCTGAGCCAGGCCAGCCGATAGTGCGCCCGAAACAAGATCCATACCATAGGCCCAGCTAACGCAGCTAAAAGCACCCAGGAACGCCTTGTAACCCCGGTACAGCGCAATTCATTGAGCATCAGCAGCCCACCCAGGCACATTAATACAACGTACAATACCAGCACTCAGCCTCCGTAATCTCGTTCTAGATGTACCCGTTAAGCCATGCACTGAGACACGTTAAGTAAATGGGTAATTTTTTTCTCGCATAGTGTACAATAAGTCTAAAAAGCACGCAAAAACACTTAAATTGTTGCAAAATATTGCATTATTTAATTTAATACGTCCCCAGAAACGCTTGGTTTCTCATTCAGGCAGCTGTAAGAGCGCTCTCCTGAGTGAACAAATAATCGCTAACTTATTATTTTAAATAAGCATTATTTGTTTTGACGCTGATATAAGCGAAGCAAAATAGTGCATTGGATCTTGGGCAGATCTGAACACCCGCTACTTTTGCTGGCGATCCGGTTTGATTTTCCTACACTTAGGGTAAGCCGAACGGGATTGTAAGCTTATGCGTGCCAATTTGATTGCACTTTCACCGTATGTGGAACATACCCACAGTCGGATGAATGTTTAATGAAGTGGGCATTTGTCATTTGGTCATGGTGTGGTTAGCAGTCAAAGAGTGGGAGTAAACTCCTCCTTGAGCAGATTTGAAATTGGAACTGTAAAGATAAATGGACTGGTTAACCTCTGTGCGGTTTAAGACGTATTTTTCTCGTTCGAGTGAAATATACTGATATTGTTGCGCAGCTTAGATAAGGTTATTCAGGTATATTCCTATTTGGTCTTAACTGACTGATAGTTTTTACTTATTCCCAATTACAGAAATCTCACAAAAGCTGCTAAAATCAGCCCCATGTTTTGTTAATTTAATTTGTTATTTCAAGGACACGGGCTATGGATCAGAAATTCGTACATGAGTATTTACAGGCTAAGCCTGGGACCTTTATCACAAAACCGTTTGCACAGGACGTGGACGTTTACAAGGTACAGCACAAGATGTTTGCTACCTTATATGAAGGGAAAGAGGGTCAAATGGGTGAGAATGGTGAGCCAGTGTGGTGGCTTAACCTAAAATGTGATCCGGATGAAGCGCTATTGTTACGTGACAAGTACGCTGCAATTGTGCCGGGTTATCACATGAATAAACGACTTTGGAACACCATCATATTAGATGGCAGCATCCCGGAAGAAGAGATCAAACGCATGATAGATGACTCCTATCAGATAGTGGTTGATAACTTACCCAGCGCGCAACGCGCAGAGCTTGACCGTATCACTCAATCTTAGAGTGGCCGTCATTATTGGTTTCCCTCGCACCCGGTGCGAGGGCCATTTTCTCTCTCCTTTTCTTTAAACCGCCTTTGTCATTCTGATGTCAATTATCCCTGTTTTAATCACTGTGATTTCCACAACGCAGAATAAAGACAATGAAAAAAACACTGATCTCACTAACGCTATTGGGCTTGCTCAGTGGCTGTGCCCTGGATGGCGACGACGGACAAACAGGTAAACAAGGCGAACAAGGCCTGCAAGGTGAAACCGGCCAGGCAGGACAACCCGGCGATAAAGGCGATAAAGGCGATAAAGGAGACGCCGGCGCACAGGGTGAACCGGGTATACAAGGCCCACAGGGAGAAAATGGTGCACGCATGAGTGGCGACTTGTCGGCACAACTCGTTGGCCGGGCCGTGTTGAACGTGGCAAGTCCGGAAGGGGCTGCCGAAATCGTCGCTTACCATGGAGCAAGCCAACGTATCTTTGCACTTGATAGCTCAGGCGACACACCGCAAATTGCCATCATTGCAGCAGCGCAGATCGATGCGGATAAACTCAGCAAAGACAACCAGGGAGTGGTCACAAACACCAATTTAACAGTCACCCAAACCATTGCAGTCAGTGAAGTGGTGGCAGCCGATGCAAACAGCCTGGCCATTCATGGCGATATGCTTGCCGTTGCGATGGCACGTGCGACCGGCGAAACCGGGTTTGTATTGGTCTACAATATTGCCGAACAAACGCCTCAGCTACTGAAGTCTGTCGAAGTCGGATACCTGCCTGATATGGTCACTTTTAACCAGGACGGCAGCAAAATCCTGGTCGCCAATGAAGGTGAACCGGCAGGTGATTACAGTGTTGACCCACAAGGCAGTATCGCGATTATCGACATCAACGACGGGCAGGTTGCCAGTCAGGCCACATTGTTAGGCTTCGAAGCCTTTAATGATCAGCAAGCCCAGTTACAGGCGCAAGGTGTGGTCTTCGCTAACCCAACCGGGCGCACCATCAAAGGACAGGCAATCAATACCAGCGTTGCGATGGACCTTGAGCCTGAATACGTCACGGTCAGTAAAGACAACCGCTATGCCTATGTGTCACTGCAAGAAAACAATGCACTGGCCGTTGTTGACTTAAGTGATAACTCACTAACAATAAAAGGCTTAGGTTATAAAGACTGGGGTAAATGGACGCTGGATGCGTCCGACAAAGATGACGGCATTAACCTGCGTCGCTACCCGGGGTTATACGGCATGTACCAGCCGGATTCCATTGCCACCTACCAGTGGCAGGGTGCCAACTTTATTGTCACGGCTAACGAGGGCGACGGGCGCGAGTATTTCTTCCCCGCAGCCGATGAAGCCGAGTGTACGGCCAATGGCGGGCTGGATTACGACGAGGATGATGGCTGTCTGGCCTATACCGACGAGATCCGAGCCAAAGACCTTACCCTGGCGGATAACTTTTCATATATCAACAATGACAACGACGACCTGGGTCGCCTAAAAGTCACTACAGTGATGGGCGATCAGGACAATGACGGTCAATACGAAAAACTCTACACCTATGGCGCACGCTCGTTCTCTATCTGGGATCAAAATGGTGCCCGGGTATTCGACTCCGGCGATGAAGTGGTGCGGATCACCTCGGCGCTGCATGGCGCACAGTTCAATAACGATGAAGATACCAACGAAGGAGACACCCGCTCAGACGCCAAAGGTGCAGAGCCAGAAGCGCTGACACTGGGACAGATTGGTGAGCGCACTTATGCCTTTGTCGGGCTTGAGCGCATGGGCAGCATCCTGGTCTATGATGTCACCAATCCGTTTAATGTCACCTTCACGACTTATCTCATCAACCGGGGACTTGAGGAAGGCGCGGATATTTCAGGTGATCTGGCACCAGAAGGCATGACCTTTGTCAGTGCCGAGCAAAGCCCCACCGACACACCTTTGTTGATTGTTGGCAATGAAATTTCGGGCAGTATTGCTATCTGGTCGCTGACTCAGAAGTAAAACCGCTCGTCTTGTGCTGTGGCTGTTCCCTGCTGTACATTACCCAGTGTATAGCTCAGCCACAGTACAGGGTTCTGAATGACCAAAATTGCACTACTCACCAGCGGGGGCGATGCCCCCGGCATGAACGCCGCCATCCGCGCGATAGTTCACAGCTGCCAGCACCATCAGTATGAGTGTATGGGCTTTTTCCATGGCTACAACGGCCTGCTCAACGATGAATGGCAAGCGCTGACACATGCTGATGTCGGTAACATCCTGCAATTTGGCGGTACGATTTTAAAAAGTGCCCGCTGTCCGGCAATGTGCGATCCAAAGGGCCCAAAGCAAGCTGCTAACACGCTCAGAAAACACCAGATTGATGCCCTTATAGTGATTGGCGGGGACGGCTCATTCAGAGGCCTGGAGGCGCTCAAGGCGCACTGGGAGGGTCAGGTCATCGGTCTGCCCGGCACCATTGATAATGACCTGGCGGGTAGCGACAACACCATAGGCTTTGCCACCGCGGTGACGACCGCCACCCATGCGATAGATAAAATACGTGATACCGCCAACGCCTTCGAGCGGGTGTTTATTGTTGAGGTCATGGGGCGGCACAGTGGTCATATTGCCTTTAACGTTGGGCTGGCAACGGGCGCAGAAGCCATCCTGTCATTCGAAAACTGTGATCCCGCCGATACCGCGCCTCAGCTGGCACGACTGATCTCACAGATCCAGGTGCAGCAGCAACATAACCACGACAGCTTTGTGATTGTGCTTGCCGAAAACCTCTGGCCGGGTGGACCTCAGGCACTTAAAGCACAACTGGCCGAACAAGCTGGTATTGACAGTGCCGTGTGTGTATTGGGGCATATTCAGCGTGGTGGCAGCCCCGCGCCGGAAGATCGCCTGCTGGCCACAGAGTTAGGACTGGAGGCGGTAAATGCCGTCAGCCGCAACCAGGATAAAATCATGATAGGTAAACAGGGCAGCACCTTACAAGCTGTGCCGCTCAGCGGGGCTATCCATGATGCCAAGCCGGTCAATGGCCGCTGGGTGGCGGCACACGAAGACGTACTCACCGAGTATCTAATCAAACACAGTGAATAGCTCGGCGTTTAACCACAAGTGAACCAGGATGCTGGCGGCATAGCCCAATGCAATGACTGGCGTCCATTTGAGGTGGCCAAAGAATGTATAATAGCCTCTGGCCTGACCCATTAACGCCACCCCCGCTGCTGAGCCGATGGACAGTAAGCTGCCGCCCACGCCAGCGGTCAAAGTGATCAGTAACCACTGACCATGTGACATCTCGGGTTGCATTGAGAGCACCGCAAACATCACCGGAATATTATCCACCACGGCGGATACCACCCCCAGGAACACGTTAGCGGCGGTTGCAGACCAGCCGCCATAAAGCACTTCAGACATCAGGCTCAGATAACCCAGAAACCCTAACCCGCCCACACACATAACAATGCCGTAGAAAAATAACAAGGTATCCCACTCGGCCCGCGACACTTTGGCAAAAACATCAAAGGGCACCACGTTACCAAGCGCCTGTAAACGCTCCTGATCGCCTGCCTGCTGCGCCGCAGCACGCTTTTTATCCAGAGAATTGGGCAAGGTGGTACGCAAGAAGTAGCCAAAGAATTGCAGGTAGCCCAGGCCCATCATCATCCCCAGCACAGGAGGCAGATGTAGCAGGCTATGGCAGGAAACCGCCGTGGCAATGGTGACCAAAAAGAGCACCATAATGCGCCTTGCGCCGCGTTTTAGCTCAATTTGTTCATCACTTGCCGCTGGCTTCTTATTCTTGACAAACAAACTCATGATCAAAGCTGGCACCAGGTAATTCGCCAGTGCCGGGAAAAACAACGAAAAGAATTCAGCAAAATGGACGATACCGGCCTGCCACACCATCAGCGTGGTGATATCGCCAAAGGGGCTAAACGCGCCACCGGCATTGGCTGCCACAACGATATTAATGCAGCTGAGGTTAATAAACTGCTTATCACCCTGCCCCACCTTCATCGCAACCGCACACATCAGCAAAGCGGTGGTCAGGTTATCGGCAATCGGTGATATCACAAAGGCCAGTAGCCCGCTGAGCCAAAACAAGGCACGAAAGCTAAAGCCACGACGCACCATCCACACCCGCAGCGCATCGAACAAACGGCGCTCCTCCATGGCATTGATATAGGTCATCGCGACCAGCAAAAACAGCATCAACTCCGAAAACTCAAGCAGATTATGGCGAAAAGCATGCTCGGTCAGCTCAGGAGTCTCATTCATGACGTAATAGCCACCGATCAACATCCAGATCAACCCTGCCGCCACCAGCACAGGCTTAGATTTACGCATATGCAGCTTCTCTTCCAGCATGACCAGAATATAGGCCAATACAAAGATGGCGATACAGATCCAGCCAAGGGTGGCCGAGGTGAGATCTATGGGGGTTGCAACATGATTTGCAGCAGCCGATAAGGCCACCGGGTGCCAAAGCACACAGAGTAAGGCGAGCAGAGCGTAAAGCGAGTTTTTCATGAGTTATCAGATCCGAAACAGAGTTAAAACTTGGTTAATTTGAGCGCGGCTATTTGATAGCATATTTTTTGTCTTATCTGCATTCGACACAAGTCTAAACCCCTCTCACACCCAGTCATGCACGCCTCTGATATCCAACAAAAACGGGCGTGTGAACAGTGTCACACGCCCGTATGAAAAGAGCATGAAATTTTATCAGTTGACCACTAGGTTGACGAAATTACGCGTCTTTACCACTTATCCATTCGATCAGCAGGATCAGTGCCAGCCCCGCTACCGCCAGAGACACACAAGCCAAAACCTGAGGGTCCTGAGAGGTTAACCGGGCAAACTCTGCTGGCAGTACGTTCGCCTGCATCAGGGGCTTTTCAACCCCTTTAGAATTGGTATAGCTGGTCAATACCTGCTTCCAGGGCCACAGCAAGTTCAACGAGCCGAGCAAAAAGCCACACAGCAATGCAAACGTGACCTGCTCAAAGCGACTCAGCAGCCATGACAACAACCGCGAAAACGCCATCAGGCCGACAACACACCCGCCCAGAAACAGCGCAATTAGCATGACTTGCATCTCATTAACCGCACTCAATACATGTCCGTACATCCCCAGCAGTAACAGGATAAAACTGCCAGAAATGCCGGGCAGGATCATGGCACAAATTGCGATTGCGCCGGCGGCAAAATAGTACCAGGTTTGCGGTACAGCTTCGGCAGGCGCCAAAGAAGTAATGGTATAGGCGATAGCCGCCCCTGCCAGGCACGCAGCGACAGTCGGCATATGCCAGCGAGTCACCTGCTTACCAACATGAACAAACGAGGCGATGATCAGACCAAAAAAGAAAGACCAGACATACAACTGGTGATGCTCAAGCAAATAGGTGATGAGCTTAGCCAGAGATGCAGCACTGGTGAGCAAGCCACTAAACAAAACCAACAAGAAGGTGCCGTCTATATGTCGCCACGCCGCCTTAAACCCGTCCGTTTTAAGGGTTTTGATGGCATCCAGGTTGACACTTTTGATTGCCCCGAGCAGGCGGGCATAAATGCCGGTAATAAAGGCAATCGTACCACCGGAAACACCCGGAACAACATCGGCGGCGCCCATACCAGCCCCTTTAAAAAACAACCAGATAAAATCACGTTTGCTGTCAGTTTTATTGCTCAAAGCACTCTCCATCGATTTTTTTCGGCACGAGTTTACCGAAATTTTGTGACGCTGCACATAGCAGCGCTCACAATGGGCTCAAGCTTTGCGGGAAATTGCCGATAACAGGGCAAAGAAAGGTAAGGTGCGCGCAATATGTTTACAAACTCCCGGTTACTTGTGATCTTCAGCTTGTTGTTTAGTCTGACAATGGCTGGCGAGGCCCATACCGCAGAGCATCAGCCGCCACCGAGTAAATCCTCACAATTTGACAGCGACTTGCGCTACTGGCTAAGCAGCGAAAAGCTGCTGACCATCAAAGATGAAGAGCAAGAGATAGCCGTGTTATTCTCTGAGTATATGGCGGCCCCCAAGCGCGGTATCATAGTATTACTCCCCGGACTTGAACAAAGTCAGCTCTACAACAATGGCCTGAGTTACTTACACCAAACGCTGACAGATGATGGTTACGACACCTATACCCTGCCGATGCCCGACCTGATTGACAGCGGCGATATTGCAACGGGCATAATCGAAGAGGCACCAAACGAGGTAAAAAGTGCCGCCATCCCGGTGCTGAGTGAACTGGCGCTGGACAATTACAAAGCCGCGCTGGTCGCGCGCTTTGAGGCTCTGTATAAAACACTGGCCTTACGTCAAAACGAGCACATTGCCATTGTGGCATTTGGTAACAGTGCCGGCCTGTTTGCCGAGTACCTGGCCACTTTACCCAACGTGCGTGTCGATGCACTGGTTACTGTCAGTGCTCAGCTGGCTAATGCACAGCGTAACAGCCATCTGCCCGCCAGCTTATCGCTGGTGACCCCGGCGCTGCTGGATGTCTTCTACACCTTCGACAGCCCTCTGGTACTGGATACCATAGACGAGCGCCGACGCTGGGCCAGGCGCAACAGTAAACTCGATTATCGCCAAAGAGAACTCTTCGGTCAGCAACACCAACCGATGCAGCATCAGCGGCTGCGTAAAGAGTTAACGGGGTTTTTGAGACGCCTTTGATATCGTTTTTGCTTTAGAAGCTCATAGGCGGTAGTGTTCAATTTTCTGTGTCATTTCGATAAGTTAAGATGCAAAAAGAGAAATGACTCATGACTACACAAAAATTTGATTTAGATTCTGTATTGAAAGCGCTCCAGGACGGCAAAAACCTCACTG